>NZ_CP121194.1:0-673073 GCF_039993895.1 Edaphobacter paludis
ATGTCATTCGTTCCGACGGCTACCGCCGTATTGAATTATTGGGTTCGCATACTCGCTGCGCTCGAGAAGAAGATCAATCGCCAATCGTATGAGACGTGGCTAAAGCCGACGCGATTTTCGCATCTCGAGGGCAAGACGCTGTTCGTGCGCATTCCCTCAGCCGACTTTCAACATGTTGGTGACCGTTACGCCGACCTGATCCAGGAGGCGATCGATAATCTTGGCCTGGATGTTGAGACGGTGACGTTTACTACTCCCGAGCAGGACCCGCGTGCGCCCAAGCTGCGCGAGGATGGCGGCTTTGCGCCGGTGCCGAGCCATAGCCCGAATGCACCGAATTCCAATTCGAGAATGGGCGGACCGCAAAATTCAACCGGCTCGGGGGCGCGGCAGGGAGCCGGGCCGGAGCAGTCGCGGTTCGACTGGAACACAGCCTCGCAACTGAACCCGCGATACCAGTTCGACGCGTTCGTGATCGGCAGCGGCAACCAGTTCGCCATGGCGGCGGCGCAGGCTGTGGCCGAGCGGCCATCGAAGGCGTACAACCCGCTGTTTCTGTATGGCGGCGTGGGCATGGGCAAGACGCATCTGATGCACGCGATCGGCCACGACGTGAAGCGTCGGCAGCCGCATGCGTCGATCTGCTATGTGAGCGCGGAGAAGTTTACCAACGAGATGATCGACTCGGTGCGCTACGACAAGATGACCAGCTTCCGCGACAAGTTCCGCAGCGTGGACGTTCTCTTGATCGACGACATTCAGTTTCTGGCGGGCAAGGAGCGGACGCAGGAGCAGTTCTTCCACACCTTCAACACGCTGCACGAGAGCATGAAGCAGATTGTGATTGCCAGCGACCGGCCGCCGAAAGAGCTTTCGGACTTTGAAGACAGGCTGCGCTCGCGTTTCGAGTGGGGTTTGATCGCCGACATTCAGCCGCCTGATCTTGAGACCAAGGTTGCGATCCTGCAGAAGAAAGCTGAGAGTGAGCAGACGCAACTGCCGACCGATGTCGCTTTGTTCATCGCGTCGAACGTGCGGACCAATGTGCGCGAGCTTGAGGGCGCGCTGGTGCGGCTGATCGCGTGGTGCTCCATGCATGGCGTGGAGATTACGCTGGCGGTGACGCAGCAGTGCCTGAAGCAGTTCATCGACACGCAGGTCAGGAAGATCACGATTGAGGCGATTCAGCGCAGCGTCGCTGAGCAGTTTGGAATGCGCGTCGCGGAGTTGAAGCAGAAGAACAACTCGCGCCAGATTGTGGTGCCGCGGCAGATTGCGATGTATCTGGCGAAGCAGTTGACCGAGGCTTCGTTGCCTGAGATCGGGCGGCAGTTCGGGGGCAAGCACCATACGACGGTGATGCACTCGATTGCGAAGATCGACGAGCAGCGACGGACGGACAAGGCTCTGAACCAGACGGTGAACAAGCTGATGGAGACGTTGAGCTAGGTGGATTGCTTAACGGCTTAGCGCCGAGCGGATTGCAGGACGAGTAACGGATAAAAAGAGCGGCCCTCGCTTCGAGCAGGGCCGCTCTTTTGCGTCTCGATTGCTCGCCGCTGCTGCGAACCGGACAAATCCGGGGAGGTGGACTAGAATTTCGCCTCGGGTTCCCTAGCCATCAAACTTCACATTCAAAAGGAGAAGAGAATGAGTACGAGCGCCTCCGCAGTTACGCCGGAACGGATCATGCAGTTTGCGTGGGGGTATGTTCCCCCCTTGGTGCTGGAGTCGGCGATACACCATCGCGTCTTCGACGTGCTGGACAGCGGCCCGATGACGGTGAAGGAGGTGTCGGTGGCGACGGGAGCTTCGGAGCGCGGCCTGCGGGCCATCATGAATGTACTGGTGGGGCTGAATTTCCTCTCGAGAGGGGAGGAGGGGCGGTACGCTCTGACGCCGGAGAGCGAAGCGTTTCTGGTCAGCACGAAGCCCGGCTTTCAAGGGGGAGTGCTCAGGCATGGCAGTGGGCAGCTCATTCCAAAGTGGCTGCACTTGAATGAAATCGTACGCACTGGTAAACCGGTGCAGGCGGTCAATCAGGAGGAAGACGGCAGCGATTTCTTTCAGCAGTTCGTCGTCGATATCTTCCCCATGAGTTATCCCTCGGCAAGGACGCTGGCGAAGGAGCTGGCGTTGGATGAGACGGGAGCGGAGGTGCGTGTGCTGGATCTGGCGGCGGGCTCAGGAGTGTGGGGCATTGCGCTGGCCGAGAGTTCAGAGCGCGTGGCGGTGACAGCGGTGGATTGGGGCGACGTGCTGCCGGTGACGCAGAAGATGGTGGAGCGCTTCGGGCTGACGGACCGGTTCAGCTTCGTCGCCGGAGACCTCATGGAGGCGGACTTCGGGCACGGCCATAACGTTGCAACGCTAGGTCACATTCTGCATAGCGAGGGCGAGGCCAGGAGTCGAGCCTTGCTGCGGAAGACGTTCGACGCGCTGGCGCCGGGCGGAACGATTGTGATCGCCGAGTTCCTTGTGAACGAGGAGCGGACTGCGCCGCTGGGCAGCCTGTTCTTCGCGGCGAACATGCTGGTGAATACGGAAAATGGCGATACGTACTCGTTCGAAGAGATTGCAGGCTGGTTGAAGGATGCGGGATTTACCAATCCGCGTCTGCTGGACGCTCCGGGACCTTCGCCGCTGGTTCTAGCGACGAAGCCGTAGGTCGGATTTCAAAGCGATTACCAGGCGATGTAGACGGCTTTCTTGATCCACTGCGGGTTGTTGATCTGCTGCATCATGAAGTCGGCCACGTCTTCGCGGGAGATGCGGCTGGCGTTGGGCGGCAGAGCGTCGGGGTCGATACGCCACTTGCCGCGGCCGCGGCTGTTGGTGAGCATCGGCGGCATCGCCATGGTCCAGTCGAGGTCGCTGGCTGAGAGCGCAGCGTACTGGGCGCGCTGCGAGGCCACGGGCCACTTCAGGAAGGTGTTGTAGACGAGGTGCTCGACGATCCAGCGGCGCCAGGCCGGCTGCTTATCGAGCGCGTCGGGCTTTGCCCCGGCGGAGCCGAGGACGATGATACGGCGAACGCCCTTCTGCTGCATGGCTGCGACGATCACTGGGACGGCGCGCTCAAGAACATCCTCTTTTTTCAGCGACTTTGCGCCGAGCGCGGAGAGGACCACGTCTGCGCCTTCGATGGTCTGGGCGACGGCTGCGGGGTCGAAGACGCTGCCGTTTACCGCGTGGACCGCTATGCGCAGAGGAAAGGTCTCGGGATGGCGCAGCAGCGCGGTGACCTCATAACCGGCATCGAAACAGCGCTTGGTGAGCAGGCGTCCGGTCGCTCCGCTGGCTCCGAAGATGGCGATCTTCATAGAAGGCTCCTTTCAGATTTTGAACGACTTATCCTCAGCGTTATTGGATGTGTGTGAAAAACATGTGTATGGCAACTACCTCATTCCGTGTTGCTTTGACGGTATTCCCACGCTGGGGACCAGTCTTCTCAGAATTGCCGGATGTTGCCTGTGGAGAAAACGGATAACGAGGCCGACTTTGTGCAACGGGTGTCCAGTCTTCCTTGAGATGCGTTTTTCGGCGGCGGGTTTTCTAAAACCGGGACCAGAGTTAAGTCGATGACCTATCGATAGATAGGAGAGATATCCACTTTTCCAGCGACAATGATTATGAGTATGAGTATTTGTACTGTTTAAGTCTTGTTTCATAACAACACTCGCGCCTTGGCAGCAGGTTTGTGCGCTGGGGGAGAGTGCACGGCGGCTCACACAACGACCCTGCTTTCCACAAAGAATCCTGTCGCCTTCGAGAGCCGTTCGCCCCTAGAATCAGGGAATCAGGAAACGGGCCGAAGCCGGGGCGCGGAAAACACGCAGGCTGCGATTCGGTGTAAAGTTTTTGCAAGCGTTCCAGACGAAATTTGACGACTGAGATTCAGGGAGAACCCGACCGTGACGATCGCTACCCAGGAGCACCCGATGGACGAGACGACCGCAGCAGCAGCCCCCACCGGCAACCTCGAAATCACCGTGTCGCGCGCCGAGTTGCTGCGCGAGCTGACGGCGGCGCAGTCGGTGGTGGAGCGCAAGACGACGATCCCGATCCTGTCGAATTTTCTGTTCGAAGCGGCTGACGACAAGCTGACGATCACGGCGACCGATCTGGACCAGAGCCTGCGGACGAGCTGCGTGGCCAAGGTGAAGAAGCCGGGCGCCTGCACGATTCCGGCGCGCAAGCTGTACGACTACATCAAGCTGCTGCCCGAGGGAGAAATCTCTCTCAAACTGATGGACAACCATTGGGTACAGATTCGCGCTGGCCGCTCGAACACGAAGATGGTGGGCATGGCGCGGGCGAACTTCCCTCAGGTGCCGGAGTTTCCGGCTTCATCGGCGGTGAAGATTTCCGTGCCTGCTTTGAAGAACATGGTTTCGAAGACGATCTTCGCGATCTCGAACGAGGAGTCGCGCTACACGCTGAACGGTGCGCTGCTGGTGCTGAAGGCAGAGTCGATGGCGATGGTGGCGACGGATGGTCATCGGCTGGCGCACATCGAAAAGCTGGGGGAGACGCTGGAGGGAATCTCGGGCGAGAAGAAGACGCTGATTCCGCGCAAGGCGCTGGCTGAGATTGCCGGATTGCTGGGAAGCACCGATGCGGAGACGCTGGAGTTCGCGGACGACGACCAGACGCTGTTCTTCAAGATCGGCGGGCGCGTGCTGACCAGCCGCAAGCTGACCGGACAGTTCCCGAACTACGAGGCTGTGCTGCCGCGCGACAACACTAAGTTTGTGATCGTGCGCTCGGAAGACCTGATGAGTTCGATCCAGCGCGTGGCGCAGTTCGCGGATGAGCGGTCGGGCGCGATCAAGATTCGGCTGGAGCAGAATGAGCTGAAGTTGTCGTCGTCTTCGACGGATGCGGGCGAGTCGGAGGACACCATTGAGACACCGTACAACTACGATCCTCTGGTGGTTGGATTCAACAGCCAGTATCTGATCGACTTCCTCAAGGCGATTGGAAATACCGGCGAGGTGCGGCTGGAGTTCAAGGACGCGCAGAGCGCTGGGCAGATGCGGCCCGAGGACGCGAATGAGGATGTGAAGTACCGGTATATTTTGATGCCGATGCGGATCTGACGATTTGCCAAGTCGCGTTTCCAGGCCGGTTGCTCCTGGAAACGTGACTGCTTATTTCACTGAGGGGCTGTCGTCCGCTTTCAGGTCGCCAAGCGCGTATTGAATCCCAGCTCGAATGTGCTCCAGCATCGGCGTCATGGCATACACCCGATCACTGTGGCCGTGCCCTTCGTAGAAAACTCGCCCCTTGCCCTCGCGGCGAATATAACTCAAGGCATAATCGGCATCGGTTCGCGGATTCACTTCTTTTGCTTTATCTGCAGCGCTCATCTTGCCGTAGTCAATACTCGTCAGTACATGCACGTTTTTCCGCGAGAACGATTCCTGCTCGAATGTGTATGTCTCATCATGGATCTCGAACTCCTTACCATGGAACATAGCCGTCAAAGGACTGTTCGGGTCATCAATCTTGACAGTAATCAGTTGCGGATCGGGCCAGTGAAATTTGAAGTAACCGCCAATGAGCTTATTGAACTCCGGCCATTGCAGTACAGGTTTCGATTCCAGATGCAGACGACGCATGTCCGGTGGGGGTAACAATGAATTGAAATGCGCCACGAAATCGGCGCGGGTGACCTTACCCGTATTGCCGGTATCCAACTTCTGGAACCAATCATCGGCAAGTGCGGCCCACTCCTGCCGACTGACGGTTTCGTCGTTATCCTTGTCGGCTGCTGTGACGAGCCGGGAAGCTAAAACCAACGCTCCTAGGTTCCGTCCGGTACTGCCGTTCTTTGCAGCAGCCTCACTTGCCAGGCAATCGGTGTGGTACGAGTCTGTCGCCGCGTGTATTGCGGCAACGCCCTTTCCACCTCTCACGAAATCCAGAAATGCCGCTCGCCGCGCGGCCGTAACGGCGGGATTCGGATCGTCAAGAAAACACGCAGTTGTGCTGTCCAGGAAAATGGCGTCGTATTTCTTGAGATTATCGGTGTTGATATCCGCGGCGTCGTAACTGACAGTAGTGGTCCATAAACCGCCTCGGTTCCCCAGTGCTTCTACCGCCTTCGCAGCCAACGGGATGGAGGCATGCACGAACCCTCCAGCGCCCGTATGGGCCAGCACCAGCACTCTGCGTTCGTGTATCGGTTTGCTACCCGGGGTAGTCGGTAAGGCTGCCATCATGGCGTCCACAGCAGCTTGCGATACCGGGATCGGCGTCGAGTTACCGGCCGGATTGAAAGTGTTGGCTTGCCCGGGCTTCACGGCGGGCGGCGCCGGCAGCAACTTGCTGATTCCGGCCAAAATCTGAGACTGGGTAAGAGTCCGGCTATTTGTGTCGTCCCAGGCTGTAAACCAGGAGTTGAAGCCAGACTCCAGTTCGGGCCGAGTCAGCGTTCCATCCTTATGGGTGTCGAGGGCAGCAAATAGCGCCTGAGCTGTTTGGCCACCGCGCGGTGCCTGCGCTCGTAGATCCGCGATACCGAATGCGAGCAGTACAGCAGCGCCAGTCGAGATACAAGTCGTTGCGATAAATCTGGTTTGTCTCATAAATTCCGTCGGAGTGAGTGTATATCGAATGGGATCTTCGAGTCGCGGCAAAAAAATTGACGGTTTTGGCGATTTGGAGAAGACGCGGGACATCAAGCAGAATTTGTTTTGAGCGATGATGCTGGATGAGTGACTCGGCCTGATATCGCCATTTCAATCGCGGTCGCTAGTCCGATATGGCGACAACTCGCAAAAGTGGATGGCAGGACCCTGCGCCCTTTTCCCTGGATCTCAATCGCATGAGCTCGCTCTGTGAGGGCTACGCCTGTTGGTAGCAAGGATGGAGCACAGGCATCATCGAGCGAAGAGATTGAGTGGAACAGCTTCGCCCATTGCTTTATATCCAGCGGGTGATGGATGCAGGTGATCTCCGGAATCGAAGGCGGGAAGCAGATGGTCGGGGTGGTGCGGATCGCGCACCACGCTGTCGAAGTCGATGACTGCGTCGAAGTGGCCCGCTGCACGAATCCACGCGTTGACCGCTTGGCGATCGGCCTCACTGAGCGGACCGGGATGGTAGTAGTCTGACCCCACATATGGTGTTATGGTCGCGCCAAATACACGCAGCCCATGGGCGTGGGCGCGGAGAACAATCTGCTCGTCGGCGGACAGGACGCGCTTCACCAGCGCGGCGTGTTCATCGGGCGTTACCTCGCCGTTGCGCGCTAGACCTCCGAGATCGTTCACGCCTTCGAACAGGATGACCCAGCGCACGCCCGCAGGTGCCAGCACGTCGCGATCGAAGCGGGCCAACGCATTGGGGCCCAGCCCATTGATTAGCAGATGATTCCCGCCGATGCCCTGGTTCGAAACGCCAACGCTTCGCGTATCCGGCGATGCCTGCAGCCGTTGCGCGAGAACGTCGGTCCAGCGATCGTTTCCATTGGTGGTCGCGGCGTGCCCGTCGGTGATGGAGTCTCCCAGCGCCACGATGGAAGCCGCACCGGAAGTCGCCAGCACGTCGATCCCGGAGACCTGGCACCAGTGGTCTGCGTGCTTTGCGCCCAGCAGATTTGGCTCGCCCACGGAATCTCCATGAACGAAGTAGGAGGTGGCGCGCGAGCCGGGATGGCCGGTCTCTGTTGCTGGAGGCGCGTCGAGATGGAAGGTCACGGAGAGGTCGGAGAGAGCGGCTACGGGGTAGTTCAATGCATCGGATACGAACTCCGCACCCGGGGGCACGGTCACTTCATTGCTCCCGGCAAAGGTCAGAGGCCGGTCGGTTGCTGGATCGATTGTGGAGGAAGAGGGCGAGATTGGCCGCGCGATGTGCACCGAGGTAAAGTGCAGCGCCTCGGTTCCGAACGCATTCGATAGATGAACGCGCAGCGCCGCTCCGCCGACAGAGAGATGGAAGATTTGACGCACCGTGGCATCGCGCAGATCGTCGGTCGGCATGGCATTCTGCGGCTCGGGAATCTGTTGCGAGGCGCCCCAAGTTGCGACCCACGTTTGCTGCCCCTGCGCGTTCGAGTGCGTCGCAGGAAACGTCATCGCCATCAGGATGGTAAAAATTGCGCGGATTTTCAGTGCGTTCTCCTCAGGTCACGATTTACCATTGTTTGCCATAACTAAATCGTTTTTTCAAAGCGCAGCAAGAATATCATTCGTGGAGGTTGGGCGTGGGTTTGTTGCTGAAGTCTGTTGCTGTTTCCCTTTCGTGTCTATGCGCAGTTGCGGCAATGGGCCAGAGCATCGAGGCTGCTTCCAGTTCACCGCGCCCGGTCCCTTTTACGTCGGAGCAAGATCATCAGAACATGATGGACCAGCTCGGCATCAAGGCGCTGCGTCCGGGGCCGAGCGGCGATGAGAAGGCACCGAACCACGCTAACTATGATGAGTCGAAGGCCAATCCATATCCTGATCTTCCCGATTCTCTGACATTGAACGATGGCGGGAAGGTCACGACTCCGCAGATGTGGTGGGAGAAGCGCCGTCCTGAGATCGTGGCGATGTATGAGAGGTATGTCTACGGCCGCATCCCTAAAGAGGTGCCCACGGTGAAGTGGAGCGTCACTGCGGTCGATCACGAGAGGATCGGCTTTACTCCCGTCATCGCCAAGGATCTGGTTGGGCAGGTCGACAACTCTTCTTATCCTGCTATCAGCGTCAAGATCCACATGACGTTGGTTACGCCGGCAAACGCGAAGGGACCTGTTCCCGTTCTCGTGATGTTTGGTCGCGCCGGTTTTCCCGCACCGCATGAGCCTTCGGGCGACGACTTTGACCGCATCAACGCGGCATGGAAGGCGCTTCTTGTGCAGCAGGACCCTTCCTTGAAAGAGGTCTTTGCAAATCATCCCGCCTGGCAGCCGGTTAAGGCTACGCCCTTTCAATTTCCGGCACTGAATGCGGACGGTGGTCTGCCCAACACCTGGCAGTTGGCCGCAGCGGGCTGGGGTTTCGCGCTGCTCGACCCGGCCAGCGTGCAGGCTGACGACGGCGCTGGAATGACGCGCGGCATCATCGGTCTGGTCAACAAGGGGCAGCCGCGCAAGCCGGAAGACTGGGGCGCGCTGCGGGCGTGGGGCTGGGGTGCGGGGCGTGCTCTCGACTACCTCGTGACCGATCCCTCGGTCGACGCAAAACATGTCGGCATCGAAGGCGTCTCGCGCTACGGCAAAGCTGCTTTGGTAACTATGGCGTTCGATCAGCGCTTCGCTATGGTTCTTGTCGGCTCCTCCGGCAAGGGTGGGGCTACGCCGCTGCGCCGTAATTATGGTGAAGCGGTCGAAAGCCTCACCGGCGGCGAGTACTACTGGATGGCTGGAGACTTCATGAAGTACGGCGCATCCGAGGCCAGCTTTGGCAGCAAGACGCCGGGAGATATTCCTGTCGATTCGAATGAACTCATCGCGTTGTGTGCGCCCCGGCTGACGTTTATCAGCTATGGGATTCCCGAGAAGGGCGACGCCCACTGGCTCGACCATGAGGGCAGCTTTATGGCGACGGTGGATGCGAGCCGGGTGTTTACGCTGCTTGGCGCCAAAGGCCTCGATGTGGAAGGGGACTATCATACGGCGAAGATGCCGCCGGTGAATCAGGGGTTCCTCTCTGGAAAGCTCGCGTGGCGACAGCATGACGGCGGGCACACCGATGCGCCGAACATGAAGTATTTCATCGAGTGGACGGACAAGTTTATCGGTCACACTCCGCCGCAATAGGAAGGCAGATGCCGAATGCTTAACCCTGAAATGACAGCTTTTTTCGGGCGGCAGGGGCACAGACACGGCCTTGAGCAACCGGAGCCATCAGCAGGTCTCGCAGGGTGCTTGAGGAATGACTGTGGGCAACGGTGCGCCTTCGAGGAGGGCGTACTTCGCCGGAGAGCAACATGCCTTCGCGAGTCGCGCCCTGTCTGCCTGCATGCCCTTGTCTTCCTGAAGCCAGTCCAGTGTCTGCCGAAGAATCTGAGATGCGCCGAGATGCGGTGGCATGACGATGCGATAGTGCATCCATCGTCCTTCCCGCCGCGCCGAGATGATTCCAGCGCTGCGCAGGTAAGCGAGGTGGCGGGAGATCTTGGGTTGGGGGCCGCCGAGAATCTCGACGAAGTAGCACACACAAATCTCCTGATCGCCCATAAGGTTCAGGAGCCGGAGGCGGGTGTTGTCCCCGAGAGCCTGGAAGAGCCGTTCTATGTTAAAAGTCCGCTTCGCTGCCATGAATCCAATATATACGCATTGACGTATTAGTTGTCCGAGAATATAGTCGCCTAAGCGAATATTTTGGAGGCGGGCATGTCGGAGCAGCTATTGGATTCGGTGAAGTCGAAGTACGGCGCGGTCGCAGAGAGCACGCTATCGAACGATCACGCAGGCGTGAAGGCGGTCGCGGAGGCCTTTGGCTACAGTGCAGAGGAACTGACTTCGATTCCCGCCGGGGCGAATATGGGACTCTCCTGCGGGAATCCCACGGCGACGGCGCACTTGAAGCCGGGTGAGGTTGTGGTCGATCTCGGCTCCGGTGGAGGTCTCGATGTGTTTCTTGCATCTCGGATGGTGGGCCCGGAGGGACGCGCTATCGGCATTGATATGACGACGGCGATGATCGAGCGTGCGCGTGAGAATGCACAGAAGGGCGGTTATACCAATGTGGAGTTCTACCAATCCACCATTGACCAGATCCCGCTCGAGGATGCTTCTGTCGATTGCATCATCTCGAATTGCGTCATCAATCTCGCACCGGATAAGCCAGCCGTCTTCCGCGAGATTGCGCGAGTCTTGAAGCCGGGTGGCCGCGTCGCCTTGAGCGACATTGCGCTGAAGCACGATCTGCCTGAAGCGGTCGCGCAGAGCATGGCGGCTTATGTCGGCTGCATTGCCGGGGCGATTTTGATTGACGACTATCGTGCCGGGCTGCTCGCAGCCGGATTTCAGCATGTGGAAATTGTGGATAGCGAAGCCGATTTGAACGCATATGCCAAGGTCGAGAATCAGGCAGGTTGTTGCTCGCCGAGCATGGAAGTTGGCAGCCCCTTCCAGGTGATCGGAGATGCTTGTTGCACACCGGCAACGAGCGAGCCTTCGTTGCACGAGGAGCTGACGACGCTTCTCTCGCAGTATGACGTGAACGAAGCGGCGGCCAGCGTGAAGGTTTACGCTATCAAACCTCGGGTCGTATAGGAGACGCGATGTACAAGGTAATCTTTGCGTGCGTCCACAACGCGGGGCGCTCACAGATGGCGGCAGCTTTCTTCAATCACCTCGCCGACCCGCAAAAAGCGGAAGCAATATCTGCCGGTACTGAGCCCGGGCTGCGGGTGCATCCCGAAGTGCTGACAGTTATGCAGGAAGTTGGCATCGACCTAAGCGGTGCCAGGCCTCAAAGGCTGACCGAGGCCTTGGCGCGGGAAGCGCAACTGCTCATTACGATGGGCTGCGGGGATCAATGCCCCTATGTTGAAGGGCTGCGCCGCGATGATTGGCCGCTGCCCGATCCTAAAGGACGGCCCCTCGATGAAGTCCGCGCTGTGCGCGACGACATTCGAAGCCGGGTTTCAGCACTGCTGAATACAGAGGGTTTAGGTAAAGCTTAGCTGTCAGATTAGCCGCACGCTTTCCAGCGTCTTCGTCGACCTCCTTTTTCCCGTCTCCCCCATATTGTTCGTGCATAGCACAAAAGTGCAGTCTCGATCACGGAAGTGGAAGTGCCAATCACTAAAGATTCCGGCACTCTATTTACAAGTAAACGAGGTCTTCGAGCCATGCGAATCGCATCTGTAGGAACTGCATTTCCGGAACATCGCTATCCCCAGGCCGTTATCACGGAAGCCCTGAAAGAACGTATGCAGGACAAACTGGTGATCCCCGCCATCATGAACCGTCTTCACAATAATTGTGGAGTCGACTTCCGCCACATTATGTTTCCCCTGGACACTTTGGGAACGCGTTCTGGATTCGGTCCGAACAACGACCTGTGGATCAAGGGCGCCCTGGATCTTGGCCAGAAGGCAATTCAGAAGGCGCTCGATCACGTCGGTCTCGCTCCGTCGGATATCTCCGCCATCTTCTTTACCTCCGTTACGGGAATAGCCTGTCCGAGCATCGACGCTCGCCTGGTCAACCTGATGGGCTTTCCCAAGGACATCAAACGTACCCCGATCTTCGGACTCGGTTGCGTCGCCGGAGCCGCGGGGATTTCCCGCGCGACGGACTACGTGCGCGCGTTTCCGAAGCAGTACGCGCTTCTGCTCTCGGTCGAGTTGTGCTCGCTCACGTGGCAGGAAAATGACCATTCCATGGCCAATCTTGTTGCCTGCGGACTCTTCGGAGACGGTGCGGCCGCGGTTGTCCTCGCAGGAGAAGAGACGCCGATTGCCCAAAAGCCGACGAGCGTTGAAGATCCGTGCCCCCGCGTCGTTGCTACTCGTTCTACGTTCTACCCCGACACGGAACACCTGATGGGATGGAACATCGATGAGAGCGGTTTCAACATTGTCCTCTCCGCGGACGTGCCGGAACTTGTCAGTACGAAACTTCGGAGCACGGTGGAAGACTTCCTCTCCGACAATGAGATGAGCCAGGGACAGATTTGCAGCTACATCATGCACAGCGGAGGACCCAAGGTGCTGAAAGCGATGGAGAGCAGCCTTAACCTGCCGCCCAATGCTTTGGCGGCTTCCTGGAACAGCCTGCGTCAGCGCGGGAATCTCTCCTCCGCCTCTGTCCTTACGGTGTTGCAGGATTCTTTGCTGAACCGCCCCGGAAGCCCAGGTTGTTACAGCATGATGGGCGCGATGGGACCGGCGTTCTGCTCGGAACTGCTTCTGCTTCAGTGGTAAGGTTGACGAATCGCAAATAATAAAAAGGGAGCCGATTGCGGCTCCCTTTTTAGCGCGAAGGGAAAGAACTCGCTACGAATTTCGAAGGTAGTCTTCTCCTGAATATTGGCGGGCCTAACGGGCAGCACCATAATTCTTTTTTAAAATTGCGATCAGGATAAGAAGAGAAGCAAGCAGACGCACAAGGTATATCCACGGGCTGCCTTCATTCGGTTTTTCGAGAAATAGCACGGAGGCGCGGCTGAGCGCCTCGATGATGAAAGCAATGGCGAATGCGAGAAATAAGAAGTCTCTTGTACGCTTCCAGAATTTCAGGAAGAAGATGCCTGCCATCAATGAACAGGTGGCGATAATACCTAACAGAAATCCTTGAATCATCGGGTCACTCACCTTCCCATATCAGTCCATAGAGCAAAAGCAGGGTGGCGACGGCAGCGGTGGCCAGCCGCCAGACGTAGAGGTCCACCTGCGGCAAGACCACTAAATCGAGAAATAAAAGTAAATTGGATATGGCGAGTCCAAAAAAACAAAGGCTGCTCCATAACAAGAGCCTCTGCTTCATACGCCAATATCCGCGCAAAAGCAGGATGGCGCAGGTCGCAAACGTCATAGAACTTAAAATGTAAACTGCTGGTCCCATATCACTCCCGGTCCTTCGTAAAGCGGAAGGCCTGGGCGAACTCCCGTATGCCAGGAGCCGCCTTTGAATGAATCATTCTGGATATCCGAATGAGATTTCTACGATAAGCGGCGTCGACAGCCTGAACCAGGCCATCCCGTTTGCCGGACTCATAACGGTACAACTCTGGAACGCCGTGCCTGGCGAGAAGCCCACGCCTCGTTAACCCTTGCAGAATATTGCGGGCGACTCCGGACGACACGTACAACGCATTTGCCATCTCTTCCACCGTCCATTGCTTCGGACGGTTGTTCCATAGCAGCAGCAAAGCCTCAAGATGAGGAACGGTATCGATTTGATCCAGAATGAACGCATCGACTTCTTTGGTATGTAGAGTCTCTTCATTCATGAAACAAGCTCGATCCTCAGTATCACGACGCAGAAATTGGTATCTCCACCCTAACTCTGCATTTTTTCATTCCGCAGGGGTGGTCAAAGGGTATGACCATAGGCCGCCAATATTTCGGCAACTGTTTTGAAGAGAAGCTCGGGGCCTCCCACTTTGCTTATAAATCGATCGGCATAGCTTGCATCCGCGGGTAGCTCGTTGACTCCCGAGATGAGGATGACGGGCATCGTGGGGCGGCTGGATTTGATGGTTTTGGTGAGTTCGGTACCGGTCATGCCTGGCATCATCTGATCGGAGAGAACAAGATCGATGCCGCCGGCGGCGAGCAGTTCCAGGGCTTCCTTGCCCGATTCTGCGGTTAAAATCCTGTAGCCCTGTCTTTGCAGGATGAGGCTGCGGAGCGTTCGGGGAATCCTTTCGTCGTCGACGATCAGGATTGTGATGTCGTCAGCGGCCATGGGAATTTTCGGTTACCTCTTCTGCGGGAGCAAAGTGAATTGTCTCGTCAATTTTCTGAAGATCCGCGTTAGGCAGTGTCACTTGGAAGCAGGTAACCTTGCGATCTGTAAGCGCGAGGGTGCGGAAGCGGATTGTTCCGCCATATTTCTGGATAATCCCTTTGCTGATCCAAAGGCCCAGCCCGGTGCCCTTGGTGGATTTCGTGGTGAAGAAGGGTTCGAAGAGGTGCTTTGCGTGTTCGGGCTCGATGCCGGCGCCCGTATCGCAGATGGAGATGCAAACAGAGGGATGCCGGTTCTTTCCGGAGGTGGTTTCGAAGACATGGAGGCGCATCGTGCCGCCCTCGGGCATCGCCTGGGCTGCGTTTCCAATCAGATTGAGAAATACCTGTTTGAGCTCAACAGGAAAGCCCTGGATTGTGCCGCCGCTACGGTACTCCTTTCGTAGAGTGATATTGCTGAACTCCATGCGACGAGTTTGCAATTCAAGGATTTCATCGAGAAGGCCGGAGATGGAGACCTGCACCGGGTGTTTGGATTCGCGATAGAAGCCAAGGGTCTGCCGTGTGATATGAGCGACGCGACGAAGCTCCTCCTCGCCGAGCTTTGCATAGTAGCGTGCTTCTTCGTCGAGCGAGGGGTGGTCGCGAAGCAGATAAAAAGTATTGGTGATGGCTTCGAGCGGGTTGTTGATCTCGTGCGCGATAATGCCGGCGACCCTTCCCATAGCAGCCAGCCGTTCGGTCTTGCGCAGCGCATCCTCCGTCTTTAGTTGGGCGGTGATATCGCGGTTGATCTCAAGGATCGCATTGCCGTCCGCCTTGAGAGCCTTTCGACAGGCGACGACCACTTCATGACCGTCGCGGGTGGTCTGGGTAAGGTTTCCCTCCCACTTACCGTTCTGGGCCAGAGTAGCCTGCACGCTGCTGTATTCCGTCGGGAACCTGGTTTGCAGGACCTGGTGAACCGGTTTGCCGAGCACCTCTTCACGCTGCCAGCCATAGAGCGCCTCGGCTCCGGAATTCCAGAAGAGGACGGTGCCGTTCATGTCTCGCACGATGATTGCTTCGGTGGCCAATTCGAGCAGATCTGCGCGCTCGCGAAGCAGATCTTCGTTCTCCCGTATCTGTGCTGTCCGGTCTTCTACGCGCTTTTCCAGTTCGCTGTTCAGGCGTTCCAGTTGGCGGTTCTTGCGATGCAGTTCGGCAAAGACGCTGACCTTGGCACGAAGCAGCTCAGGAATTACAGGGACTGAGATGTAATCGACAGCGCCGCTCCGGTAGCCCTTAATGCGGTCCAGATCAGTGAGATGGACCGCGGAGATAAAGATGATGGCAGTCTTCTGAAAGCGGGGATGCTGGCGCATCATCTCCGCGAGTTCGAAGCCGTCTATCTCAGGCATGCTGACGTCCATCAGGACGACCGCAATGTCGTTGCGCAATAGCTGGTCGAGTGCTTCCCTGGCCGACCTTGCCTTGATCAGGTTTTCTCCCAGTGTTCCAAGAATGGCCTCATAGCTCATCAGCTTGCCAGGCTGATCGTCCACCATGAGTATGTTCGCCCGATCGTTATCTTTCATCTTCTCCCTTTGCTGCTGAGGCCCGCATTCGAGTCGGCGGCTGCCTTTGCGCCCTGCTTGACCATGGGTAATTTATCTGTGAAGCCACATGCGAAGTGCCGACAACAACTGTTCTGTATTGACGGGCTTTGCCAAATACTCGGAGGCGCCGGCTTCAAGACACTTTTCGCGGTCGCCCTTCATTGCCTTTGCCGTCAATGCGATGATGGGTAGCCGGCGGAACTGTGGATTTCGCCGTATCACCTGCATGGTTTCATATCCATCCATCTCGGGCATCATGATATCCATCAGAACGATCCCGAGATCGGATGTGGATTCGACCGTAGCAATTGCCTCGCGGCCGGTTCCGGCGGTTAGCACCACCATGCCGCGGCGTTCCAGAACGCTGCTGAGCGCGAAGATATTCCGCACGTCATCATCGACGATGAGCACCTTTCGGCCAACCAGCGCCTCATCGGACTGGTGCAGACGGTCGAGCATCTTTTGCTTTTCAATTGGAAGCTCGGATACAACCCTGTGGAGAAAGAGGGCTGTTTCGTCGAGCAGGCGTTCGGGCGATTCGACATCCTTCACAATGACGCTGCGCGCCAGCATGTGCAATCGCGCGTCTTCTTCCGGCGACAGGTCCTTTCCAGTGAAGACGACCACGGGCAGATCTCTTCCGTTCTGAATCTTGCTCAACTGCTCCAGCAACTCAAAACCTGTCATGTCCGGGAGCCGAAGATCGAGGACGGCACAGTCAAACGGTTGGGTACTGATAGCGGTCAGCGCATCCGAACCGGTCGAGACAACAGAAACGTCGATATCATCATGCCCCAGCAGAGCTTCGATGCTGAGCTGCTGTGCGGGTTCGTCTTCGACAACCAGAAGCCGCTTGCGCCGCGGGGCGGAGTATTCGCGGATGTGTGCGATGGCAGCGTCGAGCCCTTCGGGCGTCGTCGGCTTGGTTACAAACGCAAACGCTCCATGAGAGAGGCCGTGATGCCAATCCTCGTCCATGGTTAACATCTGGACGGGAATGTGGCGGGTTGAAGGGTCCTGCTTCAAGTGGTTCAGCACCGTCCAGCCGAGCATATCGGGCAATGCGACATCCAGCGAAACCGCTGTCGGGTGGAACTCCCGCGCCAGCGCAAGCGCTTCAGAGCCTCGCAATGCCACAAGAACCTTGAAGCCTTTCTCTCTCGACAGATCGCACAAAATTCGTGCGTAATGGATGTCATCTTCAACGATGAGCAGGACAGCATCGCCCGACTGTATGTCGTTGCGGTCGTCCTGAAGCTGCTCCATCGGCTCCTCCATCGCGGTGATGGCGGAGGCTGGCAGCTCGAAGCGTGACCCATGTTGAGGGTCCTTCGGCGGGTTGACGTTTGAGGCAGATGGCCCCACATAGGTCTGCGGGAGGTAAAGGGTAAAGGTGCTTCCCTTGCCCGGCGTGCTTTTTAGTTGGATCTCACCGCCGAGCAGGCTGGCCAGTTCGCGGCTGATGGCGAGGCCAAGGCCTGTTCCACCATATTTGCGACTGGTGCCCGCATCGGCCTGCTGGAAGGCTTCGAAGATGATTCTCTGCTTCTCGGGCGGGATGCCGATGCCGGTGTCGCAGACCTCAAAGGCGATGACGGAAGCTGCATTCGTTAGTATCTGATGGCGTTCTGTCCAACCACTCGTAACGGCCGAGACGGACAATCGCACGCCGCCCTGCTCCGTGAATTTGAAGGCATTGGAGAGGAGGTTTTTGAGCACCTGCTGGACGCGCTTTGAGTCGGTGACCAGACTGCGCGTGAGATGAGCGTCGCTGTTCACCTCGAAGACGAGCTTGCGGTTGTCCGCCTCGTGCCGGAAGGGGCGCGCCACCATCTCGATGAGGCTGCCGAAGAAGACCTCTTCGGCCTCGACGGAGACGGTGCCGGACTCGATCTTGGACAGGTCCAGGATGTCGCTGATGAGGTTGAGAAGGTCGGTTCCGGCGCCGTGAATCGTGCGAGCAAACTCGACCTGCTTGCCGGTGAGGTTGCTGTCCGGATTATCCGCAAGCTGCTGGCCGAGGACGAGAATGCTGTTGAGCGGCGTGCGCAGTTCGTGCGACATGTTGGCCAAGAACTCGGACTTGTACTTGGAGGTGAGGGCGAGCTCTTTGGCTTTCTCTTCCAACGCTCCGCGGGCCTGTTCGATCTCCTGATTCTTGCGCTCGACTTCAGCATTCTGCTCGGCTAGCTGTTTCGCCTTCTGTGCAAGCTGCTCGTTCGTCTGCTGCAACTCTTTCTGCTGGGTTTGCAGTTCGACCGCCAGTTGTTGCGACTGCTTGAGCAGGCCTTCCGTCTGCATGGTGGCTTCAATACTGTTGAGCACGATGCCGATGCTGGAGGTCAACTGTTCGAGGAAGGCGAGATGAGAGGGGGTAAAGTTGTTCAGGCTGGCCAGTTCGATGACGGCTTTGACGCGATCTTCGAAGAGGACCGGTAGGACTATGACGTTCCGGGGAACTGACTCGAACAGGCCGGAACGGATTGGAACAGTATGGCTTGGCAGATTGGAGATCAACATGCGCCGCTTTTCCAGGGCACATTGGCCAACCAAACCCTCACCGACCTTCACTATCTCCTGGTGGCCTTCCGTTGAGTCCGCGAAAGCAGATAGAAGCACCATGTTGCGCGGCTCCTCTGCCTCCATCTGATAAAGAACGCCTTGCTGCGCGTTGACCAGAGGCGCCAGCTCCGACAGCAGCATTCGGCCTACGGTCGTCAGTTCACGCTGGCCCTGCAACATGCCGGTGAAGCGGGCGAGATTGGTCTTCAGCCAGTCCTGTTCGGTATTGCGGTCGGTGGTCAGCCGCAAGTTGTCGATCATGGTGTTGATGTTGTCTTTGAGTTCGGCAACTTCTCCGCTGGCGTCCACCTGAATGGAACGGGTCAGGTCGCCCTTGGTGACGGCGGTTGCCACTTCGGCGATAGCGCGGACCTGGTTGGTAAGGTTATCGGCGAGAAGATTGACGTTGCCGGTAAGGTCTTTCCAGGTTCCGGAAGCACCCGGCACGTTCGCCTGTCCGCCGAGGCGGCCTTCTACACCGACTTCGCGGGCGACGGTCGTGACCTGATCGGCGAAGGTGGCGAGCGTGTTCGTCATGTTGTTGATGGTCTCTGCCAATGCAGCCACTTCGCCCTTGGCATTCACCGTGAGCTTCTGGGTCAGCTCTCCGTTAGCAACGGCGGTCACGACCTTGACGATGCCGCGTACCTGCTCGGTCAGGTTCACGGCCATGACGTTGACGTTGTCAGTAAGGTCCTTCCAGGTTCCGGCGACGTCGGGAACCTGCGCCTGGCCTCCCAGCTTGCCTTCGGTGCCGACTTCGCGGGCGACGCGCGTTACTTCGGCGGCGAAGGCGTTCAACTGGTCCACCATGGTGTTGATGGTGTTCTTCAACTCCAGAATTTCGCCCTTCACGTCGACAGTGATCTTGCGAGAGAGGTCGCCGCGAGCGACCGCCGTTGTCACTTCAGCAATGTTGCGGACCTGGCCGGTCAGATTTCCAGCCATTGAGTTGACCGAGTCTGTAAGGTCTTTCCAGGTGCCTGCGACTCCCGGCACGTTGGCTTGTCCACCCAGCCTTCCTTCGGTTCCAACTTCGCGAGCCACGCGGGTTACTTCACCGGCGAAGGCGTTGAGCTGGTCCACCATGGTGTTGATGGTTTCTTTGAGCAGCAGAATTTCGCCGCTCACATTCACGGTGATCTTCTTGGAAAGGTCTCCGCTGGCAATGGCGGTCGCCACCTCGGCAATATTTCGCACTTGCGCCGTGAGATTGCCCGCCATGAAGTTGACGTTGTCGGTAAGGTCCTTCCACGTACCGGCGACACCCGGCACCCGGGCCTGGCCGCCCAGTTTTCCATCGGTACCGACCTCGCGAGCGACACGCGTCACTTCACCGGCGAACGACCGGAGCTGATCCACCATGGTATTGATGGTGTCTTTGAGTTCGAGAATCTCTCCGCGGACGTCGACGGTAATCTTGCGGGAGAGGTCGCCGCGAGCAACGGCGGTCGCCACTTCAGCGATATTACGTACCTGGGCCGTGAGATTTCCGGCCATAAAGTTGACCGAGTCGGTAAGGTCTTTCCACGTACCGGCGACACCCGATACCCGCGCTTGACCGCCGAGCTTGCCTTCGGTTCCTACTTCGCGAGCCACGCGCGTTACTTCACCGGCGAAGGCGTTGAGCTGGTCGACCATGGTGTTGATGGTGTTCTTCAACTCCAGAATTTCGCCCTTCACGTCGACGGTGATCTTGCGGGAGAGGTCGCCGCCTGCCACGGCCGTGGTGACCTCGGCGATATTGCGGACCTGACCGGTAAGATTTCCGGCCATCGAGTTGACCGAGTCCGTTAAGTCCTTCCAGGTACCGGCGACGCCCGGCACGTTCGCCTGTCCGCCGAGCCTGCCTTCGGTTCCAACCTCGCGGGCCACACGCGTTACTTCGCCAGCGAAGCGGTTGAGCTGGTCAACCATGGTGTTCAAAGTTTCTTTAAGCTGGAGAATCTCTCCACGCACATCGACCGTGATCTTGCGGGAGAGGTCGCCATTCGCAATCGCGGTCGCCACCTCGGCGATATTGCGGACCTGGCCGGTGAGATTGCTGGCCATGAAGTTGACGTTGTCGGTAAGGTCCTTCCAGGTTCCACCGACGCCCAGCACCTGTGCCTGACCGCCGAGCTTGCCTTCGGTTCCGACCTCTCGGGCTACACGCGTAACTTCACCAGCAAAGGCATTGAGCTGGTCGACCATCGTGTTGATGGTGTCCTTCAGTTCGAGAATCTCGCCTTTGACGTCGACGGTAATCTTGCGGGAGAGGTCGCCGCGGGCGACGGCCGTAGTAACTTCCGCAATGTTGCGGACCTGTGCGGTCAGGTTTCCAGCCATGGCGTTCACCGAGTCGGTGAGGTCTTTCCATGTGCCGGCGACACCAGGCACTACCGCCTGGCCGCCGAGCTTGCCGTCCGTGCCCACTTCGCGAGCCACGCGGGTGACTTCGGAGGCAAAGGAGCGCAATTGATCGACCATCGTATTGATGGCTTCTTTGAGCTGGAGGATCTCGCCGCGAACGTCCACGGTAATCTTGCGCGAGAGGTCGCCGCTGGCCACGGCAGTCGCGACCTCGGCGATATTACGCACCTGCCCGGTCAGGTTGCTCGCCATGGAGTTGACCGAATCGGTGAGGTCCTTCCAGGTACCGGCGACCCCAGGCACTACCGCCTGGCCGCCGAGCTTGCCGTCCGTGCCGACTTCGCGAGCTACTCGCGTGACCTCGGCAGTGAAGATGCCAAGCTGTTGAATCATGGTGTTGACGATGTTGGCGGAACGCAGGAACTCACCCTCGAGAGGTCTTCCGCCCACATCCAACCGTACGGTTTGCGCGAGATTGCCTTGAGCGACGGCGGCGATGGCGCGAGTCACTTCTGTCGTCGGTCTCAGCAGGTCCTCGACCAGAGTATTGACGGAACCTTCCATCCTGCCCCAGGACCCGCGGGACTGCTGAAAACGGGTGCGCTCCCGTGTCTTACCCTCTTTACCGACGGCCTGGCCGACTCGATTGAGTTCATCGGCCATCTGTTCGTTTGCCGCAACAATGTCATTAAAGGTGTCGGCGATCTTACCTTCGAGACCAACCCACGCCACGGGGAGCCTCACGGAGAAATTACCGTCCCGCATGGTCTGTAGACTTGCGAGAATGAGCGCCAGACTATCTGCCTGAGGGATCGATTGGTCGCTTGATCCCTTGCCATTCTTTCCATTTCCGGTGGGCTTGTTTTTTTTGTCTTCCTTGGCTGTAACTGTGGCGGTTGTCGCCATAAAATCAGGATCTCCCGTTCAAGTGCAGATCAAAAACCGCGTCTCAGGTATCTAACTAACGTAAGGGCACCGCAATTTCAAAAACTTTATAAGCCCTTCATGGAAGCAAATGGATCTTCATCGTTACAGATTAGCCTGCATCAGAAAACATAGAAAAACATAGAACGAGACGCATTATCAGATGCAGACTAACAGGCTCAGGATGGCCGCTTGTGGTTTTGTAACCCTGCCCCAATTCTCCTTATTATCCAACTTTGTACCTCTGTCCCGCATCAGGAGCGTCGACGGTGATGAGAAGTCCTGCTGCACATCGTGCCGGGATCTGACTGATAGGTGCGTATCGTAAAACGGTACTGATCCTGGATCGATTATCGTGCTACGGCGCGGTCCTCTTGAATTCCACTAAATATGTAGCTGTCGCTAAAGACTCCCCGCTCCCGCTAAAATCCTATCGTTCCTGAATCGTCTCAATCGGAAGGCACAAAACTCCATGTCCCCATCGTATTGCTGCTATGCGCGCTTCGTTCGTCAGTCACTTTTGCCGATAGCTGCGTTGGGTGTCTTATGCCTGACGCTCCCGGCGGCGCTCAGCGCCCAGACGGTGCCGCCCGCGCTGGAGTCTCCTGCCGCGCAGCCGCCGCAAACGGGTTCGCATGGCGAGAAGCTGATTGGTATGCCGAAGTTTCACGACCCCGCGCCCTACGACATTGACGAGCACACGGGATACAAGCAGATCTTCGATGGTAAGAGTTTCGCCGGATGGGACGCCGACCCGAGCATCTGGCGCGTCGAAGACGGCGTTATGGTGGGCGAAACGTTTGAGGGCAAGCCGAAGGGCAACAACTACGTCGTCTATCGCGGTGACAAGACCCGCGACTTCGACCTGAAGCTGCAGATGAAGATCGAAAAAGGCGGTGGGGGTGGAATTCAGTACCGCAGCGTCACCGGTGTACCGTGGACCCGACCGCAGCCCGCGGGCCAACCGCCGTATGACCTCAAGTTTATGATGACCGGGCCACAGGCCGACTTCTGGTTCCCGGTCACGGCACGGGCTGCGTCGTACACAGGTCAGTGGTACTCCGAAAACACCATGCAGGGCATCCTCGCGTACCGCGGTCAGGTAACGCAGGCGTTGCCCGGCCAGACCAATCGCCTGGTCGCCACTATCGGCGACAAGCAGGCGCTGGGTGGCTATGTGAAGGTAAACGAATGGAACGACTACGAGATCATCGCGCGCGGCGGAGTGATGATGCACATCATGAACGGCCAGCTGATGGCTGTCTTCATCGATGACAATAAAGACTCAGTCAATAACCAACCGGGACTTATCGGCTTCGAGATCGAAAGCCAGCCGTGCAAAATCTCTGTGCGCAATATCTGGCTTCGGAAGTTCGATTAGTCGGTCAGCTTCGCCTCGACAGTGTAAGCTCGACGGTTGGCTGTCAATTGTCACGCGCAGAACTCCTTATGGGGTGGGGGTTTCGTTGGATGGTGGTGCAGGACGTTGGCGGAGGAGCAGGGGGAGAATGAAGAGAATGGAGATGATCGTGGTGATCATTCCTCCTACGACGACGCGGGCGAGGGGTTGCTGAGCCTGGGCTCCGATGCCGTTTGAGAGCGAAGCGGGCAACAGACCGAGGCCAGCGGCGAGGCAGGCCATGACGACGGGACGCATCTCGTCGATGCAGCCTTCTTCGAGGCCCTTGTCTGTGACTCCATCCTCGGTGATGCTTTCCCGCTGGGCGCGGCGCACTCCCGACATGAAGACAACGGCGCCCAGCGTAGCTACGCCTATTAGCGAGGTGAAACCTACAGCGGCGGAGATGCTGAACGGCGTTCGCGTGACGAAGAGAGACGCTGCACCGCCTACGGCAGCGAAGGGTAGGGTGGCGATGATGATGAATGCGTCCTTCCAGGTGTTGAACTGGATGTAGAGAAGGACCACGATAATCGCGAGCGAGATGGGGATGATGACGGCGAGGCGGCGCTGCTCTTTTCTGAGCGAATCAAACTCGCCGGCCCAGGTGTAGTCGTAGCCGGTGGGGAGTTTCACGGTCTGCTTGAGCTTGCTTTGCAGTTCGTTGATTGTGGTCGAGAGGTCGCGACCGCGAACGCTGAATTTGATGGGGATGTAGCGGCGTCCGCCCTCACGATAGATCATGAAGCTGCCTTCGCGGATGGCGATATCGGCGACCTGGCCAAGCGGGATGCGGCCGCCGTCGGCGGTGGGGATGAGGATAGCGCGTATGGCGTCGGGGCTGCTGCGGTCGGCCTCGGGGTAACGGATGGTGAGGTCGAAGCGGCGGTCTCCCTGGATGACCTGCGAGACGGGCGCTCCGCCGATGGCGGCCTGGACGGCGGCGTTGATGTCGGCGGAGAGGATGCCGTAGCGCGCGGCCTTGGCGCGGTCGATCTGGATGACGAGCGAGGGCTGCCCGCCGACCTTGAAGACGCCGACGTCGGCGACTCCGGGAACGGACTTCATGACCTGCTCGATCTTGTCGGCGAGGCTGGTGAGGGTGTCGAAGTCGTCGCCGAAGAGCTTGAGCGAGTTCTCGCCTTTGACTCCGGACATGGCCTCTTCGACGTTGTCCTGGATGTTCTGGGAGAAGTTGAGCTCGATGCCGGGAAAGCGCGAGAGGCGGTTGTTGATCTCTTCGATGAGCTGGGGTTTGGTGAGGCCGTGACGCCACTTGGCGGCGGGCTTGAGGGCGACGGAGACCTCGATGTTGTTGAAGGTGCTGACGTCGGTGCCGTCGTCGGGTCGGCCCATCTGGGAGACGGTCTGCGTGACTTCGGGTGATTGCGCGATGACAGCGCGAATCTGGTTGGCCATGGCAGCGGCGGTGTCGAAGGAGATGTCCTGCGGTAGCGTGGCGCGGATCCAGAGATTGCCCTCTTCGAGCGGCGGCATGAATTCCCCGCCGACCAGAACGAAGCAGAGGACTCCCGCGGTGAGCATGGCGCCTGCGCCGATCCAGACTCCGGAGGGGTGGCGGAGAACGCGATGGAGAATGCGCTCGTAGCCTCTGCGCAGTCCGCGGCTGAGCCAGGTGTAGCCATCGCCTACTTTTTGCACCGCGGGGGCGGTGAGGTAGCCGAGCACGGGAGCGAAGACAAGAGCGAAGATGAGCGCGCCGAGGAGAGCGAATCCGTAGGTGACGGACATGGGAGAGAAGATCTGTCCGGCGACGCCCTGCATGGTGAAGAGCGGAATGAAGGCGATGCAGATGATTGCCGTTGAGAAGAGGACGGGCGTTGCAGCGTCGGTGACGCCTTCGACGATGAGCGCGCCGGTCTCTTCGCCTTCGATACGGCGGGATAGCTTTCGATAGATGCTTTCGAGGACGATGATGGAGGCATCGACGAGGATTCCGAAGTCGATGGCGCCGATGGAGATGAGATTGGCGGAGCGGCCCGTAAGAACCATCATCCCGAAGGCGAACAGCACGGCAAACGGAATGGTGACTGCCGCGATGAAGGTGATGCGCAGGTCGCCCAGCATCGACAGCAGGACGAGCGTCACCAAAACCAGACCGGTGATGATGATGTCGCGGACGGTGTGGGTGGTCTCGCCGATGAGGTCAGTGCGGTCGTAGATCGTGCTGATCTTCATGCCGGGAGGAAGAAGGCTGCCGGCGTTGAGACTGGCGATCTTTTCCTTGAGGGCCTTGAGGGTGGGCAACGATTTTTCGTCTTTCTGAAGAAGGACGATGCCGAGGACGATGTCGTTCTGCTTGTCGCGGCCGACCTGGCCGAGGCGAGGCTGGAAGCCTTCGGTGACCTTGCCGATGTCGCGCACGGTGATGGGAGCGCCGTTCTTCTCCGCCACCACAATCGCACCGATGTCCTCGATGGAGTGAACCTGGCCGACGGCGCGGACGTTGACGTTCTGGTTGCCTAGCTGGAGATAGTTGCCGCCCGCATTGGCGTTCGACGCCTGGACTGCGTTGATGACCTGCGGAAGCGTAACGCCGAAGCTGAGCAGTTTGTTGGGGTCGGCCTCGATCTGATACTGGCGCGTGGTGCCGCCGAAGGTGGTGATGTCGATGATACCGGGAACCTGTTTGAGCTCGCGGCGAACGAGCCAGTCCTGCGTGGCCTTGATCTCGTTGAGGGTGTAGCCGGGGCCGGTGAGCTGGTAGCGATAGATTTCGCCGATGGGCGACCACGGGGAGAGTTGCGGCTGGAGATTGTTGGGCAGCGTGAGGGTCTGCAGGCGGTTGAGGACTTCCTGGCGATCGCGGAAGCTGTCGCTGCCGAACTCGAAGTAGAGCTTGACGTCGGAGAGGCCGAAGATGCTGATGGAGCGCACCTGATCGAGGTGGGGCGTGCCGTTGATGGTGGTCTCGATGGGAACGGTGACCTGCTGCTCCATCTCTTCGGCGGACCATGAGGGGTTCTGGGTGATGATCTCAACCAGCGGTGGCGAGGGGTCGGGGTAGGCCTCGATATCGAGACGCGAGACCAGGAATCCGCCGAGCGCGAGCATGACGAAGAAGAGGATGAGGATGATGGCGCGATAGCGGATGAAGAGACGAATGAGTGGCTGCACAGTTAGTCTCCGCTCGTTGGGCGCAGCAACGCGCCGCCGGTTGTGACCACCTTGTCGCCGTCGTGGAGGCCGTCGACGACTTCGATATTTTTTATCGTTCCGGAGTCGAGTGTGCGGCCCACAGTGACTACGCGCTGATCGTATTTTCCAGAGGAGTCGGCGATGAAGACGAAGGTCTTGTCGGCTTCATGCAGGACGGCGGTAGCAGGAAGAACAAAGGTTGCGCGGGTTGCGCCTGCGATGCGAATCGTGGCGAACATGTCCGACTTCAGCAGATGCTTCGGATTCGGCAGCACGACGCGCAGCTTGAGGGTGTGAGTAGTGGGGTCGAGAGCATCGGAGACGTTGTCGATGCGGCCCGTGAGCTTGAGGTCGGGGTATGCAGGCACGACGATGTCGACGGCGCGGCCAGGGCGAAGCGTGGCCAAATCCTTCTCGAAGACGTCGCCGACGACCCATACGGTGTCAAGATTTGCGATGGTGGCGATGACGGTTGCGTTGTCGAGCGAGCGCTGCATCTCGCCGGTGGCGGTGCCGATGTCGAGGACGACGCCGGAGATGGGAGCGCGCAGGGGCACGGTGTCGGATACGCTGTTCTCGTCGAAGCCAAGCTCGTGGATGTGCTGGCGTGCGCGGTCGAGTTCGGAGTGGGCGACCTGGTCGGTGGCCTGGAGTTCGGCGAAGTCCGCCTGTGAGAGAACTTCGTGTGCGAGGAGAAGCTTGCCGCGATTGAGAGCACTGTCAGCACGGATGACTTCGATCTTCGCTTTTTCGAAGTCAGAGCGGGCGACGGCGATGTCGTTGCTCTGGAGCTGAGCGATGACCTGACCCTTGGCTACATTCTGGCCGGGAAGAATGTTGAGGCCGAGGATGCGTCCGCTGAGCGGCGGATAGATGTGGACGACGTGCGCGGGGTCGGCGGTGACGTGCGCGGGGACTTCGAGGTAGTCGGTGTTTTGGGTCGAATGAACGACTGTGGTTTCGACGCCGACGTTGCTGGGTTGCTGTTCAACCGGTGGCGGAGCGTGTTTGCATGCCGTGAGGGGAACGACGGAGAGCGCAAGGGCTGACAGAATTTCGATACTTTTTTTCATGGGATGATGTCCGTCGCGGTCGCGTAGCTGAGTTGGTGAATGGCAAGCCACACCTGAACGTTGGCGTTGAGGCTGCTGAGATGGATGGAGCGGTAGTCGCGCAGGGCGTCGAGGTAATCGAGCAGCGTGGAGTTGCCGTTGCGATAGCTGAATTGCAGGTTGTCGCGGACGCGGCCGGCCTCGGCGAGGTAGTGGGTGTTGTAGCGAACAGCCTGCCGCTGAGCGGTGTTGAGCGCGAGCCACGCCTGATCTACATCGGAGACGACCTGATTGCGGGCGGCGGTGACGGCGAAGCGGCTGGAATCGACTTCGTAGCGGGTGCGTTCTTTCTCGCCCTGGTTGCGGTCGAAGATGCGCAGCGGGATCTGAACGCTGACTCCGAAGGTGTTGTCGGCGCCGCTGCGTTCGTACTCGCTGGCGACGGTAGGATCAGCTGTGCCGCTGGCGATGGCAAAGCGGGCGTTGGCCTGCGAGAGCAGAAGCGATTGCTTCGCCGCTTGATAGTCGGGTCGTGCAGCAAGGGCGCGATTTTCGGCGTCGGCCATGGTCAGGGTGAGCGGTGGCGGTTCGAGCGTGCCGGTGACATCGAAGGTGGGCGAGGGGTGATCGACGCCGAAGAGCTGCTGAAGCTGGGCGCTGGTCTGCTGCATGTTCAGCCGGGCTGCGTCGTCGTCGGCTTCGAACTGCGCGAGTTGTAGATCGATGCGCTCGTAGTCGGTGCGGGTAATGGCTCCGGCATCGAGCTGTGCTTTGCTGAGGTCGAGTGTTTTGCGGTAGTCGGCGAGATTTTCTTCCGCGATGCCCAGCGCGGCCTTGGCGGCGAGCATGTTGGTGAAGGCCTGGCGCACGTTGAGAACGAGTTGGCGCTCCTGATCGTGAAGCTGGCTCTCGGTGACGTCGGCGGTGTCGGCTGCGCCGTCCATCCGCCAGCGGCGCTTTTGTCCGCGCTCGAAGAGCCGCGAGACATTTGCCGAGTAGTAGTAGGGGTTGCCGCCGTTATTGTTGATCTCGGGCAACGTGACGCCCTGGCCCAGCAGGGTCAGGCTGGGGTTCTGACGCGCCTTGGCGGTAAGCATGGTGGCATGTACGGCGGAGAGATGTTCGCGTGCCGCAGCCAGCGATGGGTTGCCGGTGAGGGCGCGATCGACCGCCTGCTGGATCGTGATGGGAGCGGTCTGGACGTTTTGGACCGGCGGAACGGCTGGCGACGATGATTGCGCCACAAGAGGTGGACACGCCATCAAGGTAGCGCATAACAGGTAAAGACATTTCTGCGTCATACTGCCTTCGAAGTTCAAAAAATGTAGGGAGAGCTGGGGGGATACGATCTGCTAGCGAACGACGTATGCCAGGGCAGGAGGCGGACGAACGCCAATGGCCCGGATGAATCCAGCCAGAAGCTTCTCCGCAAATAAGGGAGTGCGCATGGGAGAGTAGAACCGCGGCGCAGTCATGTCCAGGACGACTAATACGACTGCTGCCAGCAAGCCGAACAGCCCAAGGACAGCGACCGGTCCGAGGGGGGCTTCGCTCGCTCGCATCATGTGTTCCAGCTCGGCCGGTGTGCTCATGGCGACGCGGTCATCGGTCATCGAGATGGCGGGGAAGAGAAGCACGAGCAGCAGAGCGAGGGCCACTAAAGTCGTCCACTGAAACTCAGTGTGCCCTTTACGGATCGACCATACCCAGCCCCCGATGAGAAGAATGGAGAGTGCTGCCCAGGCGAGATTGAGGAAAAGCTCCACGCTGGGCCGAGAATAGCACAAATTGTCAGAGGGTTAGGTAACGAGCTGGTGGCGGGGGCGGGAAAAATCGTTCTCGCGCAGTGTCCAAATCGGCTTTGTTGGGGCGTCATAAGGGTAGAGCATTTCGGTTGGTATGAGTCGTATTCTGGGGCACCCGGGTCTTTTAAACGCTGGATTTGAAGATGCTCCAGCGGGCCGCCATTATGGCCTCTTGAAAATCCAGGACGGAGATACAGATGGATACATTTCTTGCTGCTATCGAAAACCCACAAGGCTTGATGATGAAGCTGGTCTATGCGATGACGCGGCGGCAGTTTGGCAAAGTGCTTACGCCGGTTAAAGTGGTTTCTGCACGGATGCCGCTTGCATTCGGCATGTTCTCCGACAAGATTGGCAAGCTGGATAAGAAGCTCCTGCTGCGCGGGAGATGGTGACGCTGGTCCGCGAACAGGTGGCGCGTCTTAATGTTTGTCTCTTCTGCATCGATATCGGCAGATCGTTGACGATCAAATCGTCGACGAATGAAGACAACTTGATTGAAGCCCCGACCGCACCATCACCGCTCACCATCACCAAAGGAACAGACACTTCCGAATCCTGAGATCTGTGGTCTCCTACCAGCGCAGGGTTACTGTCTTTCGCTGATAGCCGTCTCCTGTGGGAAACTTCACCAGCAACTGTCCGGTGTTGCTGTTGGTGGGCGGAACGATGGTGGCTCCGTCGGCGAGGAGGTGCTTTACCTCCACATTTCTGCGTAGCTTGAATTCGACTGTCGAGCTGCCTTGCGCTTCGAGCTCGAGCTTCATGGAGTGTGCGTCGATATTCTCGGCGAGGACCTTTGGTTGTGCCGTGCGGGCGCCGGGAAGCGGCAGGCCGTGCGGCAAGGAAACTTCGATCGCCGGCAGCTTGAACGCAGCAGTCTGCCCATTAGCAGCGACCTCCTTTCCACTCGCCGCCAGTCGAACTGGCTCACCTGAAACCAGCGTGAGCCGCACAATCATCTGCTGCTTTTCACGCCGGTAATTCAGATCGACGACAGAGCTGCCAACGTGGAGCCGCCGAACATTGGCTTCGTTCCAGTCTGCGGGCAGATGGGGATTGAGCCGCACCGTCTTCGTCAGGGCATCGACTTTAATGCCGAAGAGGCCGCGGAGAGCGGGCATGATGACCATGGAGGAAGACCAGAGCTGATGGGTGGTGCTTCTGCCGAAGGGCTGAAAGTAGGCGCCGGAGAGAAGCTCGGTGACCGCGCCCAGATCCTGAGTGGTGGTCTGGTCAGCGGTCTGCATGAGGTGAGCGTAGCCCGAGAGAGGACGGTCCGTCCGATATTCCGCCAACGACAGCCAACCGGTAAAGAGCGGCCACACGGAGCCCTGATGATAGCTGATGGGATCGTAGAGGGGGTCGCTTTCGGCTACGTCGCGCAGGCCCCAGTCGGTGGAGAAGTCGTGCGATGCCCAGCGCTCGAAGCTGGGCTCGGGATGGGCGAGACCAGCTCCGCCATTCCACCATGCGACGGAGGGGAAGATGGTCGGGGTGTGGTCGAGTGCATTGGCGTTGTGACTGAAGGCATACGTTTGCGAAGCGGGCATGTAGTACTCGGCTTCGATCTTCTTTGTCAGCTCGGTCGCGCGTGCAGATGCTGCCGCAGAGGTTGCATTGTCGCCGAGCAGCGTGGAGAGCTCCGCCATGGCAGACGATGCCTGCTGGTCGAGCAGGGCGAGATAGATCTCCTGATGTGGCATTCCCGGGGGCCAGCTCTCGACCCAGCCGGTGCCCTGGGCGTTGTCGTAGATACCGTCGCCGTCGGAGTCGTGCGTGGTCTCGAAGTGCCACGCATCTTCGATAGCTTTGCGATGGGTGCGGAGAAATTCGACATCGCCGCTGGCGTGCACATAGTCGAGCATCTGCGTGAGGAAGAGCGGCGTTGCGTCGGCTGCGGCGTACATATACGGCAGCGACTTCCAATCGGTGTAGGCTGCGGTCTGGCTGTACTCATGCATCATCTTGCCGTCGTCACGCTGGCGCTTGATCAGAAATTCGAGCGCCTCGCGGCTCAGCGTGAAGTCGCCGAAGCTATTGACCGCGTAGAGAGTGTAGAGCGTGTCCCGGCCAAAGAACCAGCCGAAGCCAGGCCTCGCTGAATCACCCGAGGAGTAGTATCCGGCGACTAGTCCAATCTCGTCGCCGGTGCGCGCCCGGAGCTGTTCGATCGACATCTCCGCCCATTGAAAGTCGTCATTCAATCCAGCGTCGGGAGTCTGGATGGAAGTCAGATCGCCGAGCATCTGGGCGTAGCGTGCGGTGTGTTCTTCATAGGTCTGGGGCAGGTTTGCGTTGAGCGCGGAGATCTTCGCCAGCAGAGCAGCGGTGTTCGCCGTGGCAGTGGTGGTTCCCTCGGCCATCAGCAGAGGGAAGAAGCGCGAGCCATCACGCTTGGGCTCGTAGTGAAGCTTGAGCTCGAGCGGATAGACGCGCGGCTTCTCCTGATAAGGAGCCATGATGCCGGGCTGCGCGGTGGGCATGGCTACAGCGCCCGCAAGGTCGGGATAGTCCGTATGCAGCACGTAGAATCCGCTGTTGCCCTGCTTGACCCACTCGGCTGAGGGAATGCCTTCGCCTCGCTCGGGCCACATGGTGCGCATCTCGGGAGTAAAGCGAAAGGTGAAGTCGACCGGGCGAATGGAATCGATCTGGAAGAGAACGACCGCGCCGGTGCCATCCTTTGCCTCATCGGGAGCGAAGATCGTCTGTCGCAGGGTAAACGCGATGTGCGAGTAGGTGATGGTGGTGTGGTCGGGAAAGACTTCGATCTCGCTGGCGTCCTGGTTGACGTCGATAGGGACGGTGTAGCCCTGGACGTTGGCCTCGATGGAAAAATGGCTGAGAAGTTTTACCGGAAGCACCCAGGCTTCGAACTGACCGTCCTGCTGGCCGACGACGATGCCGCGCGTGCCTGCGACGGTGAACGGTTTCTGCGACTCGACATGGCGGCGAATCACGAGACCATGGTCCTGAAGCGGAAAATTGTTGATGGGACGAAGCTCTGTGGTCTGCGCCGCGGCCACGCCGCAGAGGGTGATCAGACTCCAATGAAAAAAACGCATGCAGGATTCTCCAGTTAGCTAGAGTAGTCTATCGCTGGTTGCGGGCAGGATATTTGGCAGACAGCGACACTGGAACCCGGTTAGCCGATCTGCGCGGGAACATCGCTCGAAGCATACTCAATTCTGTCGCGCCCATTCCTTTTGGCGAGATAGAGCGCTTCGTCCGCGGCCCGAAGGAAGGTAGCCGATGTGCCCTCGGTGGGAAACATGTAGGTCACAACGCCGATGCTGATGGTGACGAACTCGCCGATTGGGCTCTCGTTCTTCAGATTCAGGGCTTGAATGACTTCGCGCATTCTTCGCGCGACAATGTCGGCGCCGTGCGCGTCGGTTGCCGAGAGAATGACCGCAAACTCCTCGCCGCCGTAGCGCGCCAGCAGGTCCGCAGTACGCGGCAACGCGGATTGCAGCGCCTGGGCGATCTGGATGAGGCAGTCGTCGCCATATGGATGGCCATACCTGTCATTCAGCTTCTTGAAAAAGTCCACATCGATCATTAGCAGCGACAGTGGACTGCGTCGCCGCACCGCCCGCCGCCATTCGACTTCAAGCGAGTGATCGAAGCTGCGGCGATTGGCGATCTCGGTGAGGCTGTCGGTCAGCGACATCGCCTCCATCTTGTCGCGGGCGTCCTGCAGCTCCTGCTGGGCCTGCATGTAGCGGCTTTGCAGAAGCGTCGCCCGGATGCCATACACTACCAGCGCAACGACGATGCCGCTCATCCCGATATAGAAATGTTGCCGGACCAGCGCAGCGCCAAGGGCAAGCAAGGCCACCGTGAAGAAGATCGGACTGGCATTATCGATGAACAGGGTAAGGGGCTTTCGCCGAAAGGACTGCACTCTTTCCTCGCCGCGTGCGGGGCGCCCGAAGAGATAGACTGCACCGAGTGTCAGAAAAACAAAAGGAAGAATGGTCAACAGATCGTACTGGCCGGTCTGCTCATTCGTGGCAACGGTTACATGGTTGTAGAGCGCGGTGAGCAGCCCATAAATCCACAGATAACCGCATAAAATCTGGTAGAAGCGACGCTCTTCGCCATCGTTGGTATAGGCCAGCAGGCGCAGGGTCGCGGCACCGGCGAGCGCGAAACTCTCCACGTTGTAGGTCACCAGAAGACGTGACTCGGACAGCGAATGACCGGCTCGGTGAGCGAACGGAAGCACGGAAAAGATTGCTACATAGGCCAGAAATGCCGTCATCAGTACCGAAATAGCATCGAGCCACACAAACAGGGAGTCCCGTTCTCCTTCGGTTGGAGAGGAGATGGCCAGCAGGACCGGCATCCCGTAGACGAAGAACAGGAAGTCTGAAAAATCCGCGCCGATCAGCGCGCTATGCTGCAGGAGATCTTCCCACGCGGCGAAGAGGATCCCCACGCCCCAGATCGCGAGCGCAGCGCAAAGCAGCGTCCACAAGAGACGCGTCCGCACCGCACCGGCACGACCGACCCGCCAGCACACGGCCAGCGCAAGCCACGGCGCCAGAATCATGAAGGGGTACGAGACGCCCATGGCATGGGTGGGAAACAGCGCAATACATATTGATTGCAGGCCGAGATAGAGAGCCGCGAACAGAACGAAATGTATTGGCTTCAGCGTACGGTTCAACAGAGGCCCCAAGGTGCTGTGACTCACAAAACGTGCAAATCGTTAGTTAAGGCTGATAAAGAAACAAACGGTAACCTGCCGCTCTTTGAAATCGCAGAGGCAGCTAAATTCCACATAATATAGGCTGCTGCTGAAGTTACAGGGTTCTGGAGCTAATGCTATTCCCCGTTGGTGTAATCCTGTCGGAGGGATGGGGTACAGCAGGCAAGCGCGAGATGCGGCGGCGGATATGCCGCCTTCGGTCGAGATGAGGTGGGTTTGGGTGGGGCAAGGAAATCAGGCTACGGCAGACTTTATCTCTGACGATTTATTGCAGCAAAGAGACTTCTTTCTAAGCACGCCGGCGATAGCGGATGGAGAACTCGTATCCCGAATTTGGCGGGAAGAGTCTGGCCACGAGGCGTAAGCGTTCCGCCAGCGCCTGAGGAGCCAGCAGCGGATACTCGCGCTCGCGCAGTTCCGAGTAGTCGAAGTCGACCGAAAGCGATAGTTGATAGATGGCCACCGCGTCCGAGAAGGCCGATTCAAGGAAGCTCGATTTTGCCTTCTCGTCGATGACCGGCTTGCTGTCGATCTTTCCCGAATTGGCACCGCCGCCCACTGCGAGGTTGCGACTCTCCCACGCGTCCTGGCTGGTCTCGCCGCGCACGTCGGCAAGCGCCTGCGCCCATACAAGTGTGTTGAACTCCTCGGGGACGCCCGCAACATCTACAAAAGCATGGCCGACATTGATGAAGAACTCGAACGCCAGGGCGAAGCGGTCGCCCAGCAGACGGGTGGAGATAAAGACGGCCTCAGTGCCATCCAGCGTCAGATTGCGATGGCAGGTGGCCTGGTCGCCCAGTTCGGGGGTATAGGCGGCGGCGATCAGTGTGGCTTCACTGCCGCGGCTCTCGCTGAGGGCGAGCGGGACAAAGTAATACGTTTTGCGGTTAAGCGCGTGGGCAATGGCGAGGGGAACCGCCTGTACCATGTGGTCGAGGTCCTTGCCCTCCAGGCTGTTTTCGCCGAACGCGGCATAGTTGACGCCATTCGCGGCCTTCCGCACTTCCGTCTCGCGGGCAACCTGCGCCGCCTGAATCAGCCCATCTTGAACGTTCTCTGCCATAAAGCAGTATTCTACTGGTATGGCGCACACATCACAGAATGGGACGTTGACGGCTCCCCGTGCATTCGGCTCAGGCTACCTGTTTGGCGTTCCCCTCGGCGACCTCGGACTCTTCACCACGCTGCTGATGAGCGCAGCGGTTGGCTTCGCCGCATTCTTTGCATCAACCTTCTGCGCCATCATCACTCTTCTCTTCTACAAAGTGGCCACCAGCCATATGCCCGACTTCACCATCACGTACAAGTGGGTCGGACTTCCTGTGGGTGTAGTTGTTCTGCTGCTGACGCTGGCCTATCTAGGCACGCTTTGGGTGAAGCGCAAGCTGCGCAAGGGCTGAATGCTGGTCAAGATTTTATAGCCACGCACTGAGCAACCGCCCCGCTGTGCCGCGGAGCATTAGTGAGTCGCTGCGTCCTGCAAAGTAGCGCGAGTTGATCTCGTCGGTCCCAAGGTCCTCGATTGCCCGAAATGCAGCAAGCTCGGCGGCCATCTCTTCCGGCGTGAAGAAGAGCTGAAAGGGCTCTCCTGCCAGCGCCACGCGCGACGCGAGTGAGTCGTGCGCCAGCTGTTCGAGCATCGGCAGCACGCGTCGCGGCTGGCCATAGTCGAGCACCACGCCACTTCCCTGGGGCTGGCTGGAGATGAAATCCAGCGTCGTCCGAAATGCCGCAGCGGTGAGATAAGGCACCACTCCGAGCCAGGCAAAGAAGCTTGGAGCCTGCGGGTTGAACCCAGCCGCCAGCAACTGACCGGGCAAGGACTCCCGCTCGAAGTCCACTGGCGCATAGGTCAAACGATCCGGCGCGGCGATGCCGCCGGCCTCCAGCAGTTGGCGTTTCCAAAGCTGAGTCGCCGGGTGGTCTACCTCGAACACCCGCAGTCCGGGATACGAGTTCCTGTGCGCGAACGTATCGAGTCCCGCGCCGAGCAGTACATACTGCGAGACGCCCCGGGCCACGGCACGGGCCAAATTGTCCTCGGCGTAGCGGCTGCGAGCTACCAGAAACGCCCGCAGCGAAACCGAAAAAGGCCGGTCGGGCCGTGTCGGCGTCCGCCGGATCTCTTCGGCATAGGTATCACCCAGGATCGACACGGCAAACGGGTCGTCAAATATCAGCGGCCTGGCATCATAAATCTGGTGAGCGGCGCGCCGCATGGCGACGCGGAGTGCAGTACGGGATGGCCTGGCCTGTTCCATTCAAATCGTCTCAGGCGGTCTTGCTGTCCACGGCGGTCATCCATGTCAGGGCCTGTGCGAGGTACTGCTTCATCTGTTTGCGTGGAACGATGGCGTCGAGAAAACCATGCTGCATCAGAAACTCCGACCGCTGAAATCCCTCAGGCAGCTTCTGCCGAATCGTCTGCTCGATGACGCGCGGCCCGGCAAAGCCGATCAGCGCCTCTGGTTCAGCGATATTCAGGTCGCCGAGCATGGCAAAGCTCGCCGTCACGCCGCCTGTGGTCGGGTCGGTCATCAAGGAGATGTAGGGAATCTTCTCGTCATCCATCCGCGCGAGTCCGGCGGAGATTTTGGCGAGCTGCATCAACGAAGCGATGCCCTCCATCATGCGCGCGCCGCCTGAGGCCGAGACGATAATCAGCGGGTGCCGCGTTGCGAGTGACCTGTCCACGGCGCGGGCGATCGTTTCGCCCACGACCGCGCCCATGCTGCCGCCGATGAAGCTGTACTCCATCACGCTGAGCACGACCGCATGCGGGCCGAGCATCCCGGTCGCATTGATGATCGCGTCGTTCAGACCGGTCTTGGCCTGCGCCTCTGCAAGCCTTCGCTTATAGGGTTTCAGGTCGGTAAATTCGAGCGGATCGGTCGAGCGCAGCTCCAGGTCCACCAGCTCATAGCCGGGCTCCAGCAGATTGTTGATGCGGGTGCGCGCATCGATGCGGAAGTGCTTGCCGCACTTCGGGCAAACCTGCAGATTGGCTTCGAGGTCTGCCTTGAAGATGATCTCGCGGCAGCCATCGCAGCGCATCCAGAGACCTTCTGTGCGCACCGTCTTCTGCGGATCGTTGACGATCTCATTGTCTTCGCGTTTGAACCAGGTCATTTGTTTTCAGCGCCCTCTGAGTTCGTGCCTGTCCATTGTACCGAGGTCTGTTCGATATTGGCTGGGAAGGTCTCTCCACTTCGCTTCTCTCCGGTCGAGATGACGTGGTTTGGTGGGGCCAGATCCCGTGTTCCCCGAGCGCAATTCCTGTTCTTGCCTCTAATGGCTGGAGTGGTAAGGGTGCCCGGCCAGAATTGTCAGTGCTCGATACACCTGCTCTGCTGCCACTACGCGAGCCAGCTGGTGGGGCAGAGTGATGCGTCCGAACGAGAGCAGCAGATTTGCCCGCTGCAACGCGGGAGCCGACCACCCATCCGCCGGTCCCACCGCCAGCACCAGCCGCTGGCTCCCGCCGTCGCGCAGGTTGCCGAAGCGGGCGGCAAACTCCTCCGACGAGAACTGCTGCCCTCGGCTGTCGAGCAGGATTGCGTATGCAGGACCGCGCCCCGCCTGCTTGGTCAGCCAGTCCAGAAAGCCGGTCTCGTCGTCGAAGGTCTGGGACTCGCATGGGAGATACCGGCCACAGCGCTCTATATAGTCAGCTAACAGGCGATCGGTCGCTTCGGACTTGGTTCGGGTGCGTCGCGGTGCGATTGCAGTCAAGAAAATTTTCATGAAATCGTCATCCGGCGCATAGCAACCTCCTAAAAATTTCGCGATAGATCCATTTTCACAGATTATGTTCGCTCATTCTCTAATATTTCATATTCCGTATCGCCGTTCTTCACCAAATGGTTCATTAGTTGCTGTTTGTTGCAAAAATCTGACTATGGCCTCCAACGTGCATGACCATTCGTAACCGTTGACGTGTTGGTTGGCAACGGCAGCTGAGGAAATGAGTAAGTTCCGATTTGCCACTCATCAGTTTCATACACAGCCTTGGGTCAGGAGTTCTATTCATGCGTATACGGTCTTTCGCGGTAATCTCCGCAATCTTGTTTGTTTTTATGGTGATGGCCGGGGTCGGTTTCTCTCAGACTGCCAGCGGTAATCTCGCAGGAACCGTTAAGGATGCAACTGGGGCAGTCATCCCCAATGCCACGGTCACCGCAGTCAATGAAGATACGAACATCTCATACAGCGGCAAAGGAAACTCCAGCGGCGACGTTCTCATCCCCAATCTTCCCTACGGAAACTATGATGTCACCGCTTCTTCCCCTGGCTTTACGAACTACACCCTCAAGGGCCTCCACATCGAAGTCGGCAAATCGTCTACTGCCAACCTGACGCTCTCCGTCTCCAGTGCCACCAGCGTCGAGGTTTCAGCAGTTGCGGCGGTTTCACTCGATACCACCAGCGCCAACCTCACGCAGACCTTCGAGCCTGCGGAACTCAAGATTCTGCCCAGCGCCACCGTCGGGCTCGGCGTGCTCAACGTCTCCCTTTTGAGCCCGGGCGTCGCCTCTAACGGCGGCATCGGCGCCGGCACCGGACCTTCGGTCGGCGGCCAGCGTCCCCGCAACAATAACTACACCATCGAAGGTATCGATAATAACGACAAGGGCGTAACCGGTCCCCTCGTATATATCCCTAACGACGCGGTAGGCGAATTCTCTCTCATTACCAATCAATTTTCGCCTGAGTTCGGCCACTCCTCCGGCGGCCAGTTCAGCACCAGCGTTATCAGCGGAACCAATAAGTTCCACGGCGCGGCCTACGAATACTTCCAGAACCGCAATCTGAATGCCGAGAACGTTCCTGCCGGTCAACACCAGCCCAACCCGCGCTTCGATTACAACCGTTATGGCGGTCAGGTTGGCGGTCCGATTCTCAAGGACAAGCTCTTCTTCTTCGGCAACTACGAGCGGCAGACCACCGGACAGAGCCTGCAATCGTACGTTTGCACGCCGACGGCGGCTGGCCTCACCCAGATTCAGGCGATCCCTGGCCTCAATGCCACCAATGTGGGCCAGTATGTGAAGTACACTCCGGCTTCCCCCTCGCAGGTTGACGCTTCGGCAGATGTGGCGTGCTTCAATCAGGCGACCGGGCCGCAGACGATCTCAATCTTCAGCGGTACGGGCAACAGCGGCGACGGGAGCGGTACCGGAAATGGACCCGTACTTTCCGCCAACGTCGGCAGCCCGAGCTATGCTTCCGGCACCCAGTACAACATCCCTGTCGGCAACTACCTTGTCTCCTCGCCCACCTTTATCAACTTCGGCGCCCTCACGACCAGCGGCGACTGGACGATCTCACCGACCGATAACCTTCGCGTCCGCTACCTCTATAACAGCAATACGCAGCAGGACACCGCGGCTGCGCTTCCGGTCTTCTATCAACCCCTGCCGCTGCGATACCACCTCGTTTCCATCAGCGAATTCCACACGTTTACGCCTAACCTTACCAACGAGTTTCGCGTTGGCTTTACCCGCTTTACCCAGACTTATTCCGCCGGTAATTACAAATACCCCGGTTTGGACTCCTTCCCCAACATCTATATCTATGACCAGAACGGCCTGGATTACGGTCCAGATGACAACGCTCCCCAGACCACGGTACAGAACCTGTACCAGGCTGTGGACAATATCTCCTGGATCAAGGGCAAGCATAACTTCAAGGTCGGTTTCGACGGACGCAAGTTCATTGCACCCCAGACCTTCACCCAGCGGGTTCGCGGCGACTATGAGTACAACTACCTCACTGAGTATCTCCACGACCTCGCCCCCACCTCCTTCGGCGAGCGTTCCACCGGCAACTTCGTCTACTACGGCGACCAGACTGCACTCTATGGCTATGTCAACGACACATGGCGTGTAGCCCCCACGCTGACCCTCAACTACGGCTTGCGCTACGAGTTCACCTCGGTTCCCGTCGGTGAGCGCGCACAAAGCCTCAATAGCGCGGCCAGCGTTCCCGGCCTTATCAAATTCTCGTCACCCCAGCCTCAGTACACCAACTTCGCTCCCCGCGTAGGCATCAACTATGCGCCGGACGGCAAGACCTCGATTCGCGCCGCCTTCGGGATCGCCCAGGACGTGCTGTTCGACAACCTTGGCCTGCTCTCCTTCCCGCCACAGTATTCATCTACCAATGACGTGGGAACCACGCCAGGACAACCGATCCCCGGCGACCCCAACTTCCTTACCAACGGCGGCCTGCCTGCGGGCAACGGCGCTCTCGCCACGTTCTGCCAGGATGGAACAGGCCCCGGCACTGGCGTTCCCTGCGCGCAGGATCTGTCCAAACAGCGTGCTGCCACTGCAGCCTACATGCCGGATCAGATCATTCCCTATGCGGAGACATGGTCACTCGGCGTCCAGCGTGTGTTCGCCTCTAACTACACCGCCGAAGTCCGTTACGTCGGCACTCGCGGCATTCACCTTCCGACCCAGATCCAGCTCAACGTACAGCCGAAGGTGAACGCGGGGAACCAGCTGTTTACCTCGCTCAATTCACCCGCCCTCATCGAAACAAACGCAAACGCCAGTAATCTTGCCCAGATCGTAGCGGGTTCGAACATTCTTCCGAAGTACGCGGCGGCGGGATTCACCGGCAAGATCACCTCCTACCAGCCCTACTCTGGTTCCAGCTACAACGGTCTGCAGACCAACCTGACCCGGCGCTTCCAGCATGGCTTCCTGCTCAATGCTTCCTACACCTGGAGCAAGACTATGGATGATGCGACTGCAGAGGTCTTTTCTACGGTCCTTACGCCACGCCGTCCGCAGGACTCACAGAACGTCAACGCCGATTACAGCCGTTCGGCGCTGGATCGCACTCACCGCCTGACGGTTGCGGCTGTCTACGATCTGCCCTACTTCAAGCACTCCAACTGGCTCAAGAAGAACATCATCGGCAACTGGGAGTTCTCACCCATCTACACCTACGAATCGCCTGAGTATGCCACTGCACTCTCTGGGGTGAACTCGAATCTGAATGGTGATTCGGCGGGGATCGACCGTCCGATTATCAATCCGAATGGCAAGAAGGGGACCGGATCCGGTGTAACACCTGTCTACAGCATCAACCTTGCGAGCAATTGCGGGGCGGGTGTCGCCACTTGCAATGGCAATCTAGTTGGTTATACCGCAATCAACCCCAACGCCTATTACATCCAGGCGGGCAAAGGTACTCTGCCTACTGCCGGTCGTAATACCCTGCCGATTCGCCCCATCGACAACTTTGACCTGTCGGCGAGCAAGCGGATTAACATCACCGAGGGGCTGGCTATCGAGTTCCAGGCCCAGGCGTTCAACGTTCTCAATCACCCGCAGTACACCGCCGGGAAGATCGATCAGATCGACCTGACCTCAACTCAAGGCACTTCCACGCAGTTTCAGACGGTGAGCAACCCGGCGTTCAATCACCCAGAGCTGCTCTTCAACCCCAATGCCCGGCAGATGCAGCTGGCGGCCAAGCTTAGCTTCTAGCTATCGGCGGCATTCAACGAAAGGGGCGCTCCGTGATCCACGGAGCGCCCCTTTCTCTTGTCCTGAAACGATACTGTGGTCAATACTGCGTTATTTTTTGCTGCTCTTTTTTGCTGCTACCTTTTTCGCTGCGGTCTTCTTGACGGCTACCTTTTTGGTTGCGGACTTCTTCGCAGGAGTCTTCTTTACTGCTGCCTTCTTCGCCGGAGCTTTCTTCACTGCGGCCTTCTTGGGCGGGATCGCCTTTGCCGGAGCCTTTTTCGCACGAACCGTTGCGATTCGTGCCTTCAGCTCGGCATTTAGATCGGCCACGCTCAGCGAAGTGGCAGTTTTGCGTAGCCGCTCCAGACCATAGAAGGCTCGTTTCTCTGCTGAAAATACATGGACGATAAAGTCCACATAGTCCATTAGGATCCACTCCGCTTGCCGTCGTCCTTCGACCGAGTTCGGATACACCCCAAACTCTCGTTTCAAACGAATCTCGATCTCGTCGGTGATGGCGACGTTCTGGCGTTCGTTGGTGCCATTGCAGATCAGAAAGTAGTCGGTAAGCCCGCTCTCCGCCGGGTCGAGCGCGAGAATTCGAATATCTTCAGCCTTTTTGTCTTCGCAAGCCGCGGCGGCGGCGAGCAGTAGCTGGTTGCTTTCCGTAGATGGCATGAGGCTCCTTAACGTCAATGGTAGCGGGTTGTGGCCGCAGAAGCCAGTGTTCATGCTATTTCTGCTGCTTCACCCAGGCGTCAAGATCGCCGGAGGTGTGCAATTGGCCGGCAATCAGGGCGTCCAGCAGCGATCGGGTGTGGACTGCCTTGAACGGCGTGTCGATTCGTGACCCTAGTTGCTGCCCTGGAAGCTTCACGATGTAAGCCGGCCGGTCATCGAACTGGGCGCCGTGGCTGGCCGCTTCCTCTTCGGGCATCCAGCCTCTCATCTTCGACCACAGGAAGCTGGTCCGCCAGGAGTGGTCCCCCATAATCACGATCGCGGACGAATCCCACTCGTTCCGCTGCTGCAGCAGGCTGCGAACATGAGCAACATAGCTATCCGCGAGCGCAAGGTTATCGATATAAGAAGACGGTCCAGTTGTGAGAATTTTATTGCGACGATCGTAGATGCCTTCCGGGTGCGGTATGGGCATATGCAGAAAGACGAAGTCTGCGTCTGAGTCTGCGAGCATAGAATCTCCTGCACTGCGAAGCTCGCGATAGTCGGCAATGTGAAGCCTGGTTTCCAGTTGAGGTTTGGCCGAAGCGGGGTGCTGGCCGGGAAGACGCACCGATATGGCCTTAATGCGATGAGCCATCTGCCGCAGCAGGTTATCGGAGAGACTCTGACCAGCAACGATGCCCCCGGGATAGGGAAGCTGAAAGGTCCAGAAGCAGTGATCGAGTACCTCGGGAAGAATGCGGCAATAGGGGTTATACCAGCCAGCTACCGCCGTGCTGTAACCGGCGTTCAATGCATCCTGAAATACGGTCTGGTGAGGATCAAAGGGCTGCCACGTTTTTGTGTCCGGGCGATGCAGAGAGAGTTGCGCCCCACTGGAAGACACACGGATGTCATCTACCGGAAGGCCTGTCATCAGAGAAGGAATAGCTCTTTCGGTGAAATTGGCGGCGGGAACGACATGGGTGAAGACTACCGATTCGCGTGCGATGGCGTCGAAAGCGGGAAGCTCCAGGCCAGGAAATCGCCGTTCATAGACCTGCTGGTAAGAGAGTTCATCGAGCACAATCCAAATAATTCGCGGAGCCGAAGCCCGACGATGTGAGCTGACAGAATGTTGATGCAGCACGATGGGCGTGCTAAGTTCACGGGCCTGCCATCCATACCAGAGCAGTTGGCCCACGATGAAAATGCCATAGAGAGCGACAAAGCCGAGTACAACGCTCAGAAGCCCCTCAAGCCTTTGGAACGGTGGAAGGAATGCTGGTCTCCAGAAAACTGAAAGTGTGACAAAAGCCGTCAAGCACAAGGCGAGTAGAGATACGGTGACCGTATGAGGAATGACGAACCCGGCCAGCATCGATATGTTTTTCAGCAAAATCCATGGCAGAGAGAAGAGGATCGCAGACCAAATCTCGAATTGACGGCGGCCAGGCTTCTCCGCTAAAAGAAGCGCGAAGGAAAGAAGCGCCCAAAGCAAAAATAAGTCAAACAGTACCATTACAAAAAGGGTCAACGCCGGGCCGCTGGTGTGATAAAGGGCGGTATGCGCTGGGGCGATGAGGGGTCCAACAATGGCAAGCAGGCATAATGTCGCTATGCCAAAGGCGACAAGGACCGGATGGAAGGGACGCTTCATGATTATCTTTTGAGCAGATGGAACAGTATGCGTCCATTCTGCAAAGTGCTCTCATTGAGGACACTGAAGTGCTCTGCGAAGGCATCGCGGAATGCGGTTTCGCTAATGTGAGCGTAGATGCTGTCCCGCCCGCGTACTAACTCCTGAAACTTCGGGTCGGTCGGCGGTACCCATTCGATAATCAGATTCCGTGTCGTGAGATTGCCGCACAAGGCGGCGATGCTGTTCATGGGAATCTGGCTGCGGAGCAGCAGATGATGCAGCACTGCGAGGATCATCACCGTATCGAAATGCCCGGAGCAGCGACTGAGGAAGGAAGCGTTCTCGCGATTTTCCCAGCCGACAGAGGGTGTGGGATGGGCAAGATCGACGCACAGCGGCAGGATATTTTTGTCGCTTCCCTTCAGCATTGCGCATAGGCGATCGACCGTCTGGAGATCGGTGTCGATCGAAACGACCTTGGCGCCTGCATCGGCGGCCAGCATGGAATAGACACCTGTGTTGCAGCCGACATCGAGAACGCGTGAAGGTGCAGCCGCAGCGAGTGCGTCGGCAACGAAGCGGCGCTTGCCGGCATGGTCTTCCTCGCTATAGTGGGTTGCCGTCTCCGCGTAGTCCGACCATGTGGATGTTTTATGCGCCGGAGTGACCTGACGCATGTGCGCGAGCAGACCTTTCAGGGTCTTCAGCAGGATATGTTTCGTGACTTCCGGATCTTTGACAGTGCGGGACGCAATGCCGGCAGTTGCGAGCTTTTTACTATTTGCCAGCAGCGAGGGGAGGGTAACGGCAGAGAGGGCAGGTTGTCGGATACGCGAAGACCACGGCAGAGCAGTGTAAATTTCCTCAGGCTCATAACCGTCTCGTCGGGTCAGAACTCCTTGCAGAGGCCAGCCGAGTTGCGAGTAGGCGAGCATTGGCAGCAGAAAAGTGCGGACAAATTGTCCATAGGGATACCAGATGGGCTGGTCAGGAACCGCACGCTCGATAGAGAGCACATCGACAAAGACCGGCTTCATACCTTGAAACAGTACGTTGAGCGGAGTCGCGTCTTTCAGGAGCCAGCCCTGCTTGACGAGGTCGCTGCAGAGATTCAGCGTCAGTTCGGCGGCGGCGAGCCAAAGGGAAGGCGGCCACTCCCACGGATAAGAGGGAAATGCGATGCGCGGATGGCGGAGGGTGAGCGTCTCGGAGTCAGTGCCGGGATAAGAGCCGCGGGGCAATACTTCGCTGGCAACAAGGCGGTTATTGGCGACGAGTTCGGAAGCGAGAGGCAGAGCGAGAAACTTGAGTATTTCGGCGTCGAATGGAGAGCGGATCGTGCGATACACTGCGTCCGATTTGATCTCTACATATCCTGCGGGGTCACGAAATGTCGGGAGAAAGGGGAAAGAAGACAATTCCGCCATGTCAGCGCGATTTGCCCGATACGTCAGTCGCATCAGCGGAGGATCGCGTGAAGAGCGCTTTTATTTTGCGGCGAAAGTAGAAGATGGCCCCGGTAACAATGGCACTAAGGCTTTGAAAGAGAAGAAGGCTTGAACCTGGATCGACATATGCGTAAGCGCGCCGTTCGAAGCAGAAGCTGAGTGCGACAAAGAGAGCCGCCGTTACCGCGAAATATTTTAATTTCAATGCCATTGCTGCTCCTCGGGCGGATTGAGAAAAAGGGATGCCTAATCACCTGAAACACTGCGCAAACGAAATAGTCTTGCGCCCGGCCAACTTTTATTTCATCGTTTGTTTACGATTTAGCGGGCAAGATAGTTTCGCTCTCGCTACTAGATGGTTATCGGCTATTTGCTGAAAAAGTTTCAGTGGTAGAGATGGTGGGTATGGATGTAGGTTGAAACGGCTGACGGAAGCGCGTCAGTGCATGATTCTCCGGCTTGCAGACGTTGCCGCAGGACGGTTGCGGAGATGTCTTCGTGCACCGTAGTCAGAAGGTGTACACGACTCTGCTGGTGCGGTGTGAGGTGGAGGGAGGAGAGATCTTCACGCGAAAAATCTGCGAGCGAAAAACCAGGGCGGCTGACGACGATCCATTCGGCCAGTTCGAGCAAACGGTTCGGCTCGTGCCAGCGGGGAAGGTCGAGAAAGCTGTCTGCGCCAACAAGGTTGAAGAGCGTGTCCTCGGGCAGGGCCCGTCGCAATGAGGCGAGCGTGTCCGCGGTGTAGTTGGGGAGGCCGTCGGAGCGGGGGGCATCGATGGCGGAGGCTCGAAAACGCTTGTCCTGCTTGCACGCCAGAGTCGTCATGGCGAGGCGGTCGGTGAAGGAGGAGGGGCTTCCGTCGAGCTTCAGGGGCTGGCGGCCTGCCGGGGCGAAGAGGACAGTATCGAGTTGAAACGCCTCGGCAGCGGCCCTGGCGATCGCGAGATGACCGAGGTGAGGTGGATCGAAGGTGCCGCCGAAGAGAGCGATGCGCAAAGGCTTAACCTCTGGCCTGGCTTAGAAGGGCAGGTGGAAGACGACGCCGGAGCTAACGGATTGCAGCGGATAGTTGTGGCTGTTGGTCCCAAACGGATTGAGGCCGCCCGCGCCGATCTCGACGAGGCGGAAGTCCATATAAGGCAGCAGCGGAATGTCCACGCCGGCAAAGCCCATGTATTCGAAGTTACTGTGCAGGGTGACACCGTTGTCGTAAAGGAGGCCGTAATTGGTACTGCCGAGGCCGACCGACCCTTGAATATAAGGCCGGAGCGCGTGGTGGAGGAGGGGCGCGTTGAAGACGGCGCGAACGCCGATGAGGCCGGAGTTGATGCGAGCCCCGCCGCCATTGGCGTTGATATAGTCTCCCCGCTTGGTGGTGGTGATGGTGCCGCGCAGATCGGCGCCGAGCTTGACGACGCGGCCGAGCTTGAGGAAGTCGTAGTAGACGCCGCCAGTGCCGCCGAGGGGGGAGACATCGTTGTTGACAGCGCTTGGGGTCGTGACCAGCGGGGAAGACTTAATGTTGCTCAGGCGATTGGCGGTGAAGGTGCCATAAGCGCCGAACTGGGCCTGGGCAGTGGCTGTAACGAAAATTGCGACGGCCAGAAGGAGAAGTGCTTTGCGGAGATTCATGTAGCGTCTAGTTTACCTGCTGGGGTGTTTTGAGGGGATTGTTGACGCACTTTTTTGCCGCCTTCGAGCCGTCGGCTTTTCAAAGAATTCTGTTGACTCTTGTGGGAAAGAAGATTCGGGTGCCACATCCTTTGCGCGAAAGATACGCAAGGATGAGGCACCCGAGGTTTTGTTGCAGTTGATTTCCAGGTGCACTAGCGCTCGTGGCCAGGCGACCAGCGTAGGCTTCCGCCGACGGTGGCCTTGTAGAACTCGCGCTGGATGGGGTTGCTGGTGCTGCCCTGGTAGAAGCCAAAGACCTCGTTATTCAGATTCAGGCCGTAGACGACGGCGGTGAACCCTCTGCCCAGGTTGTAGCTTCCCTGCAGGTCGGTTTGCAGGTGGCTGTAGAGATACAGGTCGCCGTTGGGGCCCTTGATGCCGCCGCCAGTGGCAGTGTTACCGGTGCCGTCGGGGTTGCCATTGTTGAAGACTACCGGGCCTGCGTTACTGTCGTTGTAGTTGTAGGCGAAGATGTTCGCCGCGTTGTAGCTGAGGCCGAGACGGACCGAGAGATTGCGCTTGTCGTACGTCGGGCTGATGTTCCAGGTGTTGGGAGCCTGGCGCAGCAGGTCCGGTTTATCTGAGCGTCCAAAGGCATTGCCGGTACCGTCCGGGTTGAGCCCGGGGAAGCTGACCTGCGAAGCGGAATAGCCGTAGTTTGCCGACAGGCCGAGGCCGCCGAACAGACCGGGCAGGTAATTGAAGTGCTGTTGATAAGCGATCTCGAAACCATAGACGAAGGCGCTTCCGGCATTCTGCGGCTGCGTCTGAATAATGGTTTTGCCGGGATTGGCCGGGTCGGGAACGATAGTGTTCAACGGAATGATGGGATCGGAGAGGTGTTTGTAGAAGACACCCGCCTGCAGCAGACCGGAGGAGCGAAGGTTGTTTTCATAGAGCAGGTCGACGTTGTCGGCATGTTCGGCCTTCAGGTTTGGATTGCCGACGCTCGAAAGAGTACGCACACCGCCTGGCGAGATTGAAGCGAAGGAGACCAGGTCGGAGAAGTTCGGCCGCGATAACCCGCGTCCATACACAGCACGCAGGCCGCTGGTGGGGGTCACGGCATAACGCACCGAGGCGCTGGGCAGCACGTCCAGGTAGGAGCCCTTGGTCGTAGGCGCGCTGGGGGTGTTGGCCGCGGTGTTGCCAGCGTCGTCTTCGCTGGTGTTTTCAAAGCGCAGACCGGCGACGACACGGAACCGGTTCAGCTCGATGGTGTTCATCACGTATCCAGCCGAGACCTTCTCGATGAAGTTGAAGTTGTTTCCCAGTTGGGCCTTGCTGATGTCCTCGACGGTTGCCGTGAAAGCGGTCACTTTGTTGTAGTCCACGGCCGGTCCAAAGACATATTTCTTGCTGTAGTAGTCCGGATCGCTGAAGTTGTTGAGAAAGCGGGTCATCGAGAGCGACTGGTCTCCTGCCGCAGCGGTCGGGACGTAGTAGCGCGTGTCCTGATTGGCAAACTTGTGCACGTTGCGGAAGCGGCCACCAAACTCGAAGATGCTGGCGTGGCTTCCGGCGTTATAGCTGGTGGCGAGCGATGCTCCGAAGCCAAGATCGACCTCGGGGTTGTAGTAGTTGTTGATGCGCTGGCCGGTGTAGAAATACTGCGCCGGGTCAAAGACATTGACGCCGGAGGGCGTGGTCAGCTTCGGCGTCAACGGCTGAGAGACGTCGAGTCCATACTGGATCGCCTGCAGGTTCGAATTCGGTCCCGGCGCGAAGCTCGCGTCGGAGTAACCCTGGTCCCGCGTTCGTCCGACCGAGGTCTCAGTGTCCCACGAGAGCAGCGACCGGGAGATGGTGTGCCGTCCGCCCAATTGCAGACTGCCCAAATCCTGAATGGGACGGCGAATCTCCGCTCCGAAAGAGCTTGTGCCGGTTCCATCCGGCTGGCCGTCGGTCGTAAAGGTCGTGGAGAGGTTATAGTCCCAGCGATTGCCGTAGTTATGGAAGAGAGAGTAGAGGCCCTTGAGGTAGATGTTGGAGGTGTCGCTGAACTTGTAGTCGACGGTCCCGGCGAATCCCAATCGTTGGCGGTAGTACTGATAGTCGCGCTCGTCGTAACCTCCCAGAACAATGGGACCGGGTTCAACGTCGTTGATGCCACGTCCATTCCAGTCATAGGAGCCGGAGAAGATCACGCCGAGCTTCTTGTCGGCGAGGAAGCGCTTGCCCAGCGTTCCATCGAACTGATAGACCGGCCGTCCGCCGATGATGTTGGTATAGCCGCCGCCACCTTCGAGCGAGATGGTGGGGGTATCGGTCGCACTCTTGGTGCGCAGATCGACCGAGCCGCCGATGCCGTCTCCGGGCATGTTGGCCTGCAGAGTCTTATTGATCTGGACGGATTCGACCAGGTCGGCTGGGATGATGTCGAGTTTGATCTGGCGGACGGTTTCGGCGGAGGCGATATTGACGCCGTCGATAGTGGTGTTGGTCAGGCGGGGTTCGGTGCCGCGAATCTGAACATACTTGCCCTCGCCCTCATCGCGCTCCAGCGTCACGCTGGGCAGGCGGCCCAGGGCATCTGCGATATTCGCATTGGGGAGGCTGGTGATGACGTCGGCGGGCAGGACGTTGATGATATTGTCGGCGTTGATGGTGCGGTTGATCGCCTCTAACTCGCCACCCTGACGGGGAGCATAGACCTGAACGTCCTGCTTATTCGAGGCAATCTGGAGCGCCGCATCGACGCGGACGGACTTCCCATCGGCAACGGTGGCAACTTTGACATAGGGCGTGAAGCCCGCATAGGAGGCCGTAACCGTGTATTGGCCCGCGGCGACTCCGATCAAGGTAAATTGACCGGTCGCATCGGTCACTGCGGTTGCGCCGCCGGGGTTGAGGGTCACCTTGACACCCTGCAAGGCGGCACCCTGCACGTCGGTGATGGCGCCGATCAGCGTGCCGCGGCCGCTCTGGCCTCTTGCAGAACCTGCAAGCGTGAGAAGGATGAGGACAAGGAAGGTGCAGACACGACGGAACGGCATAACGACTCCTGAAACGCTCAAATTTTGGCTTGCATAAGCCTGCCTCGGGGGCCGGTGCACATGAGATTGGCGGCGCAAAAGGGGGCAATGTCGACGCTATGCAGCGGACATTACGAACCAGCCAATAGAGTGTGAGGATTGGGTGAACTCATGAAACAGCGCGTGCCATATCAATAACTTGAGAGGCAACCGCGAGCGTTAAATCAAGAAACGTTAACAGAACATGCAGCGTAAATTAAGGTTCGCTCCCGAGCTGCGCTACGGGCCAACATGGAGAGGCCTCCGTAGCGCCCGCAGCGCAGGCTGCAACTAGTCGTTCGCTGCCGCACGCTTTCCCGGCCCTACAAGTGCATGGCCTGGGAAAACGTTCGGCACAATCTTGCCGTCGTCGACGAGTACAGTTCCACCCACCACTAAATAGTGCACGCCTGTACTTGGCTCCATGGGCTTCTCGAAGGTCGACCGGTCGCGGATCGTTGCCGCATCGAACACAACGATGTCTGCGTCGGCGCCCTCCTGCAATCTGCCTTTTTGATGTCCTGCGGGAGTCGAGCGCTCCAGCATCTCTGCGGGCATCAGGCTCATCTTTCGCAGCGCATCCATCAGCGTAATTGTTCCCTTTTCGCGAACATATTGGGCCAGCACGCGCGAATAGGTTCCGGCGTTACGGGGATGTCCTTCGAGGCCATCGCTGGCAATCATCACCAGAGGGTTCGGGATCACTTTGTCGATTACTTCCTGCTTATTGTCGAAGATCACCACCCAGCGCGCCGTGCTGGAATTATGCAGCACATCGAAACGTTCCTTGGTGAGGCGCTCTCCGGTATCGGGAAGCATGAGGTCGCCATAGCTGATGCCCAATCTTTCCTGCCAGCCTGGGCTGAAGACGGCCGAGTTGATGGTGGTCATGCCGGCGATGTAGGGATAGGCCTCGGTGGTGACGTCGAGACCACGGGCGCGCGCTCCTGCGACCATGGAGAGGCACTCCAGCGCGTCGCGCGAGCAGGAGCTGTTGATATGCACGATGTGCAGCGAAGCGCCCGTAATGGCGGCGGCTCCGATCACTTCGCTGACCGCCGCAATGGCGGAGTTGGGCTCGACGCGGCCGGCGCTGCGCACATGCGTGTAGACCGGCAACCTCCGCTCGGCGGCGAGACGAAACATGTCGATCACCTCGAGCCGGGTTGCTCCCGGCGTGTACTGGATGCCCATACCGACAGCGAGTCCGCCGGCGTCCAGTTCCTCGCGCAGGCGCTCCTTTATCCTCTCTATCTGCTCGGGCGTCGCGTGCTCATCGGTCGCAGGCCCGATCTTAGGCAGGATGGTTCCCACCGGCAGCGGAGCGCCGAAGACCAAAGATCGCGCCGCTACCTGGCTGGCCGAGCTGCCGTAGTTAATCAGCGTGTGGCCTTCCTTCGCCTTAAGAAACTGAGCGACATCGGGCACGCCAATCTCCATCTCCAGTGCGGTGGTGACGCCATCAAGCGCCTTGACGCGCTGGCTTGCGAGGTCCTGGCTGTGCTGATGCAGATCAATGAATCCTGGAGCGACCACCAGCCCGTTGGCATCGATGACACGGTGGCCGCTCAGCGTCTCGGCCGCGATGCGGGCAATCTTTCCATCGCGGATGCCGACGTTGCGTACGGCATCCAGCCCGGTTTCGGGGTCCATGACGCGTCCGCCCGCGAGCACGAGATCGTACTGCTGTGCTGACACAATGGTGGTTGATAACGTCAGGAGAAAGAGGAAGAAAATCAGCTTGCGCATGTTGCCCCGATTAAACCAGAAACCTACGGTCTCGGTGAAATGTGGCACACGGCGACGTCAGCATTGTTGTACGGGCAATCGAGGCCGTCTTGCTGCGGGTGCTGCACAATGACCCATGTTGCCGGAGAGATCTGCGCCAGCCGTTGAAAGTCCGCCGGTCCGAAGTTGTGCCAGCCTTCGAGCATCTGTTGCTGCTGCTGCCAGTCGTCGAGCAGCCGGGGAAACATGGTGACGGCGCCGCTGTCCTTGTAGGCATCGGCAATCATGCTGCGATCGGCGAGCGCGCGAAAGCCGTGCGTATCTTCGCCGCGAATGGCCATATAGTTGGGGTCGAGCGCAAAGACTGCGTCTGTCGGCGTGTTGGTGCGGGCCCAGGCAAATGCTTCGAGCCAGGGATTGGAGGACGCCTGCCAAGGCCACTCGATATGCGGGCTGAAGGAATACTGGATGCGGTCGACCGCAAACATGCCGATGGCAAGAGGAAGAAACAGAACGATCCAGCGCCACGCCTTTGCGCGAAGGACATACTCTCCCAGCAGGCCACCGAGCATAAGAAACATCAGCAGATAGACGATGTGGAACGATCGCATCGGCTGCAGGCGGGTGAAGTTGTCGAAGCGGTGGCTCGCCGAGAAGAGCAGGAAGACAGCAATGGAGAACGCTCCCAGAACGATGAGAGCGCGGCTGGCCTTCGCGACGGAGGGGGCGGCTGCTTTCGGGGGCCAGCGGGCAACCGCTGCCAGCATAAGTAACGGTGCAATCGCTCCAATCCATTCAAACCAGTGCCAGCGGTAAGCGAAGAAATAGTTGCGGCTGTAAAGTACCTCGCGATAAGCGCCCGTGGCAGGCGCGAAGCTGAAGCTGTGCAGCAGTCCGGCTGACGGAACAACGGCCAGAAGCCATGCCGACCGCTGGGTAACGCCGGCAACAGAGGAGGTGTTTCCCGCAAACTCTGGGGTTTGGTCAGAGGTGCGGTCGAAGTACCAGTAAAGAGCGAGAAATGCAGCGCAGTAGACCGCCATCTGCGGATGAACGAGCGCCGTGATCACGAGCCAGAGGAAGGCTAGCCGCGTCCGTCCGCGCAACAGAAAGCCGATGGAGAGCAGCGCAAAAGGCGCGGAGAACGACCGCGCGGAGAGGTAGTTGTCGGAGAGCACAAGCGCGGTTCCGGCGACCGGCACCGGAAGGACGCTGGCCAGAAGCGCGACCGCACCCCAATGCGCGTGGGCGCTGCTGAAGAACGTTCGTGCCAGTTGCCAGCCCGCGATCAGGATGAGAAAAATGCAGCCGACGTGCCACAGCAGAACGGCCGTCTCAACGGAGAGATGCAGCAGCCGGGCCGAGTCTCCCACCAGCGGAGCAAACAGCGACATATGAGCATGGCTGAGAAAAAACTCCGAACCGAAGGGATAGAGGCGCGGATTGAAGACCTTCTTGATGGCGGGAATGTAGATCTCGCCGTCATCGACGCCGAGATGATAGCCCTGCACCAGAACTGCCGCGCAGGCCAGCAGAAATAGCCGCAGCAGGGGATAGCGAATGGATGGCGTGCCAGCTTCTTTCAAATGACGCTTCACCATGTCGATGGAGTAAAGATCCGCCCAACCATCGGGACATGAACGTTGAGCAGCACAATCATCACGATGGTCGTAAAGATCGCGGTCAGCATCAGCGAAGGCTCGCGGTACAGCTTCTCGGGATGCTGCACGGCGCTGTTGTCTTTGAAGGAGAGGTCGAAGTACATGGCCATCAGCAATGCGATGAACGGGAACGAAAGAATCAGCTCGATGCGATAGCGCACGACAAAGATGCCGAACATCAGCATGGCCATCGCGGCGTAGAAGACGACGGAGCCGAGCAGGCTGCGTTCGTTGTAATGCTCGAAGGACTTACGGTAGGCGCACGCGCCCTGCTGCGAACCAATCTCGCGGAACTCGCTGAAGCGCTTGAGGCCCATGAAGTAACAGCCCAGCATCCAGTAAGCGCAGAGCATCGATGTTGGCGGAACGATGACCTGGGTGACCATATACCAGCCCAGCAGCATGCGCAGCGGATTGTTGACTGACTCCGTCAGCACATCGAGGTAGGTGATGTCTTTGGTGCGCAGCGGCCGGATGTTGTAGATGCAGCCCATTACCCAGAGCGCGAAGGCGGCGACGGCGAAGTGAAGGCCAATCCACGCGGCCAGAGTCATGCCCACGCCCATCATCAGCAGCCATTGAGCATAAGCGGCATCGGAATCGACCAGGCCAAGCGCGGCGGGGCGGTTGCACTTATGCGGATGCAGGCGGTCAAAAGGCGCATCCAGCAACTCATTGAGCACATAATTGCTGCACGCGATCAGGGTCACAGACAACACGCCGACGCCGATTGGCAGCAAACGCACGTCCCTGAGGCGCGGATGAAGCAGACTTAGGGCCACGGCAATGCCGGGCAGAAGAAAGATGTTCTTGATCGAGTGGTCCAATCGCATGATCGCGATGTGGGCGCGCAGGCGAACCCGGAGTGGCACGGGCAGCGCGGTATCGGTATGCGGTGCAGTGAGGACTGCGCTTTCCGGGCCTTGACTCGGCATAAAGTATTCGAATCCTAACAAAAAACGGCCAAAGCAGTCTTCATGTGCAGCAATATCTATTATCGCACTCTGATACGTAGATGCGTGGATTCGGGCGAACCCAGAGCGGCAAAGCTCTAAATGCATCTTGAGCTTAGATAAAAAATAAGATGGGCCAGCCCATCCTCTGCGCGCCGTTTTGCGCAAAGGATGGGATGCCCTGGTTCTTTCCAGCCCGTCGATATCTTGAGCCAAAGTGCCCGGAAACCGACTCAGGCGTTACGCAGCCAGCCATACAGCGGGAATTTATTGGCCAGCTCGCCTACCTGTCCGCGTATCTTCGCCAGCTTCGCCTCATCGCTACGATGCTCCAGCGCCTCGGCAATCCAACCGGCAATGACACGCATATCGGCTTCCTTCATGCCCCGCGTGGTCAATGCAGGCGTGCCGATGCGTATGCCGCTCGGCTTCATCGGCGGATTCGTATCGTAAGGGATCGCGTTCTTGTTCACGGTAATGCCAGCCGCGCCCAGTGCATTCTCCGCCTCCGAACCCAGAATCCCCTTCTGGAAGACATCGACGAGCATCAAGTGCGTGTCCGTTCCGCCGGAGATAATTCTGTAGCCTTCGCCCGCGAGAGCCTCAGCTAGCACCTTCGCATTGGCTACCACCTGCTTCGCATAGACAGCGAACTCCGGTTGCAGCGCCTCCTTGAAGGCCACCGCCTTTGCCGCGACGATATGCATCAACGGTCCACCCTGCTGCCCTGGAAATACGCTGCGGTCCACATTTGCGGCAAACTCCTGGCGGCACAGAACCATTCCGGCGCGAGGCCCGCGCAGCGTTTTGTGGGTCGTCGTTGTGACGATGTGCGCGTGCGGTACCGGCGAAGGATGAACTCCGCCTGCCACCAGCCCGGCAAAGTGCGCCATGTCGACAACAAAGAAGGCGCCCACTTTGTCCGCAATCGCTCGCATCCGCGCAAAATCGAACTGCCGCGGATAGGCGCTGCCGCCACCGATGATCATCTTAGGCTTCTCGCGCACCGCGACGGCCTCAAGCTCGTCATAGTCGACCGTCTCCGTGTCCTTGCGCACCTGGTAGCCGACGACGCGATAGAGCTTGCCCGAAAAATTCAGCTTGTGCCCATGCGTAAGGTGGCCGCCATGAGCAAGATCCAGCCCAAGAATGCAGTCGCCGGGTGTCAGGATCGACATATAAGCTGCCGCGTTTGCCTGTGAGCCGGAGTGCGGCTGCACGTTCGCGTGCTCGGCGCCGAAGAGCTGCTTGGCCCGGTCTCGCGCAATGTTTTCTACAACGTCGGCGTACTCGCAGCCGCCGTAGTAGCGCTTGCCGGGATAACCCTCGGCGTACTTGTTCGTGAAAACTGTGCCTGCCGCCTCCAGTACCGCGCGGCTCACAAAATTTTCCGAAGCGATCATCTCCAGCCCTTCGTGCTGGCGGACGACCTCGTGCTCAATCTGCGCGGAGATATCGGGGTCCGCGGCGGCAAGGGATGCATTGAAATCAATGGGCATTCCCTTATTTTATGTCAACGCCTTTATGTCACGCCGCGAATCACGTATCAGAGCAACTTCAGCGGCCCTGTTGAGCCAGCCGCTTGAACGAGTTATAGATAAAGGACCCCAGATACCAGCCATCGATATATTTATAGGGCGTCTCGCCCGTGGTGTAGTGGCCGCAGGGTAGCACCTTCGAGACGTAATCCACGCCGTGGCGTTCGAAGTTCGCCAGCACATCGAGGGAAAACTCCCGCAGAAACGTCAGGTCATACGTCGCGTGGACAACCAGAACACGCTTCGGGTTGGCCGCGAAGCGCTCCATGTATGACATGGGGCTGATGCCGGTAAAAATCTGCCGCGTCTGGTCCTGCGTCAACCCTGCCTGCTCAAAGGCTTCGCGAATGTGCCTTGTACTTTGCCCGGTCCAAACCACATCGCCGAACCAGGTGGAGGCGTGATTGAACGCGCACACCTTCAGCCGGGCATCGTGCGCTGCCGCGATAAACGCATAGCAACTCCCAAGACTTGTGCCAAGCACGCCAAACTGCTCATAACCCTGTGATTCCAGCCAATCGAGACAGCTTCGAATATCCACCACCGCCTGTCGGCAGGCCTCAATCGTTCTTCCGATATTCGAGCTGACAGCGTAGTCCGATCGCTCCAGTTCGGCTGGGCGGCGGACGTCATGATAGGGCTTGGAGAGTCGCAGCGCCGAGATGCCGAAGCGGTTGAAGAGCGTGCAAAGTGCATTGTGGCTGAAGGCGTCCGCATTCCACTGCGGCATGACGATGATGGCCTGCTTCGGCTTGCCCACCTGTTTTTCCGCCGCCGCCGGATACCAGCGCGCATTGACTACATCGTTCTCTGGATAGCGTGTGCGAACCGCTGAGGTGAAGCGCAAAAAATCAGCTGCTGGCAACTCTCCGGCATCAGCTTTGCGCTTCAGCTCCGCGTCCTGCGCCAGCGTCTCCGGTCGCACGTTCGTGGGAAATAGCTGGGGATGGCGCGCCTCAAGACGAAAATCGTTTGGCGTTTCGTAGCCGAAGAACTCATCGGCGCGAGCAACGATGTCCTGGTTGACCGCGATCATCTGCGCGAGGGCGTCCGTACTGGCGGCCTGCTCTGTCGCGGCGGCGGTCGCGGCGATCTGGCTGAAGTCCCCCAGCCAGTCGAAGCCCCATTCCACCGGCCTGACGATACGGTTCGTGTCGCGAGTGGTGAGCGCGTATTCCCAGTCGTACATCCACTTCGCGTAGAGACTTTGCGGCATCCCTCAAGTTTAGCAACCGCTCGGAAGCTGATCCCATCGGCGTTTCGATCTCAGAGTTCGGAGAAGATCAAACAGACGCGCCCAACGATGTAATCGGCTGGCGATTCGTGCGACGCCAGTGGTATAAGCTGCACCGGAAAATCGCGCGAATAAGGCCGCAGAATAAGATGTCCTTCGTCGAAATCCACATAGCGAAGCAGCAGCGCCGTGCCACAGCGCACCGCATACAGCGTTGGTTGGTGCGCCCGATACGGTGCCAGCGAGTTGTAATGGCGGTCCAGCACGACAATCGCTCCCGGAGCCAGCAGCGGCTCCATCGCCGCCGACTGCTGCGCGTCCGCGCGAATGGCGACGAAACGCTGCCAGTGCGAGTGGCCGGTCGATGGGCGGGCGCGGTTGTCGTGAAGCCGCGAGCCTGACACCTGGACGTTCTCGATGATCGAGGCCTCGGCCACGCGAGGTTCGTCCATCGCCACCGAGGAGGAGACAACCGGAACGATGTCTGTCGGCTCCTGTGTCTGGGCAGAAGCATGAGATGCGGCGGCAGCGGCCAAATCGAGAGGAAGAATCTGGTCAATGGTGAGGTTCTGCGACGCCAGCACGCGGTCAAGTCCTTCGAGCGAGAGCGCGCGCTTGCGGTTGAGGAAATTCGAGATGTGGGCCTGTTGAAAGCCGGCCTGCTGCGCGAGACGGCTTCCGGTCAGCGAGCCGCGTTCGATGCGGCGTTGAAGTTCGATGCGGAGGAGTTCGTGCAAATCTTGAAAATTCATAAAGGTAAGGACTCCTCGATCTCTGCTTTATATCTTTTAGCATGACGAAGATTAGGCGAAAACTTCGTTTTATGCAATACGTTTGAAACATAAACTGCTACTTTCATGGGATTTCCCAGCTTGAAAATATGAGGAAATATTTCGATTGACAGAGTGTTTGTCTAAAGCTATAAACTTGAAACTTTCCAAATTGAAGTTGCAAGGATACCCCGGATGCCTGGTCAAAACAGGCTGAAGACGGTGTCTGCATTTGGGCCGAAGGGTGGACGAACATGTGAGGGTGCGTTTTGATTTTTTCCAAGGTACTACACCGCGGAAGACCAAGGACAGATAAGCGTTTCAGCCTGATTTAGCGGGGCCATCAGAGCTTCGCGAACTGGCGGCAACCGCTTCATAGCAGCTCGAGTGGGCCCTTTCGACCATTGAAAAACAGAAGGCCCGCCGGGGGAGAACCACGCTTCGAAAGGGAAACAAAATGAAAGACTTGCGCTTGGTTATCAAAGTATGTGAGGGCTGGGGGGGGCTTTGGCTTCGCACGGAATCATCGGATGGTGTCTATTGTGAGGGATGCGTACGCCACCTCTCCCGGTTTCCACCGCCGCGGGGAAGACACGCGGGCGGAAGAAAGCCGCGATTGGCACGGGTTTCGCGCTGCTCCGCAACAGCGGCAGCAGGCACCAATGGAGGTGCCCGATGAGCGCGGCCCTGGTAGTGCTCCCGATGGTCTGGGCGACGGCCCAGGTCGATGAAGCGGCCAAGAAGGGGATGGAGCGGAAGGCGGTGACCCGATCGCTGGCGTTCTATCGAAAGTACACCGAGGCCCTGCTGCGGCGGTACGCACATATGGCGATGGAAACGGGTAGGGTGCCGTCCCTCCTGGGAAGGGAGCTGTTTCGCGGCAAGGTAACCAACTACGTCGTCCGCGGCTTCGATGACGTCGTAATCTTCGTCCACGACGTGGAGCAATGCCTCCAGCGACTGGACGACGAAGAGCAGCAAATGATCGAGCGGATCGCCGTGCAGGAGTACACACTGGAGGAGGCGGCAGGCTTGATGTGCCTTCCTCTCTGGACCGTGAACCGGAGATATGGTGACGCTCTGGATATAGTGACGAGGATGTTCCTGGACCGGAAGATGCTTGAACCCGCGATTTGCTGTCAAGAGGCGCAAACCGTGGATATCTCGCTATATAACTGATTCAATTGTAGATAATAATTTTCCCAAAACTGCAAAACAGTTTCACCGCACTTGCTATTCTGGATAGGTAAGTGAGAACTGTGACGGGAGAGCGCCTGAGGGCTGCTCTCCCGTTTTGTTTTGGGGGGAACTTTGGGGGACAAGATGGAGCGGAAGAGAGTGGCTGGACGGTTTGTGGCGGAAGACAAAGGTGGAGTTGCCAGGAAGCGAGCGGCAACTCCTCGGGCAAAGGAAGGGAGCGTTCAGCAGGAGACAGTTTTGGTTAAGCCGGAGGGGCTCGGCCCCAAGAACGCTTCGCAGGCCCCGAAGCAGCGAAACAAAGGCCTGCTCGGCTCGCTGCTCGAGCGACTGAAGAAGTCACCGAAGACCTAAGGGCTGGGCTGGAGGTGCGGCGATTAGGAATTGGTTTTGCGTAAGGGCACGGCTTCAGCCGTGCCATAACTGTCTGGTCGTTCGTGGGGCTTTAGCCCCGAGGGCAGGTTTGGAGGAGGTGGCATGGAAGATGGGTTGGGACTTCATCGGAAGAGTACCGGCATTGCTTGCAGAACTGGCCTGACGCAGGGTTCGGCGGGAATGGAACTGCGAGCGATGGCGGTGGAGTTTCCGGTGGTGCATGGGCATCCGAACCGGCTGCCGTTTGAAGGCGTGCTGACGCTGGTGGACGTGGCCAGCGACAAGGCGCCCAGTGGAGCACGTGGGCATCGCGTGATCTTGACGCGAGCGGCGGCGGAGGCAGCCTTGCCCAGTCTGCTCGGCATGGCGGTCGACTACAAAGCCGGTTGGGATGGGCACGATGCGCGGCAGAAGTGCGGCATTATTACTGCCGCCGAGGTGGATGGCAAACGGCTGACCGTTGCGGGTTATCTGTTTGCCAGGGATTTTCCGGAGATGGAATCGAAGATCCAGATCGAGGGAACGATGGGAATGAGTTATGAACTTGCGGATGCGCATGTAGCAGATATGCGGTCGCAGGTCTGGACTTTGACTCGCGCCACCTTTACCGGGGCGGCGATTCTGCTGCGGGAGAAGGCCGCTTACCGGAGCACAAGTTTCCGCGTGAAGCGGCCAGTCGTTGCGCGGCGAGCGGGGTTGGCTCGTTAGTTGGGGGCCGGGGTGCCCACGTTCGATGTTGCGGACGTGGGGCACCCTGATTTTGTTTGAAAAAGGAGATGCGATGAGTTTTTTGGCTGTGCTCGAAGAGGTTGGCAAGGACTTTGAGAAGGGATTGATCTGGGCCGTAAAGTATGCGGTCCCGGTGGAGAAGCTGGTGGGCCTTCTGTTTCCACAGGCTGCTCCGGCAGTGGCTGCGGTTGCCGATGCAACCACATTGATACAAGGCGCAGTGCTGCTGGTCGAACAGAAGTATGCCGCCAGCGGTGCTCAGCACGGAACGGGAGCGCAGAAGCTGGCCGAGGTCATGGCACTGGCTGGATCAGCGGTAACGTCGCTGTTGCAGCAGGCCGGCATCCTGGCGACCACCGGATATGTGGAGAGCCTGGTCTCGGCCGTGGTCGGCGTGTTGAACGTCCAGGCTATGCCGGCGGCCAAGACTGCCGCTTGATGCTTTACACCGATCTGCGCGATTTACACCGACCAAAACAGGTGGTGGAAAAATCGATCTTCCAATGTTCATTGGCGTAATCGGTGTTAAGTAGTTCCTGCCTTACTCGTAACACAACTAAAGATTGAGGAGCGTATGGAGATGGAATTGAAAGACGAGTTGGGAGTGACCGTGGAGCGGCTCGCCGCTGCGGCTGGTTTGCTGGAGCAGGCGGTGGAGCGATTGGCGCAGCGCCAGAGCGACTCCGAGGAATCGATTGGACGCATCGTCGCCACAGTCGAGGCCCAGCGCGAGACAGAGCTTGAGGCGAAGCTCGCGGCTGCCGAGGCCGAGATCGCCGAGCTGCGGGCCGCGGCCGCTTCTGCAACTCATACAGTTACAAATGGACGGAAGACCCTGCCCATTGCCATGGCGAACCTGCTGGCAAAACAGGGCGTGACTGTCGATTCGATGGAGGCTGGCGCACTGGATGCTGCCCTTGTCAGTTTGAGCATGGAACAGCGCATCGCGGTGAAAGCTCAATTGATGCGGGCTGGCCTGCTGGGCTAGAGCAAAGACTTCGCCCGCAAATTTCGTGCGACGAACATCGATAGAACAACGGCGCGGCTTCGGCTGCGCCGTTCTTATTTGAAAGGGAGATTTGAGAATGAACGCAAAGTTTACTGAGATTCATGCAGCAGCCGACTACCTTGGACCTGGCGCGATTGAAGTTCCGATGTATCAGTCGGAGATCACCGACCTGGTGCAGCGACGCGGCGTCTTCGGTCGAAGGATCAAGCAGGTTCCTGCTACCGGACATCCATCGCGGTTCTTTGAAGAGACGTCGATTCCCTCGCCCACGGCGGCTTCAGGATTTGTCGACCCTCGCAACATTGTCGCGCCGCTGGTTAATCCCACGCGGCTTGAGCGCAGCGTTCCGCTGAAGGCCCTTGTCGCGCAGATCAACTACAACTTGTTCGACATCGAGCTTGGCCAGCAGCAGAGCCAGTTTGCCTATCTGCAAGCCAAGGACCTCGCCGATACCGTCGACGGCGTTCTTCGCACGCATGATGTCGCGCTGTGGAACGGCAACGATACGAGCCTGAGTGCGCCTACGACTGCGCAGTATTTCGGCGCGGCTGCGCAGATCGCCGCCGGCGGCAATACCACTACCATCGGCACGTCGCAGAGCATCGTCGATGGCTTCAAGTCCACGATCGCGCAGATGGTTTCGAACAGCTCCTACGGTGTTCGGCCGACCGCCATCTATGCCAATCCGGTGCTGCTCGACCTCATCGATCGCGAGATGAAGTCCGAGTTCAACGTTGTCCTCAATACGAAGGAGATCGCTGCCGGACTTTCCGTCAAGACTCTCTCGACACAGGCCGGCGACATTCCACTCATTCCCGAGTGGACGTTGAGCTACACCGGCACTCCTGGTAGCGGATCGGCTGTGCTGCCTGCTTACATCGTTACGGAAGACCTCATCGAGTATCACTGGCTGAGCGATCCCAATCCGCGCATCTTCCAGCTCGGCGTTCCGGGCTCGCTGGCCTCGCAGTATGTCGTTGTGAAGTTCGGCGGCCTTGTAGTGAAGGGCGCGAACTACGCCCACTATCAGGTGCTGGTCGACCGCTAGGACAGAAATCAGGGACTCGCAGGTAACTTGCAGGGGCCGGTGCATTTGTGTCGGTCCCTGTTTCTTTTTCGAGGGAGGTGGATGTGGGTTATTTATTGCCGGCGGAGTATGTGCAGTACGGGTTGACGGCGGAGACGACGGACAATTGGGTGACGATGGCGTCTGCGCTGATGGAAGCGTATTGCCGCCGTCCTAGCCTGATGGTGACGCAGTATGTGGAGCGGGTGCGGCTGACGGCAGGTGCGCAGACGGCGCGCCTGAGCTATCGTCCACTGGCTGCGGCGGCGGGTGCAACTTCGGCGCTGGTAGGCGTTAACGTGCGCTACGGACGGCCCCGACGAGGTGAGTTGCCGGATCCCTATCGCGAGCAGATTGCCTGGGCGTTCAGCGTGCCGGGAAGTTGGAATGCGTTAGACGTGGCCAGCGTGGATGTGAACGAGACGACGGCGGAGTTGACGTTCCCGATTAACTTTCTTGGGCTGAACTACAACGAAGTCGAGGTGACGTATACGTCGGGGCTCGTGACCATTCCGGATGCGGTGAAGGTGGCCTGCGTGCAGATTGTGAAGAATGCACAGGCGACTCCGGCGATGAATGTGAAGTCAAGCCGGATAGACACGATGCAGATGCAGTACTTCAGTGGGTCGTTGATCGATGCCCAGGTGCAGTTACTGCTGCGGCCTTATGTAGCCGAAAGGCTCGGGTGACGCGATGGCTGATCTGATAAGCAACCCGGATGCGGCGCTGCGGTTTGCGGAGACGTTGCTTCGCGGAGTGGGCGGCCGGTCTGTCGTGCTTCGCATGCCGGCTACGGCAAGCGCGGGTGATGTGACCGAGCAGTTGGGGCTGGCGGTGCCCCAGTTTCAGGATGTGGAACTTGCTCCCGTAGTCTTCCGTTCAGCGCGGGCGCGTGTCGTGGAGGGCAAGGCCGCGAGATGGGAGTTGCTGGTCTCTGGCTGCGCGGTGCAGGCGCTGACAGGGTCGTTGGGATTTGGCGCGGCGGAGTCGATGTTTGCTGCGGCGTTTGGCGTGTTGATCGATGGCGTGCTGATGACGGTGGAATCGGCCACGGCGGCGGAGGTAGAAGGCGCGGCTTATCTGTACCGGCTCGTATTGCACGCTCCCGTTGCGCAGGCGGTTTAGTCCGATTGACGAAATTGTATCGAGAAAGGTTACAGATTAATGCAGAACGCAAAAGATACGTTTTATACCACGCTGCGCGACCGGCTGGCGGCGGTAAACCCGGCGCGCACGATAGTCGTGAGAGGCGTGACCCGGCCGGCGGTGCTGGTCGAGGAGAACGAGCTGCCTTCTGATGCTGTGCCGGTCGATGCGTTTCGGCTGCGCTGGGTGGGGCTGAAAGCAGATCCGAATGGCGCGCAGCCGCTGGTGACGATGAGCTGCGAGATCCGCTACGCGACCGATGGGAACTCTGGCAATGGCGGCATGGATCGCGGGCGTCTGTTGGCTGGGATGGATGCGGAGCTCGCCTCGGCCGTGAGCGAACATCCTCGAAGTGCGGTGAAGATGAGTTATTCCGCTGCGCCGCCTGTGGCCATGGGTACGAATGTGTTCTGGGGTGACGTCGCATTCAGCGCGGCTGCAACGACAGGTGAGCGGCTGGAGCGGGTGGCTACGGTGGAAGTTTTTTGCTACCAGGAAGCGGGTGAGCTGTGAGTGGATTGGTTGATGCAGTAGCTCCGGTGACGCGGAGGGTAAGGGCATATTTTGCTCCGGTGAACCGCGCAGCAGGCGTGCCCGCGATCTTTGACGCGGCGCAGATGGGCAGCTTTGAACTGGACGTTCCAACAGCTCCGTGGGTGGATCTGGGATGGTGTTCGGGGTTCGCTCGGAAGTGCGCAACCAAGGTTGCGCCGCTGCGAACAGGCGCTCCGGCGGTGGTTCAGACACAGGTCCGGACAGAGCTCGAGGCCACCGTTTCGCTCGAGTTTGAGAGCTGGGGGAAGTTGCAGATGGCTCTCGCCGCTGGGTCGCAGCAGATGAATCTATTGGTGACGGCGGCAGGCGCGGCGGCCAATGGAAGTGGTGGCACCGCTGCTGCTCCGGTCCCGCTCGTTGCCGGATCTACAGCGGCTTCGCTGAATGTCGGCACGGCGTCTGGTTCTTTTAACGTCGGTGATTTGGTAGTTGTCGATGTGGACTATGCGGGGCAGGTTGGCTTTGTGGGCAGCGGAGTGAGCGCGGCATATGTCGCTTCGGCAACTGCGGTTAATGGAGATGTGAATTATGTGCGGCGCGTTTCGCTGAATGTTGCGCGAGTGATCGCGATTGCGAGCGGTGCGTTGCAGCTTGGCACGCCGCTGCTGGCGGGGGCTCCGGCAGCGGGTATGCAGGTGAGCAAGCTGGTTGGGTTTGTCGATCGCGAGGGCGGCGGATGGTTTCAGGAGTGGTCTGCGCTGTTTGTCCTGGAGGGAGAGCAGGGCGACCGGGTGATCTATCACTATCCGCGGTTGCAGGCGATGCAGGGATCTGCGGAGTCCATGGTGGCATTGGCAGCGCCGCTGGAGCGAGTAAGGCTGGCGGGGGCATTTCGCGCGCTGCCGGTGAAGGATGCTAACGACGGCGAGACGGTGGTTTGTTTCCGGAGCTATCTGCCGGGAGCGATGCGAGCGGTTTAGACAAAGGATTAGTATCGATCAAAAACGAGAGCCGATCGCGATGGGCACGGCGAAGCGCGGATCAGGAACAGACAACGGCACGAACGAATTACAGAGGTCTCTCGACAGCGCCCTTTGGGCCTTCGTCGAGATGACGTGTCTGTCAGGATGAGGAGGACGGGGATGGTTTGGAAGCTTAGACGATGGACGTTGGTGGGGATGCTGCTGGCGGTGATGACTGTGAGTGCAGCCGCGCAGATTGCTACCACTTCGGTTACAGATACAGTTTACCGTGCGGATGGAACGGCGGCCACAGGCACAGTGCTTGTGAGTTGGCAGGCGTTTACGACTGCGTTGGGACAATCGGTGCCGAGTGGAAGCGCGTCTGCGACGATTGCAAGCGGTGGTGTGATGAGCATTGCGCTGGTTCCCAATGCCGGAGCTACGCCGATGGGGAGTTACTACACGGCGGTGTATCACCTGGATGACGGGACGGTGAGCCGTGAGTTCTGGGTGGTTCCGGCTAGCCAGACGCCGGTGCAGGTCAGCGCGATCAAAAATTCCGTGTTGCCGACTTCGGTGGCGATGCAGACCGTGAGCAAGAGCTACGTGGACACGGCGATTGCAACTGCGGTAGCGGGACATCCGCTGGATAGCACCAATCCGTATGTTTTGAAGAGCGGAGATACGATGGCGGGTCCGCTGGTGCTGCCCGGCGATCCCGTAACGGCTACGCAGGCCGCCGACAAGCATTATGTGGATGCGAGTATCGCCGGAGTTGCAGGTGGACTGGGGCAGAAGGTCTCGGAGTTGCCAGCCGGGTCGCAGATCATCTCTCAGCCCGTCGGCACAAATCTGGATGTTAACAAACTGAATGGCGTGGTCTATGCCAGCCAGTATGTGAACGGACAGGGAAACAACGGCATCGCAAATTCGCTGGCCAGTTCGGACTGTGCGAACGGCTGCGATATCAATATCGAACCGAGCTATGCTTCCACTGAAAACTACACGCCTTCAACATGGAACAGCAGTATCGGTGGCGGGACACATATTGGGGACCAAAGGAACGGTGCGCGACGAGATAGCTATTTCAATCCGGTAAACATGTTGGGGCCTGGCCTCGATGCGGGGCAGGTGCTGGATGTTCAATCGACACGGAGCGCGGCAAGCGTCTTTCAAAACGAACGAGCTGAAGAGCCCAGCTCCTTTGGACTGATGATTTCCCACGAGGGCCTTACTGGCGGGTCGAACCTGTTTCCAGCATCGATTGAGAGCACACCCTATTTCAAGAGCAATTACGCGGCACTGTCGGTGACGGGAACATACAACACGATGGGGCAGCATGTTCTTGCGCCGAAGCAGATCAACTGTTTCGGCGTTGGAGATTGCCTGATCGGCTCGCAATTTATTTTGGCTTCGGGCGGCTTTCGCGATGAGGCGGATGAGGGAGCGCACCCGATGGACCTGCAGATACAGGAAGATACGCGGGTGTTTCAGGGCACATGCAGCTCGGGTTGCACGACGGGATCGACGACGGTTGCGGTGGCAGTGACCTCTTCGCCGGGCACGCAGGGAGAAGGACGATACCTGATCGACAAGAATCCGGCGGATGTCATGACGGCGGGATCTCTGACGAGCGGAACTCCGACAGTGGCGGGGACGCCGGGAGCCACGGCGAGCTTTAGCGGAACGAACTTTCCGGTGAGCGTCTTCTTTGAGACGGCGCAAATGATTCCATCGCAGGCGAACAACGTCGCTCCGGGAACGGTGACCGTAACGCTGGCGACGAGCGGCGTAGTTGCGGGTTTTGCGACGAATACGTCGGTGGCCCCCAGTCAGAGCGGCGTGGCCTGTGTCGTGGACCAGCCGTTCAGCACCGCTCCCCACAACTACGAGATGGGGAACTACACGGTGATCGATGGCACACATCTGCAGATGACACTGAACAAACCGCACCGCGCCGGGGCGACGATTGCGATGGGCGGGCTATGCGGCTATGGGCTGGAGCAGACGGTGGATACGGCCAATGGTATTCGACAGGTGTTCCCTGTGATTGGGTCCTACTCGCCGACTGGCCTCTATTATGCCGGTGGGTTGACGACGATTGTAGGCATCAGCGGCCTCACCAGCGGTTTTTTGAATCTGAGCGCCTCGATTGCCTCGATCACGCGCAACAACAATGTAGTAACGGTAACGACGGCGGGAAATCTGCCGGTCGATGTGAATAAGCTGACGCTGACGGTCTCCGGAGTGGCGGACTCGAGCTACAACGGCAGTTTCCCGGTGACAACGACCGGAGCGAACACGTTGACCTATGCCAATGCAGGCGCAAACAGCACCAGCACCGGAGGCACGGTGGCTATACTGACTGGCGGCTATGCCCTCTATCCCATGGCGGAGGTGCTGGGCGTATTCGATGCAGCGACCAAGACGATAGACGGACAACTGACATTGGCGCCGAACACGGTGCCCTGGGCGGTGAACGATCCGGTAGAAGAGCCGCATTACTACCAGGAGAAGGTAGCTGCCGACGCTACCTATGTGGGGCAGACGATGCCGCGACCGCTACTCAGTCAGGAAGCCGGGATTCAATATCAGTTGGGGGCCGGGCCCGGATTGTCGGGTTGGTCGATCAGCAATATGGTGCCGGTCTCGAACTACCTGGGCAACGGAGGAACCCATACGATGCCTTTTGCGGCCTATCTAGCGAAGGGCATCTGGCAGACGACCATGGATGCACAGGCTGGGGACAGCAGCGTATTCGCAATCCACTGCAACTCGCATGGCTGCGGAAGGTGGAACTCGATCTACAACCTGTTTCAACTGGACAGCGCTGCCAGCGTCGACACCATCAGCTTTCAGCCGTTGACCAGCGCGTTGACGATGACGCTGCGCGGGACGAGCTATGGATTCACGCCACAGGCATTGACCGCGGGAACCGTGAATGCGACGACCGTGAATGCAACGACGCTGAATGGAACCGTAAATGCGATGCAGGTAAGCGGAACCCTCGGTGCTTCACAGTTGCCGGTATTCGGAGCCTCCGGTAGCGGGCACGCGGCGGGCGCGGTGCCTGACCCTGGCGCTGCGGCAGGGTCGACGCGCTATCTGCGGGAGGATGGAACCTGGGCGGCTGTGAGCGGGGCCAACAGCGGCATGGCTGGCCAGCTCTCGGCCAATCTGCTCGCGCGCTATGCGCTGACCGATGGCAGCGGAGCGCCACAGGATACAAGTGGCAACGGCAACAACGCAACGCTTCCGGGCGGAACGGCGAACCCGGCGTGGACGTCGCAGGGAATCTCCTGCAATGGCACTTCGCAGTACTTCGGCGCGACTGGCACCAAGACAGCAAGGACGTTCGTATGGGCATCGACGTTGACTCCGCAGCTCAATGCGGCTCTCCCGGCAGGGGCGCAGTTTGTCTCGGCGTTTGGTGTGCCGGACCTGAGTGTTGTGTTTGGCGGCAGCTACTATGGGCATCATCCGGCAGTAGCCCATGCCGGAACCTACGGCGATATGAGTAACGACACGCTGCAGGGCACGCACACCTTTGCCCTGACGTTGGGAACGAATAGTTCTACGGACCCCAATGTGTTCTATATCGACGGCATGCCGACTACTTATATCTCCTCTCGTGCGGCGGCTGCGGCACTGGCCACCGCAGACTACCAGGTATGCGGAATGAATTCCGGGTACTCCACTTATTTCGGCGGAAATTTTTATTACTTTGAAGCGTTCTCCGACGAGAAGACACCAACGCAGATTCAGCAGGAGACCGCCGCGGTGACGCAGGTGGTCAAGAGTCGCGGGGTTGCGTACAACACCGTTCCCAGCGCCGCGACCAAGGATCTGTATATCGCCGTGGGCGATTCGCTGACGAACGGTGAAGGGGTCAATCCTTCAAGCCAGTACATCGCGCCAACGGACTCGTTCGACGTGCTGAACTATGGGCTGGGTAACTCCGATAGCGATGACCTGTTCGAGCTGTTCGATGCCCGGGAGGCGCCGCTGTACCGGCACAACGCGGGCAGGAACGTGATCCGGCTGTGGGTGGGAACCAACGATGTGAGTACGCGAGGCAGAACGCCGCAACAGGCGCTCGACGGCATTCGCGCGTATTGCAGAAAGGCGAAGGCAGTAGGATTTCAGACCATCGTCTCGGACATGATTAGCCGGACGGGTAACGACAACAATATGCTGGCGCTGGATACATTGCTGACAACGCAGGATACAGGATGCGACCTGATGCTCGACCTGGCATCGGATGCACGCATTGGAGCGGTGGGCGCGAATACAAACGCGTCTTACTTCCAGAGCGATAACACTCATCTGAACCAGGCTGGCCAACAGAACATCGTTGCACCGGCGGAGACGCGGGCAATCAACCTGCTGTCCCATCTGAAGGGAACGCAGACCAGCCCAACGGTGACGGCGGCAATCTACACGATGGCGGACTATGACCTGTATCTTCCGGTAAGTCCTGCGGCGAACTCTGTCGCGGTAACGCTGCCGGACTGCAACTACTTTACCGGCATGACGCACTCGATCAAGAACGTACAGACGACGGGCGCTAATGCGGTTACGGTGGTTCCGGCAGTAGGCCAGTTGGTCGACGGGTCAGGATCTGCCGTGGCAATTGCGAACGGAGCGACGCTGGTTCTGCGGCCGGTGGTGCTGAATCGTACGACTGCGGGGTGCAGTTGGCTGAAGGTCAGCAATAACTAAGTTACGAGACGCGGCTTCATGCGAGGCCGCGTCTCGCTTTGTCTGGGGGGACAAATGTGGAGATGGGTGGGATGACCGAGGAGCAGTGGAGCGTAGAGGATTTGCTGAAGTATGGCAGGGAGATGAACGAGCAGCCTGAGAAGATATTTGAAATCGCGGGGAAGCTACTGAAGGTGCGGGACCGGGAGGGGGTGGAGCGGCCGCTGTTGCCGAATGCAGTGCAGGAGGAGTTTGAGCGCAATCGTGGGCAGCGGAATATCGTGTTGAAGGCGCGGCAGATGGGCATCACAACCTGGGTGGCGGCGCGCTTCTTTTTGAAGACGATCACTACTCGCGGCGTGATGACGGTACAGGTGGCGCATACCCAGGGAGCGGCGGAGGGGATCTTCCGCATGGTGCAGCGTTTCTGGGAGTGTCTGCCGGAGAAGCTGCGCGAGGGGCCGCTGAAGCGCAGCAGGGCGAACTCGGGGCAGATGCGCTTTGCCGCGCTGGACAGCGAGTTTCGCGTGTTGAGCGCGGGCGATGAGGGCGCGGGGCGCGGCCTGACCATGCAGAACCTGCATTGCAGCGAGGTGAGCCGATGGCCCCGCGCGGCAGGGGAGACGCTGGCGGGGCTGCGCGCGGCGCTCGCTCCGGGCGGCGAGCTGGTGATGGAGTCCACGCCCAACGGAGCTTATGGCTGCTTCTATGAAGAGTGGGGGCGGGCGGGTTCGAACGGCGTGGTGCGGCATTTCTTTCCCTGGTGGCTGGAGAAGGATTATGTATCTTCTGCGGTTACAGAATTTACCGAGGAAGAGCAGGCGCTGATGCTGGCGCATGAGTTGACGCCGGAGCAGATCGGCTTTCGGCGCGGACTGGAGGCGAACTATCACGGACTGCGTTCGCAGGAGTTCGCGGAAGATTCAGAGACCTGCTTCAAGGCCACGGGCGATTGCTGCTTTGAGGCTCCGGCGGTGGAGGCGCGGCTGGCCCAGCTGGACGAGCCGACGGAGATGCGACACAACGGAGCGTTGCAGGTGTGGCTGCCTGCAATACCGGGCAGGAAATATCTGGTGGCGGCCGATCCGGCGGGGGGCGGCATGGACGGTGACTTCGCCGTGGTGCAGGTCATCGATATGGAGTCGGGCATGCAGTGCGCAGAGTTGCAGCAGCGGCTGGCTCCGCTGGACCTGGCAAAGGCAGCAGCCAAGCTGGCCCGGGAGTACAACGGTGCGATGATCGCGGTGGAGCGCAACAATCATGGCCATGCAGTGCTCGCCTTTCTAAGTACGGTAGAGCACTATGCCTATGTGTATGGCCAGGGTGGCGACGCGGGATGGCTTACCTCGGCGGGCAGCAAGCCGGGCATGGTCAGCCGGATGGGTGCGCTGCTGGTGGAGTCGCCGTTGATGTTCTCCAGCAGGAGATTGCTGGCGGAGTGTCGTACCTATATCTCGCTGCCCGGAGGCGGGACCGGCGCAGCCAACGGAGCGCATGACGATTGCGTGATGGCGATGGCGATCGCGCAGGCGGTACGCGCTGAAATGATTGTGAAGATGAAGAAGAGATAGTGTCCTGCCGGACGGGCCTCCTGCGCGGAGGGCGGTCACTTCGTGACTTGTATACCTTTTCTGGGCGAGGAAAAGGTACGGGGCCTCCCGTTGGTCGGCAACGATACTTGATCCCGACCAACGGGAGGGCCACCCGAAGGCGTACACGAGTCACGAAGTGACCGCGCAGCGGGCCCTGTCCGGCAGGACACGGGGTTTATCCTGTTGCCCAGGGGTAAACGGCTTGGCGGTTCTGGCGGTGCAGGCGATTCGAAGGATGCGGGGCGGGGCGCAGAGCCAGTTGATGCTGGGGGCCGACGGCAAGCTGTGGGTGGTGAAGTTTCAGAACAATCCGCAGCACCTGCGCGTGCTGGCGAATGAGCTGATTGCTACTCGTCTGGCGGCGGCGGTGGGCCTGACCGTCCCTGTGAGTGATGTCGTTGAAGTAACGGAATGGCTGGTGGCGAACACGCTCGACATGCAGGTGGAGCTGGGACACAGCGTCCGCTATAAATATGTTGCCGGGTTGCAGTTTGGGTCGCAGTTCGTGGGCGGCCTGATGCCGGGGCAGGTGGTGGACTATCTGCCCGAGCAGCAGTTGGATGAGGTGAGGAACCTGGCGGAGTTTGCCGGAATGCTCTGCATCGATAAGTGGGCGGGCAACTGCAATGGGCGGCAGGCAGTGTTTGAACGCAAGCCGCGAGAACGGAAGTATCGAGCAACGTTTATCGATCAGGGCTTCTGCTTCAACGCGGGCGAGTGGACGTTTCCCGATTCACCGCTGCGTGGCGTCTATCAGCGCAACAAGGTGTATGCGCGGGTGACCGGCTGGGAGAGCTTTGAGCCGTGGCTGAGCTGTGTGGAGGCGATGGACGCAGGCGTGCTGTGGGAGATTGCGGAGGCGGTTCCTCCGGAGTGGTACGGCGGAGATACGGCTGTGATCGAGCGGTTGATGGAGCAGATGCTGACGCGGCGGTCGCGGGTGCGAGAGTTGATTGCGTCATTTCGGGATTCGAATCGGGAGCCGTTCCCAATGTGGGATACAGGGAAGCGGATTGTTGTGCCGAGGCAGTTCGCGGAGATGAGTGGAGCGGGTAAGTTTGTGATGTAGTGGATTGGTTGATGGATTGCTAATGGTTTAAAGAGGAGACGGTCTTGAAGGAACGGTTGCCGTGCGAGTTCTTCCTGATCCGGTATGTGCCGGATGTGGTGAAGGGCGAGTTTACGAACATCGGGGTTGTGCTGCGAGAGGCCGGAGACGTTGCGTCCGATGCAGCGAAGCCCGAGCACGCGGTGGTACGTTTTACGCGGGACTGGAGCCGCGTGCGGTGCATGGATGCGGATGCCGACATCGGCCTGCTGGAGGCGTTGGAGGGTGAGATCGCGGAGCGGTTGCGAATGAGCGCAACCGATCCGAAGCCGGTGCTGGCTTTGCTGGAAGACACGCTTTCGAATTCGGTGCAGATCTCGCCGCCGCGGGCTTCGCTGGCCGAGAGTATGGCAGCGGAGATGGAACAGTTGATGCGCATGTATGTCGAGCCGCTGAAGATTAAGGTTGAGCGTCGTCGAACGGGGCGCGCAGCCATCGCCGGAGCGATGCGGACGGAGTTTGAGCGCGCCAGGGTTTGGGCCCTGATGCGGAAGCGAATTGCGGCTTCGCTCTATACGCGGCCCGGCGATCCGATGAAGATCGACTGCGGCTATCGACCGAATGGTGTGATTCGAATGTTTCAGGCTGTGTCGCTCGAAGGCGATGTGGAGGCGGCCAAGGGGTTGGCTTATTCGGCTCCGCAGTTGCGCGAGGGCGTGCTTCGGGTGGAGAGCGCAAAGCTGGAGTTGACGGCGGTGGTCGAGCCTTTGCGGTCGGTGTCGGATATTGAGGACGAGGCGATGGAGCGGTACCGGTTCGGCGTCGAGGCGATGGAGCGACAGGAGATTCGCGTGGTGACGGTAAGCGATCTGGCGCGGGTGGCGGAGACGGCGCGGGTGGAGTTGCGGGTTTGAGTTTAGAGGAGAGTTAGAAGTTAAGCGCTGAGTTTTGATTTGAGGCATGGCCCCTGGGCTGTGCCTTTTCTTTTTGCACGGATACGAAAGAGAGAGGTGAGGCATGGGAGTTCGGACGATGGTGAAGGATGTGTGGCAGAAGCTGGCGGGCGTTGAAGCAGCAACAGGCACGGCGGTTGGGGAACGGAAGACGACGATGCTGCCTTCGATCTTTACGCCCTACAACCAGGCCGGGCGGACGGGGCAGAGTGCGTTGCCGAAGCCTACACCGGCGAACCTGCGGAAGTTTGCCGAGACGCCGGTGGTGCGGCGGGCGATCAACGTGGTGAAGGACAAGATCGCCAGCATGGACTGGCAGATTCGCGTGCGCAGGGGCTATGACGCTGCGAGCGTAGCGGACGCAAGCGCGCGACTGAATGCGCTGCGGCTCTGTCTCGAGGAGCCGAATGCTTCGGACAGTTTTCGCGTGTTGTGGGAGCAGGTGCTGGAGGACCTGCTGGTCGGCGGATTTGGCGCGGTGGAGATGGAGGCTACGGGCGATGCGCTGCGGCCATTTCATCTCTGGGCGGTGGATGGGGCGACGATCCAGATCGACAGCAAGTGGGATGGCGATCCCGCAAAGCCGCGATACGCGCAGGCGACGGGGCAGTTGGGACGCGAGGGGTTGGTCCCTCTGCTGGATGATGAGCTGATGTACGTGCGGCTGAATCCGCGCACGCATACTCCGTTTGGGCTGGGGCGGCTGGAGGTCGCATTCGAGACGGTGAATCAGTTCCTGAGCGCGAACCGTTATGCGGGGCGACTCGCGTCGAACTCTGTCGTGCAGTATGCGCTGTGGCTCAATGAGGCTACGCCCGAGCAGCATGACCGCCTGATTCGCTGGTGGCAGGACGAGATCGAAGGTACGGGCCGCGTGCCTTTGCTGAGTTGCGAGCAGAAGCCCGAGGTGCTGCGGTTTGCCGGTGGAACCGATGCCGACCTGCGGCTGGCATGGCAGGAGATGCTGATTCGGCTGATTGCGAATGCGTTCGAGATACCTCCGATGCTGTTGGGATTGCAGGAGGGCCTCAACCGCTCGACTGCTGGCGAGCTGGCGGACGAGGCGTTCCAGAGCGCGATTGTGCCGGTGGCGAAGCTGCTGGCCGAGCACATCACACGCGACATCTTTGCGAAGAAGCTGGGCTGGCGCGAGTTCGAGTTCTGCTTCAACGATCTCGAGAGCAGGGACGAGACCGAAGAGCTGCAGATACAGACGGCACTGCTGCATGCGGGTGTGCTGACGGTGGATGAGGTGCGGCAGATGCGCGGACTGGCTCCGCTTACAACCGGGGAGGCGCAGTGAAGATCACGATCGATAATCTCGATGGCATGGGCGCGGTGGATTACAGCGGCACCGTGTGTGCGGACAGCCCGCTGAAGATCGAGCGCGTGCTGAACGCCCCTTCGCGGTGCAGCGGGATGCTCGATATCAGCGCCGAGGCGCTGGCTGCACCTGCACGACGCGGGCGCGTGGTGGTGACGTCGGATAACGGAACGATTCTGTTTACGGGCTATGTGGCGACGGAACCGGAACGCGTCTATGCCGGCGTGGCGACGATAGGGCCGGTGTATCGCTATGCGTTCAGCGCGATCAGCGACGAGTGGCTGCTGGACAAGCAGGCGACTCCGTTGAGCGGAGCCGGATTTGCGCTGCCGGGAGGGCAGGTGCTGACCACGCTAACCAACCGTGTCGACTGCGGCTTGTTCACGACCTCAGGTGTAGAGGGCGGCGCAAAGGTTGGCGTCTTTGAGCCGATGCAGACCGAGACCTGGTCGGGGAATGCAGGCCGCGTTGCGGACGCGATCTATGCGGCGTATCGCGTGCTGAATGGCGCGGTGACGATGCAGCCTGCGGGCGCGGTGACTCATGCTTTGAGCGATGGCGATGGGACATTGCAGATTGCAGCTTTGAAGACATCGGCAGTGAAGGAGCTGGCCAATGACGTGACCGTGAGCGGCGAGATGGAGCCCGCGGCGTACATCACCGAGGCCTTCGCGGGAGACGGCGCGACGACTGTGTTTCAGTTGGCGCAGACGCCGTTTCGTCCAAAGAAATCGGCCAACTCTTCGCGGCTGTTATCGGACAGCTTCAACGAAGGCGCATTTAATTCGCGAGTGTGGCAGCTCACCGATCCGGGCGCACACCTTGGATTTGGCGCATCGGGGCTGGCGATGACGGGAGGCAACGGATTCGATGGGCAGACGACCCTGACCGCTATCGACGGGGTGGAGATGGGCGGATCGCTGGTGATTGAGGCAGGAAATCTGCAACTTGGTGGGGCCAGCACCGGCGTGGTGTGCGGGCTTTACGGTGGCGCGACGCTGAGCGCGAACTGCCTCGCGGGTTACAACGTGAGACAGAGCGACGGCGCAACGGTCGTCGTGCCGTTGGTGAATGGGGCAGAGGCGGGTACGGTGTTTACGCTGCTGAGCGGACACACCTATACGCTGCGCATTCGGTTGCATTGTGTCGAGGCACAGCGGGTCTTGCAGGCGTACTACGCAATGGTGGATGGCGCGGTGCAGCAGTTCGGCGGCGGCGTGGTCGCGGCTCCCATGAGTGTTGTGTTTGAGCTGCAGGACCTGGGCGCGTCTTCGAATACACCAGCGACGTTGTTGTACGACGGTGCAGTGGCGACTTCGACGGCGAGTTGCAGCTTTGTTGCGGTGAACAGCGTGCAATTGTTTGGGTCCATGGGCTACTGCAGAGTGACGCAGACGGGATCGGCGTGGGTGACGAGCACGCTTCCCAGTGGAACAAGAGTGACCCGGTTGATTGGCGTGGCGGGGGAGGGTGTGGATTGCACGGTATCTGCAACTGGCAAAGTTACATTTATGGCGGGTCGCATTCCGGTTGCAGGAGAAATTGTAACTGTAACGTATCGTGGACAGCAGAGAGCAGTGGCGCGGCTGGAGAATGCTGCGAGCATTGCGGCGGAGGCGGCGGGCGGAGCGCCAGGTACGGCGCAGTGGCTTGGTAAAGTTACCTCGCCGGCGGCGCGCAGCTCGATGGACTGCGAGAACGCCGCGCTGGCGGTGCTTAGCTTTTCGGCCAGCCGCGCTGCGGCGATTGCGGGAACGTATGAGGCGGGGAATCCTGCGGATATCTGGCCGGGTGACGTTCTCGCCATTGCGAGCGGTGGCGAAACCATGAATGTCATCGTCCGCCGTGTGGAGGTCGCTAATGAATCCGCGTGGCCGGAGATGTTGACCTATCGCATCGCCTTTGCGAATGACTGGGCCGAGGGGCTGGGGCTGAAACTGTCGGAGGCGATTGCGGCGGATGCTCTGCTGCCGCAGACGGCGCTGACTACTGTCGGCAACGTGCTTGCGAACCTGCAACAGTTACAAATTGTGAGTGCTACCGGCACCACGCTGCAGTTGGATGCTGGCATGGCTCCTCCTGCGGGCGGTGGCTTGGAGGTACGACGGCGCGACTGGGACTTTGGGCCAGGCGTCGATCAGGATCTGGTGCTGCGCAGTCCGGTGCGGAATTTTTCGATTCCGCGCGAGGCACAGATAGAGCGGTACTACGTGCGGATGTACGACGGTTCGACGCCGCCGCTATATTCGCGATTTTCGAGTGCAGTGTTTACGGATTTACCGGTGGGATCATAAGGGGGCATGATGACAGAGTTTGAAGGACAGGTGCTGGCCGACCTGAGTGTTTTGAAGAGCCAGATGCAGCAGGTGATGGGGATAGGCCAACCGGGACGCTTGACGCAACTGGAAGAACGCGTGGAGCGGCATGAACGCAGCATGCAGAGGATGAAGGGTTTGTTTACCGCTGCCGGTGGCCTGGTGACGATGGTTCAGGTCGCGGTGGATTATTTTCGTCGCTGAGAAAGGTTTAACAACCGACCACGGATTACACGGATAAAGACGGATTTTAAATACTGAAAGAGAAAATCGGTGTTAAGTTTTTGATCCGTGTAGGTCCGCGAAATCCGTGGTCGGTTGTTTTGACCTGTCGGTGTTAAGTCGTTCGAAAACGTATAATCGTGGTCTATGAATGCCGAGCCGCTGATAGGAATTGTGATGGGGAGCCGCAATGATTATGCGGTGATGAAGGGCGCCGTCGAGGTGCTGAAGGAGTTCGGCGTGCCGCACGAGGTGCGTGTGGTTTCGGCGCATCGCACGCCGGAGCTGCTGTTTGAATACGCCGATGCGGCGATGGGACGCGGTCTGCGGGCGATCATCGCGGGCGCGGGTGGCGCGGCGCACCTGCCGGGAATGCTGGCGGCAAAGACCGTGGTTCCCGTGCTGGGCGTGCCGATTGCCGCGACGGCGTTGCAGGGGATGGACTCGCTATTGAGCATCGTTCAGATGCCGAAGGGAGTTCCCGTGGCGACGCTGGCGATTGGAGCGGCGGGCGCGGCAAATGCAGGACTTCTGGCGATTGCCATGCTGGCTACAACCGATCCGACGTTACGGTTGAAGTTGGTGGAGTGGCGTGCGGCACGACGAGACGAGGTACTGGGGCAGGTGGTTGGGGAAGATGAGGCCGGCGCGTGAGCTTGTCTAAATCCAAAAACAAAATACAGACAGCAAAGCCGATTCTTCCTGGCGCGACGATTGGGATCTTTGGTGGCGGGCAACTTGGGCGCATGACGGCCATGGCGGCGCGCGCGATGGGATATCGCATTCTTGTGCTCGATCCGGACCCGGCTTGTCCGGCACGGTTTGTGGTGGATGGATGCATCGAGGCGGGGTGGGACGATTCGCGCGAGGCGGCGAACCTGGCTCGTGGATGCGATGTGGTGACGCTCGAGATTGAACAGATTGCGGCGGCAAGCATGGAGGCTGCGGCAAACTTTGCTCCGGTACGTCCGAGCGGCGCGATGCTGGCGATCATTCAGAACAGGATTGAGCAGAAGGACTGGCTGCGGCGCAACGGGTTTCCCCTGGGAGAGTATCGCGCGGTGCAGTCGATCGATGAGTTGCGCAGCGCGATTGCCGAGCTTGGCGGCAGATGTTTTTGCAAGAGCGCGACTGGCGGCTACGATGGGCGCGGACAGGGCAAGGTTGGGTTTGCCGCGGGAGCTTCGTTTGAAGATGAAGTACGCGGCGCGTGGGCGGCTTTGGGAGAAGGCCCGGGCGTGGCGGAGAAGGCGATTGAATTGGATCGCGAGATCTCGGTGATGGTGGCGCGTGCTCCCAATGGCGAGGTGAAGGTCTTTTCGCCGGCGTTGAACCACCACGAGGATCAGATACTTGCGTGGAGCGTGATGCCTGCTCCGCTACCCGAGGCGATGGAGACCGAGGCGCGCAAGATCGCCGAAGAGATCGCGGACACGTTTCAGCTTGAGGGCGTGCTGGCGGTCGAGATGTTCTGCACGAAGGACGGGCGGCTGCTGGTGAATGAGCTGGCTCCGCGACCGCATAACAGCTACCACGCCAGCGAGCGGGCCTGTGTGACCAGCCAGTTCGAACAACTGGTGCGTGCGGTCTGCGATTTGCCGCTGGGCGATGTGGAGATCGTGCAGCCTGCCGCGATTGTGAACCTGCTGGGCGAGGTCTGGCTGAACGAGGATGGTACGGCGCGGGAGCCGAAGTTTGATGAGGCGCTGGCGGTGCCGGGGGTAAGGCTGCATCTGTATGAGAAACATCGTCCGCGCAAGGGGCGGAAGATGGGGCACCTTTCGGCTGTGGGCATGACGGCGGAAGAGGCGGTGGAACTGGTGTTGAAGGCTAAGGCGCTGCTGTAGCAACCAACGCATTTACAACTAATCTTCAACCCGACTCTAAACCGGAACAAACAGTAGCCGGTCTTACGTTGCTGAGAGCATCAGCCAAAATAGAGAAGACCACTTGTGACCACGTGATACGCGAAAAGACAGAATGCTAATACGCCAGCTAGGCACAGAACGGTGTTGACTTGTGCAGCCGGATTTTCCTTTGCTTTGATCAGAAAGGAGATAAAGGTGAAGGCCAGAACAATGGTCGAGAAGAAGAGCCAGACTAAATCTGCCCTAAAGCCGCACAGTCGAAGCCAACCAAAAAGCCGATCAGCTACACCGATCTTCTGCTCGCTTCCTTCGAACAAGATGACCAACTTAGAGCCACGAGTAATAGATTGAACGTCACCGTGAGGCGAAGCAGTACATCCATCTTTTTGGTAAAGCTCGAATATGATTGCCTTTGATGCTCGCTCATGGCCATGGGGCATAGTTTGCTACGTTGTCGTTGTGAAATCGGATAGTCCCATTGGCCATTCCGGCTAATCGAGCACCCGAATATTTGTAGTTCCATAAACAAGGCAGGCTCTCTGATGAGAGCCTGCCTTGTTTTGCTTATTTTTCTTTACCCGATGTCTTCGGACCAGTTTTCGAGGTAGGCCTTGAAGTCGGACATGAATTTGCCGGCGTCGGCTCCGTCGACGATGCGGTGGTCGAAGCCCAGCGTGAAGCGCTGGATCGAGCGGATGGCGATGACGTCGTTGCCGTCCTTGTCGGTGAGCACTTCGGCTTCCTTGTTCAAGCCGCCGATGCCGAGGATGGCGCTCTGCGGTTGGTTGATGATCGGCGTGCCGAACTGTTCTCCGAAGATGCCGGAGTTGGTCAGCGTGAAGGTGCCGCCGGAGATCTCGTCCGGGGCGAGCTTCTTGTTGCGTGCGCGATCGGCCACATCGACGATGCCACGAGCGATGCCGAGGAAGTTCTTCTCCTCAGTCTGCTTGAGGACGGGGACGATGAGACCCCAGTCCAGCGCGACCGCGATGCCGATGTTGATGTTCTTGTTGTAGAGGATGGCGTCGCCCTGGAGGAACGCATTGACGACGGGGTGCTTACGCAGCGCCACGATGGCAGCGCGGGTGATGAAGGGCATGTAGGTCAGCTTGACGCCGTTGCGCTGCTCGTACTTGCTCTTTTCCTTCTCACGCAGCTTGACGATGCGGGTCATGTCCACCTTGAAGACGGTGTGGACGTGCGGGCTGGTGCGTTTGGATTCGACCATGCGCTGGGCGATGATGGAGCGCATCTTCGACATGGGGACGAGTTCGCCGGGCTGCGGTGTTGGAGCAGCCGGTTTGGCTGCAGCGGCCGGTGCAGGTGCTGCAGGTGCAGCGGCGGCGGGCTTCGCGCCTCCCTCGAGGTGGCCGAGGATGTCGGTCTTGGTGATGCGGCCTTCAGAGCCGGTGCCCGGAATCTGCCTGAGATCAACGTTGTTGTCCTTGGCGATCTTGCGCACTAGCGGTGAGGAGCGGACACGCTCGCCTTCGGCGGCCGAGGGCGCGGGAGCTGCGGCAGGCGCGGCTTTTGTCGCAGCGGGAGCAGCAGCGGCGGGTGCCGCAGCCGGTGCCGCCTTGCCGGCAGCCCCGCCGATGACGGCGACGACGGTGTTGATGGTGACGGTCTTGCCTTCCTCGACCTTGATCTCGGAGAGGGTTCCGGCGACGGGCGAGGGAATCTCGGCGTCTACCTTGTCGGTGGAGATTTCGAAGATGGGCTCGTCGCGCTGGACGGTGTCGCCGACCTTCTTGAGCCACTTGGTGATGGTGCCCTCGGTGATGGACTCGCCCATCTGCGGCATCAGGACTTCGGTGCCCGGCCCGGCGGCAGACTCAGCAGCAGCGGCTGGCGGATTGCCCTGGGTTGCCGCAGGAGTTTCGGCGGCGGCGGGGGTAACAGTGTCCGCGGCGGGAGCGGCGGCGGTTTCGGCCTTTGCTGGCGCAGCGGCAGATGCGGAGCCATTCTCCGTGATGGTGGCGACGATGGTGTTGATGGTGACGGTCTTACCTTCCTCGACTTTGATCTCGGAGAGGGTTCCGGCGACGGGCGAGGGGATCTCGGCGTCGACCTTATCGGTTGAAATTTCAAAGAGCGGCTCGTCGCGCTGGATGGTGTCGCCGGGCTTCTTGAGCCACTTGGTGATGGTGCCTTCGGTGATGGATTCGCCCATCTGGGGCATAACTACGTCAGTCGGCATGAAGGATCCTTATGGTGATACCTGGCGCTGGTTATATTGCCGCGCAACTTTGGATTATAAGACGGTGTGTTGGAAACTGGCATGTTTAGCCGATAATCGGTGCCGGTGCGGTCACAAAGTGCAGGGCTGTTTTCCAAGGTGCTGTCTCAAACTCCAGTCCTCTCGGAGCACTACTCCGGAATCATCCCGATCGTTCCCAGCCATGTCTCCACCAACTCGGGCCATCTTGTCGCTGGAAGCTTCGTGCGCCGCAGGCCGAAGGCGTGGCCGCCGTGCGCGTAGAGATGCATCTCCACGGGGACCCTGGCATTTTTCAGCGCAATGTAGTAACTCAGCGAGTCGTCTACGTTGTCCACGTGGTCGTCCTCGTTCTGCAGCAGGAACGTAGGCGGCGTCTGGCTGGTGACAGGAATCTCCGGATTCAGCGAGAGATCTTTATCCGCGTTCGGAGGATGAGGAACGATAAACTTTTTGGTGCCTTGCGTGGCATCCCACTCAGCCGCGGAGAGCGACAGATGGCCCGGATAGATAGGGACGGCAAAGTCTGGGCGGCAGCTTTCTTTGTCGGCAGCATCGACAACGGGGTACAAACGCTTCGCGTAGTGCGTGCTGATCGCTGCCGCCAGATGGCCTCCCGCCGAAAAACCGAGCACACCAATCTTGTGCGGATCGATATGCCACTCCGCGGCGTGAAAGCGCACCAGCCCCAACGTTCTCTGCGCATCTTCGAGCGCCATCGGCGATTCCGGATACGGCCCCGATTTCGGATACTCGCCCACATCCGTCACGCGGTACTTCAGCAGCACGCACGTGATTCCCCTGGGAGTCAGCCAGTCGCAGATCTCCGAGCCTTCAAGGTCGATGGCGAGGATCTGATAGCCGCCGCCGGGAAATACGACCACCGCGGCGCCGGTATTCTTTCCCGTTGGCGAGTAGACGGTCATCGTAGGCTGCGAGACATTTTCGACCGCAAGCCACGGCCTGCCGGCGACCAGCTCCTTCGTGGCCAGCTCTGTAGTCTCGGGCCCCTTGGCTGGCTGCGCATCAGGCGGCGTTCCCGGCCAGATCGGTATTTGTACATGGCCCGGCGTGGGCTGCCAGGTGGTGGTCTGCGCGTTCAGAGCGGCGAACGGGAACATCATGCAAAGGGAAAGGAGAAGAGGCTTCGTCACAGTCTCCACAGAGTAATGGTGACGTTGGCTGTGAATTGGGAGTATCTGCAGGGAGTACATGCAACGGCAATGGCAGTTTTTAAACAGATTCGCGTGCGGTCGCACCTGCTGAATGAAGCAGCTCGTCGAGCGATTCGCACCAGAGCATCTGCCGCTCGAAGATACGGCCAAAGTTGCGGGCGGTGGAGTTGAGCGCGCTCTCCATGGTTGGCTGATGGTTGCTGTCGGCTTCCAGTTCGAGGCTGGTGACCTGGCGGTCGGTGATGCCGCAGGGGACGATCCACTCGAAGTCGCGGAGGTCGGTGGTGACGTTGAGCGCGAAGCCGTGCGAGGTGACGCCCTGCGAGACGTGGACGCCGATGGCGGCGATCTTCTTCTCCTGAATGCTGCCGCCTGCGATCGTCCAGACGCCGGTGCGTTTGGGGATGCGCTGTGTCATGACGCCGAAGTCGCCGCAGGTGCGGATGAGGACTTCTTCTAACAGGCGGACGTAGTCGACAGGGCCGAGATGCGGGCCCTTCTTGCCGGGGAGGTCGCCGCGCAGGTCGATGATGGGGTAGCCGACGAGTTGGCCGGGGCCGTGGTAGGTGACGTCGCCGCCGCGGTTGATCTCGTGCAGCTCGATGCCGCGCTGAACCAGGAACTCGTCGGAGGCGAGGATGTTGGAGCGGCTGGCATTGCGCCCTAAGGTGAGGACGGGAGGGTGTTCGAGCAGGAGAAGCGTGTCGCCGATAAGGTTCTGCTTGCGGGCGGCGATGACCTGCTGCTGGAGGGCTAGGCCGTCAGCATAGGGAATGCGGCCGAGATGGAGGAGGTGGATGAACATTGAAACAATACTGCGAGTTAGAAGACACAGCCCGATCTCGCGACCGGGCTGGTGTCTCCTTTATTTTGCGCGATCTAAACGTTGATGGCCATGCCCTCGACGCTGCTGAAAGCATCGAGCAGGCTTTCGGACAGCGTTGGGTGGGCGTGGATGGTGAACATCATCTCTTCGACCGTGGCTTCAAGCTCGAGCGCGGTGACGCACTCGGCGATCAGCTCCGTGGCGTTGGGCCCGATGATGTGGACGCCGAGGATCTCGCCGTACTTCGCATCGGAGACGACCTTGATGAAGCCATCGTGCGAGTCGAGGATCGTCGCCTTGGAGTTGCCGACGAAGGGGAACTTGCCGACCTTGACCTGGTAGCCCGCTTCCTTCGCCTTCGCCTCGGTGAGGCCGACGCTGCCGATCTGCGGGTCGCAGTAGGTGCAGCCGGGGACGCGGGCGCGGTTGACGGCGCGAGCGTATCTGCCCGCCAGCTTTGCCGCGACGACGAGGCCAGCCATCGCGCCGACGTGCGCGAGCTGAGGCAGACCGGCGACGATGTCGCCGATGGCGTAGACGCCGGGCTCGGTCGTCTCCATCCACTCGTTGGTGAGGATGAAGCCTCGGTCGGGGGTGATTTTGGTCTTGTCGAGGCCGACGTCAGAGGTGCGCGGTGCACGGCCTACGGCTACGAGCACCTTCTCCGCCTGCTTGGACTGGGCCTTGCCGTTTGCATCGGTCCACGAGATCAGAGCGCCATCCTTGTTCTTCTCGATCTTGGTGTCTTTCACCGACACGTGCATATCGATGCCGCGTTTCTTGAAGAGGCGCAGAAGCTCCTTGCTTACGTCTTCATCTTCCGCCGGGACCACTCGCGGCAGCATCTCGAGGACGGTGACATCCGTGCCGAAGCTCTTGAAGATGGAGGCGAACTCGACGCCGACCGCGCCTGAGCCGATGACGACGAGCGACTTCGGCAGCTTATCGATGGAGAGGACTTCGATGTTGGTCAGAATGGTCGAGTCGGCCTTGTAGCCGGGCAGCATACGGGCGTCGGAGCCGGTGGCGAGCACGACCTTCTTTGCCTTGACCGTCTCTTTTTTGCCAGCCTTGTCGACTTCGATGGAGAACACGCCCTCTTTTGCGGGGCCGGTGAGACGACCGTAGCCATTAACGACGGTGATCTTGTTCTTCTTCATCAGGAAGTCGAGGCCCTTGGTGTGTTTGGTGATGATCTCGTTCTTGCGCGCGAGCAGGTTCTTCCAGTTGAGCTTGGGCTGGCTTACGCCGTCGATGCCGTACTGCTCGGCGTGCTTCAGGTGGTCCCAGACCTCGGCGGAGAAGAGCATCGCCTTGGTGGGGATGCAGCCGACGTGCAGGCAGGTCCCGCCAAGCTTGTCGGTCGACTCAACCACGGCGGCCTTCAATCCATACTGCGCGGCGCGGATGGCGCAGGTATAGCCTGCCGGTCCGCCGCCAATCACTACCAGGTCATAAATCGTCTCTGCCAAGGGTTTTGCTCCATTTCCTGTTCTTTGCCAAACAATTTATCTTACCTCTGCCCCTTGCTGTGGCACGTCAATCGAGCCATTTTGCGGGCGAATATCGCAATCAGTGGGGGATCAGGCAAGACTCACAGGAATTAGATGCTGCACGGAAACGGTGGACTCGAGCGGCGGCAAACAGGGCTGCCTTTAGCTTCAGCGATCCTTTAGGCTGACAGGAAGATCGCCATCTCAGCTTGTCGCCGGACGAGAAGACCGGGCACAACCGCTGCGCCCGCGTGGTCCCACAACAGGAACTGCTGCGCCGCCAGTTCGAACTCGCCTGCGTTGACGTGGCGAAGCAGCGTTGAATCGATCAGCCTGCTGCAACCGAGGTTGAAGACGAAATCGACGAGTGCGTCGAAGTGGCACTGGCGGATGTCGGTGGTCACGGCACGATGGACGCAGGCTGCGGCGCGGGTAATATCGCTCCGCAGCAGGGTATCGGCCTGGGCGATGGTGATGGTGAGGCCTTGGTGGACATCTGGCCCGGTGTGACCGTAGCCGATGGTCCAGATGCCGGACTGGTCCTGATAGGCGGCGAGGCGCAGACCTTCGAATTGTTTGGTGAGCGCGTAACCTTTGTCGCCATAGCTGAATGCAGAAGCTGGCGCTTCGCCGGATCGAGGGTGAATGGTGGGCTCTAATTCGGATTGTTGTGGCTGCATTGATGCTCCTTTCAGGTATTCCCCGTGGTATCCGTGTGTAAAACGCATGTTTTCAATAAGATGAGGGGGTATTTGCGGATAAAGTATTCAGACAACCGGGATTTATAAATTCTTTGTCTTAACGAGTCAGGCCCAGCGTCTCCGCTGGGCCTGTGATTTTTCTCTAACTGTTCTCTAGTTTAAAGAATTGGGTATAACTAATTTGCAGTTTTTCGGAAAATATTTTTGGCGGTAAAGCCGTTTATTTTGTTCAGCTTGGATGTTTGAGGCGCGTGGAGAGGGGCTTGACAGCCGAAATGCTCCTGAACATGGCGGGGTCAGCCCAGAAGGCGGGCGACGTCCTTGGCGAAGTAGGTGACGATGAAGTCGGCCCCGGCGCGGCGGATGGAGAGCAGCGACTCCATCATGGCGCGTTCGGGTTCGAGCCATCCGCGCTGGAACGCCGCCTGCATCATGGAGTATTCGCCGGAGACCTGGTAGGCGCCCAGGGGCAGGTCGCAGCGTTCGCGGGCTGCTCGGATTACATCGAGGTAGGGCATGGCGGGCTTCATCAGCAGCATGTCCGCGCCTTCGGCGATGTCCTGATCGATCTCGCGCATGGCCTCGCGCAGGTTGGCTCCGTCCATCTGGTAGCTGCGCCGGTCGCCGAACTGGGGAGCGGAGTCGGCAGCCTCGCGGAAGGGGCCGTAGAAGGCCGAGGCAAACTTCGAGGCGTAGCTGAGGACGGGCGTCTGCTGGTGGCCGCTCGTATCGAGGGCCTTGCGGATGGCGGCGACGCGTCCGTCCATCATGTCGCTGGGGGCGACGATGTCGGCACCGGCGTCGGCCAGCGAGGCTGCTGTTTTGGCGATGAGGGTTACGCTGGAGTCGTTCTCGATCTCATAGTGCTCGCCGTCGCGGGCGATGATGCCGCAGTGGCCGTGCGACATGTACTCGCAGAGGCAGACGTCGGCGATCTGGAGCAGCGAATCGAGTTTGCGGTTCGATTTGAAGGCGCGCAGCGCGGTCTGGACGATGCCGTTGGCGACCCATGCTCCGGTTGCCTGCTCATCCTTCTGTTCCGGCAGGCCGAAGAGCAGGAGGCCGCCGATGCCGAGCGCGGCGCAGGTCTCCGCCTCTTTGATTGCCTCGTCGATGGAGAGGTTGAAGCAGCCGGGCATGGAACTGATCTCTTTGCGGACGCCCTCGCCGGGGCAGAGGAAGAGCGGATAGATGAGCGCGGCGGGATGGAGATGGGTCTCGCGGACGAGCGACCGGATCGCTTCGGTGCGGCGCAGGCGGCGCAGACGCGTGGCGGGGAAATTCATATGAATAGTTTACGGCGAGTGCTGTTCGGCGCAGGAGGGCCGTTTGCTGAAGTGTGCGCGGAGATGAAAGGATTGCGGAGCCGACGCTCGTCTCTCGTCGACCGCCGACTAGTCAGAAGAGAAGAAGGGGATGTTCCATGAGGATTCGTTCGAATCGATTTGCAACTGCTTTGTGCGTGGCGATTTTACTTTGCTCGGCGTCGTGGGTGGCCTACGCGCAGTCCGGCAGGGCGTCTGGGATTCCGGCGGCGGATCTTATACAGCCTTCGGAACTTGCGCAGACGCTGAAGTCTCCGACCGAAGAGAAGCCTCTTGTTCTGCAGGTAGGCTCCCACATTTTGTTTGCGGAGGCACATATTCCGGGAGCGGAGTATGCGGGCGCTGCCGCGCAGGAAGAGGGGCTGCGGGCTCTGAAGGATCGGGCGAGCAAGCTGGACCGAGCCAGGTTCGTGGTGATCTATTGCGGATGCTGCCCCTGGAGCAAGTGCCCGAACATCTGGCCGGCTTACCAGCAGATGAAGGCTCTCGGCTTCACTCACCTGAAGGTCTTGTACGTGGCCGATAACTTTGGAACCGATTGGGTAGACAAGGGTTACCCGGTCGCAAAGGGACGATAGGCATGGCTGCTGCTGATTTGGGTATGACCTGCCGGAGATGGATCGCGGGTTGTCTTGTATTGACGGGCGTCCTTGCAGGCGCGGCGCGATTGTCGCCGGTGGAGGCGCAAGCGCAGGCTCTGACGGCACAGAAGGCTGCGCCTTCCTTTATACGCACGGATTTGAATGGAGAGAGAGTCGAGCTTTCTGCGTATCGGGGTAAGGTGGTGCTGCTGAACTTCTGGGCAACGTGGTGTGCGCCGTGTCTGGCTGAGATGCCGGTCTTCGCCGCTTGGCAGAGGCAGTACGGCGGCCGAGGTTTGCAGGTGATTGGGGTGTCGATGGATGACGATGCTGCACCCGTGCGCAGGCTCTACCAGAAGTACAGGTTGAACTACCCGGTGGTGATGGGAGATGAGAACTTGGGGGAGCTTTACGGCGGCGTTCTCGGTTTGCCGGTGTCGTACCTGATCGACAGTAAGGGAAAGATCGTTAAAAGGTACGAGGGGAGCGTCGATTTGAAGCAGTTCGAGGGTAGGCTTCAGCGACTCTTACCAAAATAGAGGATCGCCAACAGATTTCAGGTACGGTCGGCGATGGCTTCGTACTCCATTCCCGACTCTGCCGGGGCCAGCACCCAGAGTGTGTAGATGCCCAGCGCCGTGCCGATGGGGAACTTCAACAGGGCAAGGATGGCGACGACGATTCCGAGTACACGTCCCCAGGGCTTGCGCCGGAGCAGGCTGAAGCCGACGAGGAAGGCCAGGAACGCGGTCACGACCGAAACCACGGCGATGAGCGGTAATAGAGCGACCATCCAGGGAGCACCGTGGAAGGGGCCGCCCCAACCCCAGTCGCCAAAGCTTCGGAATGTTATGACTCGCATAATGAAGATCCCGATCAGCCCGGTGATGATCCGGTAGCCTCCGAAGGCGCACCACAGAATGCCGAGCATCTGCAGGTTTCGCTGGACACGCGGCGCGCGCGTTGCATACACAGGGGGATACGGCGGGGGATAGGCCGGGGGAATGGGCGGCGGCGGGACCGGAGCAGCAGCAACTACGACTGGAGCGCCGCATTGGGGGCAGAAGCGGACCTCCGCCGTGACCTGGTTACCACATGTCTGACAGATCATTCGACACCTCCGGGTGGAGTCCGCGATCTTCTACAACATCTGGTACGCGCGCCGGACCATGCCGGTTCCATGCGCGGCTACGATACTCCTTTTTGAAAATAGATACGATAGTAAATGTGACCGTTTTTCCTCTGCTGACCATGCCCCTGCTTCCCAATGTTCCCTCGCCACTGCCTGAGTCGAGCGCCGCCGCGCTGGAGTGGCCGCGTCTGCGCGACGCCGTTGCGGGCCGAACATTTTCGGCGCTGGGGCGGGCGTGGGTGCTGGCGCTCGAGCCTTCCGCCGATCTTAGCTGGATCGACCGGCAACAGCAGCGGACAGAAGAGATGCGGAAGATGCTCTCGGGCGGTGGCAGCTTCGACTTCCATGGGCTATTCGACCCTACGGGGCTGCTCGACCAGGCGCGCATCGAGGGGGCAGCGCTGGAGGCGATGGAGATCAGCAGCCTGCTCAACGTCGTCGAACGGGTTGCGGCATGGCGTAATGTGATCGATCCGCCAGCCAGTGGCGCGCGGTACAACTGGCCGGGGATCGTCGCGCTCTCGGAGCCGCTGCTGGGTTATGACTTCGCGCCGCTGCTGCGGTTGCTGCGCGGCAAGATCGAGCCTGACGGCTCGTTGAGTGATGATGCGTCGCCGGAGCTGCGCCGGATTCGCCGGGCCATGGAGCGGCAGCATCGCGCCATCGAAGAGAGCCTGCGCCGGTCGCTGCGCTCGCTGACCGAGGGCGGAAGCACGCAGGACGACCTCATCACCATTCGCGGCGACCGCTTCGTGATTCCAGTAAAGGCAGAGTTCAAGCGCAAGGTGCCGGGCGTGGTGCATGGGTCGTCTTCGTCGGGGCAGACGGTGTTTGTGGAGCCGCTGGAGACGATCGAGCAGAACAATGAACTTGTCCGTCTGCTCGATGAAGAACAGGCGGAGATTCACCGCATCCTGGTTGCGATGACAAGGGCGCTTGGCGAGAATGCCGCCGCGATTCATACGGGCACGTGCATCCTTGCCGAGGTGGAGGCGCATGTTGCGCGGGCGCGGTTCGCCATTGACCTCAACTGCGTTCGGCCTGTGTTTACAGAGGAGTTGTCGCTTACCGCTGCGCGACATCCCTTGCTCGAGCTGCGCATGAAGGCCGCTGCGCGGGAAGAGGGAAGTGAGGCGGATAGTCCTGTGCCGCTGACGATTATCCTTCCCCCGGCGACGAAGCAACTCATCATCAGCGGCCCGAACACCGGCGGCAAGACGGTCTCGCTGAAGACGCTGGGATTGCTGGCGCTGATGGCGCAGGCCGGGATTCCGGTCCCGGCGGAGGAGGCGAAGCTGCCGCTGTTCACCAGTGTCTATGCGGACATTGGCGATGCGCAGTCGATCGAGCGCAATCTTTCGAGCTTCTCCGCGCACGTCGTCAATCTCGACCGCATCTCGCGCGAGGCGACGGCGTCGTCGCTGGTTCTGCTCGATGAACTGGGTTCGGCCACTGATCCGGAAGAGGGAGCGGCGCTGGCCGTGGCTGTGGCCTCGCATTTTCTCGCGGCGAATGTCTGGTGCTGTATCACTACGCACCTTACGTCGCTGAAGGTCTACGCAGCCAACCATGCGGGAGTGCTCAACGCGGCGGTGGGCTTCGACCAGGAGACACTGACGCCGACGTATGAGCTTCGGCTGGGGGTGCCGGGGGCGTCTGCCGGTCTGAATATCGCTGCGCGGCTTGGGCTTTCGCCGGAGATTATCACAGCGGCGCGGGCGCAGATGACCACGCAGACCGCGGATATTGGAGCGTTTCTCGACCAGCTTCACGACCAGCTCACCGCGGCTATCGCTGAGCGCGAGACGCTTCGCCAGAGGGAGCGCGAGCTGTCCCGCGAGAAGGCGCGCGTGGAGGTGGAGGGGCGGGTCGAGCAGAAGGCGCGTACGAAGGAGCTTGAAGTAAAGCTCAATTCGCTGATCGAGGATTTTGCCTATCAGCTCCGCGAGACGGTCAAGGCCATCGACGACAAGACCGTCGCGCAGAAGATTGCGCGTGACTCCGCGGCTCGAATTGCGCGCTTGCGCCGCGAGTTTTCTGAGCAGTTCAACTCGACTGTCGTCGCTCACAATACCGGGGCGGACAAGAACGATCCCGCCGCGCAGCCGCATTTGCCGAAAGGCATCAAGGTCGGGGATCTGGTCAAGCTAAAGTCGTTGGGCAGGCAGGCGCGAGTCGATCGGGTGGTTGATGCGAAGACGTTTGAGGTCTCCATTGGCCCGATGAAGATGCGGGCCGGTATCGACGACATCGCCGGAGTGGAATCGGTGAAGGTCGTCACGCCGCTCGAAGCTGCGCGCAAGAGGGGCAACATCACTGTCTCCACCAATAGCGATCCGGACTATATGTCATCGGAGATTAATGTGATTGGCCGCACCGCCGACGAGGCGCATGATGAGGTTGAGCGCTTTCTCGATCGCGCCTTCCTGGCTGGGCTGCCGCGCATTCGTATCGTCCACGGAACCGGCATGGGGGTCCTGCGCCGCACGCTGCGAGAGTATCTGCGCGGCCATCCCCATGTCACTACTGTCACCGAACCCGCGCAGAATGAGGGAGGTCAGGGCGCGACTGTAGTGGAGCTGAGGCAGTAATGATTCTGCAGCCGGCATAAACTGCAACTGGGCTATTTCAGATACCTTCGAGTCTTGATTCTCCGGTGAGAGGGAGAACGTTGTACTCTTGGTGTCGCAAGGCGCGACGGGCGAGGGGACAGCGATGGCGATGGCGGTGATGGCGTGGATTTTGGCGATCCCTATGCTTGGGGCGGCGACGGGGATGCGGACGTTCACTCCGATGGCGGTGATCTGCTGGTTTGCCTATGCCGGGAATCTGCCCGTGGACGAGACATGGGCGTCCTGGGTCGCGAAGCTGGTGACCGCGATTGTGTTTACCGTGCTTGCAGTAGGCGAGCTGGTGGGCGATAAGCTGCCGCAGACACCGGACCGAACCTCGATGTTGCCGCTACTGGCGAGACTGATCTTTGGCGGACTGGTGGGCGCGATTATCGCAGGGAGCTTGAATGGACCGGCGACGGAAGGAGCGATTCTGGGGATCGGTGGAGCGCTGGTGGGCGCGTTTGGGGGGTATCTTGTTCGCCGTGCCATTGTGGAGTGGTCAGGCGGCAAGGATTGGCCGGTTGCGGTCGCCGAGGACTTTGTTGCGGTGGGATTCGCCGTGATTGCGCTGGGGATTGTGACCGGGTGAGGTAGGATGACAGCGTAAGGTGACACTTGTAAGTGCGCAAACGAACGTTGCGTTTTGGCGGTGTCCCATGTCCCAGAATCGGGACATGAGGCAGCCGGGTTCGGATGTTTTTGAATTTATTGGTACATCCGGAGTACGGCCTGTATATTTCTGGCATCTCAGATCGAGAAGATATTTAGAAAGAGGACGAAGCCCTATGTTTACGCCCACGCTTATCAGCATTATTGTGACCCTGATTGTGATTGGTCTGCTGTTGTATTTGATCGGGTTGATTCCGATGGATGGAACCATTAAGCAGATCATCCGCGTGGTTGTGATCATCGCCGTGATTGTGTGGTTGCTGCAATCGTTTGGGCTGCTTGGGCCGATCGGGCACGGGCACTTGATGCGGTAGTTTCGCGGCGGCTATCCGGCTGTTTATCCCCAGAGAACCTTGCGTGCCGTGGCGCGAAGGGTCGATTCGCTTTGAGCTCCAATTCTGCTTCCTACGAGTTCTTCGTGCTTTCGACTGCCGTCGGATCGGCTGACCTCGCCCGCGCAGACGCGGTTGCGGCCAGTTCGCTTGGCCTCATAGAGGGCCTTGTCGGCCGCTTCGAGCAGATCTTCGATGCAGAACGGGTCGCCGGGCAGACAGGTTGCGACGCCGCAGCTTACGGTGGTGGGGAGCACGGTGGATGAGTCGGCGGATTCGACGGCGGGCGAACCTGCGACCTCGACGAGCTTGCGGATGCGCTCGGCGACGATCAGCGCCGAACGCTGTGAGGTCTGGGGGAGCAGGACGACAAACTCTTCCCCGCCAAAGCGGGCCGCGAAGTCGTCCTTGCCGCGCAAGGACTGCTGCAGGAGCGATGCGACGCGAGTCAGCACTTTGTCGCCGTAGAGGTGGCCGCGAAGGTCGTTGACCGCCTTGAAGCGGTCGATATCGATGACGATGGCGGAGAGCAGGGTGCCGTCGGCCATGGTCTGCTGCCAGAGGGTCCCGCAATAGAGCTCGAACGAGTGACGATTGGCGAGGCCGGTGAGATTGTCGCGGTTGGAGATGCGATGCAGTTCGGCGTTGACGTAGGCAAGCTCTTCACTCTGCATCTCATTGCGCAGCAGCATGAGATAAACCAGGCGAAGATGCCGGCCGAAGCTGAAGTTCGCAACCAGGGAGATGGTGACGGAGAAACCGGTCAGCATGATACCCAGCGTCTGCTCCACCGGGCTGAGGAAACGATCGAAATGGATAAAGATGAGGTCGGCGCCGAACATTACTGCCGAGGTGGAGAGCGCATAGGTAAACGGCAGGCGCATCACCAGGTTTGCAAACAGGATGACAATGATCAGGGCGGCCTGCGCATAGGCTGAGGAGGCCGGGCTCTTGTCCATCGCTATATAGAGCTGGGAGAGCCCGGCGAGGCCGATCACCGCTGCGACGCTGGCTTCGCGGTAAACTTTTCCCGGATTCCACCGCATACTGGCGTTGACCAGAAGCGCCAGCGGGGTGATGATGCCCGCCCGCAGAATGATCGCACTCCATGAGTTGCCGTCGCCGATGCAATAGTCGATGACGGCAAAGAGATCGAACAACACGATGGCGATGAGGCCCTGATACCAGAGGTGGGTGGCGCGCTGCCCGGCGATGTTCTGTTCGAAGCGCTCTTCGAGCAGGGGCGGCAGCTTCGGCCACTTCAATTTCACGCCAGAGAGCCGCTCGATTTCCTGGGTGACCTGGTTGTGAATTGAATTGGACTCCATAAAATCGCTGTCCTTCACGCTGTAGAACCGAGCTGGGTACGTGCCGCAGCCTCTTCTGTCATCCTGTTGAACTAAATGGGTTGATTACCGGTTATAGTTTCATTGCAATAGCCTGATAAGTCTGTCACAGTCGGAGAACGAAATTATTTCAGTCTTCTGCAACTTTAGGGCTATTTCTTTCAAATTGCTACCTAATAAGATGCCTGAGAAAAGAAAACCAACCTCCCGAAAAGCCGCTATCGATTTTATATGTAAAAACATGAAGCGAGCTTGAGTTCCCGCCATAGGCAAACGATTGTGTTGGGGTTCCGATGTACTCTTCCCCTTCGGGGCGCTCCGAGGCGGGATGACATCGGTGAAGTGCCTCCGTCAGCCCGCGAGAAAATTATCGATCAGGCGGGTTTGGCCGACCCAGGCAGCGATGGCGACCAGGGTTCCCGGTTCCACGATATCGACCGGGAGAAGCGTCTGCGCATCGACGGCTGCGAGATAGTCGACCTTTACGGTGGCCAATTCCTGGGTTGCCTGCCGTATCAGTTCCTCACTCCGGCGTTGGCCGGTGGCAATAATTTGCTGGATATGGCGCAGGGCACGGGGCAGGGCGAGGGCTTGGACCCGTTCGGCGGGGCTGAGATAGCGATTGCGGCTGCTCAGGGCGAGGCCGTCGGCGTCGCGGACGATGGGACAGCCGATCACTTCGATGTCGAAGTTCAGGTCGCGGACCATCTGCCGCAGCACGGCGAGTTGAGCGGCATCCTTCTGGCCGAAGTAGGCGCGGTGAGGCTGGGCGATATGGAACAATTTGGCGACGACGGTGGCTACGCCGGTGAAGTGACCGGGGCGCGAGGCTCCGTCGAGGCGGTCGCCGATGCCGTCTACGGTGATTTTGGTGACTGCACCGGGGGGGTACATCTCCGCGGCGGTGGGGGCAAAGAGCAAGGCGACTCCCTCAGCGGCGAGCTGTCGGCAGTCGTCGTCGAAGGTGCGAGGATACTTTGCAAGATCTTCATTGGGTCCGAACTGGAGGGGGTTGACGAAGATGGAAGCGGCGACCGCGGCGCACTCCGACCGTGCCCGGCGGACGAGCGAAAGGTGTCCTTCGTGAAGCGCGCCCATCGTTGGCACAAAGCCCAGCGGGGCGTTATCTGTGCGCAGGCTGCGGCATAGCTGCTGCATTTCACTTGCGGTTTGGACAATCTTCATGGGTTGTCAGCCAGCCTTCTCGGTTAGGGCTGCCATGCGATCGCGCATCTCCTGGGAGAGATGGTAGCTCTCCGCGTCGGAGGGAAACTGGTGGGTTTCGACGTCGCGCTTGTAGTTGCCGAGGGCCTCGCGCATTATGCCGGAGACGTCGGCGTAGCGGCGGACGAATTTGGCGGGGGCAGAGAAGGTCATGGTCATCATGTCGTGAAGGACGAGGACCTGACCGTCGCAGTCGGGGCCGGCACCAATGCCGATGGTGGGGACGTGCAGCTCGTCGGTGACGATCTTGGCCAGCTCGCGGGGAACGCCTTCGAGCACGATGGCGAAGCATCCGGCATCTTCAAGCGCAAGCGCGTCGGCGCGCATCTCCTCGATGGCGGCCAGGGTTTTGCCCTGCACTTTATAGCCGCCCATGCGGTGGACGCTTTGCGGCGTGAGGCCGATATGGCCCATGACCGGGACCTGAGCGCCGACGATGCGGCGCACCAGATCGACCCGCTCGCGTCCGCCTTCGATCTTTACGGCTTCTGCTCCGGCCTCTTTGACGAAGCGCAGAGCGTTGGCAACGCCCTCGCTTTCGTCGATCTGGTAGCTGCCGAAGGGCATATCGGCGACTAAAAGGGCGCGGCGGACGGCACGGCGAACGCCGCGAGTGTAGAGCAGCATCTCGTCCATGGTGATGGCCAGCGTGTTCTCGTGGCCTTGCATGACCATGGCGAGCGAGTCGCCGACGAGGATGACGTCGAGGCCGACTTCGTCGACGAGGCGAGCGCTGGCGTAGTCGTAGGCTGTGACGACGGTGATGGGCTCGTGGGCCAGCTTTTTATCGAGAAGAGAGGGAACTGTGACTTTTGCGGCGGGGTTGCCGGGGCGGTCTGCGCTCGCGGCGCGAAACGTTGTCAAACTCATTGCAAATCTCCAGTGCAGCTCCGCCGCGTGCTGCATAATTGCAGCTTTGGCTGGATACCGCCTGTCGCCAGCTAATCTCTGGCAGCACTTTAAGCCTACGCGTCACGGACTTCCACTGGCAAGCCGCCCCGCAAGCGGCCCAGCTAGTTTTCCAGGCCTACAATCGTGCCATGCCGATCTACGGATATCTCATCGTTGCCGTCGGATGGCTGGTGTGGTTCATCCCGTTTCCGCTGAATGGGTGGAACCGAAACCCTCCGCAGAGAAGGGATCGACGTGCGCGCTGGGGTGTTCTGCTTCAGGTGTTGTCCTACCTGCTTCTATCGCTGGGGCATTTCTGGACGAGATCACCTGCTATGTGGCAGAGTGGGCTCGCAATTGTCCTGTTCGGGTTTGCGGCTCTCTTGTCGTGGACCAGCACACGCGCATTGGGGCGGCATCTGCGTTTTGAGGCCGCGCTCAGTCCGGACCATGTACTGGTGCGTTCTGGTCCTTATCGTCTGCTTCGACACCCCATCTATACGTCGATGTTCTGTTTGCTGCTGGGAACCGGTTTCATGGTTGGGTCGCCGCTTCTTCTCGGCCTCGCAATCGTGATCTTCCTGATCGGCACGGAGATTCGTGTGCACGTCGAAGACAGTCTGCTGGCGTCCCGCTTCGGTGACCAGTTTCGCAACTATCAGCACGGCGTTTCGGCTTACATTCCCCTCATCCGATAGCTGTGGGCTTTAAAGCCCAACTGCGCAGCCGCCGGACCTCGTCGAGAATTTGCCCGGCCATCTCGCTCTTGCTCATCGCGGGGATCTCTACCGCTCTCTCTCGCGTCAGAAAGGTCCCTGCGTTTCTTGAGGAATCAAATCCCAACGCGCTTGACGAGACGTCGTTGACCACCACGGCGTCCACGCCTTTGCGCTCGAGCTTCGCGCGGCCATTTGCGAGGATGTCGCTGGTTTCGGCGGCGAAGCCGATGACCAGTGTTGCAGGATTTCTCTGCGCCGCTATTTCGCGCAGGATGTCCTGCGTTGGCTCCAGTTCGATTGTGCGGGGGCCTTCGCGCTTTAATTTTTGCGTGGCGGCCTGCTTCACGGTGTAGTCGCTGACCGCTGCGGCCATGATCACAATGGTGGCCTCATTCAGCCGCTCCAGTACCGCCGCTCGCATCTCTGCGGCAGAGGATACGCAGACAACCTCGCAGCCTGCCGGGACGGGAATGGTGGTTGACGCGCAGATAAGGATGACGCGTGCGCCGCGTCGTTGTGCGGCCTCGGCGATGGCAAAGCCCATGCGTCCGCTGGAGCGGTTGCCGATGAAGCGTACGGGGTCGATGGCCTCGCGGGTTCCACCTGCGGTAATCAGAACCGTCTCGCTGGTGAAGTCGGTGCCCGAAGCCAGAGTTTGTTGTACGGCTGCGAGGATGGTTGCGCCGTCGGCCAGGCGGCCGCCGCCGACCATGCCGCAGGCGAGATAGCCGCTACCGGGTTCGACGATTTTTACGCCGCGAGCGCGGAGCGTCTCTATATTGGCGCGGGTCGCGGGGTGGTTCCACATGTTGACGTTCATGGCTGGCGCGACGATGACCGGGGCCTCCGTCGCCAGATACATGGTCGAGAGAAAATCGTCGGCGAGGCCGTGGGCGAATTTGGCCAGAACGTGCGCTGTCGCCGGAGCGACGATCAAGGCGCGGGTCGTCTGCGCTTCGTTGATGTGCTCGATGCCGGACGCGGCTTCTTCGTCTTCCGCGCCGATAACAGCGTCCTCACTCCAGAGGCTGGTGATGACTTTGTGGCCGGTGATGGCGCTAAAGGTCAGCGGGCGGATGAACTCCTCGGCGGAGCGGGTCATGACGACGTGAGGATCGAAGGCTGCGTCCTGAAGAAGCCGGACCAGTTCGACGGACTTATAAGCGGCGATCCCTCCGCAGACGGCTACCGTAACCTTCAGGCGCTCGGCACACATATGCATTCACTCCAAAAGCCGATGGTCTCACAATCGCGGCAGCGCGTGCATACCGCTTAAGAAAGTAACGCGGCGGCAACACCACGTTCACTCTCTCGTCATGTGCTGCTTTGACACTCGAACCTGTTCATCGCTCCCGTTGCCACTTCTCCACTGTTCGCACAGTCTGTATCCAATGCGAGCACGATTACCGGGACCATTCTTGATCCTCGGGGCAATGTCCTTCCCAACGCTACGGTGTTGGCAAAGAGTGATTCGAGCAGCTTGACGCGCAAGGCCAGCGCGGACTCCACCGGTCATTTTTCCATCAGCGGCCTGCCTGCCGGTGCCTACACGGTTTCGGTGTCAGCTCCCGGATTCTCCGTCGCGGTCCAGCAGGGGGTTCAACTCGCTGCCGGTCAGCCGAAGAACCTCTCGTTTTCGCTGAGTCTGGGCAATTTTTCGCAGCAGGTTACGGTCGATGCTGGCGGCTCCGCCTCGATCGCGGCGCAACGGGCTCCTATGGATGCGCCGCTCGATGAGCGCTCGGCGCGCACTGAAGTGAACACCACGTTCATCCAGAACTACACGGCCCCAACCGCCGACTACGGCGAACTCGTCGCTCTGGTGCCGGGCACAGAGACCACCAACTCGAACGGTGTTGGCCTTGGCCAGAGCACTACCACGTTCCGTGGCTTCACCGACGGCAGCTATGATATCGACTTCGATGGCATTCCCTTCTACGACACGAACACTCCGAGCCATCACTCCTGGGCATTCTTCCCCTCACAGTGGATCGGCGGCGTGGACTTCGACCGCAGCCCGGGTACGGCTTCGACGATCGGACCCACGCCATTCGGCGGTTCGATTCATCTTCTGTCTAACCAGATGCCTTCGGAACGCAACCTCCGCGGCGGTTTTTCCTACGGCTCCTTCAACACCGTTCTCTTCGACGGCAGCTTCAACTCGGGAGACTTTGGCGGGGAGAGCAATAAGTCGAACCTCTTCGTCGATGTTCATCACATGTCTTCCGATGGCTACCAGACCTTCAACTATCAGACGCGCAACGCCGGATCGTTGAAGTATCAGTACAAGCTCTCCGACAAGACTGTCCTTACCGGCTTTACCGGCGTCATCTGGCTGGACGCCAACTCGCCGAACCTCTCTTCTACGCGCGCGCAGATTCTTGCCAAGGGCGATAACTATCTGCTGCAAAATACGGACAACACGCAGGCGACCTTCTACAAGTACAACCGCTACCATGTGCCTACTGATTTCGAGTATGTCGGCGTCAACTCGCAACTGGGCCGAAGCTGGAGCCTCGACTTCAAGCCTTATACGTACAACTACGACAACTCCCAGTTCTATGCGAAGCAGCCCAAGGGCGGCGCTCCGATCAACCCAACCGTCTGCGGCACGCCGGTGAAGAAGATCAGCCCCTGTGCGGTTGATAAGTACAACAGCTATCGCAAGTATGGCGAGACGCTTGCCCTGAGCCAGACCTCCAGCCGCGGCATCTTCCGCACCGGCCTCTGGTATGAGCGGGCGGCGACCAACCGCCACCAGTTTCCTTCGAACCCCTTTACTTTGAAGGACGACACGCTGCCTAATTTCAGCGAGAAGTTCCGGACGAACTCCTACCAGCCTTATGCCGAATATCAGTTGATGGCCACCCACAAGCTGAGTATCACGGCCGGCCTCAAGTTCGCCTTCTACACCATGGCCCTCGACCAGTTCGCCGACAATGGCGGCAAGATCGGCAGCGTCAACCCAATTACGGGCAAGCCCTTTACCGTCGTCAGCAACTCGGTCAACTATCACTCCTGGCTGCCGTCGCTCGACGCCAACTACCGGTTGAAGCCCAACTGGTCGGTGTACGCGCAGGCATCGACGGGAAGCGTCGTTCCGCCGAGCAGCGTCTACGATACGGCGGGCGCGCTGGTCGGTACACCACCCAAGCCACAGACCTCAACGACCTACCAGACGGGTACGGTGCTGAAGCTCAAGCGCGTCACGTTTGATGCGGACTTCTATCACACACGTTTTCAGAACGGCTACTCCTCCGCGACCAATAACGACCCCAACTCGCCGCTGTTCGGCGAATCCATCCAGTACATCTCGCCCAGTTCGATCACGTTGGGCGGTGAGTTCGAGAGCAGCATCTACCTCGGCAGCGGACTCAGCTTGTATCTGAATGCGACACGGGGCAAGGCGACTTATGTCGGCACGCTCACCGCTTACAGTCCTAATGGGAGCAGCAGCAATCCGCTTGTGGTCAAGGCGCCGTCGGACCTTTGGGTGGCGGAAGCGCCGACCGATACGGAGGCAGAGGGTCTTACTTATCAGGAGAGGGGATGGAACGTCGGTGTCTTCAACAAGCGCATCGGCTCCAAGTGGGAGGACAACGGCGCGTATCACAATCAACTCCGCGACGATCCTTACAACGTCTCCAATGCCTTCATCAACTACACCATTCGGGGCGGCTCGCACTTCGATCAGACCAAGATCAGGCTGAGCATCAACAACCTGATGGGCTCTCACAACGTTACGAGCGTCAGTCCGGGAGGAGCACTGGTGGCTGCGCCGCTGGTCGTAAATGGACTGACCTATGCGAATCCATTCATCGGAGCGACGACGTCATCGCCTGGATTTACCGGGGGGCGAAACCTTTGCCGATAATCCCAATCTGCTTCCGGGGCGCAGCATTATGCTTTCGGTGACGTTTGGACTTTCGCCGGGCCGCTAGAGACTACTTTGTACAATCCGCATACCGGCCCACCCTTCGCAGTTCATCGCGAAGGGTGGGCTTTCGCACGTGGACTTGTAAGTTCTTCCGTAGGTGGACTACCTTCCGGTCTGACCACCTCATTGACTTTCCAAAACGGGGTCCTGTAAGGTTATTTGCACGAAAGAAACTATTCATCCATTGGAATAGCCCTGAGGCACTCATGTCACTTCGTCGCCGCTCCTTCTCCTCTTTCCTCGTTCTTTCTTTTCTTGCATTCTCTTGCGCGTTCAGCCCGCTCCTGAAGGCCCAGCTCTCCACCACGGCCACTATTACTGGCACCGTTACCGATGAGACTGGCGCAGTTATTCCGGACGCTACGGTTACCATCACCGATCTCGGCACCAAGGCCGTCACGGTGCGCCAATCGAACAGCGATGGAAACTTCACGGTTCCGGGGTTGCCCGTCAGCAACTATTCGGTCTCCATCGTGAAAGACGGCTTCCAGACGTATTCGGTCACCGGGATTGCCTTGCACCCGGCGGTCACTGCAACGATTAACGGCATCCTGAAGACTGGTACGACCAGTACGTCGGTCACGGTTTCTGCGGATGCCGTCCAGGTGGAGACGGCTACTATCGACCACTCAGCTTCGGTGGATGCTGCTCAGGTGAACACGCTGCCGCTCAATGGCCGCAACTATCAGAGCCTCTCGAGCCTGATGCCCGGGGTGCAGAATACCTCGGCCGGCTCCGCCCTTACTACCGGGGGCCGCTCCACCAGCAATACGCTGTCCGTCAACGGCCTCGCCCAGTCCCGCACTTTCTATGCGCTCGACGGTGTGTGGAACGAGAACACGGGCAACATGGCACAGACCTCCGTCGTGCCCAACCCCGATTCGCTCGATGAAGTCCGCGTGCTTCAGAACAACTACAGCGCCAAATATTCACTAATGGGTTCGTCGGTAGTGCTACTGCAGACCAAGAGCGGCACCAGCAGTTTCCACGGGACAGCCTGGGAATTTCTTCGCAATGATGCCCTCAACTCGAAGCCCTACTTCGCCAAATCTGTGTTGCCTTATAAGCAGAACATCTTCGGCTACACGATCGGCGGCCCTCTGTTCATTCCGAAGATCTACAACACCAACAAGCAGAAGACATTTTTCTTCTGGAGCCAGCAGTTCGTCATCCTTCATCAGGTTCCATCGAACCTGACAGGAACGACTCCAACGGCCAACCAGCGCGCGGGCATCTTCAATTCGCCTATCGTCGACCCAAACACAGGCCTGCTCGTCCCCAAGAACGGACACGGTCAGTATGTGATTCCATCCTCGGAGATCAACGGGAACTCCACTGCATTCCTCAATGCGCTTTATCCGCTGCCCAACTTCTCCAACGGCACCAGCACCAACTACATCAATCCCAAGGGACAGATCACCAATCAGCGTGACGACGAGATCAAGATCAACCATAATTTCAACTCCCGGTTCCAACTGCTTGGCGAGTACTTCGACGAGTACCAGTCCTTTGCCCAGAACTCACTAAGCGGTTCCAACGGAACCTCTGTCTTCGATACGAACTCCGAGACCGACCTTACCCACAACAAGCTTGCTCAGGTCTCTCTCACCTCCATCATTACGCCCAACATGGTGAACACGACCAGCATCGCCATGAACATCTTCGATCTCGACCTGAACCTCGAAGGCACGGCGTATACCAACCAGGTCCCGGGCTTCCAGACCACGCTTCCTTACAGTGGCTTCCTCTCCAACCGTCTCCCGCTGGTCAGCTTCAGCGGTGGTATTGGTTCTGAAGGCATCGCCGCCTCCCGGCCCCTCACCCACGCGGCGGGGCTCGACGATACCGTCGGTGACGACTGGAGCTATCTGCACGGTCGCCATTATCTCCAGGCCGGCTTCACCCTCGTCTTCAATACCAAGCGTCAGAACGTCGGCAGCGCCACTAATGGCCAGTTCACCTTCTCGGGTAACTTCACCAAACCCGGGTCTGGAGCGGTCACACAGGACGATGCTCTCGCCGACTTCCTTTTTGGCCGCGCTACGACCTTCACCCAGACGAGCAACCAGCCTCGGCTGGCCATCCACGGCGCGGAATTCTCTCCTTACTTCGAAGACCGCTTCAAGATGACCAAGGACCTCACCCTAACCGCCGGCGTCCGCGTCTACCACGCGCCGCTGCCCTATGGGCCGCCGCAGTCTGAGACCAACTTCGTTCCCTCGGTCTTCGATCCCATCAAGGCGCCGATCGTCAACAGCAATGGCACCATCACTCCGACCACGAACTATAGCGCCCTCAACGGTCTTGTCCTCAATGGCGCGAACGGCATTCCGAACAACTTCTCCAACCAGCATGTCTGGTACGTTGGGCCGGTCGCGGGTTTCGCCTGGGATGTCTTCGGCAATGGCAAGACCTCCATTCGCGGCGGCTACGGCATCACCTATACCCGCATCTTTACCAATCAGGACTGCTCCTTCGCCTGCGGAACCAATCCCCCCGCTATTACCTCTGCCAACCTGCAAAATCCGCAGTTTCCAAATCCTGTGGGCACCGGCAGCGCGAAGGCTGCGACGATCGCTTCGCTGAGTGCGGCCAACCAGAACGTCCAGTCGACCTCGGTGCAAAGCTTCAGCCTCTCGCTCGAACACGAGATTGCGCACAACTGGATCGGCTCGGCCACCTACGCGGGCAGCATCGCCCGCCACCTTGTGGGGCAGTCGAATATCAACCTTGCACCGGCCTATAGCGACGCGACCGGCAACTACGACTTCAATCCAGCGATCAATACTGGTGCTGCTTCGGCGTATGCTCCTCAGACAAACGGCACGGCACTGACCAACAGCCCCTTTCAGGGCTACGCGGCCATCAACTCTTACGAGACGCAGCAGAGTCAGAACTGGAACGCGCTTGAGTTGAGCGTGCGCCACCCGGTTACAACGAATCTTTTCCTGACGGTGGCTTACACCTACTCCAAGGACCTGACCGATCAGAGCAGCCAGCCCGGCAGCGCCCTGACTACGGTCGATCCGTACCACCCGTCGCGCTACTACGGCAATGCGGAGGGTCTCAACTTTCCTCACTCGCTGGCCATCACGGCTATCTACAACCTGCCCTGGTTGCAGGACTCCAAGGGGGTCAAGCGGTTTGCATTTGCCGGATGGAAGCTGTCCGATATCACGACGCTGCGCAGCGGGACCTCGGCTACGCCCTTCTTGAGCATCTCGAAGCAGGGCAATGGCCTTCGTCCGGACCGTGTTCCCGGAGTCTCCATTCATGGACCGAAGACACAGAAGGAGTGGTTCAATACCGCGGCCTTTGTGGCACCTAAGGCCGGCTTTTACGGAAACGCCGCCACCGGTTCCATTCAGGGGCCCGGCCTGATCGACTTCGATATGGCGCTGTACAAGGACTTCCACATCAACGAATCGAACTTCTTCGAGTTCCGTGGAGAGGCCTTCAACGTCTTGAACCACACCAACTTCACCACGATCAACACCACCTATGGCAACGCGAGCTATGGCAATGCGACTGCTGCCGCCGATCCTCGCATCCTCGAGGTTGCCCTCCGCTACCACTTCTAACCGCGCAACATCCAAACCTGAGGCTCCCATGTTCCCGCTTCCGGGACATGGGAGCCTGTCACGAAACTCAGATTTTCCGGTTTTCTGGGCGCGTGGCTGATCAGTGACGATAAGCCGACTTATGAGGAGCGTCACGGGCGCGAGCGATTCCGGGACTCGCCCCGCGCAAAGTTCACCTTGCGTACTGCTCCTCAGACACAGCCTCGAGCCAGTCCACAGGCTTGCCATCTACGGTTTCGGTAATCGCGATATGCGTCATGCCCACCTGGACGGACGCTCCATGCCAATGCTTTTCACCGGGTTCGAAAAAGACAACGTCTCCCGGCCGGACTTCCTGAATCGACTCTCCATCCTTCTGAACCCAGCCCAGCCCTTGCGTGATCACGATGGTCTGACCTGCCGGATGCGTGTGCCAACGAGTGCGTGCGCCCGGCTCGAACGTCACGACACCGCCATTGGAGTGCCGTCCACCATCCGCCGGAAAAAGCGAATCGACGCGAACGTTACCTGTGAACCAGTCCTTCGGTCCAGCCATGGAAGGGATGGTGCCTGCCCGAGTAATCTTCATTGTGCTGTCTCCCGACTGCTTTGTTGTATGTCCGTCGCCCGCCTTAGCGACCTCTGGCACGTTGTTCTTTCGCTTCTCGAAAACATCTTTCGCTACGGGCAGGGCAGACATCGCACAGGGCCAGCCCGCATAGAAGACGATGTGATGCATCACTTCTGACGCCTCCGCCTCCGTCAAGCCATTGTCCATTGCCCGATTGAGATGAAACGGCATCTGTGCCGTCTGCCCATTCGCAATCAGCGCACTCACCGTGACGAGACTGCGGTCTCGAGGCGCCAGAGCAGGACGCAGCCAGAGGTCGCGAAACAGCACATCCGTCGTCGCCTGTACAAGCCCGGGAGAAACCGTGCCAAAGTTGCCAGCAACCTGTGTCGCTCTCTGCTTCTCCGTCTCTTCATTGATCGGCAGTAGGTTACCCTTGGCCGCTGGAAGTTCCTCCGTTCCAATGCCACGCTCGCGGAAGATGTCTTTGGCTACCGCAACGGCTGCCATCGCATTCCCCCATCCAGCATAGAAAGCCAGATGGGTGATGATCTCAGACAGCTCTGCCGGTTGAACACCGTTCTCCAGCGCCAGCCCAAAGTGAAACCTGAACTCCATCGACTGGATGCGGGCAATAAGCGCTGCTACCGTGACCACGCTTCGGTCCCGCCGCGAAAGTCCCGGACGCATCCACAGTCCACCGAGCAGTGTCACCTTCGTGTAGTGCTCCAGCGCGGGAGACACTGCGCGCACATCGAAGTACGTCAACGCTCCCGTCGCCGCATCCGGCTTCTTCGATTCCTTCATATCCTTCTCCTCTGCCGGGGCGTGTACTCCTCGCAGGCATGTCGCCGCCAGAGCAGCCGAACCCGTATGGATGAAAGTCCGTCGTTCCATCGGAGACCTCGACTAGCGCATCACGTATCCACCATCAACAGAGATGGACTGTCCCGTCACATAGCTCGCCATATCGCTGCACAACCAGAGAACAGCGTCGGCAATCTCCTCAGCGCGTCCCAGCCGCTTCATTGGCACAAACGTTTGCAGCATCTTGTCCAGCTCCGGTCCTTGCCCCTCGGCAATCATCTTGTCCGACATGGGCGTCTGGATCATGCCCGGGCAAACGTCGTTCACACGAATGCCGCGCGTCGCGTACTCGAGAGCCGCGCTCTTCGTGAATCCAATTACTCCGTGCTTGGCTGCATGATACGTGCCACGCTGATTTCCACCAATGAGTCCGCCAAGAGAAGAGCAGTTCACGATCGCACCGCTGCCTTGCTCGCGCATAACCTGCAGTTCAAACTTCATGCAGCTCCACACGCCCCGCAGATTCACGCTCATCACGCGGTCATAGTCGTCGCGCGGTGAATCTGCCGTCTCTGCCAGCACGTTCTGGATACCCGCGTTGTTGTAGGCCGCGTCCAACCGCCCAAATTCGGCGACCGTCTTCTTCACCATGGCCTCTACCTGCGCGTCGTCCGAAACGTCGCACGTAACGGCGAGGGTCTTGTAGCCTTCATCCGAAAGGCCGTTGGCCGCTGCCTGAACTTCCTTCTCGTTCCAGTCCGCCAGCACCACCGCAGCCCCGGCCTTTGCAAAAGCGCTGGCGGTAGCCAGTCCCAGTCCGGAAGCGGCTCCCGTAACGAGCGCCACCTTGTTCTCAAACGAAATCTGCATAATTTTTCACCTCTTCGTGAGCTTGAACGCTCATGGAACAATTCATGTGCTACAAAAAGTATGATGAGCGCGACTCTTCGAAAATGCATTTGCGGTGGCAAACCGTTATGCATATGATTCATGAATGGCCAAAAACGATTTGGCGGAGTTATCTGCCTTCGCTACCGTCGCAGAAGAGAGAAGCTTCACGCGGGCTGCGGCGAAGCTCGGTCTGTCTCAATCGGCACTTAGCCACGCCATCGGCAGCCTTGAGAAGCGAATGGGCGTTCAGCTGCTCGCGCGAACCACGCGGAGCGTTTCAGCCACGGCTGCGGGAGCAGCCCTCCTCAGGGAACTTGCTCCCGCCCTCGAACGCATCGGCTCTGCCGTCGCGGAAACCATGCAGCAGAGGGATCGTCCGGCAGGCCGCATTCGCCTCATCCTTCCCAGGACGGCGATTGAGATGGTGCTGCTGCCTAAGCTCGCGAGTTTCGCCCGTACCTATCCGGAGATCGTCCTCGAAGTAACGTCCTCAAACGACCCCGTCGATATCATCGCCGGAGGCTTCGACGCTGGAGTGCAGCTAGGTGAGTTCATCCAGCGAGACATGATTGCCGTACCAGTCACAGGAGAGATGCGGCTCGCCGTCGTCGGCTCGCCCGCTTACTTCGAGTCAAACCCCATCCCAAGAACGCCACAGGATCTCAGGGATCACTCCTGCATCGGCTTTCGTTTCAGCAACGGTTTGTATCGGTGGGAATTTGAGAAAGGACGCAAGGCGCTCACGGTAAGCCCCGATGGTCCGGCATCGTTTGACGATCCTGATCTGGTGATCCGAACCGTACTCGACGGTGTAGGTATCGGTACGGCCATGGAAAGCACGCTCGAACGTTTGCTTGCGCGCGGCAAACTGATTCAAGTGCTCAAGGACTGGTGTCCTTCCTTTCCGGGATATTTCCTCTACTACCCCAGCCGAAGAAACCAGCCGGCCGCCCTCGCGGCGCTAATTGGAGCGTTTCGGGTTTCTGGCTGAGATCGATGGCGTGATGGATTGGCTAACGAGGATTAGTAACGAGAAACGCCGATATCGGTAGTAGTAATACAGCTCCCCCAGCCAGCCCTCAGAACCCCCACCAGATACAATCAGCGAAGCATGATTGCCCATCTCCGAGGCCGCCTCCTCTTCAAGACTCCCAACCAGGCCGTCATCGACTGTGCCGGTGTAGGCTACGAAGTCACGATCTCCGTTGCCACCTTTACGAGCCTTCCCGCGGACGGTGCGGAGGCCTCGCTGCACATCTATACTCATGTGCGCGAAGACCAGATTGCGCTCTTCGGCTTTGCGGAGACGCAGGAGAAGCGGCTGTTCGAGAAGCTGCTGACGATCAGCGGGATTGGGCCGAAGCTGGCGATTACTGTCCTGAGTGGGATTGCTTCGGACCGCCTGGTTGCGGCTATTCGCTCCGGCGACTATGCCACGCTGACACGCATTCCCGGAATAGGCAAGAAGACCGCGGAGCGGGTTGTTCTCGAATTGAAGGACAAGCTCGACGACATGGCGGTGCCGGTGGCTTCGTCTACAGGCACACACCACGGCCCGGTCGGCGACGATGCTCTTTCGGCGCTGGTGAATCTCGGTTATCCGCGGCCTATTGCGCAAAGGGCGATCGAGACCGCGATAGCGAAGGACGCTGCCGCAGGGCAGGAGTTTGAGACGCTCTTCCGCGCTGCGATGGCGGCGATTCGGTAAGGCTTATGGTTTCGGCTATGACCGCGTGCTATTACCAGTTCGAGCTAACTACGATTCCTTTCGTAGACATTTCGGAGGAATGGCTTAAAACTGACAATAAGGTCATCCACAAGATTGATCAGGTCATGCAAGCTTGGGAGTAACGCGTTCGCGTTAGTAACCTGCGGCTGGCTGAGCGCTTCCTTAATTTCGAGTTGGACATCCTTCTCCACCTGTGTTTCGACTCCGGCGAAGAGTGGATTGTCGGCTTTCACCAGATAGGCGCCGTCGAACCAGTCTCCAGTGAACAAGAAGTCGTGTGCCAAGGTAAAAAGGGTACGGTGCTTGTCGATATTGTCGAGTTCATGGATTCGCCAGAGCTCATCATTTCCACCTTTGTATGGTTTGCACCGATCAATCGCCTCGACCGCTTCCGGAAGCATTCCCTTTACTCTTTTAGGCTTGTCGGCTTCGTATTGCTTGAGAGTCTCTGCGATAGGAAACGCGATTTGACGCATCTCTGCGTCCGTGAGCGGAAGCACCGGGGCACATTCCATGCCAACAGCAACGAGGTGATATGCGAGGTGATCAAGCGCAGTCCGAAGGTTGTGGACGACATCTCCAGCCATTGTGACAATATTGAATGGCAATTTAGGAACTGATTGAATTTTGTTGGGATGCAGGAGAGCTATGGGGTGGGGCGCGATACCCGTGTCCGGATCGGGAGTGAGAATTGCTACGTGATCGAGGGCGAGAATATCGGTTGCGAGATTACGCAAATGCTTTTTGGCTCCTTCAACCTTAACCTGAACCAAGATAAGGCGGTCAGTGGACTCTAGTTTGTCGGAGCTGCTCACGCCTCCAAACGTAGCACCATCTTTGACGAGAGGGGATAATTACCGTTCTGGTGGTCAAAGGAAAGGAAAATACAGGGGGCTCTCTCCCCTGCGCTCGGGATGACGTGAGTTTGGGTGGAGAATGAACCGATGATGTTTATCAAGTCATAGAGTGGATTGGCCCCGGCGTCGTTTGGACGGCCGGGGCCATGAGGTTTGCAGGCGGCCCGTAAGCCGAATTTTGTTTTAGACGATCATTCCTCTACGCGACGCATTACTGCGGCGCTTTAGCAACCTACCCGCAAGTTTCGGCTCCGGCTCTCGCCGGTCTCTCCGCCTGGGCGCATCGGGCCGATACGCTCTCGCCGCCTGAAGAGGAGCGGCGAAATCCCTGCCTATTTGGTCTTGCTCCGTGTGGGGTTTACCCTGCCGCGTCCATTACTGGCCACGCGGTGCGCTCTTACCGCACCTTTTCACCCTTACCTTCCCCGCTTTCGCGAGGCGGGCGGTATGTTCTCTGTTGCACTTGCCGTCCAGCCGCCTTGAAGCGGCCGTCCCGGACGTTATCCGGCACACTGCCCTGCGGAGTTCGGACTTTCCTCCCCCGCTCAACGCCTTGCGGCCCGAGCGGCAGCGATCATCCAGCCGCCTGCTCCCCAAGTGTATCGCAGTAGCGGCGAACCAACTGCTATTTCACTGCGTATAAGACCCTACGTACGCTCTCGCTTTGCTCCCGCCGGGCTGGTAGTCTCAATCGAAGCCTGGGAACTGAAATCGATGGAATTTAAAGAGGCCGTTAAAATCGCGTTGCAGTCACTGTGGGCGAACAAGCTCCGGTCGATCCTGACGCTGCTGGGCGTCGTCATCGGCGTAGCCAGCGTTATCGCCGTGGTCACGCTGGTCAACGGCGCGAACACCTATGTCACCACCAAGTTTGCAAGTTATGGGGCGGACGTCTTCACGGTGTCGAAGATGCCGCAGATCATTACCAGTTCCGAGGATTACGAGCGTTATCAGCGGCGAAAGAACGTCCTTTACTCGGACTTTGTCTACGTGAAGGAGAACTGCAAACGCTGCGTTGGCATTGGCGCACAACAAGCGTCCACAGGCACGATCGTGCGAGGCACGCAGTCAGTGACGGACACGCAGATCCGCGGCTATACCTGGCAGATGCCCCAGTTGCAGAACCTCAATATCGAGCAGGGCCGGGGCTTCACCGAAGCGGACGAAGAGCACGCCTCCCACGTTGCCATCATTGGGACGGATATTCAGGACCATCTTTTTGCCGGCGTTGACCCGCTCGGGCAGGAGCTGCGCGTGGACGGGACGCCGTACACCATCATCGGCATCACCGAGAAGCAGGGCAGCACCTTCGGACAAAGCCAGGACAACTTCGTCGGGGTGCCGCTGACGGCGTATCAGAGGAATTATGGCACCCAGAAAACGCTCACCATCTATATCAAGGCAGGGTCGGCGGGTCCCATACTTGATGACGCTGCTGACGAGGTACGCGTGCTGATGCGGTCGCAGCGGCACGATCTGCCGGGAGCTCCGGATTCGTTCGAGCTGGATACGAATAACACTCTGGTCGGATTTTTCAGCACGATTACAAAATCATTCGGCGCTGTTGCCGGAGGCATCGCACTGATCTCGCTGGTGGTTGGCGGTATCGTGATTATGAACATCATGCTGGTGAGCGTCACCGAGCGGACGCGCGAGATCGGCATACGGAAGGCATTGGGTGCGCGGCCGAAGGACATACTGATGCAGTTTCTGATCGAGTCCGGAACGATGGCGCTGGTTGGCGGCGCCTTCGGGGTCCTCGGCGGCATTATTGTGGCGCAGGTGATTACGATCGTGGCTGGATTCCCTTCCACCGTGGCGTTCTGGAGCGTGCTTGCGGGCTTGTTTATGGCGACATCGACGGGCATCTTCTTCGGCGTGTATCCGGCGCGGAAGGCGGCGCAACTGGATCCGATTGTGGCTTTGCGGGCAGATTAGGGAGCTTTGGGACCAGGGGAAATAGGAAGGCAGCGGCTTTATGCAGATTGGTGATGTTAAAGAGACGGTCGTAATGGCGCTGGATACGCTGCGAACGAACAAGCTGCGCAGCGGGTTAACGATTCTTGGAATCGTGATCGGCGTGATGACGGTGATTATCATCTCCTCGGTTGTGAATGGGCTGAACAGCAGGGTCGAAGACCTGGTGAAGTCGCTGGGGTCAAACGTTCTGTTTGTCTTTCGCTTTCCCGTATTCGGCCAGCGGCCCACGACTGAGATGCTGACGCGCAAACAGTTGACGTACGACGACGCGATGGCGATGCGCGATCTGCCGCATGTCGTTGCGGTCTCGCCTGCGTTGCAGTACACCGACAACACGGCGCCGGGACGCGCCGGAGTCACGGCGATCAAGGGCGGCGGCAAGAGTATGCAGGGCACCATTCTCGAAGGCGATACCCCAGCGCAGAAGGACGTGAGCGAACTGGATCTGCGCGAGGGACGGTTCTTCAACGAAGGTGACCAGGAGCGCGCCGCCGAGGTGACCGTGCTGGGCAGCGATACGGCGGACGGACTTTTTCCCGGCCAGAGCGCTGTAGGAAAAGAGATCCAGGCCGCCGGAATGGTCTTCACCGTCGTCGGCGTTCTGGAGAAGCAGAAGCAGGCCTTTGGTGGAGGAAAGAACCCGCAGGACAACCATGCCTACTTCCCGATTACGACGTTCCACTACATGCATCCGGAGCAGCTGGATTACTGGATCACGCTGAAGTACGACGACCCGAAGTACCGCTCGCTGGTGGAAGATGAACTGACCGAACTTCTGCGGCGGCGGCGGAAAGTCGCCAACGCTGCGCCGGACAACTTCGCAATTTTCGGCACCGACTCGCTGACGCGGCTGTGGAACAACATTACGAGCGGCCTTTTCCTGCTGCTGGTTGCGCTCTCGAGCGTGGCGCTGCTGGTGGGTGGCGTGGGCGTGATGAACATCATGCTGGTGAGCGTGACCGAGCGGACGCGCGAGATTGGCATACGCAAGGCAATTGGAGCGACGAAGCAAACCATCCTGACGCAGTTCACGCTGGAAGCGATGACGCTGTGCGCGGTTGGCGGCATTATCGGTCTCTGCGCCGGGAGCGCCGTCGCGGTGGGAGTGTCCTTTCTGTTTCCGGCGGCGCTGTCGAGCCTGTGGATGGTGGTGGCATTTTTGAGTTCCTGCGGGATCGGATTGGTGTTCGGCATCTATCCGGCATGGAAGGCCGCGAACCTCAATCCAATTGAAGCGCTGCGGTATGAGTAGACTGCTCCCTTAGCCCTGTACCGGTTGGTTAGACTAACAGGATGGCCTTAGCGATTGAAGCGATCACTGCGCTTTTGACTTTGTGTGGATTGGCGTATCTGCTGCTGGCATTGTGGGGAACGCGAGACTTCGCGCACTACTGGAGGCGGCGTCTGAAGGACACGGGCTTTGCTCCCGATGTCAGCATCCTCAAACCAGTGAAGGGCATCGATCCGCATATGTATGACGGGCTGGTGAGCCATTGCCGCCAGCAGTATGCAGGCAACTTCGAAATTTTATTCGGCGTCGGCAGCATGGACGATCCTGCCATGGGCGAGATCGAGCGCTTGCAGAGGGCGTTTCCTGACTGCATCATCCGCGTGGTGGAGTGCCGCGAGCGGCTGGGGACCTCCGGCAAGGTAAGCAATCTGGTGCAGATGCTGCGCGAGGCTCGGTATGAGCACGTGTTGATTAATGACAGCGACATTTATGTCTCTCCGTTGTATCTCGCCCGCGTGATGGCTTGTTTCGCGGATGCTTCGGTTGGCCTGGTGACGGCACCGTACATTGGCCGCACGGAGAGCGGCGGTGGGCGAACGCTGTGGTCGCGGTTGGAGGCGCTGGGCATCTCAACCGATTTTTTGCCCGGCGTACTGACGGCGCGCAAGCTGGAGCATGGCATCCGCTTCGGTCTGGGCTCGACGCTGGCTACAAGTAAGAGTGTGCTGGCGAAGGCTGGAGGGCTGGAGCCGCTGACTGAATATCTCGCCGACGACTACGAGATGGGCGCACGCATCGCCGCCGCAGGCTATCGTGTGGAGCTGTGCGCTGAGGTGGTGGAGACGACAGTCCCGGCGTATCGCTTTCGCGGCTTCTGCGATCATCAGCTGCGCTGGGCGCGGTCGACGCGCGACTCGCGCAAGCTGGGATACGTCGGGTTGGGGATTACCTTCGCGTTGCCGTGGGCGGTAATGACGTGCATTGCGAGCGGATTCGCGCTTTGGAGCTTTTCGCTGCTCAGCGTGGTGGTGCTGGCGCGGGTTGCGGTCGCGCTTTCCGTCGGCGTCGGAATTCTGCGCGATGGACAGGTGCTGCGTGATCTATGGCTGCTGCCCCTGCGGGATTTCTTCGGCCTCGGCTTCTGGGCGTGGAGCTTTGCGGGAGATACGGTCGTGTGGCGAGGCGAGCGGTTCCATCTGCGTGATGGGCGGATTGCGCGCTAAAAAGGATTCGGCTGATTACTCAGGATCTCTTTTCCACCGCTCTGCGCGATGAAGAACGCTTTGCCGGGGAGCTTAGGTACGGGTTGGTCTAGATCCTGCCACAGAAAGATGCGGCGGACGCCAAGCCATTTGAGGCTAAGCGAGGCGTCGGTCTCAAAGATATGCGGAGCATCAGGGAAGAAGGAGCCGTACCAGAGGTTGGAGCTGCGGCCATTGAGGATGTGGATGGGCTGGGCATCGGCGGCCGGGCGGTGGAGGTAGAAGCCGAGGGTGCTGCCGCTCTCGTACTCGCCGTCGATGACGATGAGATCATCGGGCTTCAACTCCGGCGCGATAGCCATCGCCAGTTTGTAGGAGGTCAGCACTGGAGAGAATATTTGCAGACCAAGATGTGCTGCTAATAGAAAACCGAAGGCACCGCCAGCCAGCCAGAGGTTCGCGGCGTGGGGCTTGTAGTTGCGGCGAAGCAGCCAGTTGAGGAGTGTTCCTGCAAAGAGCGCGATGGCAGTGATGATCAGCGGTGTGCGGAAGGCTCCCATCGCTCGCGTGTCGAGATCGAGGAAGTGCCCGAAGGAAAGCGCGTAGTCGCCTGGGTTCTGTTTCAGCATGGCAGCGAGGTCGGTATTGGGGGCGGGTGGCTGCGAGTGCAGGATAAAGAACCCCGCCGCCAGTGCGGCAATTGAGCCCAGCACGAGAAGGACGATGGAGATGCGCTGTCCCGCAACGACGAGACGGTTGGGGACGGTGAAGGCCTCTGCCTCATCTGCTTCATCCGCCAGCCATGCGGCGATCAGCAGCGCAAGCGCGGGCAGCGCGGGCAGCACATAGTACTCCTGCCGAGTGGAGAAGCTGAAAAAGACCATGGGAACCGCCGCCCAGATTCCCAGAAGCAGGCGCGTACTCTGCGCTGCATCGAGCAGTTGGCGGCGCAGAGATTTCAGCCAGGGAACAGTGGCGACGGCCTTGAAGAGGTAGGCGCTCCACGGCATCAGCCATACGAGCAGCAGTCCCCAGAACAGCGCCAGCGGAACCGTGTCGTAGTCGCGCGGGACGCGGAGGTTGAGATAGCGCAGCACCTGTTCGTTGACGAAGTAGAACCACAGCCAGCCGTGGACGTTGCCCTCGGTTGGGCCGGGAACGGACCAGTGGCCATGAACGAAGGCGAGGTGGCCGGGATGGCCCTGCGTAGGATTCGCGAGGGCTATGAGGATGTGCCATGGCGCGGCGATGACGAGGAAGACGATGAGGCTGGAGGCGGGAAAGAACTGGCGGAGGCGGAGGAGCGTTCCGCGGAGGCCGCGGGTGAGCAGCAGGTGCGCGAGGACGATGAGAAGGGGGAAGACGATACCGATCAGTCCCTTGGTCAGGACGTTGAGCGCGCAGCAGGCTGCGAAGCTCCAGCATAAGAGTCGGCTGGGACGTTCTTGTGCTTCGGTCTTCCAGTAGCAGAGCATCGCGAGTGTCAGCCACAGGCACACTGCGACGTCGGGGATGGTGATGCGCGTGAAGATGAAGATGCCGAAGCTGGAGAGCAGGATGAGGGCGGCGTACAACCCGGCGCGGGTCGAGCCAAAGGCACGCCGTCCAAACGCCTCCATCGCCAGCACGAGTGCCAGCACGGTAAAGGCCAGCGGCAGGCGCGCCGTTGCGGTGTGCACGCCGAAGACCTTGAAGCTTGCGGCGATGCTCCAGTAGAGCAGCGGAGCTTTTTCCAGATAGCGGATGCCGTTGGCGTAGAGCGTGACCCAATCGTGGCGGACGAGCATCTCGCGGGCTACTTCGGAGTGGACCGAGTCGGCATCGTCGAGCAGGGGAGGGGTGAGCAGGGTGAAGCTGGCGTAGAAGAAGAACCAGAGCGCGACCAGGATAAGTCGATTGCGGCGTGGAGAGGCTGAGGCTGGCGCAGTGTCGGTGAGCACGTAATTAGTGTATTTGCTCTGGCGAGCGAAGGGCTTAACGTCAATTCGAACCGATAGTTGAATTGAACTGATTTGTCGTAGACTCAGGCTGACTGCATGATGAATGATCTGGTTCAACCTGGGAGCATGGTGTCGCCGCCGACCGAGCTTATCTTCGGCGACTGGTATCCCGCGCTGCGCGCTACTGAATTGCGCAAGGGCGGGAAGAAGACCGCGATTCTGCTGGGCATCCCTCTGCTGCTGGGCCGCAAGAACGATGGCAGCATCTTTGCCATGCGCGACCTGTGTCCGCATCGCGGGATTCCGCTTTCAGCGGGGTGGTTCGACGGCGAGACTGTGCAATGCAAATATCATGGCTGGCGTTTCGAGCCATGCAGCGGGCAGTGCGCGGAGATTCCGTCGCTGACCGGGCACGACACGCTGGATGCGACGAAGATCTTTGCCAGTTCCTTTCCCTGCACAGAGCGCGACGGATACGCGTGGGTTTATATCCCGCAGGCAGGAACAGGGCGCGTCGGCGATGCGCTGCCCGCTGTACCCGAGGTGCCGAAGTTTTCCGAGCAGTATCGCAGTGCTCACCTGACGGCCGATCTGCCATGCAATGTCGATCACGGCATCATCGGGCTGATGGACCCGGCGCACGGGCCATTTGTGCATCAGGCGTGGTGGTGGCGCAGCCGGGCGAGCATTCACGAAAAAGAGAAACACTTCGAACCGATTCCACAAGGGTTTCGGATGTCGGCCCATGCTCCGTCTGGCAACAGCGCGCCCTACAAGCTGCTGGGGGTGTACGGAGAGCCGATTACGACGACGATCGATTTCGTGCTGCCGAATCGGCGGTACGAGACGATCCGCTGCGGTGACAAATGGTTCTCCAGCTTGACCACGGTGACGCCGGTGACGGCTTCGACATGCAGGATTGACGTGGCTGCGGCGTGGAATATTTTTTACAACATTCCATTTGTAACTTCCATCGCTACGTTCTTTGGAGCGCGCTTTGTGCGGCAGGATCAGGAGACGATGATTCAGCAGGCCGAGGGACTGCGCTTCAATCCGGCGTTGATGCTGATCGACGATGCCGATAAGCCGGCGAAGTGGTACTTCGCTTTGAAGCAGGCGCGGTTGAAAGGTACGGGGGAGCATCCTCTCGCTGGGCCGGTCACGCTGCGCTGGAGAAGTTAGGCGTGTCTATGCGAACTTGCCTAGCTGCTCGCGACTAGCTCTTCGGATGAATGGAATAGATCACTCCATTGACGTCGTCGGTCACTAAGAAGGAATCGGGACCGGTTTGAAAGATGCCGCAGGGGCGGCCCGTTACCTTCCCTTTGACGAGGAAGCCGAGCAGGAAATTTTCCGGATGGCGCGATGCGGGTGTGAAGCGAACGACGCGGTAGCCGGTGCCGATGTGCGGTTTTCCAGCGCCGTGCAGGGCTACGAGAAAAGTATTGTTCAGGAGGCGGTTGGAATCATCGAAGAACGCCAGTCCCAACGGGCTGGAGTGGGCGATGAAGGTGGTGTAGGCAGCGGGAACGTGAGTGCAGTCGAATTGCGGCGGCGTTGGGCCGACCGGTGGAAAGACATTCTTATTCAAATCGGGGTGCGAGACGACCGGGTCTTCGTGAACGATGCCGTGTTCGAAGTAGCAGGTGGGCCAGCCGTAGTTGCTGTTAGCTGGCACGGGATGACGATTCGAATCAAGCTCGAAGAACGTGTCTTCAGGCGCTTGATCGCCTAGATGGTCGTCACCCATGTTGGTGGCGAAGAGAGCGCCATCGTCGATAGAAGGCACAAAGGCCATGTCGACGGCGTTGCGCAATCCCTGCGCAATAATCTGCTGGTTCCTGCCATCAGGGTCCATGACCGAGAGTGAAGCGCGAATCGGCTCCTTCTCGCGGCACGCATTGCAACTGCTGCCGACGGTGACGTACAGCCGAGTCTGCCCATGCAGTCTGGCGAATGCGACCGTGCGTGTGAGATGCCATCCACCGTACTTATAGTTGAGACCGTAGTCGGGATAGTGCGCGAGCACTTCCGGCGGCCCTGTGGGAGCGTTGTCGCCAGCCTTGTATTTATAGCGAAGCAGGCGGTCCGTCAGCGCGGTATAAAGCCACGATTGACCGGATGGATCGGTATAGAAGGCAACGTTATTTGGGTTGCGAAGATCCTTCAGGTAGGTGATGCGCGTCGAAAAGGTGTGGGTCGTGGGATTCAAGCCGCCAAGGATGTAAATGGTTCCCTGGGTGTTGTCGGCCAGCGAGTACATGTCGGTCGCGAAGACACGGTTGTCGGGAGACTTCGCCATGAAGCGGACGCGGCGCATGCCCTGTGCGGCGACGCCGATATCGAAGGCAGCAGGCAGCGAGAGGGTCATGTTCTTGCCGCTCGCGAGGTGAAGCGTGTGCGGCTTTAGGGCGGTCTGCGCATTAGCTGCGAGGCTTGTGGCTAACGCGACTAGAAAAAACGTGCGGAGTTTCGACATGTGGTGATCGTAGCGGATGGAGCGTACCTGCAAAAACGTGCTGTTCGCACTCATTCTCAACCTCAACGCAGCTAGAAGGCGCTCACGCCGGCTTCGACGACAAGTTGATCGACGCAGATGTTCATGGCTTCGCCGAGCTGCTTGAACCCCTCTTTCCATTCTTCAGTCCAGTAGGTCTTGTCGCTGCGGCGGAGGAGGTCGTTCCAGATGTTTTGCGCCTGCCAGAAGTTCACCTCGAACGGCAGCTTGCGCAGGGAGTTTGCGATGGCGACGGCGTTGGAGATGGCGCCCGTGGCTGAGAAGTTGCCGAAGGCTTCGGCCTCAAGCCGGATCATGGCTCGCTTCATCCGCTGTCCTGCGGCGAAGCCGAGCAGATGGGGATCAAGGTCGATCTGGTCGGTCTCGGCGCGATTGAGCAGGCGCTCGATCTCGATGGGGTCGAAGGGTTCGGCTTCGATGGCACGGCGCAAGCTGGCATTGATGGCAAAGCTCGAGGCGAGTGCAAGCGCGGGAGGCGCGGCAATGCCGGCCTCGGTGAGAAAGTGCAACAGGGAAGCGTGATCCTCGTAGATCTTGCGCAGCGAATCTTCCATCTCGGAGAGGGTGCGATTGAGGATGGTGTTGAGGATGCGGTGCTGCTCGTCGGCAAATAGAGAGGTGAGCGAATATGAGGTGTTGCCAAAGAAATGGTCGATGAGGCGGATGACCTCGGGAAGATTGGCGCGGCGCATGGCGTTGCCGATCTCCGACGAGAAGGTGGTGAAAGCGTCCAGTTGATCGGGCTCCTCGGGAGCGTAAGGCTTGATGGCGGCGGAGAGGTTCTGATCGCCGAGATGGAGGACGGCGAAGCAGATGTTCTCGTTCTCTTCGGTGATGCGGGAGCGGACCCGGGCGCGGCCGAGCGCGACGCGGCCGCGCCCCGAATTGAAGATCTCGTGGCTGTTGCGATGCACATCGAAACAAAAGAGTTCGCCGTCCTCGGGATAGGAGCGAAAGATGGAGCTGATCGCGTAGTGCGCGCCGACCTCTTCGAGACCGATGCGCATGTCGGTGACGTAGCGGCGATAGACCTCGGCGCCGTTTTGCATCTCCGGGACATTGCTCTTTGCCTTCTCCAGAATGTTGAGAAATCCGGCTTCGAGGGCAACGCCGGCCTTTCCGAAGAGCTTGGCGGCGAGTTGGAGGACGCGGCCTGCGTAGGCGATGATCTGCACCGTCTCGATGCCGGAGATCTCGTCGAAAAACCAACCGCAGCTGGTGTACATGAGCTGGGTGTGGCGCTCGAGCTCGAGCAACTCAAGCACATCAATGCGCTCGGCGGAGGAAAGTTCACGTGCAGCTTGGGCGAAGAAAAAGTTGGCCGTCGAAGCCCGCGATCGATCGTTGATGACGTGGATGTAAGCGTCGCGTGCGGCCCAGAGATCCTTGAGCAGAGGCCGAGCAAATTCTTCAGCGAGAGGAGCGACGGCATCGCGCAGGTAGTCGAGCGCCTCACGTAGCGGGGCGCGCCACTCCTGGTTCCAGCCGGGCTTGCCGCCGTTGCAGCCGCAGTTGGAACGCCAGCGCTCGACGCCGTGAATACAGCTCCAGGAGGTGTTCTCCTCGACTTCCGCCTCCCACGTGGGAGGGAATTTTTCGAGGAACTCACCATAATTGGTCAGCTTGGCCTGCTTTTCGTCCTCGATCCAGTGCATGGCGTAGGAGAGCGCCATCTCGCCGTGTTTGTGGTGATGGCCGTAGCTTTCGCCATCGGTGGCGATGTGCGAGAGTTGGGCAACTTCAATGTCGGGGGAGCCGGGACGAAACTCTTCCATCAGCCGTCGTCCAAAGTCTTCGCCGCTGTTGAGGATGCCTTCAAAGGCGACAGCGCGGGAGTTGGGGCCGTCGTAGAAGAAGACGGCGATGCTCCGGCCTTCGTCGAGCTTGACGGTGTAGGGATGGCGGGGGTCGACGGTGGCATCTGGCGTTCGCAGCCAGGAGTCGCCGTTGTCTACATCGACGTGACGGCGCACCCGGGCGCATTGGTGCGGCGCGAGGATGGTGAACTTGATACCCTCCTGTGCCATCAGGTCGAGCACGCTGCGGTTGACGGCGGTTTCAGCCAGCCACATGCCTTCGGGCCTGCGCCCAAAGCGCTTGGCGAAGTCGGCAATGCCCCAGCGGATCTGCGTGAGCGCGTCGCGCCGATTGGCCAGCGGCATAATCATGTGGTTGTAGACCTGCGCGAGGGCGGAGCCGTGTCCGCTGTAGCGAATGGCGCTGGTTCGGTCCGCATCGAGAATCATGCGGTAGGTGCGCGGCGCGCTGTCCTGCAGCCAACTGAGCAAGGTGGGGCCGAAGTTGAAGCTCATCCGCGCATAGTTGTTCATGATGCGGATGATCTCGTTCTGCTTATTGGTGATGCGTGATGCACCGTTGGGCGCGTAGCACTCTGAGGTGATGCGATCGTTCCAGTCGTGATACGGAGCGGCAGAGTCCTGGACCTCGATGCTCTCCAGCCAGGGATTTTCGCGCGGCGGCTGATAGAAGTGTCCGTGAACACAGACGAAACGGGTGCCGACCTCGGCCACAGGCGGTGCGGGGAGAGCGGCTTTGATTAATGTTCTGGACTTGGCCATAGATGATTTGATGATAGGCAGAGCTGTCGGAATATGAAAATCTTGAAAGCCTGTGCGATGGGGCCGATGCGGGTAGGATTCACGGAAGCGGCGTGAGTTTGCCTGCTGCCAGATCGCAGGCCCGCCACAGATACCAACTGGCCACCGAGGACCAAGGCTTCCAGCGCTCGCCGCGGCGGCGCATTACGTCGGCTTTGGGGAGATCGGCAGGCGTGACTTTGTCGGCTGGCTTGAGCCCCTGAAAGGTAAGCGCGAAGCCCTTGCGTACCCCATAGTCGTCAACCGGCAAAACATCAGGACGGCCAAGGCGGAAGATCAGCAGCATTTCGACTGTCCAGCGGCCAATCCCGCGAACCTGGGTGAGGTGCTCGATGATGGCTTCGTCGGACATGCGGCGGATGCGCGCGAGCGTGGGCACGGTGCCGTCGATCGTCTTTGCGGCGAGATCGCGCAGGGCGAGGCTCTTGTTGTGCGAGAGGCCGGCCGCGCGCAGTTGTTCGTTGGGGCAGTCGAGCAGATGCTCGGCGGCGGGATGCTCCACACCGCAGACGGGCCCGAAGCTTTCGAGCAGACGGCGATGGATGGTCGCGGCGGCTTTGCCATGCAACTGCTGGTAGATGATGCTCTCGACCAACGCCTCAAAAGGGGACTGCGTGCTGGACAAGCGCAGCGTGAACGGGCCTGCGCGTTCGATGAGGCGGCCCAGTTTGGGATCGGCGGCAGCGAGTTCTTTGCAGGCGAGTGCGGAGTCGTAACGAGGCGGGCGCGGACGATTGAGTGGACGCGGCATACGTTGACGGTATCGCAGGCGTCGCAGAAAGTCTCGGGACGCCATTCGGACCGGCTTCTCAATCTCGGACTCATTTGGTTGGAATTTACAAGGACAACACCGTTCCGGCAGGGTAGATATTGTGGTTCGACGGGTCGATGCGACTGTCATGCACGAGATGTTGTGCAGAGTCTCTGCGAAGTTATTTATGTGATATTTCGATAATCGGATTTCGCGTGTAAAAAAAAGTCTGAGAGCGCCGGGGAGTGGTTCCAAGAAGTGTTTTCGCGCTGGTATACTCGGGTTTCTTAACTAAAGCATTTTTTTTGGGGACTCTACTCATCGCGGAAGCCCCAGCCGCCGACCCTGTATGGCCATCGGCAAAATCGCATTCAGTAATAGCAGGCAGTAGCAGGTAAGGAATCGAGGGGCAACCTCTCGACCTCGAATCAGGTAAAGCAAAGGAAGCAGGAACGCACTCATGGCGCAAGTTTTTGACCGCAGTTCGAACGCGCTGGCTCGTTTGAGCCTGGTGTTGACGGGCATTATTGTCATCGCGCTCGGCGTCACTCTGAACGAGCTGCAGCGCTCGCCGTGGGTGACGCGGCAGGGTCAGCGGCCGGACCAGCCGATACCGTTCAGCCACAAGCACCACGTCGAGGGCCTTGGGCTCCAGTGTCAGTACTGTCATACGTCGGTGGAGAAGTCGAGCTACGCCGGAATCCCCCCGACCAAGACCTGTATTAACTGCCACTCCGAGATCTGGACCAATGCGGAACTGCTCGAGCCAGTGCGGCAGAGCTGGGCGACGGGCGCTTCGATCCAGTGGATTCGCGTGCACGATCTTCCTGACTACGTTTATTTCAACCATGAAGTTCATGTAAATAAAGGTATTGGCTGCGCGAGTTGCCATGGCCGCGTCGATGAAATGCCTTTGATGTATCAGCAAAATACGTTGCAGATGGAGTGGTGTCTGAACTGCCATCGCAACCCGGCCAGCAATCTGCGGCCTACCAGCGAGATCTACAACATGGCGTGGGCTGGCCCATCGACGGACAAGCCGGTGTGGTGCACCAGTACGGTAAAAGACGGCCCAACGTCCCAGGATGTGAGCTGCACGACGACCGATCCGAGCAACAATGGCAATCCTGAGCTTGCGATGATGCAGCTAGAGCCAGTGCATCCAGCGGGACAAGCCAGGCCGCAATCCGGAACCAACCTGCAGCCGCATCCGGTACAGGGTGGCGAAGGTCAGACGGTGGGCAGTCCGCTTCCGTTGCAACTGGCGATGCCGGCAAGCTATCAGAAGTTCACCAGCCAGATGGAGCTGGGCAAATATCTAACCGCTCAGTACCACATCCGCGCGCCTGAACAACTCTCGAGCTGCGAGACGTGCCACCGATGAAGACGACCGGGATCAAAACGACTGGGATTGGAACAGAGCAGACGATGGCTGAGACAAAAGCACCTGTAGGAGCACAACCCGTAGTAGTCACCCAGATTGCGCCGGCGAAGCTGACGCTCGCCGAGGTCCACGCCAAGCTGGACGGCAAGACCGGGCGGCGTTTCTGGAAGAATCTCGACGAACTAGCGGAGACCCCGGCGTTTCATGAGTTAATGGCGGAGGAGTTTCCCCGTCAGTCCGGAGCTGCCGAGTGGGTGGATGCTGTCAGCCGCCGCGGCTTCCTCAAAGTCATGGGCGCGTCGCTGGCGCTGGCCGGACTCGCCGGTTGCACCAAACAGCCCGACGAGCCTATCTATCCTTACGTCAAGCAGCCGGAAGACCTTGTTCTCGGCAAGCCGATGTACTTTGCCACCGCGCACCCCTTTCCTACGGGCGCGATTCCTGTACTGATCAAGTCCGATGCCTTCCGGCCCATCAAGGTGGATGGCAACCCGGAACACCCGATGTCGAAGGGCAAGTCGGATGCGTTTACGCAGGCGACGCTGCTCGACCTCTACGATCCGGACCGCTCGCAGCATGTTCTCAATCGCGGCCAGAACTCTTCCTGGGGCAGCTTTCAGCAAGCATTTTCCTCTGGGATCAAGAAGACCAGCGGCGGCCAGGGCGTCTACTTTCTGAGTGAGACCATCACTTCGCCGACACTGGCGACGCAGTGGAAACAGGTTCAGCAGGCCTATCCCTCCGCAAAATTGGTCCAGTGGGAGCCGGTAAACTCCGATGCTTCACGCGCGGCCTCGAAGGCAGCCTTCGGCAGCTATACCGATGCGCAGTACAAGCTCGAAGAGGCGGACCTCATCCTCTCGCTTGATGCGGACTTCCTCGGTGGCATCGCTCATCCGGGCTTCCTGCCAATGGCGGCGGCTTACGCCGAGCGGCACCGCTACGAAGCGGGCAAGCCGATGAACCGGATGTACGTCGTCGAGACCATGCCGACGGTTACCGGCTTCAAGGCTGAGCACAGATTGGCGCTGAAGCCCAGCGATATCGCGGCTTTCGCGCAGGGCCTGGTGCATGGGGCAGCTCCGCAGGGTCTGAACCCCGATCAGCAGAAGTTCTTTACCGCGCTGTTGGCTGACCTGCAAAAGAGCAGCGGCAAGTGCGTCGTCATTCCGGGTGAGCAGGCGGCCCCGGCGGTTCACGCCGCAGCGTACGCGCTCAACGCTTCACTGGGCGCCGTGGGTAAGACTGTCGTCTACACCGAGACGGTGAATCCGATTCCGTCCGAGCAGGTTGCCGACCTCAAGGCGCTGGTCGCCGATATGAACGCGGGCAAGGTCCAGTGGCTGGTCATGCTGGGCGTCAATCCTGTCTACTCGGCCCCGGCAGACCTCAACTTCCTCGACGCCTTCAATAAGGTGCCGAATACGGTGCATCTTGGCAATCACGTGGACGAGACCGGCGCGATTTCGGTCTGGCACATCAACAAGTCGCATTATCTTGAGAGCTGGTCGGATGCGCGGGCATATGACGGAACTATCTCAATCATTCAGCCAATGATCGCTCCGATGTACGGCGGCAGGTCGGCGCATGATGTGTTCCAGACTGTGCTGGCCGATCCGCAGTTGTCGGCTTATGACGTAGTCGCAGCCAACGCGAAGACCTACATCAAGGGCGACTTCGCTACGAGCTGGCGCAAGGCGCTCCACGATGGCTGGGTCGAAGGAACTGCATTTACGCCGAAGTCAGGTAGCCCGGCAGGGAACGCTCTCGCATTTGCGCCTGCACCGGCATCTGCGAGCGGCTACGAGATCTCCTTCCGGCCTGATCCGTCGCTCTATGACGGGCGCTATGCCAACGTTGGCTGGCTACAGGAGCTTCCCAAGCAGGTCACGAACCTGAGCTGGGACAACGCTGCGCTTATGAGCATGGGTACGATGGCAGATCTCAAGGTCGAAGAGACTGACCTGATTGAAATTGATCTGAACGGCCGTAAAGTCACCGCGCCGGTACTGATGGCCCCGGGTCATCCCGACAGCGCGATCACAGTCCACCTTGGATTTGGACGCCGCGCCGAGGCCGGCCGCGTCGGAGCGGGCGTCGGGTTCGATGCCTATCAGCTTCGCGTCGCCGATGCTCCTTACTATCAGGGCGGCGGAACGGCGAAGAAGGTGGGCAGCGACTACGATCTTTGCGTCACCAAGGTCCACAACATCGAGCATCGCGGCAGCTTTGCGCAGCACGATCTCGACAAGAAGATCTTCGATACCGAAGGAACCTACTCGCTGGCCGGGCACGAAGCGATGGAACGCTCCATCATCCGCTACGCCACGGTCGCCGAAGTGGAAAAGAATCCCGATTTTGCGCATGACGAGATGGGCAGGGACTCGAGCGGCACGCTGATCGGCAAGGTCGGATACTCGCCGCAGGGCGAAAAGCCGGGCCGGGACGAGACCTTCTTCCCGGACACCTGGCACTACGACAAGAAGGATCCTGCGACCCTGAAGGTGCAAAACGCGTGGGGCATGGCTATCGATCTGAATAGCTGTATCGGCTGCAATGCCTGCATCGTCAGTTGCTATGCCGAAAACAATATCGCCGTTGTGGGCCGCGAGCAGGTAAAGATCGGCCGCAACATGCAGTGGCTGCGCATCGATACCTACTTCGAAGGCGACCTGCATGCACCCAAGGCACACTTTCAGCCGATGGCCTGCCAGCACTGCGAGAACGCCGGTTGCGAACAGGTTTGCCCGGTGGGAGCGACGGTCCACACGCCGGAAGGCCTCAACACCATGGTCTACAACCGTTGCGTGGGCACCCGCTACTGCTCGAACAACTGCGCGTACAAGGTTCGCCGCTTCAACTTCCTGCTTTACTCGGATTACGACACCGAGAGCCTGAAGTTCATGCGCAATCCTGATGTCACGGTTCGTTCGCGCGGCGTCATGGAAAAGTGCAGCTACTGCATCCAGCGCATTGAGGCAGCCAAGATCAAGGCCGATATTGAAAATCGCGAGATCGCCGACGGCGACATCGTAACGGCGTGCCAGCAGGCCTGCCCGACCGATGCCATCGTCTTCGGCAATATCAACGACAAGGCCAGCAAAGTAGCGAAGCGCAAGGCTGAAGAGCGCGATTACCAGGTCCTTGCAGACTTGAATTACCGTCCACGCACAACCTATACGGCTGGCGTCATTAACCCGAATCCGGAGCTTGCATAGCGATGGCAACCAAAGGACCAATCTACGATCCGACCCGGGACCCAGTTGTTGACCCGATGATCGACCCGCGTACCGGCGAGTACGCGGTCATCGCACCGGGCCACAACTTCAAGTCGGTCACGCAGAAGATCGCGGACATCGTACTGACCTCGAACACGCCGCTGGGCTGGTTCTTCGGCCTCGTGGTGGCTGGTGGTATCGCGACCGGCGTTGTGATCGGCATTACCTGGCTCTTCCTGAAGGGCGTCGGCATCTGGGGCGTCACCATTCCAGGCGCCTGGGGCTTCGCCATCATCAACTTCGTCTGGTGGATCGGTATCGGGCACGCCGGTACGTTGATCTCGGCGATTCTGCTGCTCTTCAAGCAGACCTGGCGCAACTCGATCAACCGGTTCGCCGAGGCGATGACCATCTTCGCCGTCTGCTGCGCGGGTATCTTCCCGCTCATCCACGTTGGTCGTCCATGGCTGGCGTACTGGCTGTTCCCTTATCCCAACACGATGAATGTCTGGCCGCAGTTCCGTTCGCCGCTGGCCTGGGACGTCTTCGCGGTTTCGACCTACGCGACCATCTCCATCGTCTTCTGGTACGTCGGCATGATCCCTGACTTTGGTACCCTTCGGGATCGCGCGACTATGCCCTTTGCCAAGTACATGTACGGCATGTTGTCGCTGGGCTGGCGCGGTTCGACCCGCCACTGGATTCGCTATGAGTCGGCATCGCTGCTGCTTGCGGGCCTTTCAACGCCGCTCGTGCTCTCGGTGCACACGGTCATCAGCTTCGACTTCGCGGTCGCGGCCTTGGCTGGCTGGCACACGACGATCTTCCCACCCTACTTCGTCGCCGGCGCCATCTACTCCGGCTTCGCCATGGTCATCACGCTGGCGATTCCGATCCGCAAGTTCTACCACCTAGAAGATCTGGTGACGCTGCGCCATCTCGACAATATGGCGAAGGTCATGCTGGGGACGGGCGGCATCGTTGCCTACGGCTACGCCATGGAAGTCTTCATGTCGTGGTACTCGGCCAGCCACTGGGAGTTCTTCATGATGTGGAACCGTATGTTCGGGCCGATGGGCTGGGCATACTGGATCCTGATCCTGACCAACATCGCCATTCCCCTGACGACCCTGTGGTCGCGCAAGCTGCGGGTGAATGTGACGTATCTGTTCATCCTGTCCTTTGTCGTCAACATCGGCATGTGGTTCGAGCGCTTCGTCATCGTTGTGACCAGCCTCTACCGCGAATATCTCCCGTCCAGCTGGGGAACCTACAAAGCGACCTTCTGGGACTACATCATCTTCATCGGAACCTGGGGAATGTTCACCTTCCTCTTCCTTGGATTCGTACGCTTCCTGCCGATGATTCCGATGTCCGAGATCCGGATGATGCTTCCGCAGACCAAGGTGCGCCGCGGCGGGGCCGATGCTGAGACCGTAGTGGAGGAGTCACTCTAATGCCACCCAGAGAAGGAATTTACGGCTTGCTCGCCGAGTTCAACACCCCGAGTGAACTGGTGCATGCGACGGAGCAGGCTCGCAAGGCGGGCTATCGCCGGATGGAGTGCTACACGCCCTATCCCGTCGAAGAAGCAGCGGTCGCGCTGCACTTCCACAAGACCCGTGTTCCCCTGGTCTGCCTGCTTGGCGGCATCATGGGCGTTACCACAGCGTTTCTGATGGAGACATGGATCGCGGTCTGGGCCTATCCGCTCAATATCGCAGGCCGCCCGCTCTTCTCGTGGCCGGCGTTCATCATTCCAGCCTACGAGTGGACGATCCTGTTCTCTGGTCTGTCAGCCGCGTTTGGCATGGTAATGCTGAACGGCATGCCGCAGCTCTATCATCCTGTCTTCAACGCCCCGAACTTCCGGAATGGCGCCACGACAGACAAGTTCTTCTTATGCCTTGAGGCTGCGGACCCGAAGTTCTCGATCACCGAGACCCGGACCTTCCTTGAGCAGTTCCCCGCGATCTCCGTGGTGGAGGTGGACCATTAATACCCGAATCACAAGCTTTCCCCGCCTAGCTCCCCGGTTTGCCATGGCTGCCGCGACGTCGCTCCTGTTGATCTCCGGGCTCGGCTGCCGCCAGGACATGCACGACGAACCGAAGTTCTTCCCTCAGCGGGGCACTGACTTTTACGCCGACGGCCGCTCTGTGCGTCCGCAGGTGGCCAACACGGTAGCTCGCAACCAGCTCCACGCCGACACCTACTTCTACACCGGCTTCATCAATGGCAAGGAGGGCGACGGTATGCCCTTTCCCGTCACGATGAAGGTGCTCGAGCGCGGACAGGAGCGTTACAACGTCTATTGCACTCCCTGCCATTCGCGCGTTGGCAACGGCATGGGCATGATCGTCGATCGCGGCTACGCCCATGCAGGTGACTACCACACCGCGCGCCTTGAAACCGCGCCGCTGGGCCACTTCTTCAACGTCATGACCAACGGCTACGGTGCGATGCCGGACTATTCGGCGCAGATCACACCAATCGATCGCTGGGCCATCGTGGCTTACATCAAGGCGCTCCAGTTGAGCCAGAAGGCGACCCAGGCAGACGTGCCCGCAGGGGCTCAGGTCCAGCCGCTATCGAGCATTGCGGAGAAAGAGGGCCTACCCGCGAATTTTGCCGACCAATGGACTCTGCCGCCGACGGCAGTTCGCGGTACGCCGGACGACCAGCCCTACGTTCTTCCCGCGACACCGCCCAATGCAGCATCGGGTTCAGGAGCGCCTGTGGCGTCCCATACTCCAAAATCACCGGCTGCCGCGCCTGCCGGAAAAACCGCAGCAAAGCAGTAACCTCGGAAGCTTCCGAACGAAGGCTTGAAACGCATGTCATTTGGACACGAACATAACGGAGAAGCCGGCGGGCACGACGCCCTCGCTCATCATCACGGCCCGCGTCCGCTTCCTGAATCGTTTGTCACACCGGAGATTGTCACCGTGTGGCGGACCCGTCTGCTGATCGTCGCTGTGGTCGCAACGCTGGTCTCCGTGCTCTTTGCCTTCACGCACGAAGGCCGCAACCACCTGCTGCGCGCGTACCTGATGGGCTTCATGACCTGCTTCGGCTTCGCCGGCGGCGGCCTGGTTGTGCTGATGCTGCAGCATGTGACCGGTGGCAAGTGGGGACTTTTGCTGCGCCGTCCGCTCGAGGCCATGAGCCGAACGCTCTGGCTGGTCGCGCTGATGTTCGTGCCTATCGCTATCTTCATGAAGCACCTGTACCAGTGGGCGGCGTATCCCAATCCTGCTGCCGTGGCGAACGCCCTGGCGAACCACTGGGTCACGCTCGAACAGGCGATGACCATCAATGACAAGCACGCCATGCTGAACCCGGTGAGCGTGATTGTCCAGACCATCATCATCTTTGGCGTCCTTCTGCTGCTCACCTACTTCATCAATAAATGGTCGCTGCAGTGCGATGCCGATCCTATGCGCGGCACTCAGGCCAGCTACGATCGCTGGCGGACCAAGTTTGAAAACCTCTGCGGCATCGGCATCTTCATCTACGTTGTCCTGCTGACCTGTGGTTCCATCGACTGGATCAAGTCGCTGGACGTCACCTGGTACTCCTCGATCTACGGCCTGCAATTCCTCGTCGGCCAGGGGTATGCGGTTCTCGCGCTGGGCGTGCTGACCGTGATTCTGCTCTCGAAGTTCCAGCCGATGAAGACCCTGCTGCGGATGACCGAACAGCACGATCTGGGCAAGCTCATGCTCGCCTTCGTCATGCTGAACATCTATCTCTGCTTCGCCGAGTTCCTCATCATCTGGTCCGGCAACATCCCGGACGAGATTCCCTGGTACCTGCATCGCATCAACGGCGGCTGGTGGACCATCTGCACGCTCGACTTTGTTGCCCACTGGCTGATTCCGTTCTGCCTGCTGCTGTCGCGTGACCTGAAGCGCAACAAGCGGAAGATGATCTGGCTCGCCTCCTGGATGATCTTTGCCCGTTGCGTCGACATGTTCTGGCTGATTGAACCAAACTTCAAGGATGCCGCCGGTAATCTGCACATCGTTGGAAACATTGGAATTCTGGCTTACATTACGGTGCCGATCGCGGTCCTGGCAGTCTGGGGAGCCTATTACCTGACTGAGCTGAAAGCCCGTCCCATCATGAACCTGAACGATCCGCATCTGGAAGAGCTGTTGGAGCCCGAACATGCCCACTAACGAACACGATCTGAAGCAACACGGCGAACCGGACCAGAAGGGGCGCAGCACCGAGTCCCCCGGCTATGAGACGACCGACGTCAACGTCAATGGCGTTGTGGTCTTCTTGGCCGGCCTTGGCGGCTTCCTCGTCGTCTTCTTTGTCTTCTGTTTTGTCATGGGCAAAGTCATCAACAGCGCCATCCAGAAGGCGGATGGTCCCACGACCAAGTGGAACCACACGTCGGACTTCGCCGGTGCGGCCTTGAATGGCGGCAAGCGGGAGGACCTGGCCAGCGACCCTGAGATGGAGCAGAAGCAGCTCCAGCAGTTGACGGCGACCTTTCCGTCTCCTCGCCTCGATATTGACGATGGGGAGCAATCCACCGCCGACCTTCACGCACGCGAGGATTTGTTGCTCGACTATTACAGCACGGTTCCCGGAGAGGGCAGCAACATTCGGATTCCCATCACTCGCGCCATGGAGTTGATCGCCCAACGGGGGCTTCCGGTCAATACGCAGACGGCAGCTACAACCACCCTGATGGCGGGGGATGACAAGCCGGAGATCCAGGCGCCTCTGACCACCGGGTTCGCCCGTACGGGTTACGAACTTGACACCATTGAAGCTCGCGCCGAAAAGATGAGCTATGGCAAGGCCGAAAGCGAAGCCAAGGCCGAGCACGCCCACTAACCAAGATCGAAGATCGAACGATAACCGAACCGGGAATACCATAGAAGAAGACGGCATGATGAACAGGCGGACAATACGAGGCGGTTGGCAGGCGGCGGTTCTTGGCTGCGTCCTGCTGCTCTGTGCGCCTCTGTTCAGTCAGGTCTCTGGCTACGGCGATAAGCAGGAGGGTCAGAACGTCGGCGATGAGTTGCCGCAGGTGCTCCAGAAGGTCGGCATCGCCCAGCATCTGAACCAGCCGCTTCCGCTCGACGCGCAGTTCGTCGACGATACGGGCAAGACCGTCCGGCTCGGCGATTACTTCGGCAAGAAGCCCGCGATTCTTTCGCTCGTCTACTACAACTGCCCGATGCTCTGCTCGGAAGAGCTCGACGGACTGACCAGCGCGCTGATGATGGTGCATCTGACGCCCGGCAAAGACTTCAACGTTGTGGTCATCAGCATCGATCCCAGCGAAACGCCACAGATCGCAGCGAAAAAGAAGGCCCTCTACGTCAAGCGCTATGGACGCCCGGGCACAGCAGATGGATGGCACTTCCTCACCGGCGAGCGGCCTGCAATTGACGAAGTAAGCAAGGCTGTCGGCTTCGGCTACGTTCGCGTTCCCGGGCCGGATGGAAAGCTCACCCAGTTTGCCCATGCCAGCTCCATCCAGATCGTCACGACCGACGGCAAGCTCGCCCAATACTATCTTGGCGTCGAGTATTCGCCCAAGGACATCCTCCTGGGGCTGGTCGAGGCCTCCGGCAACAAAATTGGTTCGCCTGTCGCGAACATCCTGACCTACTGCTATCACTACGACCCGGAACGCAACAAGCATTCGCTTATCGTCGCCCGCGTGGTGCAATTGGGCGGCATGGTCACGGTGGCATGGCTGGGTGGTTTCATGTTCTTGATGTTCCGCAGAGATTTGCGGCTTTCGCGCGACCACGACCTGACTAAGAAAGAGAATGGATAAAGGGTAACGATGCATATCAGTCCAGTCCTGTGGCAATTTCTGGTGAAGTGGCTCAACGCTTCCGCGCTCTTCCCGCGCGAGGCATCGACCATCGCGCCCTACGCCGACGCGCTCTACTTCTTCCTGCTGCTGATTACAGTGGTCGGCCTTACCTTGGTCGGTACGCTCATCTTTGGCTTTGCCATCCGCTACCGCAAGGAAAAGCATCCCGTGGCCATCCAGGTTGAGGGCTCGACTTTGCTCGAAGCGACGTGGACCATCATTCCGCTCGCGCTGTTTCTCATCTGCTTCGTTTGGGGAGCGCTGCTCTACTTCCGTATCTACAATCCACCAACCAACTCCATGAATATCTATGTTGTCGGCAAGCAATGGATGTGGAAAGCGGAACACGAGGGCGGTCAGCACGAGATCAATGCGCTGCACGTTCCCGTAGGCAAGCCCGTCCAGTTGACGATGATTTCGCAGGACGTATTCCACAGCTTCTCCGTTCCCGACTTCCGCATCAAGCGCGAAGTCATCCCGGGCCGCTACTCGACGGTATGGTTTCAGGCGACCACTCCCGGCAGCTATCACATCTTCTGCACGCAGTACTGCGGCACCAACCACTCCCAGATGATCGGCGAAGTCACCGCGATGACTCCCGATGACTATCAGAAGTGGCTGCAAGCATCTACCAGCGGCATGTCCCTTGCGCAGAATGGCGAACGGCTCTTTGCCAGCATGGGCTGCAATGCCTGCCACACCGGCGCCGCCGCCGCGCGCGGGCCGAATCTCGCAGGGGTCTATGGATCGAAGCTCCAACTCACCAACGGTTCCGAGGTGTTGGTCAACGACGCCTACCTGCGCGATGCCATCCTCAATCCGTCGGAGCACGTCACTGCCGGATACGCGCCGATCATGCCCACCTATCAGGGCCAGGTCAGCGAGGACGGCCTGATCGATCTCGTCGAATACATCAAGGGACTACAAAGTAACTACAGAATCCAGCAAACCCTGGTCACGACGGAGTCTGACCAGGCGGCGCCGACAACGCCAGCAGGGGTGAAACCATGAGCGCAACCAGTTCGACAATTGTTAACCTGCCCGATCAGAAGACGGCAACTCTACCGAAGCGGAACTACCTTAATAATGAGGATGGTTTGCTGAGCTGGTTGTTCACCGGCGACCATAAGCGTATCGCGATTCTTTATCTGATCTCGATCACGTTCTTCTTCTTCATCGGCGGAGCATTCGCCGGCCTCATCCGCCTGGAACTTCTGACGCCACAGCCCGATCTTGTCGCCTCCGACACCTATAACAAGTTCTTCTCGATGCATGGCATCATCATGGTCTTCCTTTTCCTGGTACCTTCCGTGCCGGCGACCCTGGGGAACTTCCTGATGCCCATCATGATCGGAGCCAAGGATCTCGCCTTTCCCAAGGTCAACCTGTTGAGCTGGTATCTCTACTGGGTCGGCGGCCTCTTCACCTTGGCGGCACTTGTCCTTGGCGGCGTCGACACCGGCTGGACTTTCACCACCCCGCTCTCGACTCACTATCTGAACACGCACGTCGTCACTGCGGCGGTCGGCATCTTCATCATCGGGTTCTCGTCGATCTTTACCGGGCTTAATTTCATCGTCACCATCCACCGTATGCGCGCTCCGGGCATGACGTGGTTCCGCTTGCCGCTCTTCGTCTGGTCGAACTATGCCGCCTCGCTGCTCATGGTGCTCGGCACGCCGGTTCTCGCCATTACGCTGGTTCTCGTTGCCCTCGAGCGTACCATCGGCATCGGCGTCTTTGATCCCACCAAGGGTGGCGATCCGTTGCTCTTCCAGCATCTCTTCTGGTTCTACTCGCACCCTGCCGTCTACATCATGATTCTTCCCGGCATGGGGGTTATTTCTGAGGTCATCAGCACCTTCAGCAGAAAACGTGTGTTCGGATACACCGCGGTCGCCTTCTCATCCGTGGCTATCGCGCTCTTCGGCTTCTTCGTCTGGGCGCACCACATGTTCATCATGGGTGTCTCCAACTACTCCGCGCTGGTCTTCTCACTTTTGACCATGCTGGTGGCCGTCCCTTCCGCCATCAAGATCTTCAACTGGGCCTTCACCTTGCAGAAGGGGTCGATCACCTTTGAGACGCCGATGCTCTACGCCTTCGGCTTCATGGGGCTGTTTACCATCGGCGGTATGACCGGCGTCTTCCTCGGCGCGCTGGGCATGGACATCCATCTCACCGAGACCTACTTCATCGTGGCGCACTTCCACTTCGTCATGGTCGGCGGAATGCTCATGGCCTTCCTCTCCGGCATCCACTTCTGGTGGCCGAAGATGACCGGCCGCATGTATCCCGAGTCGCTCTCGAAGCTCGCCGCGGTTACTACCTTTATCGGCTTCAACCTTACCTTCCTTCCGCAGTTCATCCTTGGATACCTCGGGATGCCGCGTCGCTATCATGCTTATCCGCCGGAGTTCCAGGTGCTCAATGTCCTGTCGACCGCGGGTGCTACCGTACTCGGCGTCGGCTATATGCTCCCTCTGCTGTATCTCGGATGGTCGCTGAAGTACGGTGCGATCGCCGGCAATAACCCCTGGCAGGCGACTGGCCTCGAATGGCAGATTCAATCCCCGCCGCTGACCGAAAACTTTATCGAGGTTCCTGTCGTCGATCATGAGGCCTATGATTACGAGTGGCTCGCCCACAAGACGGAACAAGAGGTGACTACCGTTGGATAATGTGATCGTAGCTACGCGTCCCCACACCCACGAGACGGCCCAGCCGGAGGAGCACGCCCACGTCGCTCTGCCCCAGCACCGCCATCACTTCGAGACGCAGGAGCAACAGCGCGAAGCAGCAACCTTCGGCATGTGGCTCTTCCTGCTGACCGAAATCATGTTCTTCGGCGGCCTCTTCTTCTCCTATCTGCTCTACCGCAACTGGTACTACGATGCGTTCGTCGCCGCGTCGAATCAGTTGAGCGTCCCGCTCGGAGGCACCAACACCGCGGTCCTCATCACCTCGGGTTTCTGTATGGCGATTGCCGTATGGGCGGCCGAGGTCAAAAAGAAGGGCCTGCTCGTTGTCACATTGATTCTCACCATGCTCTTCGGGTGCATCTTCATCGGCATCAAGTACGACGAGTACCACGAGAAGTGGGAGAAGCACCACATACCCGGTGAGCACTTCGACGTCGCCGAATTCGTCAATCCCCACGCTTACGGCCTCAAGGAAGCACCCCTCGCTCCGGACGCCGCAAAGAAGACGCAGATCTTCTTTTCGCTCTACTTTGCCATGACCGGCCTGCACGCGCTGCACATGATCATCGGCCTTGGCATACTTGTCTGGCTCACGCTTCGAGCCCATCGAGGTGACTTCACGGCGGGGTATGTGGCTCCCATAGAAAATTTTGCCTTATATTGGCACTTCGTCGACATAGTATGGCTGTTCCTGTTCCCCTTGCTCTATCTCATTAACCGACACCCCGTTTAAACGGAAGCCCCGCAGCCATCTTCGCTGACTGGCAAACGACTGGCAGGAGATAAGAATGACCGAGTTTCATGACGCATCCAATGTAACCAATCCGGAACACGCCGATCACCATATCGTTTCGCCGTTGACGTACACCATCGTGTTCGTCACGCTGCTGATCTTCACCGGCCTCACCGTGCTGGCGGCATATATCGATCTCGGCATCTTCAACCCTGTCGTCGCGCTGGCCATCGCAACCATCAAGGCGGTCATCGTCATTCTGTTCTTCATGCACGTCAAATACCAGTCGAAGCTCATCAAGATGACGGTTGCAGCTGGATTCTTCACCTTTTTTGCGCTCATCACCATGACCATGAGCGACTACATCAGCCGTGCCTGGGGCCTCTGGTAACCAAAACTGCTTTCATGAAAGTGCGGCCTCCGGGCCGCATTTTTTATTCCCATGAATTTGTTCCGCAGGCTCCGGCTACACTTCACCTATGGCATTCAGTCGCTCCACTCTTGCCGCAGAGCTTCACGCTCTGGCAGCAGATCCTCGCGTGACCGTAAGGCACGAGGGCATCCCCGACCCAAAGGGAAAGTGCGTCGTCTACTGGATGCAGCGCGCACAACGCGGCATCGACAATCACGCCGTAGATATCGCGGCGCAAGCAGCAAACCTGCTTGGACTGCCGCTGGTGGTCTACTTCGCCGCCATCGCCAACTTCCCTCATGCCAACCTGCGTCACTATACGTTCCTCAATCAGGGCCTGCCCGATATTGAAGCAGACCTCGCCTCGCGCAACATCGCCTTCGTCCTGCGCTGCGCGCCGCACGAATCCCACGAGCAATTCCTCGCTGATGTTAACGCCGCTCTACTTATCGGAGATGAGAACCCAATGCGCGAGCCTGAGCGTTGGCGCAAACACCTCGCCGCTCGTATCAGCATTCCTTTCTGGACCGTCGACAGCGATGTCATCGTTCCATCAAAGCTCATCGAAAAGGCGCAGTACGGCGCCTACACGCTTCGCCCCCGTCTCAATCGGCTGCTGCCTGACTTCCTTCACCCCTACGAAAACACACACGCGCAACATACGTGGAAGCGCCCGCGAAACTTTCACTCCGACTCCGTTCATGACGACATTACGCTGGGTTGGAAACATCTCGATCGCACCGTCCTCCCTGTCGATGCCTGGCAGGGGGGTACCCACGCCGCGCTCAAACGCCTCAAACTCTTCACTACCCGTATGCTCGATAACTACGAAGCCCAGCGTAACCATCCGGAGACGGATGGCACCTCCTGCCTTTCGCCTTATCTCCACTTCGGCCACATCGGTCCACTCACCATCGCGCTGGCCGTCAATGACGAGGTAAAAAAGCGTCCGAATCTGAAATCGGCCCGCGACAGCTACTTCAACGAGCTGATCACCTGGCGCGAACTGGCAGTCAACTTCGTCCGCTACACGCTTGACTACGATTCCCCCGACTGCGCCGAGCCTTGGGCAAAGACTACCATCGCCGAACACGCCCGCGACGAACGCGAGTACCTTTACGATCTCGCCCAGCTCGAAGGCGCACAAACTCACGACGATCTCTGGAACGCGGCGCAGCTCCAGATGCTTCATTACGGATGGATGCACAACCACATGCGCATGTACTGGGCAAAGAAGATCCTGGAGTGGACTCCCGACATCCCCACCGCCATGAAGCATGCGATTTATCTCAACGACAAATATTTCCTCGATGGCCGCGACCCCAACGGCTACGCTGGCGTGGCCTGGGCCATCCTTGGCAAATTCGACCGCGCCTGGAATGAACGCCCCATCTTCGGCAAGATCCGCTACATGTCCGGCGCATCCACCGGGAGAAAGTTCAACTCAAAGAGGTACATCGCGCAGAACTACAACTATCAGGAGATTGCCCCCGCGTTTCGCTTGCGATAAATTTGCGTGCATCAGCACATTCAAAGAGGTGGGAGCCACGCAGAGCAGCACATGAGATCCCTCTTATCCCGTTGCGGAATCATTAGAGAATCTTCATCCCATCCAGCGTTGACTTACGCTGTGACAGCTTGCAGCATCGGAAGCAGCGACCTTCATCTTCCCGAAGCAATGCCATGGGTCTAAGCGCAAATTCTCATTCCGCGTACCGGCGCAGCCCGCTCCCCGCCCGCGCGCTGCTGTTTCTTGTGCTCGGTACCGCTATTCTTCCAGCCGCGCCGACAGTCGCGCAGTTCATGCCGTCACCCGCAAAGCCTTCCGCATACGCACTCCGCGCCAGAAGTTTTCTTAAGGGCCGCACGCTCTCGCCGCCCATCGCAGGCGCGCAGTCGATAATGGCTGCCCGTGAACAGCACATCGCGCTGATCACCGGAAGCTCGTTGTTGCCGCGCATCAGAGACCTCAATGCGGTATGGCAGCCTCTGGGTCCGAACCAGGTTGCAAGCCTGGCCTACGGAAACGTCACCGGGCGCGTCACCGCCATCGCGATCGATCCGGCGGACACGTCCGGCAACACCGTGTACCTCGGAACTACCGGAGGGGGCATTTGGAAGTCGACCAATGCGGCGGGGCCATCCGCCAGCGTCAGCTTCACGCCACTTACGGATACTCTCCCTGTCTTCAGCGCCAACGCCGGGACTGCGGTGATCCCCTCGCTCAGCATCGGCGCAATCAGTGTGCAATCCGGGGTCGTCCTCGCCGGAACTGGCGACCCCAACGATGCCACCGACTCCTTCTACGGCAGCGGCATCCTCCGCTCCATCGATGGCGGTCTCACCTGGACGATCGTCCAGCAATCGCAGGACGGCGCAGCCGGCGATCACTCCTTCACCGGCCTCGGCTTCGCTGGTTTTGCGTGGAGCAGCACCTCACCAGACACTGTGGTCGCAGCCGTATCTCAAGCCGCCGAAGGTAATGTCGTCAACGCAGTCGACACGACCTACAGCATCATGGGACTCTACTATTCGACCGATGCCGGAGCGACCTGGCAGATGGCCACCATCATGGACAGCGGCCAGTTCGTGCAGCGTCCGCTGCCCGGAGATTCGGGCGGCAACAACGCCGCGACGTCAGTGGTGTGGAACCCCATCCGCCAGCGGTTTTACGCTGCGATTCGCTACCACGGCTACTATGAGTCGCCCGACGGCGCTACCTGGACTCGTCTGGCCAATCAACCCGGCGCCAGCCTCAGCCTTACCGCCTGCCCAAGCAACGCCGGTGGCGTCGGCAGCACGTCTTGTCCCATCTTCCGTGGCGCGCTCGCAGTGCAGCCGGTTACAGGGGATACCTTCGCCCTCACCGTGGACGGCAGCAATGTCGATCAAGGCCTGTGGCAAGATGTGTGCGGCCTTACTGGCACAAGCTGCACCAGCAACACCGTCACCTTTGCGAAGCAACTTCCGTCCGCACCACTCGAAACAGGCAACGGAAATGCAGTCATCCCGCAAGCGGATTACAACCTCGCCTTAGCAGCCATGCCCTCCGGAGCAGATACCCTCCTCTTCGCCGGAACCGTTGATCTCTACCGCTGCTCGCTCACCGGCGGATGCAGCTTGCGCAACACTACCAATGCCATCAACGGATGCGCTGCTCCCGCCATGGTCGCGCCCGCGCAGCACGCCATCGCCACGGTCGCCAACTCCACTGTTCTCTATCTCGGCAACGACGGCGGCCTCTGGCGCTCCACCGATGGGGTCAATCAGCAGGCCACGCCGTGCTCCTCTGACGACGCTACCCACTTCCAGAACCTCAACGGCGGCCTGGGCTCGCTCGCCGAAGTCACCAGCTTCGCGCAACACCCCAGCGATCCGGCCACACTGCTCGTCGGTCTTGGCGCAAACGGGACCGCCGCCACTTCAACAGCCTCCACGTCCCTGCAATCCCCGCCCTGGGCCCAACTCGCCACTGGCGAAGGCGGTACCGTCGCCATCGACCAGACCAACCCTGAACTCTGGTATCTCTCCAACGGCGCCGGTGTCAGCATCCATCAATGCACCAGTGGCGCCAGTTGTACCCCTGCGGACTTCACCGGAATCCCAACCATCGGCCCCACTCAGACTGCACAGGACGCCTCGCTCATCGACGCTCCGTGGCTACTCGACCCCGCCCTTCCGTCCAACATCCTCATTGGGACTTGCCGCGTCTGGCGCGGCCCCGCCGACAGCGGAGCGGCGTGGTCTTCCGCGAATACCATCAGCAAACTCCTCAGCGGCTCGCAAAACTCCGCATGCAACGCTTCTAATCCAGTCCTCCGCTCGCTGGCTGCTGCGGGTCCGGTCAGCAGCGGTACAGCCGCGCAGAATGCAGGCTCCAAAGTCCTCTACGCAGGCATGGCGGGAAAACTCGATGGCGGCGGCACCTCCGGCGGCCATCTCTTCTCCACCAGCAGCGCCGACATGGCCGACGGCGCCACCGCATGGACCGACCTCACCTCATCCCCTGTGACCAACGACCTCACGCCATTCAATCCCGGCGGCTTCGACATCTCTTCCCTGGCCGCCGACTCCCACGACCCCACCGGCAAAACCCTCTATGCCACCGTCATGGGCTTCGCAGGCAATGGCAGCAATGCTCCGCACCTCTACCGTTCCATCGACGGAGGCGCGAGCTGGAGCAACATTAGCAACAATCTCCCCAACGCCCCCGCCAACAGCGTTATCGTCGATCCGAACGACGCCAATACCGTCTATGTCGCACTCGACACCGGTGTCTACGTCACCACGCAGGTTGCCGCCTGCGCCAGCCCCCTCAACAACTGCTGGAGCATCTATGGCACCAGCCTGCCTAACTCGCCAGTCATCCAGCTTGCCGCCGCCCCGGCCATGCCTACGGGCGATGGCCGCATCGGCGAACTCCGCGCCGCCACCTATGGGCGAGGCCTTTGGCAGATCCCTCTGCTCACCGCCCTCAACCCAGCCGAGCCAGCCATCGCTCTCAGTCCCGCATCCCTCACCTTCAGCGATCAGGCAGTAGCCACCGCCAGCTCGCCGCAAACCATCACGGTGACCAACTCCGGCAGCGCCCCACTCGTCATCACCGAGATCTCGACGACCGGCGACTTCGCCACCGACGACACCAACGACACCTGCGCTGCCGCTCCCATCGCCGCCGGCCAGACATGCACCGTTCAGGTCCGCTTCCTGCCCACTGCCACCGGAAGCCGCAGCGGCTTCCTCATCGTCTACGGCAATGTTCCCGGCGGACAAGCCACGGCAACCCTCGGCGGAACTGGCACGCCACCCGCAACGGTCGTCCTTAACCCCATTGACATTACTTTTCCCCCGACCAACATCAACGCCACCAGCCTCGCGCAAAACATCACCATCTCCAACACCGGCGGAACCACGACAACGCTGCAAACCCCCACCGTCAGCGGAGCCGGTTTTGTAATCTCCGCCAACACCTGCACCTCTACCCTCAAAGCCGACACCGGCTGCACCGTCGCCATCACCTTCACCCCGACCGCCTCCGGAGCGTACACCGGAAGCTTCAGCATCACCGACGGTGTGGGCACCCAGACCGCCTCGCTCTCCGGTATGGGGACTACTCCTGCCACCGACGCCCTCTCTTCCAACACCCTCACGTTCGCCACCCAGCAACTCACGACGGTAAGCGCTCCGCAACAAATCACTCTCACCAACTCCGGCGATGTAGCCCTCACGCTCATCTCCGCGCAGATACCCGGCAGCGACTTCACCGTCGCCAACGCCTGCGGAAACTCGCTCAATCCGCACTCCACCTGCGCCATCGACGTGGCCTTCCAACCGCAGAGCATCGGCCCTGTCACCGCTCAGCTCACCATTGCAGACCAGTACCGTACTCAGACCGTAGCTCTCAGCGGCACCGGCGTTGCACCTCCCGGCGTCTCGCTCTCGCCGCTCTATAATCTTGCTTTTCCAAGCACTGGCGTCGGCCAAACCTCTGCACCGCAGACGGTCACTCTCACCAACAATGGCGGCCTCCCTCTAGCTCTTTCAAGTACCGCCCTCAGCGGCGACTTCAGCATCCTTCCCGGCAGTGATACCTGCGGCACCACGCTCCCCGTGGCTAATGCCTGCACCCTCCAGCTGGTCTTCGCTCCCACCGCAGGCGGCGCGCGTACTGGCACCCTCACCATCACCGACAGCGCTCCCCGTTCCCCTCAGGTCCTCCAGCTCACCGGCAACGCTGTGGACTTTGCCCTTACTCCCGACGGCGATACCACCGTCACCATCGCCAGCGGGCAGAATGCTGTGTTCCCCCTCCTCTTCACCTCCGCGACTGCACAGCCCACCACCTTTACGTGTGCCGGGACACCGCTCAACGCCACCTGCAACATCACGCCTTCCGTCGTCTCCGTCTCCGGCGCTACTACCGTCTCCGTCACTTTGCTTACAGGCACGCTTACGGCCTCGTTGGTTCCACCCGGCCAAAATATGGCTTTGTGGCTGGCGGCGCTTCTGCCCCTCGGCCTCCTCACGCTGCGCCGGGGCTGCCTTTCCCGGCTCGCATGCGCGCTTCTGCTCTGCGCACTGATCTTCTTTCCCACGGGCTGCGGAACAGGTCGTCAGCTGCCGTCCTCCGGCTCTACGGGCACATCGCCTGGTCAGACTCCTGTGACTCCCGCCGGGACTTATCCCATCGTGGTCTCAGCCACCAGCAATGGCCTTACCCACACCATCAGCCTCACCCTCATCGTTCGATGAATTCAAATTGAGATTTCAATCCACATCGCGCGGAAACTTCTGTAGGATTCGAAACGTAGACAACGCATCACTTATCTCAAGAGGCCAGCCACATGCTTCATGGAAAGCATCTCTCCCGCGTACTGATTGCAGCATCGCTCCTCTTTCCTTCCGTCAGCCTCTTGGCGCAGACTGCCCCGCCGGCTGCGCCGCCGTCGGAGGCACACCACGAGATGCCCAAGCCGACTAACCTGAAGGTGCTGCCGAAGAACATCTCCAGCAAGGATCTGATGGCGACCATGCATCAGTTCACCGGCAGTCTCGGCGTGCATTGCAACTTCTGCCACGTGGAAGACAAGACCACCCACCACCTCATCTTCGCCTCCGATGCCAAGCCGGAAAAGAAATCCGCCCGCGTCATGATGCGCATGACGCAGACCATCAACGGCAAGTATCTCGCCCAGCTTCCGGACCACGGCTCCATGCAGAAGGTGGGCTGCGGCACCTGCCACCGGGGCAAATCCACCCCCACCGAATTCGTCCCTCCTCCGGAGCAGCACGGCCCCCCACCCGCACCAGCAAAATAACTGGTAACGAATAACAATCAGGGCATCCCCATGTTCCAGAAGCCGGACATGGGGTGCGAGCTACCCTCAAGATTTTAAAAGGGTGTAGCGAAGGCGTCCCTACACCGCCCGTCCGGCACTGACCCCCGAAGCCCACGCCCACTGAAAGTTATATCCACCCAGCCATCCGGTCACATCCACCACCTCACCGATGAAATAAAGCCCCGGAACCTTCCGGCTCTCCATCTTCTTCGCATCCAGCTCTGCCGTATCCACGCCGCCGGCCGTAACCTCGGCCTTGGCATAGCCCTCGGTCCCGGCAGGCATCACCCGCCACGCATGAACCTCTCGCTCCATCGCTTCCAGAGAAGCATTCGTCCATCCAGCAGGCTCATGCAAAGCCACCCACCGCTCCGCCAAACGTCCCGGCAATATTGTTCGCAGAGCCATCACAGCCGCGCCCGCATCTCGCCTGGCGTTCCTGGCCAGCAATGGAGCGAACACCTCCACCCCCGGAGCAAGATCGATCTCCACCACCTCGCCCGCCCGCCAATAAGAAGACACCTGCAAGATCGCCGGTCCACTCAACCCGCGATGCGTCACCAGCATCTTCTCGCGAAAGCTGCCGCGTCGCCGCTTCACTCCCGCTGCCGCCACCACTTCAGCCGACAGCCCGGTCAGATCGCACCAGCGCGCCGCATCCTCTCCTCCAAACACCAGCGGAACCAGCGCCGGACGGCACTCCACTACGCGTAGCCCAAACTGCCGCGCCACGTCATACCCAAAACCTGTGGCCCCCATCTTCGGAATCGACAACCCACCCGTAGCGACCACCACAGCCTCCGCTCTGAGCTCACCTGCCGAAGTCTCCACTACAAACTTGCCGTCTCGCTTAACAGAAGCCACCCGCGCTCCTGTCAGCACACGAACGCCTGCCTCGGCACACTCCCGCTCCAGCATGGTCACGACGTCCATCGCGGAGCGGTCGCAGAATAGCTGCCCCAGCGTCTTCTCGTGATAGCGAATGCCATGCTTCTCCACCAACGCAATGATGTCAGCGGGTGTAAACCGAGCCAGAGCCGACTTGGCAAAGTGCGGGTTCTCCGAAAGAAAGTTCTCCGCCCGGCAATGAATGTTGGTGAAGTTGCACCGCCCTCCACCCGAGATCAGGATCTTTTTTCCCACGCGCTCGGCATGGTCGAGCAGGACAACGCGCCGTCCTCGCCGCCCGGCTTCGATGGCGCACATTAACCCAGCCGCACCTGCACCCAGCACTACAACATCTACCTCTTGCACACGCACTCCCATCACTCTCTAGTCTCGCATCCCGAAGATCCGGGTGCCCGATCTCTCGATTCCGGGCTATGCCGCAAAACCTCCAGGCAGTCACGTCAGAGCCACCCCATGCGACCATAGAGTCATGCCGAAGCCCGCCACAGAATTGCGTCCTCTGAAAACCGCAGCCCCCCAACCCCACGGCCCGGCAGCCGCCGTCACCCGTCGGGCAGCAGACCGTCTCCGCGCGGGCCATCTCTGGGTCTACCGCTCCGATGTCGAATCCCTGATTCCACCCCTCGGCACCAACGAAGTCGCCCCCGGCGCACTGGTTACCATCACCGACAGCCGCGGCATCCCGCTCGGCACAGCCCTTTACAGCGCGGCCTCTCAGATCACCCTTCGGCTCGTCTCACCTGAGGCCGCACTCTCCCGCCCTGCCTACCTCGATCAGCTTCGCGAGCGTCTCAATGCCGCCCTCACCCTCCGCGAAGAACTGGCGCCCGATTCGCCAGAGAACAACGCCTCCCGCCTCATCTTCTCCGAAGCCGACAATCTTCCTGGCATCATCGCAGACCGCTACAACGACCTCGTCATCCTCCAGCTACTCACCCAGGGCACCGCACAGGACGACGTCCGCCAGCTCCTCACCGAGATCATCCGCGAGCGCCTTCAACCCGCCACCATCATCGAGCGCCCCGATCCCAAGGTCCGCGAGCTCGAGCAACTTGCCCCGCCCTCACCCGAGCCGCTGCACACCAACACCCCCGGCACGCCAACGCTCACCACCGTCTTCACGATCAATGGTTTAAAGCTCCACTACGACGCCACCTCCGGCCAGAAGACCGGAGCCTTCCTCGACCAGCGCCTCAACTACGCCGCCGCGGCCCGCCACGCTCGTGGCCGCGCTCTCGATGTTTGCACCTACCAGGGAGGCTTCGCCCTGCATATGGCCCAGCGCTGCGATCAGGTTACCGGCATCGACGCCAGCCGCGCCGCACTCCAGGTCGCCGACCGCAACCTCGAACTCAACCCTGACCTGCAAGCCAAAGTCGAATGGATCGAAGCCGACGCCTTCGAGTTTCTCCGCGAATACGAAGCCGCGGGAGAGAAGTACGACACCATCGTCCTCGACCCACCGGCCTTCGCCAAATCCAAACGTGCCGCCGAGAGCGCCCTGCGCGGCTACAAGGAGCTGAATCTCCGGGCGATGAAGATGCTGAACCCCGGCGGAACCCTCGTCACCTGCTCCTGCTCTCACCACGTACCGCTCGAAGAGTTCACCGCCGTGGTAGCCTCGGCCGCCTCCGACGCTGGCCGCCGCGTCCAGATCCTTGAAATCCGAGGTGCCGCCCCCGACCACCCGGCCATCCTCACCCTGCCCGAGACCACCTATCTGAAGTGCCTCATCTGCCGGGTCGCGGATTAGGCCAATCCAAATCCTTGACCCTGCCACGCCGAAAGCTGACAATCGAATTCACACGCTTTTTCTGAAACAAGAGGTATTACCATGGTCGCCTATCTCGTTCTTCTCTTCGCTGTCTTCAGCCGCTTCCTGCCGCATATCTTCAGCACCACCGCCATCGGGTTCACTGCGGTCGGCGGAGGTCTGCTGTACTTCGGCGCGCGTCGCAGCCGCTGGCAGACCATCATCGCTGTCCTCGCTCTGATGGGCGCGGACTACTATCTCACCGTCTTCGCCTATGGATACGCCTTTCACACCAGCGCCTATCTCATCACCTGGGTCTGGTACGCGGCCATCTGCCTGCTCGGCCACCAGATGCTCAGCGGCAAGCCGTCTGCCCTTCGCGTAGCTGGAGGCGTCATGGCGTCGGCAACGTCGTTCTTCATCCTCAGCAACTTCGCCGTCTGGATGGGCAGCTTCATGTATCCGCACACCGTAGCCGGTCTCAGCGCCTGCTATATTGCGGCCATTCCGTTCTACGCCAACGACGTCATCTCCACCGCGATTACCGCCGGTGCTCTCTTTGGCCTTCCCGCACTGGCCTCCAGCGTCGTCGAGACTATGCGCGAAGCTCAGGGCAACCACATCGCCTAAAAACCCTATCCGTCAAAAAAGGGGCTGCGAATCTCGCAGCCCCTTTTCATTTTGGAGGAGTCTTCATCTGTTTAGAGAGTCGAAGAAATGCGCTACGCCGACGGTTCATCCTCCACCGGAAACCGAGTCCCTCGCCGCTTGCTGAACAGCTTACGGACGATATAGGCCACCAGCAGCGCGGCCAGTATCCCAACCACGCCAAGCACATAGCCGAGGTGCTCGTGCACGGCTCCGCCCAGGGTCTTCAGGATCGCAGGACCATAGACGATCGTAACCACCGCTTCCAGCAGAAACCGCAGGAACTTACCAGAAAAAACCGCGCCAAAGTACCAGAGCGGCTTCATCTCAAACACGCCCGCCGCAAACTCAATCACTTTCACAGGCATGGGAGGAGGCATCATCGCAGGAACCATGATTGCCAGAAATTCCTGCCGCTCAAAACGGTCGCGCAATGCCTCATAGCGCTGCCGGTTGATCCGTTTCAGCAGGAAAAGCTCTCCACCTGCGCGCCCAAAATAGTAGGGAACCAGGCTTCCGATGGCCGACCCGGCAGCCGCCATCACACAGTAAATAAGGAACTTGGCGTGGTCATGCGCAACATAATCGATGACCAGGGCATCGATCGGCACCGGAACCGACGATGTATCCACGATGGCAAGCGCACCCAGGCCCCAAACTCCCAACGGCTTCAGCAGCACGAGCAGAGCGGTATTCAGTTTATGAAAGAGAGAAACCGGAGAGATTTTCACGAGGAAACCTTATTTTACCCTCTATTTAGCTCGGAAATTCTAACCTGCATTTAGCCCGGAATGCTCCGTCTTTCCCGCCAGCAGATCCAGCGCATGAGGCAGCAGCGGAAGCACCGCGCGAAGCGAACTTTCCGCTCCCGCCGGGCTTCCCGGCAGATTCACAACCAGAGTCTCTCCGGTTACCCCACAGACCGCACGGCTAAGCGCTGCAAATGGAGTATGTTGCAAGCCCTCGGCACGCATGCGCTCGGCCAGCCCATCCACGATCCGCTCGCACACCAGCCGAGTGGCGTCCGGGGTCACATCCCGGGGGGCCAGCCCTGTACCTCCAGTGGTGACGATCAACTGTGCATTTCGCGCATAATGCCGCAAAGCCGTAATGATTGCGTCTATATCGTCCGGCAAAATTCGCAGCAACACGCCTTCCAGTCCGGCAGTTTTCAGCATTCGGGCGACGGCTGGCCCGGATACATCCGTCTGCTCTCCCTTGGAGCAGCGATCGCTGACAGTAATGACAACCGCACGGGTATCGGCAGAAAATCTTTGATTCACCCACACAGTTTACGGCCCGGACACTGCGCAACCCAACCCTCTCTCGCTATAAAGATGAGAAAATAAAAGGAACTAGGCAAACCAGGGTCATTCTCTGGTCAATCATCGCTGACGGGGCAACTTTCGTCCCCCGCAGCCGTCTGAACACATAATCAATGCCACCTGTAGAAACACCACCCAACTCCGTGCCGCCATCCCCACCCGCCAAGGTGCGCACCGGACGTTACGGCGAACTCGAAGAGCACGAACTCATCCACCTGCTCGACTCTCTCGATGACGAGCGCTCTCGCGCGCGCTTTCGCGAATCCGTCTACATCTCCCTGATCTTTTATCTTGCCTTCGCCTGGTTCCTCTTCTATGGCCCTCGCATTCTGTTCCATCAACCCCGGGTTATTAATCCGATGGATGTCCTCAGGGAACGGGACAAGAACATTACCTACCTGAACACGCCGAAGGACATCTCGAAGGAGCTTTCGCACCGGCAGACCAAGGCCCCCAGGCCAACGCTCGACAAGAAGACGTTGCAGCAGCTTCAATCCATGGAGAAGGCCCGAGTTCCGGCACCCGCACCGCCCGCTCCAACTCCTCAGCCACCTGCGCAGCAGCCCGCGCCGCAGCAGGCGAAGCAGACCCCGCCGCCGCAACCGCTGCCTCAGCAGGAGCAGGCGATTGTCGACGCGCCGAAACCCGCGCCCACGAAGCCGAACTTTGGCAATCCCAATCAGACAGCCGGCGACACCATCCGCAGCGCAGCGCAGGCAGCGGCACAAAATCGTGGCAACGGCGGAGACTTCGGCACAGGCGTTCCGGTGGCCCATCAGGGACTTAACACCGGCGTCGACGTTCTCTCCGACACCATGGGCGTCAACTTCGACCCCTACCTCAAGCGAATCATCTACGAGATCTATCACACCTGGCTTCCGCTGATTCCCGAGGAAGCACGCCCCCCGCTCAATAAGCAGGGAGAGACTCTCATTCGCTTCACCATCCTGCCCGATGGTCGCATCGGCGCCATGACTCTCGACGGATCGACCCACGACCAGGCCATCGACCGCGCGGCCTGGGGTTCCATCACCGGTGTGGGCCAGTTTCCTGCGTTGCCCAAGGAGTTTCACGGCCCGAACCTCGAACTCCGCATCCACTATCTCGTCAACAAGAACCCCGAGTAGGAACGGATGCCCGCAAGGATCTCGAAGCAGAAGTCAGTCCAGCCACGGCACCACGAACGCCGCCGTCAGCTCAGAGGCTTGCTTCTGATTGCGGGCGCAGTGCTGCTCTTCAGCCTGCTTCGCGCACATCACGTTTTCAACCCCGGATGGTGGCGACTGTGGTGACGAATCCGCTTATCGTTCTGGTTGGCCCCACCGCCAGCGGCAAGACCTCCCTCGCCCTGCGCCTCGCCGAAGAATTCAACGGTGAGATTGTCAGCTGCGATTCGGTCGCGGTCTATCGCGGGATGGAGATTGGCACAGCTAAGCCATCGCAGGAAGAACGCTCCCTCATCCAGCATCACATGATCGACGTCGCGTGGCCCGACGAAGCCTGCACTGCCGGCGACTATAGCCGCCAAGCCCGCGAGGCACTCAGCGGCATAACGGAGCGAGGGCATCTGCCCATTGTTGCCGGGGGAACGGGGCTCTATCTCCGTGCACTGATCGATGGACTCTTTCCTTCACCTCCCACCAATCCGGATTGGCGCGAGCATCTTCGCCATCGCGCCGAAACTCACGGTGCGGCTTATCTTCACCGTATTCTTACGCGTCTAGACGCTACCGCCGCCGCAGCCATCCACACCAATGACGTGCCCAAGGTCATCCGTGCGATCGAGGTTTCGTTGGCGGCAAAACAGCCGCTTACTCAGCAATGGCAGAAGGGACGCGATGAGCTGACCGGCTACCGGATACTTCGTCTCGGCCTCGATCCGCCGCGGCCACTTCTTTACGAACGCATCAATCAGCGTGCTGCAGCGATGTTCGACCGCGGACTCATCGAGGAGACAGAACGTCTCATCGAGCGTTACGGTCGCGACTGCCGCCCGCTCACCTCTCTGGGCTATGCCGAGGCGGCAGCCGTTCTGCGAGGCGAACTCACCCGCGAGCAAGCAGTCGTCCAGGCACAGCAGGGCCACCGCAACTACGCCAAGCGCCAGGCTACATGGTTTCGCCGCGAGGCTGGCATTCATTGGCTCAAAGGCGTTGGCGGTGACCCAGGCATCACAGAGCAGGCCCGGCAGCTAGTCGCGCAACACCTGAACGCAAACAACCCCTCAAGCTAGACGAGAGTGCTTTTTTCGTTCCGCGGCGAACGGAGGAATCTGCGGTTTGGGTGCCTCTACGTCTCGGGAACAAGGCTCTGAATCTCGAGCCGGCTGTGCGTTTGCCTCAACAAAGATGTAAATCGAAACAGCCCCACCACCGAATCATGGCATGATCGATAGTCAGAGTCAGATCGAGGGTTTGGAGAATCATGCCAAGTTACGTTCCCAGCAAAACCGCCGCTACTACAGTCCCTGATATGCACGCCGGATATAGCCGCTTTCTGCTGCTGGTCGCGGGGCTTGGCGGCCTCCTGTATGGAGTCGATGTAGGAATCATCGGGGGAGCGCTGCCTTATCTCGAAGCCACCTCCGGGCTCAACGCGGGACAACTATCGATCATCGTGGCGGCGGTATTGCTGGGCAGCGTCTTCTCGACGCTGTTTGCCGGAATTCTGGCTGACTGGATGGGACGTCGCCCTCTCATGATCCTGAGCGGAGTGGCATTTGTCCTCAGCATTCCAGTCATCGCTCTCTCACATGGCTACGGCCCGCTCTTTTTGGGACGTCTGCTGCAGGGTATCAGCGGCGGATTCATCGGCATGGTCGTCCCTCTTTACCTTGCGGAGTGCCTCTCGGCCTCCAATCGCGGCAGGGGAACCGGCGTCTTCCAATGGATGCTCACGCTCGGCATCGTCGCTGCGGCGCTCATCGGCATCTACTACAGCTATCGCGTCGAAGCGGTCGCACGGGCGTCAAGCGCAGCCGCGCTCTTTGCCTTCAAAGACCAGGCGTGGCGGCACATCTTCTGGGTCTCTCTGCCGCCCGGAGTCCTTTTTGTTCTGGGCAGTATCTTCGTGACGGAATCGCCCCGCTGGCTCTTTCGCCAGGGCAGGCATGAAGCCGCAAAAGCCGCGCTGTTACGTTCCCGCTCGGAGGAACAAGCCAACATTGAAATGCAGGAGATGCAGGCAGTCGCCGCGACGAACACGCCAACATTCGAAGGAAAGAAGGCGGGCGGCTCATTGCTGCAGCGCAAATACGTCGTTCCTTTTGTGCTGGCCTGCGTCATTCTTTTCTGCAATACGGCCACCGGCATCAACTCCATCATTGGATACAACACCGGCATCCTGCTGCAAAGCGGCCTCTCCGATCTATCGGCGCACTGGGGCTATGTCATCTTCACCATGGTCAACTTCATTATGACTATGATCGGCATGTCGCTGGTCGATAAGTTGGGACGAAAGGTCCTCTTTATCGTCGGAACCGGCGGCATTATTCTGTCGCTCACCAGCGTAGGCCTCCTGTTCATGAAATCGGAGAAGGTCAGCATCGATCGCAGCAGCGCCGTTCAGGCGATGGTGAGATCCGACCAGACACTTTCCTTTAAATTCACGCCAGATCAAGCTCAGCAGCTTCTCTCCACAGAAGTCCCATCAAACCAGGCGGTAGACAGTCATCGCGCATCTCTGGTCGTGGTCTACTCTTGCGGCGACTTCACCTCGGCCACAAATTTCGTTCGTTCCGACGACGTAGCCGCTCCCCTGACGATCTCTCGTAGCGACTGTCTTCCGCAGAACAAGTTCGACGCCTTCCTCAAAAATCCCTTCGCCAGCCTCGACGCCGCCCGCTCCGCACCCCTCAAAATCGATCACGCGCTGATCGGCAGCGTCCCCGAGAAGAGCCACGGATGGCTCGTTGCCTTGTGCCTTTATCTCTTCATGGCCTGCTATGCCGTCGGTCCCGGTGTCTGCGTCTGGCTGGCTCTCACCGAGTTGATGCCAACCCGCATCCGTTCCAATGGCATGAGTATCGCCCTGGTGATCAACCAGCTCGTCTCGACGATCCTCGCCGGAATCTTCCTTCCTTTTGTAAGTAAATATGGATACTCGACGATGTTCTTTGTCTTCGCCGGGTTTACCGTGATCTATATCCTGACCACCGCTATCTTCCTACCGGAGACTAAGGGGAAGACCCTGGAAGAGATCGAAGAGCACTTCAAGACAAGAGGAGAGAAGGCTGCTCCACTGCCTTCTCTCTAACCCGTCGGTTCCCAAAGACCGTCACAATTGCCGCTTCGCAGTGTGCTGCCCGTCACCCTGCGCCGAAAGCCTCTTCTGATATAAAAGGAACGTCCCGGGCCAATCGCATCGAATCAACCCAGGTAGCCGCCTGTCAACGAAGACGAAACTGACCACAAGAGATGAAGAATCCAAACATGAAAAAACGGAACCAGACACCCAGTGCACACTCCGCCCCGAGCATTGAGCCCAGCAAGATGCTGATCGGCGAGCGGCGGCAGCACATCTTGTCGCTCATTCACCGCGACGGACGCGTTCTGGTTTCGGAACTCTCTGAATCGCTCGGCATCTCGCCGATCACCATCCGCAAAGACCTCGACTACCTGGAGGCCCACGGCGTCGTGCAACGCACCCACGGCGGCGCTCTATCACCTCAAGGCAGCACCATGACAGACCCTTCCTTGAAGGAAAAGGAACATCGCCAGATCAAGGAAAAGCAACGGATCGCCGCTGCCGCCATCAAGCTGGTAAAAAACGGACAGTGTGTTCTTCTGGACTCAGGAACGACGGTTACGACAATCGCACGCGCCCTTCGCGAGTTTTCCAACCTGACGATTGTCACGAACGCAGTTAATATAGCTGCTGAATTGAGCGATACCAACTTCGAAATCATTCTTACCGGCGGGACTCTACGTAAGAACTCCTTCTCGCTCGTCGGCCCAATGGCGGAAGACATGTTGGGGCAGATACGCGCCGATATCCTCTTTCTGGCTGTCGATGGCTTCGACCCGAAGATCGGCATCACTACACCTAATGTTCTGGAGTCGCGAGTCAATCGCGCGATGGTCAAGGCCTCACGAAAAGTCGTCGCCGTCTGTGATTCCACGAAGTTCAGCCGTTCCAGCATGGCGTTGATCGTGCCGCCTACGGCAATCCATACCGTCATTACCGACGATCAGATCTCCGATGCAGACGCCGATGCACTCCGAAGCGCCGGTATCGAACTCATCATCGTGTAACGATGGCCCCTCAGCTATCGCCCCTGATATCGCTTCAGTACGTCCGCCATGGACACTGTGCCCTCCAGCGCTCCACGCATGGCTCGATTGGTGATCGGCAGCAAGGGCCACCGCTTGAAGTGAGGCAGCGTGCTGGCAAGCGGAAGATCGGGAAATAATACCGGCGTCCGCTCCTTGCCAAGTCGCTCTTCAAGCGAAAGAGCGGGATCGTCCTCGCCTGCCTTCGCAAACAATTCTTGCAGTTCATCATGCTTCGCAGCGTACCAGAGACCGTCACCGCAATGCACGAGCACCACTGAGGCGTCTTCCATGCCGCTGTATTGCGCTACGGCTTTCATCGCATCGGCAACCGTCTCCGAGCCTTGCAGAATTGGAACGATGACAGGCTGTATCGCATCTTCGATATGCAGCTCGCTCTCCTCGCGCTGCTCCTCCATCGAAGGCAGGTCGAGGCCATCCTGATGGGTCAACATCTCAAAGATAGGGACAGGCTGCAAGCTACGTGAAATGACATACGCAATGGTATTGGCAAGGATCACGGGAACAATGATCGAGTAGTTCCCACTGACCTCCAGCACCATGAAGACCGAGGTCAAAGGGGCGCGCAAAAACGCAGCGAAGAGCACCCCCATGCCCACCAGAGCGTAGGACGCAAGCGATCCGGTGAGATGTAGTTGCGGAAAGTAAAGCTTCTCAAACGCACCAATGGCTGCTCCCAGCATTGCTCCAATAAACAGCGTGGGTGCGAACATGCCGCCCGGTGTTCCACTGGAGAACGACAGCGTCGTCGCAATAATTTTGAAGAGCGCCAGCAACAGCAGCATCTTCCAGGCGAACTGGGCGTGCATGGCCTGATCGATGACCTCATAACCCGCGCCCATGACCTGCGGCAGGCCAAAATATCCGATTCCACCCACGAGCAACCCCGCCAGTCCAGGCTGCAACATCTGAGCCCACGCCGGTTGTCGACGCAGACGAGGCCGTAGATAGCCAAGTGCCTTGGAAAAGATCAGCGCCGCAACACCGCCGAAGACGCCCAGTACCGCGTACGCGAGCAACTCACGCGAGTCGAATGTGACCGTTGGGATACGGAACATCGGCTCCGCTCCCCAGAACGAGCGTGCCACGACGACGCTTGACACCGCCGACAGAACGATGGAGCCAAGCACCGCCGCGTTCCATTGTCCGATGACCTCTTCGATGACGAACAGGATCGCCGAGATTGGCGCATTGAAAGCCGCGGCAAGGCCTGCAGCCGCGCCAATAGGAGCGAAGAGCCGCAGACGCTCGCGAGACAGTCCCATCCGTCGGCTGATTAAGGATGCGACACCGGCGCCGATCTGCAGCGACGGATCCTCTGGCCCGAGAGAGTGTCCGCTGCCGATAGCAAGTGCAGAGAGCATAAACTTGCCTATCACAGTGCGAAACGAGATGTAGCCGTTGTTGATATAAAGAGCGGCCTTGGTCTGGTTGACACCGCTGCCGCGAACCTGCGGGAAGACATACCGCGTCAGCACAGCGATGAGTAGGCCAATGACGGCAGGGATGATGAGAAGTCGTGGCTGGTGCGAATTTGGCGCGGAGCCGAGCAAAAGCACCTGAAGCCAGTCGATGGCCATGCGAAACGAGACCACCAGAAGGCCCGAGATGATGCCAATGAAGATTGAGAGCAGCAGAAAAAGCCGCTCTTCGCGAGCAGGCGCAATTTCAGCCTTGTCGGCGAGCGAGGACGTGGATACTTCTTTCAATCCCGGTTCCTTCTCCATGAGATGTTCCTGTGTCATCGCTTCCTATCGGTCCGCCACTTCCGGAGATTTCGCAACCAGCAGAAGAAGTGCATCGTCGCCGGTGGGCGGGCCGCAAAATTGATTGGTTTGTAGTTCCGTGTCGAAGAGCAGCTGCACGGCGGTATCCTGCTGCGCCAGACTCCGCAACAGCACGGACCGCGTCATCGTCGCGTTAGCGCTTACCCACCGCGATTTGAGCTGCTGTAACAAAGGAGGCAGCTCGCCTGCCGCATCGAACTGGGCGACGCAACCGTCAAAACGCTTCTTTGCGATGACGCTATCCTTAAGGATGCGAGCCACTCGTTCCGCAGGCCGCAGCTTCTCGGAGGGTCTGAGCTCAAGAATCCGCTTCGAATTCTCAAGCATGGCGGCAAGGTCGGCCGAAAGATTCTCTTCCTTCTCGCGGGGAGAGGCTTTCGCTTCAGCTGCGCGCTCCAGTAGCGAGTGCGCGACCTCAAAATCTCCCAGGCTGTATGCTGCTCGCCCGGCGCCTTCCAGAGCGGCCTGGTTCTTGGGATCGTGTTGAAGCGATTTCTTGTAATAGATAAACCCGTCTGCGGCATCGCCGGTCTGCATCAGCAGGTCGGCCAGCGTGCTATTAAGAGCGGGATCGCTCGGGGAATTTCCCGCGGCTATCAGCAGCTCGATGCGCGCAGCGTTGAAATCATGCTGCTCGATCAAATAGCGCGCCAGCTCCAGCCGTACCATGCGTCTACGCACCACGCCATCGCCTTCCCAGGTTCCGTAGATCGACGCTCTGTAATATTTGATGGCAGTCGGCGCATCCTTCTTTTTAGCCGACAGGCGGGCCAGTTCCAAGTTGATAAAGCCATCACCCGGCTGCGTCAGCCACAGATTCATGAAGTAATTGGATGCTTCCTCCGTGTGACCAGCCTCAGCCAGCGCCCTTGCAAGCAGCAGCTCATAGGAGCGCGTTCCCGGCGCATACGACAGCGCCGTCCGCAGAGCCACCATCGCCTGCTCAGGCTTCCCGGCATCCAGTGCTGCTTCACCCCGGCCCGACCAGCGGACAGCTAGATCTGCCCGATGCGAAGTAAACGAACGAAACAAGAACAGCGTCACCAAGAAGAGTACGGCCGTCAGAAGCGTAAGCACCAAAAACGTTAGCGAATCGCGAAGCAACAGTCGTCGCTTCGCGAGCGAAACTTCAGTTCTACTCATAACCCGGTGGCAATCCTGATTCGCATGTCGATAATACGCCTCATATTGAGTTTATGACCTTCCAGCCTTTTCCGCGCGTGTCGGTCATCTCACCCATCCTTAGAAGACCCAGACGGCGAGAAATGGCCGAAAGAGCATCGGTTAGAGGGGAAAGCGGATACCTCAAGGCAAATCTCTTCTAATTAAACCTGCAAAATGGTGCAACATGCGACGGTCCAGCAGTCGGAATCACTTGGCGAATCACATAAAACGATTGGAATTCCAATTGCACTAGAAGGCACGCCGCTCATTGGCTGGAACTGATTTTTCCGAAGTTCATAGCGCGCGTCATGGTTCTAGCGCTCGCTAAGGCCCCTGTTTTATGAATTCGCTGCGCAACAGGTCGCAGCTCAGATTTCGATACGTACAAATGCAGTTACGAGGCTCCGCACGAATTGGGTTGAAAGGCGCGATTGACGTCTGTCTTTCCGCGCATGTGGTTCTGAGTTCGGCTTGATTATTTTTTGATCAGCCCGATTTGCCTCATTCGTTATGAATACGCCGTTTTGCGACGGTTCTCCTCTTCGCGAGGAGCGTGCTTAAACTCGCGTTAAACCGGCCACGCGCAATCGCTGTCGATTGCGTAAACGATCTCGCTCGTCTCAACATGCCCATGGAGGCAGCAATGAACAAACTTATTTGCACCCTGATCACCGCTTCAGTTTTCACTGCCGGTGTCGCATTCGGCCAGGCGAAACCTCAGCCAATTACCGATAACCAGATGGATAATGTCACTGCTGGTCAGACCAACACAAGTGGCTCGGCCGGGTCCGTCGCGGCAAACAACTCCTCCGTCACAACCACCGATAACAGCAGCGTTAGCCTCTCGGGCAGCGCACTGAATGGCGCAAAGGGCGTCAACGTTGTCAGCGCCTCCGGCAGTTCCGTGGCCGACGGCGTCAACGTATACGACGGCAGCCTGACGACAGACGCTCCAAACTCCGGCGCAACCGTCACCCAGGCCAACTCCATCGACCAGTCGCAGACAACCGGAGCTACGCTCTCCGGCTACAAGCGCGGTCAAAACAGCCAGTATGATGATATGAAGTCTTCGGACGTCACCAAGAGCAGCACGAGTTCGTCAAGTCTCAACGGCAGCCTCAATCATTCCGCCACAGACAGCACAGCGTCCACTGAAAGCAACGCCGCTGCCAATAGCTCCACCTACGCCACAGCCGCCAGCAAGAGCGCATCCGACAGCGCCAGCGCCAGCAAGAGCGCTTCCGCCACGGACATGTCGTCTGCGTCGAACAGTGCTAATAAGAGCGATGCAACCACCGATGCCTCCGCATCAACCACCGCAAACATTGCGAGCAATGTGAAGTCTGCTGCTGCAAATAACAGCGCTTCCGCAAGCAAGGGTAGCACCAGCAATTCCACTGCGAGCAACAGCGCCAGCAACGCGGCTTCGGCAAATGCAGCCAAATCCGCAAACTCCGCCAGCAACGTGACCTCGTCCAGCACCGACGCAAGCACGGCCAACGCCACCAAGAACGGCGCCAGCCAGAGCGCTGCCTCGACGTGGGACAACGGCCAGGGACCCACCGAGAACGATGGATCCAATAACTCTGCCGCGGCCAATCACCAGAACAGCTCCGCATCCACCGCAAACTCCTCGACGAACAAGGGTAATGCGGCCAACGATGCCAGCGCGTCCAACAGCGCGTCGGCAAACAACGCCAGCAAGAATGCTGCCAGCATGGATGCAAGCACCAACAACAGCGCGAGTCAGTCGGCTGCGGCCAACAACTCGAGCTCGAACGTAGCATCCACTGCCAACACTGCCAAGAACGCCAACGCGACGACTAACTCGGCGTCCTCCAGCGCCGCGCAGTCTGCGAAGTCGTCCAGCAGCAACAGCGCTTCACAGAATGCATCGGCCTCCAACAGCGCAAGCAACAGCAGCACCAACACTGCGCATAACTCCTCCTCGAACCACAGCACCAGCTCGTCTCACAACACCACAACCAACACGGCAATTACGCTGGCGACAACAGATTCAAGCTCCAGCAACAGCAGCGCCGTCAAGAGCGATCACGTCGTCAATAACATCGAAGGCGCGGTCAGCTTCGACTCCGCCGCTGCGCAGAACATCGCTGTAGACGGCTCCTCTGTCTCTTCAACCACAACGTCCAGCATCGACCTGTCAGGTTCCGCCCAGCAGAATGTTGCGGCGATCAACCTCGTCAACGCGGCTGGCAGCATGGTGGCCAATGGCGTCAACATCGCCCGTACGACCAACATGAACTCCACCCCAACCCTGAACCAAGTCAACAGCATCTCGCAGAGTCACTAAGCAGCGAAAGGGCTGGGCAGTTCACTCCATGGACTGCCCGGCCCGCGCTGTCCGCAAGCGATAAGGAGGATTTATGCATCGCAATTTAGTGATCGCGGGCCTGGTGCTGCTGACGCAGATGGGCATCTCTCAGACCAACAAAAAACCGAAGCCGGCACCGGTTGCAATGAGCGACAGCACGCTCGACCGCGTCACCGCCTCCGGCATCTCCGCCACCGCCACCAATGGAGTCGTGAACTTCCAGGGCGAAACACCAACACCGAACGGCCTGGTCTCAAGCGCAGGTTCACTTGCAGTCCAGACCGTCGCCAACAGCGGCACGACGATCGGCAGTCTCAGTATCAATGGCAACGCGCAGCAGAACCTGAGTTCGCTGATCAACATCAACGCAGTCAACTCCAAGATCAATGTCCTGCTCAACCTGAACATCAACATCAACTCGACGGTCGGCACCATCACTCAGGCCAATCTCAACGGAAAGCACTGATGAAACTGCCACGCCCATTCCTGCGTTCGGTCTTCGCGATTGTGGTCGTGATTCTTGCCCTGCCGCTTGTCCCTGCCAACGCTCAGGTCTCCATTAACCTGCCCGAGACACAGGGAGCGAAGCCGGTTCGCACGTTGAAGGAGTTGCGTGATGAAGGCGTCGTCCGCCAGCGCTGGGATATGAGTTGCGGCGCGGCGGCCCTCAGTACCATCCTCACCTACGACTTCAGCGATAACACTCCTGAGGCCGCAATCGTCGTTTGGATACTGCATCGCGTCGATCCCGTCCGTGTCCGTGCACGCGGCGGTTTTTCTCTGCTCGAATTGAAGCACTTCGCCCAGGCGCGCGGCTACAACGCCGAAGGATTCAGCGGTATGTCGCTCGCGGACCTCGCTGCTGAAAAATCCTGGGTCATCACACCCATCCACGTCAAGACTGTAGACCACTTCGTTGTCGTCAAGGGCATCGTCGGCGACCGCGTTATAATTGCCGATCCTGGCTTCGGCAACGTCACGATGGCGACCGGGCGCTTCATGAAGATCTGGAAGAACGGAATCGTATTTGTTATCCAGCCACCCGACCCGAGAATGCTGGCTCCAAAGAGTGTCTCCGCCGCATCCCGTGTCGTGCCGGACGAGACTCTCATCTCCCGCGGCATCGGAGTTGCGATCCCGGCCAACGCTTTGTATTAGGGGAGTTATGTCATGTTGCGACGGACTTTATGGGTCTCGATCCTCTGCTTCTCTGCCGCCGCCTCTCTTTCGGCGCAGACGGCGCAGACTTCGACTGTAGCTGCCAATCCTCCGGCACAGCGCCACTCCCTGACCGGTGCTCCGGCCCGGGAGCCGCTCGATCCCCGCATTGAGCAGGCCCTGCGTGAGCGCGATGCCATCATTCGCAATCTGCTCGAACGGGTGCAGCAGTTGGAAGACCGTCTCAATGTCGTGAACACTTCAGCAAGCGCAGGCGCCCACGTCACCCGCATCGCCGAGACTACCGCTCCTGCTCCCGCGCCCAGCAGAGTAGAGGCCGTTGTAAACAACGCCACCTATGACGAGACCGAACGCCGCGCTACCGAGGCTCTCGACCAGGCGCTGGTTGTTCGCGGTGGTCTGCTTCTGCCTCCCGGCACCCTCGAAATCGACAACACGATCTCTTACTTCAGCGCATCTTCTGACCATGTGGCCATCGACGGCTTCGCGTTGCTGCCCATCCTCGTCGTCGGCGACATCACCTCGCAACGAGTCCGCGAGGACTTCCTTCTGCCTACATTTACAACCCGGCTGGGTCTTCCCAACCGGTTTCAGATGGACTTCACGGTTCCTTACGGATATGTGCTGAACCGTACCGTCGATGCCCTCGGCAAGGAAACCACCATGAGCCAGTTCGGGCTTGGGGACATTCAGGCAGGCATCTCCCGCCAGTTGACCTTCGAGCGTGGGCACGTACCTGACCTGCTCGCCAATATCCGCTTCAAGTCCGTGACCGGAGCAAACTCTTACAGCCTCACCAGCAATCAGACGAATCTTGGCTCCGGCTTCTATGCCGTCCAGGGAAACCTGACTGCCGCCAAATCGAGCGACCCCGTTGTCTTCTTCGGCAATATATCCTTCACCGATAACCTTGCAGCCCGACATACGCTTCCGTCCAACGATCCGAACAACCCGGGCGGCACTATGGTAGGACACATTCGGCCGGGAAACTCCTATGGCTTCCAGTTGGGTTCCATTCTCGCTCTCAACCCGGACACTTCCATGACACTGGGTTGGGATCAGCGCTTCACGCGTTCCGCCAAATTAAATGGATCCATGTGGCCCGGCTCGTACCTTGTAGAAGGCACGCTCCGACTGGGGACTTCGTATGTGTATGCTCCGGGCAGGATCCTTGACCTGAGCTTCGGCGTTGGTCTGACGCCCGACACGCCGAACCTGCAATTCTCGGTAGGGCTGCCGTTCAGGCTATCGCTGTGGAAGCCGAGGATGGTTCGCTAACCCACCTTCATCTTCCCCTTCTCGTCAGGTCTTCTGAACTGTGCTCGAAGCGAGGATTAGGCGCGCAAGCGACACAAAAAGAAAGCTTTACTGGAGCAAGGTCGATCGGCAATCGCCGAGGATAAAAGGTCGGGTGCCCATCCATCGCAACTTTACTGCGATGGATGAGGATGTAATCCTTCGCTCAGTCAACTTTGGCATTTGCCTGTTCCCCAGCCGTTCGCGGGCGCGGGCTCCTGTAACCTCCGTCTGACCAACGCGTCCCTACTCTTCGGCATCACATCAGACTATGCTCGTCGAAGAGGACGAGCCCCTGATAGAGCCCTATGAGCGAAGCCCCAACCACTAAAAAAGTGGAAAGCCCTTGGCGCGACCGTCTGAGCGCGCTGCGCAATCTGCCACCAGTCCTGCGTATCTTGTGGGATTCGGGCCCGGCTGTGGTTACATGGGGGTTGATTCTGCGCGGCATCGTGGCGGTGCTTCCCATCGCCATTGCAAAAGTTGCTGCTCTCATCCTTCAGGACATTGCGGACGTCCTGCGCGGCAGGCCGCTCCCGCACAATTTCTGGATTCTGGTGGGGACCGAGGTCGGCCTGAACGTCGTCTTCGGTCTCATCACCCACGCGATCGACTACTCCGATTCGCTGCTGGCCAATCGCTACACCCAATACGTCAGCGTCAAGGTGATGGAGCAGGCATCGCGTCTGGACCTGACGACCTACGAGAACCCTGTCTTCTACGACCGCCTGGAGCGGGCGCGGGTGCAGGCCACCGACCGGCTCGGCATGATTCAGCAGATGGGCCGGTTGATCCAGCAGGTGATTACAACGCTTAGCTTTACAGTCGCGCTGGCATGGGCTTCTCCGTGGCTGGTGCTGCTGCTTGCGCTGGGCGTGCTGCCGTCGTTCCTCGGAGAGACGCATTTTGCCTTTCTCGGATATGCCAAAAATTTTCGTCAGACTCCGGCGAAGCGGCAGATGGACTACCTCCGCCAGGTTGCTGGAAGTCGCGAAGGAGCGAAGGAGGTTAAGCTCTTTGGCCTGCACCGGTTCTTCACTGACAAGTTTGAAAGGCTTGCCCATCAGATCTATGTCGAGGATGTCGAGCTATCCCGCTCGAAGCTGATCGTCGGTGGAATGCTCGGCGTCATCGGAACGCTGGGCTACTACGGCGCTTATATCTATGTCATCTGGCGCACGCTGGGCGGCGCGTACAACATCGGGAAGTTCACCTTCCTCACGACGTCCATTCAGCAGGCCAGTTCCAACCTGCAGCAGGTCTTCTCGACCGTCTCGGGCATCGCAGATCAAGCCCTCTTTCTTACCGATCTGATCGCTTTCTTCGAGATGGAGCCGACGGTGAAATCGAAGCCCGACGGCCACAAGATGCCTGTCCCGATCCGGAGCGGATTTGAATTTCGCAACGTCTCCTTTACCTATCCGGGGACTAATCGCACCGTCCTGCATAACTTCAACTTCACGCTATCGCCCGGCGAACGGATCGCGCTGATCGGCGAGAACGGCCAGGGAAAGACGACCGTGGTGAAGCTGATTACGCGCCTCTACGATCCGACCGAAGGCGAGATTCTGCTCGACGGCATCGACCTGCGTGACTACGCGCTCGACGACCTGCATCGGCACATCGGGGTGATCTTTCAGGACTTCATGCGTTTCGAGATGACGGCGCGGGAGAACATTGCCGTTGGCCGTGTCGACCAGCCGCACAGCGAGAGCGATCTTGAAGACGCCGCGCACAAGAGTCTGGCCGATGAAGTGGTGAAAAAACTCTCCGGCGGCTACGACCAGATTCTGGGTCGTCGCTTCGAGGGTGGCGTGGAGCTATCGGGCGGCGAATGGCAGAAGATCGCGCTGGCCCGCGCCTATCTGCGCGACGCACAGCTTCTTATATTGGACGAGCCGACGGCTGCGCTCGATGCGCGCAGCGAGTTGGAGGTCTTTGAGCGTTTTGCCGAACTGACCCTGGGCAAGATGGCGCTGCTCATCTCGCACCGTTTCTCCACCGTTCGCATGGCGGACAGAATTGTGGTCCTCTCCGGTGGACGCCTGATCGAAGAAGGAAATCACGAACAACTGATGCATGCAGGCGGTCTGTACTCTGAAATGTTTGAAATGCAGGCTGCAAGCTACCGGTAGACGCGGCCTTGAATCTGTCGTTTTGTCATTAGAACCTCTGTTCCCGCAAGACGTTGCTGGAACAGTTTGCACGGCCATAAGGAAAGTCCATGTCTCAGCTCCCAACCGATCACACCTCCGAGAGTCTTCCGCCAACGGCGCCTGTGTCCGACCTGGTGACAGAGGGCCTGCCCGAGAAGCCGACGATCTCCGACGAGGAATTGCGGCACCATGCGGACATGCTGATTCGGCATCTGGAGATTGTCGCCCGTGGAACCGGCAACGACGACTTTGAAGCACGCCTGACCAGGCTGACAACCCGGCTCAAGGAACGCCTGGCCATCTGCCGCGAACAGACCTCCAGCAGTCAATTGACGCCGCAGCTTGAACTGCTCGAAAGCACGCGCATGCTCAAAGCTGCGATTGCCGGTACCGAGAGCGCGAAAGATGGTTTTGCCAAGGTACCCCATGTGCGGCTTCCATCGGGAGAAGTGCTGCCGCAGGTCGTCTTTCTCGCAGAGGGATATCTCTCCGTAGCGCGAATATGGTCACCTGAGTCGCTTGCGATTTATGTGAAGCAATTCCAGCGGCGCGATGCTCTGCTGCTGGAGGAGATCGGCCTTCTGCCGCAGGCCCTGAAGCTGGCCCAACTGGAGTTCATCCTCGACCGGGCAGATGAGGCCTTTTCAGCTGGGGAGCTTCCGGGCATCGAGGATTCCCCGTTCTCCGTGCCGCTGCATGGCCTGCGGCGATTGGATCAGGCCGAGTGGCGTCCCTTGCTCGAACCGCTGATCGCATTCGATGCCATCCTCCGCCAAGACCCCGCCGGCGCGTTCGCGAACATGGAAGATGAGACGCGCAGCATGTACTACCAGCGCGTCGCCGAGATGGCAAGCCACGCCAACTTCAACGAAGTCGAGACGGCGCAGGCTGCGCTCGATCTTGCGCGCGAGTCGGCTGGCGTGCCCCACGCGGACGCTCGCCTCGCTCTTCGCCAATCGCACGTTGGCTACTATCTTTTGGCCGAAGGCGTGCCGCAGCTGCACTATCGCATTGGGTATCATCCGCCGCCGATAGAGCGGCTGCGCGGCATGATGCGCCACTGGAATGAGGAGTTTTATATCCTCGGTACGTTCACCTTGTCGGTGATGCTGATTACCGCGATTATCCTTCCGCTGGTTCCTCATCATGATTACTGGGCCGTGATTGGTGCGCTTCTTTTTGCATTGGTGCCGGTGACGCAGGGTGCAGTCGACCTGATCAATGGCAGCATCACGGCGCTGCTGAAGGCGGAGCCGCTGCCGAAGCTCGATTTTTCAAAGGGCGTTCCGGCGGAGATGACGGCGCTGGTGATTGTGCCCACGCTTCTGATGAGCGAGAAGCAGGTCACGGAATTGTTTGAAGAGCTGGAGGCGCGCTATCTCGCAAATCAAGATCCGAATATTCACTTCGGATTGCTCACTGACCTGCCGGATACAACGACACGCCCACCGGAAGAGGACGACAGCCCGCTCGTCCATCTAGCACTTCGAATGGTCGATGAGCTGAATGCAAAATATGCGACGCAGGACGGAGGCTCTTTTTTCCTGCTGCATCGGCATCGTGTCTTCAACGCTCGCCAGGGCGTGTGGATGGGATGGGAGCGCAAGCGCGGAAAGCTGCTCGATCTCAACAAGCTGCTGGTCCATTCGTTGGATACTTTTCCCGTCAAGGCCGGTCCTCTTCAACTTCTGGATCGGGTGCGCTACGTCATCACCCTGGACTCGGACACGCAACTGCCGCGTGGCTCGGCGGCGCGGCTGACAGGAACGATCGCGCACCCGCTCAATCAAGCAATCATCGATCCGCGCCTGCGCATTGTCACGGCGGGCTATGGAATTTTGCAGCCGCGTGTCGGTGTCAGTGTTGGCTCGGCTTCGCGTTCGCGGATGGCAGCACTTTATTCAGGCGAAACAGGCTTCGACATTTACACACGCGCGGTATCGGATGCCTATCAGGACCTCTTTGGCGAAGGCATCTTCACCGGCAAGGGAATCTACGAGGTCTCCGTGCTGCATGAGTTGCTGGAGCACCGTTTTCCACGCAATGCACTCCTCTCGCACGACCTCATCGAAGGCGCTTACGTGCGCGCCGGGCTGGCTACGGATATCGAGGTGATCGACGATTATCCGTCGCACTATTCGGCGCACACTCGCCGCAAACATCGCTGGCTACGCGGGGACTGGCAGATCATGCGCTGGCTCTTCAATTCGGTGCCCGACGAGACTGGCCGGTCCGTCGTGAACCCCATCAGCACGATCTCGCGTTGGAAGATCCTCGACAATCTTCGGCGCAGCCTGATCGAGCCGGTCACCTTTCTTCTGTTCATCTTTGGATGGTTCTTCCTTCCCGGCGGCCCGGTCTACTGGACCATCGCTACGCTGATCGTCCTTCTGCTCCCAGGTTTGGTGCAGCTAGGTTTCAACATCAGCAGGGCATTGTTCAGTGCGAGCCTCGTCGCGGCAAAGGAGACGTTCTCTACCTTCGCCGCATCGCTCGGCATCACGATTCTCAATCTCATCTTCCTCCCCCATCACATGCTGCTCTCGCTGGATGCCATTGTGCGGTCGTTGAATCGAACGCTGATCTCTGGCAAAAACCTGCTCGATTGGGAGACGGCGGCACAAGCAGAGAGTGGAACATCGAAAAGTTCGCTCGACCGCTATCTGAACCTTTCGCCGATAATTGCCCTGCTGATTGCGGCCGCGTTGGCGTGGAGACATCCTCATGCGCTGCTGGCGGCAGCGCCGGTGCTGGTGTTGTGGGCGCTGGCTCCGGTTGCCGTGTTCTGGCTCGATTCGCCTCCGCGACGTGTGGAAGGCCCGCTGTCGACGGTGGACCGATCGTTTCTGAAGCGTCAGGCGTTGCATATATGGCGCTACTTCTCGGAGTTTGGCGGCGAGCAGAACCATTGGTTGATTCCCGACAATGTAGAGGAGCAAGGCACACGCCAGGCACTTACGCTTTCACCGACCAACCTCGGAATGCTGCTCAACGCGCGTCAGGCGGCGTATGAATTCGGATTTATTACGCTGCCGGAATTTGCTGCTCAAACACTGGGAACGCTCGGGACTTATGACCGGCTCGAAAAACAGCGAGGTCATATCTACAACTGGTATGACATCGGACGGCTGGAGCCAATTGCACCGAAGATTGTCTCGGCGGTCGATAGCGGCAACCTCGCCGCCTCGTTTTACACGCTGCATACTGGAGCGCTTGATCTGCTGAAGCGCCCCATATTGAATCCCAATACCTTTGCCGCTCTGGAAGACATGCTGCACGGAAGAGATGAAGCGGGCCACAGCAGGCAGCGCGGCAAGCAGTCATCCTCTGAAGGATCACAGACGATGCAGACGCTGGTTCGCCAGCTTATGGAAAATTCGCTGCCTTCGCCAAATGTCGAAGGCGAAGCGGAAGACTGGCTGATGGAAGAGGCTTCGCGCCGACAGCGGGCATTAGCATTGTTCATCGAGGAATATACGCCGTGGCTGCTGCCTCGCTTTGTTCCTTTGTTTGAATACTTCGGGCTCGCGGCATCAGAGAAACCGGCGGACCTCAAGAACAAGCAGGAGAGCCAGATTCCCACGCTGCAACAGGCGACACAATACGTGTCGGTACTGGAACGACGCATCGTGGATACTCCAGTCACTCATGCGGAGGGATCAAGTTTGAGGGCCCTCGCTACGGAGTTGCGCTCAATGCTTCCTTCGGCGCGAGAGAGGCTGTCACGGCTTCAGGCAGAGATAGCCGATATCGCCGTGCGGGCCGAACAATGCGCCGAGGCCATGCAGTTCGGCTTTCTGCTGGTTGAATCGCGGCAGCTTCTGTCCATCGGCTACGACGGCACTACGGGCGAGCTTCATTCCGCCTGCTATGACCTGCTTGCGTCGGAGGCCCGCATCGCGTCGCTGCTTGCCATCGCCAAGGGAGACATACCGCAGCAGGCATGGTTCCGGTTGAGCCGCTCGCACGTTCTGGTCAACGGCCGCGCAGCGTTGCTCTCGTGGACTGGCACCATGTTTGAGTACATGATGCCCGCGCTTTGGATGCGGACATTTCCCGATACACTGATCGCGCGTTCTCTGCATAATGCCGTGCGCATTCAGCGCGACCATGTGCGCGATATTCCGTGGGGTATCTCGGAGTCGGGTTTCGCCGAGACCGATGACTCAGGCCGCTACCGGTATCAGGCGTGGGGCGTTCCCGCACTGGCGCTGAAGTACGGCGCGGAAGATGGTCCGGTCATCTCTCCCTATTCCACCTATCTTGCGCTGCCGCTTCTGCGCAACGATGCGCTGGCGAATCTTCGTCGCATGGTCGCGATGAATTGGACGGGAGCCTATGGCCTCTACGAGGCCGCCGACTTCACCCAGGGCAAGCAGCCGCGCCTGGTGCGCTCCTGGATGGCCCATCATCAGGGCATGTCACTGCTTGCACTGACCAATCTGCTGCACGACAACATTGTTCAACGGTGGTTTCATGCAAATCCGCGGGTGCGTGCCACGGAGCTCTTACTGCATGAGAAGCCGTTGAGCAACGACATGCTGAACTCACTTAAGAAATAAATCGAAGGCAAAGGAACGGCGGGTTGACGTTCGATGAGAACACACCCTATGGTTGCTTCTGGGGAAAACCCAGAGGGAATTCATGCATCAGCAGAAAATTAAAACGCGACGGAAATTTCTGTTTAACACCATGGCCGCTGGAGCCGCGACCTTGCTCGCAAGCAACGGCAGCGCACAGACAGGCGATGCGAATGCAGCCTCTGCTTCGATAGCGTCTGCTGGAACTGCAAAAGAGGATCGGATGACCTGGCTTGCGATGTTGGAACAGGTCTCGGAGCCTGTTCTCCACGCTCTGAATGAACGCCGGTTGCGCGCAACCATGCCTGTTGAAGCGGCGGCGGGTCTGGCGGCGGAGCGTGCGATTGGCTCACCTCTGGAGGCCCTTGGCCGCCTTCTCGCCGGGCTGGCTCCGTGGCTTGAACTGGAACCATCCGCGCAGGAGTCGGCGCACGAGACGGCTTTGCGCAAACGATACCGGGGTTGGGCGCTCGCCGCCATTACATCCGCCGTCGATCCAGCTTCGCCCGATTTCATGCGTTTTGGCGCATCATCGCAGACCGTGGTCGATTCTTCCTTTCTTGCGTTGGCGCTACTTCGTGCGCCGCGCCAGCTTGTGCAGCCGCTGGATCCGTCGACACGACAGAGATTGGTGCAGGCGCTCACGTCAGAGCGCATCGTGCTGCCGGGATACAACAACTGGCTGCTCTTTGCTGCACTCAACGAGGCTGCCCTGAAGATGCTGGGAACCGATTGGGACCGCGTTCGCGTCGACTACGCCTTGCGCAAACATACGGAGTGGTATGTCGGCGACGGCACCTATGGCGACGGCCCGCACTATCACGCGGACTACTACGACAGTTTCGTCATCCACCCCTATCTATTGCAGCTCATCGAGACAGTGGGAGATGCCGAACCGGCGTGGAAAAATATGCTGCCAGAGATCCACGCGCGGGCGCAGAGGTACGCGGCTATTCAGGAGCGGGTGATCAGTCCGCAGGGCGAGTATCCCATCGTAGGACGCTCCATTACATATCGGTGCGGAGCCTTTCATTTGCTGGCCGATTGCAGCCTTCGCCACATGCTGCCCGAGGTTGTTCTTCCGCAACAGGTGCGCTGCGCTCTGACTGCGGTTCAGCGCCGGACTCTTGGTGTCCCTGGCACATTTTCTGCTGCAGGATGGCTGCGGATCGGGCTTGCGGGACATCAGCCATCGCTCGGCGAGACTTATATTTCTACTGGAAGCCTTTACCTGGCCAGTGCTGCGTGGCTGCCGCTTGGCTTGCCTCCTGCCGATCCATTCTGGTCAGCGCCTGCGGCACCATGGACGCAGCAGAAGGCCTGGTCGGGCGTGGATATCCCGGTCGATCATGCTCATGATGTGTAAAGCCGCATCAGGAGATAAGGCTGGTCCAATCCAGAATCACCTTGCCCGTCATCCCCGACATCATGGCCTGAAAGCCCTGCTCGAAGTCGGAGTAAGAATAGCGATGCGTGATGATCGGTGTGATATCCACACCTGATTCGATGAGGACACTCATCTTGTACCAGGTCTCATACATCTCGCGTCCATAGATTCCTTTGATCGTGAGCATGTTGAAGACGACCTGCCTGAGATCAAGCGGCATCTCCTGCGAGGGTATGCCGAGAATCGCAATCTTGCCGCCGTGACTCATGTTTGAGATCATCTCGCGAAGAGCAGCAGCGTTGCCGGACATCTCGAGGCCCACATCGAAGCCTTCCTGAAGGCCAAGCTGCTTCTGCACCTCGGCTATTGGCGTCTCCATTGGATTGACGGCAAGCGTAGCGCCCATCTTTCGCGCCAGTTCGAGGCGATACGGATTGGGATCGGTGATGACCACATGTCGCGCACCGGCATGGCGGACAACCGGGATACACATGATGCCGATAGGACCTGCGCCGGTGATGAGAACATCTTCAGCGAGCACATCGAAGGAGAGCGCCGTATGGACGGCGTTGCCGAAGGGATCGAAGATGGCGGCGACTTCCTGATTGATGTCGGGGTGATGTCGCCAGATATTCGTCATGGGCAGAGCGATGAACTCCGCGAAGGCTCCGGGGCGGTTCACGCCGACTCCGGAGGTGGCGGCGCAGAGATGCCTTCTGCCTGCAAGACAATTTCTGCATCGCCCGCAGACGACGTGGCCTTCGCCGCTGACGATGTCGCCGGGATTAAAGTCGTTCACGTTGGAGCCGACCTCGACGATCTCGCCGACGAACTCGTGGCCGATGGTCATGGGCACAGGAATGGTACGCTGGGCCCACTCGTCCCAGTTGTAGATATGAACGTCGGTTCCGCAGATTCCGGTGTAGCGAACACGGATGAGAACATCGTTGATGCCAATGGCTGGCTCAGGAACATCCTGCAACCACAGGCCGGATTTTGCGTGCGCTTTGACGAGTGCCTTCATTTGATCTCCATCACCAGTGGAACACTTTCTTCGATAGGACGCATCTTTAGATGGGCTTGCAATGGGTCAGTTTTCGAATTGCCGTACCCGATTCAGTGCAAAGGCTCGAATTCGTTTACCCAATGGAAATGCCTCTGAAGGAGCGGGTAGGTTCGGGGCAAGAACACCCGCTTAAGCGTAACCGTTCCCATCTGAGCCGCAGTCGGCCCCTTCGGGATCAGTAGCAGGTCGCTAGCATCGCTCTGATCCACAACGAAGATCATGAAGCCGCCCGCTTCATACAGCACACGTAGGACATGTGTCTTGCTGTCGTATACGGAACGCGATCGCCACATCGTTCCCCGCGCATCCTGCAGCATCATGTCCGAATTTGGATCGAAGAACACCGTTGTGATCGCCTGACCGTCACCACCTTTAATTCCGCTTTGCCCTTGTATCCGCCATTCTCCAGTGAACATCGAAGGATCACGCAAAGCCTCGAGCTTCATACGATATACGGTCCAGGTTCCCCAGGCATAACTACTGCAAGCCACCAGCACGAGGAGCACTTCGGCAAGGAGCGCTGCCCGGCGCGCGCGTGCGGTCCGGGGTTGCGGAGCCCACTGTGGTCGTTGCGGCACGGCATCGCGGCTGAAGAAGAACGAGCCAAGCCACTTCGCCTCGGGGATTAACAGCACAAGAGACATCACGACCAGCGTGAAAGACCAGAGCTTCACAGGTACATCAAAGACTGTGTCCAGCAGCGCGATGTTTGCCGTTACACCCAGCGCAAGCAGGGCGCCGGGAAAGGCAGTGCGCCGGAACAGCAGCAACACGGCCGTCAGCACTTCCACCCAGCCCAGCAACATTTCAAAGGCCGGGTGCAGACCATACAGACTCCAGAAGAGGAGGGTCGGCGAAGCATTCCCGACCGGTTCATTCAGCAACGCCAGTGGAGGCGAAGGGAACTGCAATGGAAATATCTTGATGAAGGCGTAGGGCAGCAGTGCTAATCCCAGCGTCACGCTTAACCCCAGCCGAAACCACAACAGAAGGTCCGCATACTGTACTCGCTTTCGATCAAAAACGCTCCACGCGGCCGCAGCAATTGCGCTCGTAAGCAGGATCAACAGCATTGCAACCCACGCCAATGCTCTATCGCCAGTTGCATCGTGTACTGTTGCTGCTCGCCCGGTCAGGTGGAAAAGATGCACACCTAACCAGATGGTCAGGTCATCGATGGGCGTGCGCAGCCATTCGCCAGCGGAGCGCCCAACAACAGGCACAGCTCCAAACAGTACCCCATGACTTTCAAAAAGGGATGTCAGCACAAGCAGACAGAATGCAAAGCGAAACAGTACTCGCTGCTGGAAACTCCACGTCGGCCATGCAGTCTGCTTTGTGTTGGTTGTCTCAGGGTAGTCAGCGGATGGAGTTTGTTTCAGACGATTTCTCCGAGGCGAGCTTGACGACTCTGCAAATCTTACGCCAGTCAAACAGACGGTGCTAGAGAGCCACAGACTACGATGAAGGACGCGGCTACAGCGGGCGAGGATAAGTCCTCACAAGTCGGTTTGTGGGAAGGTGTCTTATTCTCGAGTGACGGTTCAACTGATACGTTATCCGACACATGCCGGGCTTTCGTAGTAAATTCCAAACGCAGGCGTCGTTAGCAGAGTTATAAGGCCGAATGGGAGCCGATTAGCAAGAGGAATTTGGATTTACACAGCAACCCCTACATATCGCGGTTGACGTGAAATATAGCGCTTGATATAGTCGCTTTACTTCACGGTACCCAATTGCAAGATTGGGTTTAATAGGGAATCCGGTGAGAATCCGGAACTGCCCCGCAGCGGTAAGCAGGAACGAACATCCCGTAAAAAAGCACTGGTCTGGTCTTCAATGACAGGCTGGGAAGCTGGGATCAGTAGGCGGCCTGCAAGTCCGAAGACCTGCCGCGAGATGTGCCGATATGGCGCAAATTTCACGCACCTCCGAGGGGAGGATGGGGTGATCGGCGTTTGTCTCGGCGGTCCTTCCATCTGTGTCTTCCCGGAGCGAAAGGACCCTCCCCATGGCTACTCTACAGACGACGCTCTCCGACCTCGATCCTCAATTTCCTGCTGCTGATGTTGTTCCTCAGATGCAGGTCCGCAAGCGCAGTGGCGCGTTGGAGCCGGTGGACGTCAATAAGATTGTCCGGGCGGTGGAGCGGTGCTGCCATGGACTTCCGCATGTCGATCCGATACGGGTGGCAAGTAAAACCATCGGCGGATTGTTCGATGGGGCTTCGACGCGTGAGCTCGATTCCATTTCGATTCAGACTGCGGCGGCACTGATTGCCGAGGAGCCGGAGTACTCGAAGCTGGCTGCGCGGCTCTTGCTGGTGACCATCTCGAAGGAAGTGAGCGGGCAGAATATTTATTCGTTCTCGCAGTCCATTGAGGTGGGCCATCGCGAGGGTGTGATCTCGAAGGACGCGGCGGAGTTTGTGGGCGCTAATGTGCGGAAGTTGAACAGCGCTATTGATGATCGCTTTTCGGACCGCTTCGAATACTTTGGACTGCGAACGGTGTATGACCGCTACCTGCTACGGCATCCGATCACACGGCAGGTGATTGAGACGCCGCAGCATTTCTTCATGCGGGTTTCAGCGGGACTCTCAGTGCGGGTGAACGAGGCGATTGAGTTCTACAAGCTGCTGGCTTCGCATGACTATATGCCGAGCTCACCGACCCTGTTCAACAGTGGGACGAAGCACTCGCAGATGTCGTCCTGCTATCTGCTGGATTCGCCGGCAGACTCGCTGGACGCGATCTATGACACGTATAAGCAGGTCGCACTGCTGTCGAAGTTCTCGGGCGGCATCGGACTTGCATTTCATCGCGTGCGCGCGGAGGGCTCGCTGATTCGAGCGACGAACGGCATCTCGAACGGCATTGTGCCGTGGCTGCGGACACTGGATTCTTCGGTGGCTGCGGTGAATCAGGGCGGCAAGCGCAAGGGCGCGTGCTGCGTATATCTGGAGCCGTGGCATGCGGACGTCGAATCGTTTCTGGAGATGCGCGACAACACTGGCGATGCCGCGCGGCGGACGTACAACCTGAATCTCGCGAACTGGATTCCGGACCTGTTCATGCGCCGCTCTGATGAGGACGGCATGTGGTCGCTGTTCGATCCGAAGGATGTTCCACATCTGATGGACCTCTATGGCGAAGAGTTCGACAAAGCCTATGTGGAAGCTGAGGAAAAACAGCTTTATCGGCGGCAGGTGAAGGCCCGCGATCTCTACGCGCGCATGATGCGTACGCTGGCCGAGACCGGCAATGGATGGATGGTCTTCAAGGATGCCTGCAACATCAAGTGCAACCAGACGGGTGCCGCGGGTAATGTCGTTCATCTCTCGAATCTCTGCACGGAGATTACGGAGGTGACATCTTCAGAGGAGACGGCGGTGTGCAATCTTGGCTCGGTGAATCTTGCGCGTCATCTGACTGATGGTGCGTTCGATTTTGAGAAGCTCGCGGCGACAGTGCGCCATGCAGTGCCGATGCTCGATCGCGTCATCGACATCAACTACTATCCCGTGACACAGGCCGCCGTGGCGAATAGCCGCTGGAGGCCAGTGGGGCTTGGCGTGATGGGGTTGCAGGATGTGTTCTTTCAACTGCGCATTCCCTTCGATTCGCCGGAGGCGCGGATGCTCTCGGCGAAGATTCAGGAGGAGATTTATTTTCATGCGCTGAGCGCCTCGTGCGATCTGGCAGAGCAGCATGGGCCTCACGCCGCATTCCATGAGACGCGGGCGGCGAAGGGCAAGTTCCAATTTGAGTTATGGGACGTCATGCCGGCGGAGAAAGAGCGGTGGGAGCTGTTGCGCGAGCGGATGAAGACAGTTGGGCTGCGCAACTCGCTGCTGATTGCCATTGCGCCTACGGCGACGATTGCTTCCATTGTTGGATGCTACGAGTGCATCGAACCGCAGATCTCCAACATCTTCAAGCGTGAGACGCTCTCGGGCGAGTTCATGCAGATCAACAAATACCTCGTGACCGAGTTGCAGCAGCTCGGGCTATGGTCGGAAGAGGTTCGCTCGCGGATCAAGATGGCCGAGGGCTCGATTCAGAAGATTGCTGAGATTCCCGAGGAGTTGAAGCTGATCTATCGCACTGTATGGGAGATGCCAATGCGAGCGCTGATCGATATGGCGGCGGAGCGAGGCGCTTACATCGACCAGAGCCAATCGCTGAATCTCTTTGCGGAGTCGCCGAACATTGGGCGGCTGAGCTCGATGTATATGTATGCGTGGAAGCGCGGCATCAAGACGACATACTATCTGCGTTCCCGGCCGGCCACGAAGATTGCAAAGACTACGGTTGCCGTTGGTAACCGCGTGGACCTACAAGCGACGGCGAGCGCAATAAGCTGCTCGCTCGATAACCCCGAGTCCTGTGAGGCTTGCCAGTAAAGGCGAAAAATAACTATGTCAACGAAAGCACCCAGTTCCATTCTCGATCCCGGCTTGTCACTTACGCTGCGGCCAATGCAGTATCCGATCTTCTTTGAGATGTTCAAGGATGGAATAAAAAATACGTGGACAGTGGAAGAGGTCGACTTTTCGACTGATCTTGTCGACCTGCGTTCGCGACTAACTCCCGCGGAGATTCATCTGATTCAGCGGCTTGTTGCGTTCTTTGCGACGGGAGATTCGATTGTTTCCAACAACCTTGTCCTGAATCTTTACAAGCACATCAACTCACCGGAGGCGCGGCTGTATCTGTCGCGACAACTGTACGAAGAGGCCGTGCATGTTCAGTTTTATCTCACGTTGCTGGACAACTATGTTCCCGACCCGGACGCGCGGGCGGCTGCATTTGCGGCTGTCGAGAACATTCCTTCAATCACGAAGAAGGCGCAGTTCTGCATGCGATGGATGGATTCGATCCAGAAGCTAGACGAGCTGCGCACGCCGGAGGAGCAGAAGCAGTTTGTGCTCAACCTGATATGTTTTGCCGGATGCATCGAAGGCCTGTTCTTCTTTGCGGCGTTTGCTTATGTGTATTTTCTGCGGTCCCGTGGATTGCTCAATGGACTCGCCGCGGGAACGAACTGGGTATTTCGTGATGAGAGCTGTCATCTGGAGTTTGCGTTCGAAGTAGTGAACGTCGTGCGGACTCAGCACCCGGAGCTGTTTGATGCGGCGCTGGAGGCAGACGTGGTGATAATGATGAAGGATGCGGTGGAGTGCGAGTTGCAGTTTGCCGAAGACTTGCTATCCGGCGGCGTTGCGGGTCTGTCGGTGCGCGAGATGCGGCAGTATCTGGAGTATGTGGCGGACTCCCGCGTCGTGCGGTTGGGGATGAAGCCGATCTTCGGTTCGAAGAATCCGTTCGCGTTTATGGAGCTGCAGGACGTGCAGGAGCTGGCAAACTTCTTCGAGCGCCGGGTCTCTGCGTATCAGGTTGCGGTCGCCGGTGAAGTCGCCTTCCACGATGACTTCTAGTTTGCAGCAGACACCGCTATCTCTGGATAGCGGTGTCTGCAGGGCTGGGCTTTGCGGAGACCTGGGACGGCGTGGGGAGCTGTGTTCTGTCCCATCCTCCACCGAGCGCCTGGATCAATTGCACTGAGGAGGTCATTGCCTGAGTGCGCAGTGTGGTCAGTGTCTGCTGATCGTTGAGCAACGTGGTCTGCGCTGTGACCACGTTGATATAGGGATCGATGCCAGTCTGGTATTTTGCGGTTTCGAGCGTGACGAATTGTTCGGCGGACTGCTCGGCTTCCTGCTGCTTGAGAATTTGTTGCGAGAGGATGCGGACAGAGGCGAGGGAGTCTTCGACCTGCTGGAAGGCAGTGAGAACAGTCTCGCGATAGGTGGCCACATCGGCGTTGTAAGTGGCCGTGTATTGCTGGACGGTGGCGCGGCGCAGTCCGGCATCGTAGAGGGTCTCGGAGAGCGATGGGCCAATCGACCAGAAGCGGCTGGGCCAATCGAAGAAATGTTTGAAGGTTGAGCTTTCAAAGCCGCCAGAGGCACTGAGGACAAGGTTGGGATAGAAGGCGGCGTCGGCGATGCCGATCTGCGCGTTGGCCGAAGCCATAGCGCGCTCGGAGGCAGCGATGTCGGGGCGGCGTTCGAGAAGTTGCGACGGCATACCAATTGGGATGGCGGGCGGTTTGGTTTTGAGCGCTTTGATGGTGACAGAAAAGCTGGATGGGTTTGCGCCGATGAGGACTGCGATGGCGTGCTCATACTGCGCGCGAAGGACGCCAATGTTGACAGCCAGGGATTCGGCATTCTGGAGGGTGTTTTGCGCTTCGACTACAAGGAGCTGGTCTCCGATTCCCGTCTCGTAGCGAGCGCGGTTGTAGTCCAGTGCCTTTTGGTCGGCTGCGATGGTGGCTGTATAGAGCTCTTGCAGAGCGTCCTGACCGCGGAGCTGGAAGAAGAAGAGCGCGAGGTTGGCCTGCTCGGTGAGGCGCTCGTTCTCGAGGTCGGCGGCGCTCAGTTGTGCCTGGAACTGATATTCGCTGACGGTGTTGCGGATGCGGCCCCAGAGATCAGGTTCCCAGGAGACGTCGAAGGGCAGAGAGGTGAGGGTGCTTTGCGATCCGGCGTTTACGGAGGAGCCGTTTGTTCCTGTAGAGTTCTTCAGATTGGCCGAGGAGCGGGAACGCTGGTAGGACGGCCCGAGACTCGCGGTGGGGAAGAGTTGCGCATGGGCCTCGCGGACGATGGCGCGAGCTGCCATGAAATTCTGAAAGTAGACTTTGATGTTCTGGTTGTTGATGTTGAGCTGGTCTTCGAGCGCGTTTAGTTCGGGATCGTTGTAGATCTCCCACCATTTGCCGTGGAGCATGGCATCCTGCGGCTCCGCGACCTTCCAGCCATCGGTGTCCTTGAACTGAGTTGGTGACTCTTTATAGGAGATCGGCGGGGCCTGCGCTGTGGCCGGGGGTGTGTGGTATTTCGGGCCGACGCGACAGCCGGTAAGAAGCACAGCTGCTGCGATGGCGGGATAGATGGCGGCTTTGAATCGAAGAGTAGTCATAGTTTTAGACCGTAATGCTCGTACTAATCTGTTGCAGGGGTTGGGCTGGCCGCAGGGTGAAAGGCGCCATGTTTTCTGCCCTGGATGCGAAGACGAATGCGATCGAGAGTGAGATAGACAACGGGTGTGGTGTAGAGCGTGAGGAGCTGGCTCACCAGCAGGCCTCCTACGATCGTGATGCCAAGTGGGCGGCGAAGCTCGGAGCCCATGCCGGTCCCAAAGGCCAGAGGGATAGCTCCGAACATAGCGGCGGTCGTAGTCATCAGGATGGGGCGGAATCGCAGCATACAGGCTTCAAAGATAGCTTCCTCAGGATTCATTCCTTGTTCGCGTTCGGCCTGGAGGGCAAAGTCGATCATCATGATGGCGTTCTTTTTAACGATGCCGATCAGCAAGACGATGCCGATGATGGAGATGACGTTGAGGTCCTCGTGGAAGAGGAGAAGAGCGAGCATCGCGCCGACGCTGGCCGAGGGCAGCGTCGAGAGAATGGTGATGGGATGCACGAGGCTTTCATAAAGGATGCCGAGTACGATGTAGACCGCGAAGATGGCGGTCAGGACGAGCATCGGCTCACTGCCGAGAGAATCCTGATAGGCCTGCAGCGTACCGGCGAAGAAGCCGTGGACGGTGGAGGGAATCCCCATTCGCTCCTGCATCTGGTCGATAGCGAGCGTCGCGTCGCTGAGCGAGACGCCGGGCGCGAGATTGAACGAGATGGTGTTTGAAGGGAAGAGGCCGGTGTGGGGCAGATCCAGGGGAATGGTGTCCGCGTGGTACGTAGCCATCGTGGTAATGGGTGCGTTGGCGGTTGCTGTCAGGTTGGTGCTTCGGCCAGAACGCAGGTAGATATTTTTGAGGCCTTCGGGGCTTTGCCAGTATTGTGGGGCGACCTCAAGGACGACGTAGTACTGGTTGAGCTGCGTGTAGATAACAGAGACTTCAGATTGACCGAAGGCGCTGTAGAGAGACGAGTCAAGGGACTGAGCAGTCTGGCCTAAACTTGCAGCCTTGACGCGATCGTAGTGCACCAGGATATCCAGGCCGCCGTTCTGCTGATCGCTGTTGACGTCCTGCAAGCCAGGCAGGTGTTTCATCTGGGCAAGGACGAGCGGGCCCCATTTTGCCAGGTCGGCGATGTTGTCCGCCTGCAGGGTGTACTGGTAGAGTGCCGCGCTGGAGCGCCCGCCGATGCGAAGATCTTGTGAGGCCTGGAGAAAAGTCGAAGCTCCGGTAAGTTTATTCAGCTTGGGGCGAAGGCGATTGATCACTTCGGGAGCGCCAATCTTGCGAACGTCGAGCGGCTTGAGCGTGATGTAGACGAAGCCGGTGTTGCCGCCGCCGGTGAATGCGATCACGGTCTGCACGGCAGGGTCTTTCATCACGACATCTTCTACCTGCTTTGTGGCGGAGTCCATCGCAGGAAAAGATGCGTCCTGCGGGCCCTGGATTCCTCCGGCGATTGCGCCGGTATCCTGCTGAGGGAAGAAGCCCTTGGGGATTTTGATGACGATGGCAACGTTGAGAAGGATGGTCAGGAAGAGGACCGTCAGGGTGAGGCCGGGATTTTCCAGGACCCAGTGGAGGCTGCGGCGATAGAGCGACAGCACCCACTCGAAGAACCGCTCATTGGCCAGGTAGAGGCGGCCATGCTTTTGTTTGTGCTCGTCTTTGAGGATGTACGCGCACATGGTAGGCGTAGTGGTGAGAGAGATGACCATCGAAACGAGGATGGCAGTAGAGAGAGTGATGGCAAATTCACGAAAGAGGCGGCCAACGATTCCGCCCATGAGAATCAGCGGAATGAATACCGCGATGAGCGAGAAGCTGATGGACATCACGGTGAAGCCGATCTCCTGGGCACCCTTCAAGGTGGCGGCAAAAGCACCCATTCCGGCTTCAAGATGGCGGGTGATGTTCTCCATGACGACAATGGCGTCGTCGACGACGAAGCCGGTAGAGATGGTGAGTGCCATCAGCGACAGGTTGTCGATGCTGTAACCGCAGAGATACATGACTGCCAGCGTGCCGATGAGAGAGACGGGGACGGCAACAGCGGGGATCAGCGTGGAACGGACATTGCGAAGAAAGACGAAGACGACCAGGATGACGAGAACAATCGAAAGCATCAGCGTCCACTCAACATCGTGGACCGAAGCCCGGATGGTCGTGGTGCGGTCGAGCATGACGGTGATATCGATCCCCTGTGGAATCGAAGCCTTCATGGAAGGAATCGATTCCAGGATTCGATCGTTAGTGTCGATGATATTTGCGCCGGGCTGGCGGTGGATGATGATGTTGATGGCGCGTTTGCCGTTGAGGTATCCGCCGTTACGGATGTTCTCCACGGAGTCGATGACGTCCGCGACGTCGGACAGATGGATGGCTGCACCATTCTTATAGCCGACGATGAGGGGCTTGTAATCCGCGGCCTTCGAGATCTGATCATTGGCCAGAATGTCCGCGGTGATATTGCCGTCGGTGATCTGACCTTTAGCAAGAGCGGAGTTCTGTAAGCTGAGCTGCGACTGAAGATTCGCCATGGTGAGGCCATAGCTTGCAAGCTTGGTGGGGTTGACCTCGACGCGAACGGAAGGAAGCGCTCCGCCGCCAACATTGACCTGACCGACGCCCTCGATCTGGGACAGCTTCTGTTGAAGGACTGTCGAGGCCTCATCGTAGACTTTGCCCGGATCGTACTTATCGGACGTAAGAGTCAGGATCATGATCGCGGCGTCCGCCGGGTTAACCTTGCGATAGGTGGGATTTCCCGGAAGGTTGGCAGGGAGATACGTCCGGGCCGCGTTAATGGCCGCCTGGACATCGCGTGCGGCCCCGTCGATATTACGGCTCAAGTCGAACTGGATGGTGATCTGTGTCGAGCCGAGACTACTTGAAGAGGTCATCTCGGTGACACCGGCGATATGGCCGAACTGCCGTTCGAGCGGTGTGGCCACGGACGAGGCCATGATCTCCGCGCTGGCTCCCGGGAGACCTGCGTTGACGGAAATGGTAGGAAAATCAACCTGAGGCAGGGGCGATACAGGAAGTACAGTGAACGCAATTCCACCGACGACCGCAATAGCGATAGTAAGCAGAGTCGTGGCCACAGGCCGGTGGATGAAGGGAGCTGAAATGTTCATGGCTGCCCTGCGGATTGCGGCTCTCTGTCCGGATGCGGGCTTCCCCGCTTGCTGGAGAGACGAGTCGCGATGCCATCGAAGAAGATATAGATGACAGGGGTGGTGTAGAGAGTAAGCACCTGGCTGAGAATCAGGCCGCCCACCATGGCGATGCCGAGCGGCTTGCGCAGCTCAGAGCCTTCGCCTGAGCCGAAGGCGAGCGGGACACCAGCCAGCAGCGCCGCCATCGTGGTCATCATGATCGGGCGGAAGCGGAGTAGGCACGCCTCGTAGATGGCCTCGGTGGCATTTTTGCCGCGCTCCCGCTCGGCTTCGAGGGCGAAGTCCACCATCATGATGCCGTTCTTCTCAACAATACCTATCAGTAGAACCAGTCCTATGATCGCGACGATGCTGAGGGACTGATGAAAGATGATGAGCGCGAGAAACGCGCCAACGCCGGCAGAGGGAAGTGTGGAAAGAATAGTGATGGGATGGATAAAGCTCTCGTAGAGGACGCCAAGCACAATGTACACGGTGACGAGCGCGGCGAGAATGAGCAGTGGTTCATTCGATAGCGAGTTGCGGAAGGACGCGGCTGTTCCCTGGAAATCTGCCTGAAGGCTCGCCGGCATGTGCATGTCTTTCTGCACTTTGGTAATGGAATCGATGGCGCCGCCCAGTGAGCCGTTCGGAGCAAGATTAAAGGAGACGGTGATTGCCGGAAACTGTCCCTGATGGGTGATGGAGAGCGGTTCTGTCGTGCGCTCGAAGTGCGAGAAGGCGCTGAAAGGGACGGCGTTGCTGGTTGCGGAGCTGGTGCCTCCGGCAAACCCCGCGCCCTGACTGATGGCGTCTGCGCTCGATGTGAGCGGACTGGGAGGTGGAGCGAGCGTGTTTGATGAAGGGGTGTAGAGCGCGGAGGTAGTCAGCGCGTTTGATCCTGCCGACGTAGATCCGCGGCCTGATGCCGACGAGCCACCGGCACCGCTAGTTCCAGCAGCGGCGTTGGACTGGATATATAGATGACTGAGCATATTGGGGTCGAGCTGGAACTGCGGCTGGGCCTCAAGGATGACGTGATACTGATTGAGCTGCGTGTACATCGTGTTGATCTGACGCTGGCCAAAGGCATCGTAGAGCGTGTTGTCGATCGTGGTGGGAGCGATGCCGAGGCGGGATGCGGTGGCACGGTCGATGACGAGATCGATGGCCAGGCCTCCCGTTTGCTGGTCCGTGGCGACGTCTTCAATCTGCGGCAACTGCTTCAGCTTATTGACGAATTTGGCTGTCCACTCGTTCAACTCGTTTTGGTCGGGGTCTTCGAGTGTGTACTGATATTGCGTGCGGCTGACACGGTCATCGACGGTGATGTTCTGCACCGGCTGCATGTAGAGCTCGATGCCCTGCACCTGGTTGAGCTTCGTCTGTAACCGTCGGATGACATCCGAGGCGCTCAGGCTTCGCTGAGACAGTGGCTTAAGGTTGATCGACATTCTGCCGCTGTTAATGGTGGTATTGGTTCCGTCAGCACCAATAAATGACGAGACGCTTTGAACCGCCGGGTCCTCAAGAATGACCTTCGCAAGCGCCTTCTGCTTGGTCGCCATCGATTGAGAGCCAATGGTCGGCGCGGCCTGCGAGATGGCCTGGATAACGCCGGTATCCTGAACCGGAAAAAAGCCTTTGGGTATGATGATGTAAAGCAAGACCGTAAACACGAGCGTTCCAAGAGCTACAAGCAGCGTGGTGGTCCGATAGCGAAGAACGACCTCGAGCGTACGCCCGTAAAAGGCGATCATGCTCTCGAAGACGCGTTCGGAAGACTTGAAGAAGCGGCCCTGTTCCTCGGGCGGAGTGTGCTTGAGGATGCGTGATGCCATCATCGGCGTAAGCGTTAGCGAGACCACCGCGGAGATGATAATGGTGACGGCGAGGGTGACGGCGAACTCTCGGAAGAGACGGCCAACGATGTCTCCCATGAACAGCAGCGGGATCAAGACAGCGATGAGCGACACCGTCAAAGACATGATGGTGAAGCCAATCTGCTCGGCACCCTTGAATGCCGCTTCCATCGGTGAGTCGCCCGCTTCGAGATAACGAGAGATATTTTCGATCATGACGATGGCATCATCCACGACGAAGCCGGTGGAGATGGTGAGCGCCATGAGTGATAAGTTGTCGAGACTGTAGCCCAATGCGTACATGACCGCAAAGGTTCCGACCAGGGACAAAGGCACGGCGACGCTGGGGATAATGGTGGCATAGAGATTCCTCAAAAAGAGGAAAATGACCATCACTACAAGGGCGATGGTAAGTAGCAGCTCAAACTCTACGTCCTTGACGGAGGCCTGGATGCCTGTCGTCAGATCGGTGAGCGTAGTGATCTGGATGCCCGTAGGGAGATCTGCCTGCAGTTGCGGCAAGATCTTCTTGATGCTCTTGACCACGCTGATCGTATTGCCGCCGGGCTGCCGCTGAATGTTGACGATGACAGCCGGTGTCTGGTTCATCCACGCGGCCTGAACGCTGTTTTCAACGCCATCCACAATGGTGGCTACGTCGGTGAGCATCACTGGCGCGCCGTTGCGATAGGCGACGACGACCTTCTTATAGTCGCCGCTGGTGACAAGCTGGTCGTTAGCGTCGATCTGATAGTCCTGACGCGGACCATCGAAGTTTCCCTTGGCGGCGTTGACGCTGGCTTGTGAAACGGCGGTGCGGAGGGCCTCAAGATCGATGCCGTAGGAAGACAGTGCCGAGGGATTGACCTGGATGCGCACTGCGGGCTTCTGGCCGCCGCTGATGCTGACCAGGCCGACCCCGCTGAGTTGCGAGATCTTCGGCGCAAAGCGGGTGTCGATAAGGTCCTCGACCTGCGAGAGCGGCAGCGTCTTCGAGGTGATAGCAAGCGTCAGGATCGGCGCATCTGCGGGATTCGTTTTGTTGTAGATAGGCGGTGAAGGCAGGTTGGCCGGAAGAAAACTTTGCGACGCATTGATGCCTGACTGCACCTCCTCTTCCGCAACGTCGATGTCGAGATCGAGACTGAACTGGAGAACGATGACAGAGTTGCCTCCGGAGCTGCTGGAGGTCATCTGGCTGAGGCCCTGTAGCTGGCCGAATTGTCGTTCGAGCGGTGCAGTAACTGTAGTGGCTACGACTTCAGGACTCGCTCCGGGATAAAAAGTGACGACCTGAATCGTGGGGTAGTTCACTTCGGGCAGGGCGGAGACAGGCAACTGCGTGTAACCAACGATACCCACCAACATAATTGCCGCCATAAGCAGCGACGTTGCAACGGGGCGAAGAATAAACGGGCGTGAGGGACTCAAGGAGCTTCACTCCCGGTGGTGGTGCTGGCGGCGACAGGCGGTTTATGCGAAATGGTGACCTTGGAGTTCTCCTGCAGCTTTTCGAAGCTGCTGTCGGCAACGACGTCACCAGGGCTAATCCCTTCGACCTGGGTGGTGTTTTCGTCCGTCACGCCCGGCTTCACTGTGCGAACATGGGCCGTATTGTCTTGAATAATGTAGACAAAAGCCTGCTGCCCATTATGTTGAATGGCGGAGGAGGGAAGCAGGGTTACACCGTGGAGAGTGTTTACCAATAACCGCGTGTTGACGAACTCGTTGGGAAAGAGAATGCCGTCTTTATTATCGAAAGAGGCGCGCGCCTTGACGGTTCCGGTGGTTGTGTCAATCTGGTTATCGAGAGTAAGCAGCGTGCCGGTGGCAATTTTATTCAGAGAGGTTCGGTCGAAGACATAGACAGGAAGCTTTGTTCGCTGGCGAAGACGAGGCTGGACCTGGCCGAGATTGTCTTCGGCAATCGTGAAGATGGCGGTAATGGGCTGTATCTGGGTGATGACCGCGAGCGTGGTCCCGCCTGAAGACTGCACGACGTTGCCCGGATCAACCAGCCGCAGACCGATCCTGCCGGTGAAGGGCGCAGTAATGTGGCAGTAATCAACCTGGACCTGGTCGAACTGCACCGCGCCCTGGTCGTTTTTAACAGTCCCTTCGTCCTGAAGAACGATTTTTCCCTGATCGTCGAGTGTCTGCTTCGGAATCGCATTACGGTTCCAAGCGTCTTGATAGCGGGTCAGGTCCATCTTTGCCTGGGCGAGGATATTTTCATCCCTCTGCAGAATGCCCTGTGCCTGCAGCAGTGTGGCACGGTAAGTGCGTGAGTCGATGTCAATCAAAGGAGCGCCCTGCCGGACGATCTGTCCCTCTTGGTAATGTACGGCTGTAACGATTCCGTTTACCTGGCTGGTGATCGATGCCATATGAACCGGCGTGATGGTGCCGATCGCGTCGAGGTAAACGCCAATGTCGCCCTTCTGCGCCGTAGCAGTGGTGATAGTGGCCGTTCCACCCGCGCCGCGGCGCGAGGGCTGCTTCGCCGGGTCGTTAGAACGACGCATAATCAGGAAGAATCCTATCGCAAAGATCAAAAGGATAACGACCCAAACGATAATCCGGACGGTCTTGTGGTGCTTCTCGTGCTTCTGGTGCTTCTGGTGATCCGGAGCAGGAGCCGGGAGTTGGTGGTCCGGGCTGATAGTGGGGTGTTCCTGTGAATCGGGTGACAATGTGTCTCCTGGCCAGACGGGAAGGTTCGGGCTGAATGCTGCCAGTCCGTTTACATATTGACGCTTAAGTACCCCTGTCTGGACTCAGCCGGGGCAAAAGCATTTTGTTTTCTCAGAAACAGAATAAACGAGGCTTGTTACCGCCTAATAATGTCCAACTCTAAACTTCTGCTCATTTCTAACCAATTCAAGATACATACGTCGCAGATTGGACTTTATACACCGCGGTGCTGAGGATACGAAAGCAGTCTGATCTTCGCTACCCTTCTGCCTCGTCATGCACCGGTTTCTTCGCCGTGGCCAGGATTTTCTCGGCTACGGGCTGAGGGACCACGTCGTAGTGGTCCATCTCCATATGAAAGCTGCCGCGGCCCTGGGTAATGGAGGTGAGCGTCGTCCCATAGGTAAGCATCTCAGCCATTGGGACTTCGGCGCGCACGATGGTTCCCGCCCCGCCACTGTCCATGCCCTGCACCCGACCGCGCCGGCTGTTCAGATCACCGATGAGTGCGCCGGCGAAGTCGTCCGGTGCCTCGATCTCGACATGCATCACCGGCTCCAGAAGGACGGGTTTTGCCAGCTCCATGCACTTGCGGAATGCGGCATGAGCGGCCAGCTTGAACGACATCTCGCTGGAGTCGACGTCGTGATAGCTGCCATCGAAGAGCGACACTTTGAAATCGACCACAGGGTAGCCGGCAAGATAGCCGCGGGCCGCCGACTCGTTGATCCCCTTTTCCACCGCAGGTATGTACTGCCGTGGAATCGCCCCGCCGAAGATATCGTTGACAAAGACGATGCCGCTGCCGCGTGGAAGCGGCTCCATGCGGATCTTGCAGTCGCCAAACTGGCCGTGGCCGCCGGTCTGTTTCTTGTGGCGGCCCTGCGCCTCCGCCCGTGCTCGGATGGTCTCGCGGTAAGGAACCTTCGGGGCCTTGAGCGTTACCTCGGTATGGTAGCGGCGCTTCAGCTTGAATACGATGGCCTCGATATGGGGCTGACCCGCCCCCGCGACCAGGAACTCGTTCGTCTGCGGATCGCGGAAGAATCGCACCATCTGGTCTTCTTCCATCAGTTTGTGCAAAGCCGGAGCGAGTTTGTCCTCGTCCGCCCGGCTCTTCGGTTCAATGGCGTAGGTCATCGCGGGCTCTGGCATGGACACCGGCTCGATGAAAATCTCGTGCGCCTTGTCGCCCAACGTGTCCCCGGTGAGGGTAACCCGCAGCTTGGCGACCGCCCCGAGATCGCCCGCATGCAACTCCGGTACTTCGATCGCCTTCCGTCCCTGCATGATGGAGAGGTGGGCCAGCCGTTCGGGTTCCTGCCGGGTAAAATTCTGTACCGTGGCGTCTGTCTTCACCATGCCACTGACGACCTTGAAGAACGAGATCCTGCCTGCGAAAGGATCGGTCATCGTCTTATAGACGTAGAGGGCCGCGGGCTCCGTATCGTCGACGCGCCGCATGACAATCTCCTCCTGAACGTCCTCAGGCAGAGTCGCCGCCTCCCCATTGCCCGCGTTGGAGTTACCGGCGTTCGAGTTGCGGATCCCCCCGGCGGCCACGGGCTCGCGCTCGATTGGGGCCGGAGCATAGACCTTCAGGAAATCAAGAAGATGGTCCGTCCCCACATTTCTCAGGCCACTCACATAAAGCACGGGAAAGATCCGATCTTCACGGATAGCCTCATGCAGGGCAGCGATGAGGTGATGCTCGGGGATAGTGCCTTCGTGGAAGAACTCTTCCATCAGTTCGTCCTTGCCTTCGGCGACAAGCTCGACCAGGGCTTCATGCGCGACCTTCGCATCCCCGGCGACGGATTCGGGAATCTTGCCTGCTTCGCCGTGGCCATCGCCATCCGGTTGATAAAGATATGCCTTCATCGTCACCAGGTCTACGACACCGTGGAAGCCGTGCTGATCGACAATCGGCAACTGCACCGGCACCACCTGACGTCCCCACTTCTGCTGCAGAAGTTCGATCATATGCTGCCGCCCGATCCTGCTATCGACTTTAGGATGGTCCACCTGGTTCATGACGATGATGCGAGGCAAGTTGACCTCGGCCGCATACCTCCAGACACGATCGGTCACAGCCTCCGCTCCGATCTGGGCATTGACCACGATGAGCGCAGCTTCGACGGGCAGCATGGCCGCGCGCGCCTCGTGAACGAACATATGAAAACCGGGGGTGTCGATCAGGTTGATCTTCACGCCGCCCCACTCGGCGAAGGCCAGTGCATTGGCCATGGTTGTCCGACGCGCCACGTCTTCTTCGTCATACGCGGTCACGGCAGAGCCATCTTCCACACGCCCCTTGACTGGCGTCATCTTTGCTGCATGCAGCAAAGATGAGATGAGGGTTGTCTTGCCACTATGGGAGTGCCCTACGACGGCGACGTTGCGGATATCATTTCCCGAATAAACCTTCATCTGGAGATCCCTCCTGAACCTGATGGACCGTCAATACACTACACTCCAGCGGCAAACCGCGGCCGGATTCAGCCCCACTGAAGGGCCTGCTTCCGAGGAAATGGGATGCTATCACAGCCGGAAATGATCTATTGTTTACCTCCTGAGTCCGAAATTGAACTAAACTTTCGCTGTCCCATAAAACCGGAATTTTCAGCTTCGTAAGCGATAACGCGAGAGAGCAGTAAAACCTTCATTTGACAGACGAATATCAGAGCAAGTAAACATGAGGGGTTGTGATAGCGCAATCATATCTAGCTTTCAAAACCAATTAGGACGATCGGCTTGCCAGAACGTTCAAAGGAACGGCGATGCAGAGAGGCAATCGATGCATCGTTCCGGCGCCCTCACTCGCATCTCGTTCTCCCTCCGTTTGTGCATCAACTTCGGAGCAGTGAGGACAAATGCGAAGGTAGCAATCGAAAACAGAGGCAGCGCGCCGCTGTCTCATACGAACTGGTATCAGCTCAGCAGTTGCACGTTTATTTATTAAGTAAGTAAGGAGTTGTACATGACCTCTTTTTCGCGCCTTCATGCTGTAAGCAACTGCGCTGGAGTCTTGCTGACTTCGGCGTTATTGCTTACGCCGTTCGGCCCTTCCGCCAGTGCTCAGCATCGAAGGCATGGCTCGGAAATTCCGGCAACGCTCTCTCCACAGTCGCAACAGGTGGTCGAACGCCTCGGCGCCTTTGACAACCTGCCCGCGGATTCATGGCGGTCCCACGTCGGCAACGTCGCCCATGGCGAAGCAGTCGACCTGGACGATAGCAGCTGGCCCGTTGTAAAGCCCGGAACCGAGGCGACCAAAGACGCTGTCTGGTACCGCCAACTCGTCGAGATCCCTAAGACGCTGAACGGCTACGACCTTACCGGAGCCCGCATCTGGTTCAAGTTCAATGCTCGCGGCGACCGTTCGATGCCGCAGATCATCTACTTCAACGGCCGCCGTGTCGCTCTCGGCGACGATCTCGAGCCTATTGTTCTGTTCGATAACGCGAAACCTGGCGAAAAGATCCTTGTCGCGGTCAAACTCCTGCCCACGGTCAGCGTGAAGAGATTCGGCGGGGCGGCGATGAAGATCGATTTTGCTTCCACAAGGCCGAATCCAGAGGATCTGCGCGACGAGTTTATCTCTACCGCTTTGCTCGTTCCCTCGCTCTCGAAAGACGCCACCAAGGATTTTGCCACACTCCAGCATGCCATCACTTCAGTCGATCTGGGGGCGCTTGATTCGGGCAACCAGAAGAAGTTCGACGCATCCCTGACGGAAGCGAAGAACGAGATCGAACCGCTCAAGCCGATGCTCCAGCAGGCCACCTTTCATCTCACCGGCAACTCTCACATCGATGCGGCCTGGCTGTGGCCCCGCACTGAGACCGTGGATGTGGTGAAGCGGACCTTCGGCTCGGCATTGCAGTTAATGAACGAGTATCCGAACTACACCTACACTCAGTCGGCCGCGCAGTACAACGAGTGGATGGCCGAGAAGTATCCTGAGATGAACGAAGAGATCAAGAAGCGCATCAAGGAAGGCCGATGGGAGGTCGTCGGCGGCATGTGGGTTGAGCCTGACCTGAATATGCCCGACGGCGAGTCGCAGGTGCGCTCCATCCTGCTCGGCAAGCGCTGGTTCCAGAAAGAGTATGGCGTCGATGTTCGCATCGGCTGGAATCCCGATTCTTTCGGTTACAACTGGCAGCTTCCGCAGATCTACAAGCGCTCCGGTATCGACTACTTCGTCACCCAGAAGATGACCTGGAACGATACCAACCAGCTTCCGCTCAAGCTCTTCTGGTGGGAGGCGCCGGACGGAAGCAAGGTACTGACCTACTTCCCCGAGGGCTATGGCAACACCGATCTCGGCCCGGTGAGACTCTCCAAAGATCTCGTGCAGGCACGGAAGCGTTCCCCCGGTCTCGACGAGATGATGGACTTGTATGGAGTCGGTGATCATGGCGGCGGCGCAACCCGTTCGGTGCTTGATCAGGGCGACCATTGGGCGGAGTCGGACAAGATTGTGCCGAACATGAAGTATGGTCTCGCGCAGCCCTTCTTCACCCATGTCGAGCAGGAGATTGGCGGCGATTCCCCGACGTGGGACTACAAGTCCATCGCCAAGGGATATACCTACCCAACGCCCGAGGAAGGCAAGATCCACATCCCGACTTGGAAGGATGAGCTGTATCTCGAGTATCACCGCGGCGTCTTTACCACCCAGGCGAATCACAAACGCAACATGCGTGATAGCGAAGAATGGACGCTGAACGCAGAGAAGTATGCGTCACTGGCATGGCTCAATGGCGACTCCTATCCTAACGCACGGTTTACCGACGCGTGGGAGAAGATCACCTTCAACCAGTTCCACGATCTTGCCGCGGGCTCCGGAATCGGCATCATCTACAAGGATGCGCAGAAGGACTACGACCAGGTTCGCTGGGAGACAAATGAAGTCTCGACCAAGGCACTCCATACGCTCTCGGCTGAGGTAGACACGCACACCGTCAGCGGCGTCCCTGTATTTGTCTTCAATCCACTTGCGTGGAAGCGTTCCGGCCTCGCCGAAGTAGATGTCCAGTTGCCAGCAGCATCGGCCCATGGCGTCTCCGTTCTGGACGCAAACAATCGTGTCCTGCCTTCGAAGGTGTTGTCGAGCGACTCGAAGACAAACTCCTACAAACTGCTGATCGATGCGAAGGACGTTCCTTCCATGGGTTACGAGGTGTTGCACGTTGTGCCGGAAACGAGGCCTTTCGTCAGCGACCTGAAAGCCAGCGGAACGACGCTGGAGAATGCGGCGCTTCGCGTCGTTGTCGATCCTTCGAATGGCTGCATTACGAGCCTGTTCGATAAGAAGTCAAACTTCGAGACGATTGCGAAGGGCGGCTGCGGCAACCAGCTTCAGACCTTCAAGGACACCCCCAAGGAATACGACGCGTGGAACATCGATCCAGGCACGCTCGACCACAACACTCCCATCGATCAGGTGGACTCCGTCCAGCTCATTGAGAAGGGACCGATGCGCGCAACGATCCGCGTGACGCGCACCTGGCAGAGTTCGAAGTTCGTCCAGGACATCACGCTCTATGCCGGTGCGGACACAGTCGTTGTTGGCAACGATATCGACTGGCACGAGACGCACGTATTGTTGAAGGCGGCGTTCCCACTCGCAGCATCCGGGCCAGAGGCGACGTACGAAATTCCCTACGGCACAATCCAACGGGCAACCACGCGCAACAATAGCTGGGAGAAGGCGCGCTTCGAAGTGCCGGCCATACGCTGGGCTGATCTGGGCGATGAGCAGCATGGCTTCAGCCTGATCAACGCAACCAAGTATGGATATGACGGACAGGACAACGTGCTGCGGCTCTCGCTGCTGCGCTCTCCTGTGTCGCCGGATCCTGATGCCGATCGTGGTCCACACCACTTCAGCTACGAGCTTTATCCTCATGCCGGAACGTGGAAGAACGCGCGGACCGAGCGTGCAGGATACGAGTTCAACTACAAACTGCGTGCCAGCCAGGTCGAGTCGCACACGGGCAGTCTGCCTCGCGAGCATTCGTACATTTCGGTAACGCCGGAGAATGTTGTTCTGACCGCCGTCAAGAAGGCGGAAGATGACAACGGACTTATCTTCCGTGTGTTCGAGTGGGCGGGTAAACAGTCCGATGTGGTCTTCACCTTACCCAGGGGCGCGACCTCGGCGACAGAGACCAACTTGATGGAGAAGCCAGTCGGCTCTCCGTTGAGTATCTCTGGAGATAAGGTCACAGTGCCAATCCATCCTTACGAAATCCTCTCCATCCGCGCGGACTATCCTCATGAAAGCGCGGAGGCGAAGAACGAAAAATAGGTAGATCGAGTAGTAATAGAAACAGTGATGCCGCAGAGTGACTCTGCGGCATCACTGTTTAAGGGTGCTTCTATCTGTAACCCCGGCTGGTATCAATAACAACGAGTCATCAACGTCAGGGCGGCCAATAATCTTTGCCGGGACAAACCCTGTCAGTCCTTCCGCATCACATCGCTTGTCGGTCTGTGTTCGACTTTCGGCGCTCCCACTGCCGCTAATGCCCTAATCATTTCGAAGCCGCCGGCGTACTTTGTTCTTAAGGAGACCCGGAGGCGCATAAACACAAGTTCAAAGAATAAGCGGCTCATTCCCGAACAGGCATCACCCTGTCGGCAAAGAATGGCCGAGACAAAGACGCAGCGACTTTTTCGGAGGCAGTTCATGAACACCAGATATTCCAGCTTCTTTCTTCGCCTCACGCTCATCGCATTTGTCCTGTACCTGGCCAGACCAGCGTACGGACAATTCAATGCCAGCCTCTCCGGAACGGTGCAGGATTCGACAGGCGCCATCATTCCCAATGCGACCGTGACGTTGACTGAGCCTGCCACCCATCAAACGCTGAAGGCGACGACCAGCAGCGATGGCGTTTACCACTTCAATGAACTGCCTCCGGCACATTACACTCTGGCGGTCACGGCCAGCGGCTTCAAGGCGTCTACATTCGCCGATGTCGCACTTTCGGCAGAGACACCGCGGAATTTGAACGTGACCCTCAGCACCGGCGATGTCTCGGAGACGGTGACCGTCAATGCCAATGAGGTCTCCGCACTCCAAAGCGCAGACGCAAGCATCGGTAGCACAATCTCTAACGAAGCGATCCAGCGTCTGCCAGTCATCGGCGGAAACCCGTATGAGCTGCTGCGGACCTCTCCCGGCATTACCGGAGACGGCGCGCGCGCCGGCAACGGCAACGCCGTCTATCTGCCGAACGGTGCCGGCCCAGGAGGATCGTCGCGCGGCATCTTCCAGACCGAAAACCAGACACAGATTTCAGCGAATGGCCAGCCAGTAGCGGCTAACACCTATAGCGTCGATGGCGTTACCGTAGATTCCCTCACACATGGCGGCGCTGCAGTAGTCACTCCCAATCAGGAAGCCATCGGCCAGATTACGGTTCTTTCGACCTCATACGATGCCGCCGACGGCCGCAACTCGGGCGCTCAGATCAAAGTTGTGACCAAGAGTGGAACCAACGATCTGCATGGTTCACTCTACTTCCTATACGACGAGCCCGGCCTTAACGCCTTCGCCAAGTATGGTGGCCCCGACGGTCAACTGCCGCTTCGCGTTGAGACGAAACAACGCACCTACGATGCCTCTCTCGGCGGCCCCATGATCAAAGACAAACTATTCGGATTCGCTTCCTACTCCGGATTCGGCCTGGGTGCGAATACCACAATCTCACAGTATATTGAAACTCCCGAATACAGATCGCTCGTCGCAGCCCAGCGCCCCGGAGGCATCACCACCACCATCGTTACCTCCCCCGGCGTTACCCCGCGCATCGTCAACCTTCTTTCCATGGATTGCTCTGCCTACGCCAACAATCCCGGTCTTTATACGCCCGTCAATGGGGTGCCCCAGACTGCGTCCGGAGGCCCTTACTGCAAACCAGCGGGCAGTGGAGTCGATATCGGCTCTCCCACGGCAGGTGGAGCGTCCCAACTGGGCATGTACACGCCATCCGCGGCGACCAACCCTGCTACCTACATCGGCGGCGGCCTGGATGGCATACCCGATATAGAGTATGCGCAGCTTCTGGTGCCCAATCATTCTCGGGGAAATCAGTTCAACGGTCGGGTCGACTGGTACGCAACGGCGAAGGACCAATTCGCCGGCAGCTTCTATCTCACCAAGCTCGACAGCTACGGCACCAGCGGCGCGGCCGATTCACGCCCGCAGTCCGATGTCCCTTTCAAGCCTCTCAATACCGCCGTCACCCTTATCTATATCCACACGTTTTCGCCAAGCTGGCTGAATGAGCTACGCGGCAATGGCACCCGTTTCGCCGAAAACGCCCTTCGCGACGGCGCGGGCACGATCAACTACGGCATACCCTACATCAATGTCCAGGGCATGCCCTTCTCCAACACGCTCAACTTCGGGGTCCAGCAAGGTAGCACCAATCCTGCGATCTTTGCCGAAAATACCTACGAGGTTCGCGATCAGGTCACCCATACCTTTGGCTCCCATACGCTGCGGATCGGAGGCGAGGTCCGTTTCGAGCAAGACAATGACAAGCTGGCCGGAACCACGCGCCCTGTCTATGCCATGCAGGGCCTTTGGAACTTTGCCAACGATGCGCCCATCTTCGAGAGCATCACGGCAAGCACAGTAACGGGGGGACCGCCCGACACCCAGCTCTACCTTCGCTCGAAGGACATCGCGCTCTACGCCCAGCACGACTGGAAGGTAACGCCGACTCTCACTCTCAACACCGGCTTTCGTTATGAGATTTACACACCGCTTAGCAACAAGACCGGCAACATCAGCAAGCCCGTACTCGGTCCGGCCGGCTCCGAACTCTCCGGTATGACGCTTGTTCCCACGCACGATCTCTACAACACAGACTACGGTCACTACGCGCCGAAGGTCGGTTTTGCGTGGACCCCGTCCATCTATAACGGCAACGTTGTCCTGCGTGGCGGCTTCGCCGTCGCCTACAACCATCTCGATGCCGGCCTGTTCAACACGCAGGCCATCGACAACGCTCCCGGAGCCGCGACCTTCAACGTCTGCTGCGGCCAGGACACCAGTCCTTTCGCCGCCGGTCAGATCAAGTACTCCCTCGGCACCAGCATCTCCCCCGACAGCTATCCTGCAAACCCGGCATTCGCGGGCGGAGTCAACGCCAACGGCTTCCCTAAAAACGGCTCCCAGATCGAGTTGTATGGCGTCTCCGGCCGCATCCGGAATCCAGTTAGCTATCTCTATTCGCTTGAGACACAAACTCAATTGCCCTCGAAGATCGTCCTGACCGTCGGCTACGGAGGCAGCCTTGCCCGGCACAACCCCCGCCTGGTCAACCAGAACTTCCTTTATAACAACACCGGTTCTCCGACCTATGCCGCTTACTTTGCCTCGACCGACTCCGTGCAGGCTTACAACTCCCTGAACGTCCGCGTCGCCCGCACCTTGAGCCATGGCTTCCAGATCGAAGGCAACTATACCTTCTCCAAGAATATGGACCAGGTCTCGAACGGAGACGGCGCCAACTCCAACGCCAACCAGACCAATCCGGCGAACAACAAGTCGGAGTATGGCCCTTCCGACTACGACACGCGCAACCGATTTACCATCTCGGCCCTCTATACGACGCCCAAAGTGCACTCCAGCAACTTCCTCGTCAAAGCTGTCGCGAACGGCTGGCAGGCAAACACCATCATCACTGCTCACTCAGGCTTCCCCTGGACGCCCGTAACCTACAACCTGCAATCGAATATCGTTCCCAATGCAGCCACGGTTTCGCCCACTCGCCCAATCGGCATCCTGTACGGCGCCGGTCCGATCGGTCGTAGCTGTTCGAATGGCGCCTTCGTCAGCGGCTCTAACTTCCCGGATAGGACCATCGCCGGCGGAGCCTCCGGCACGGCAGGTGGTCAGAATTACTTCGATACCACCGCGCCCACCCCGCCCCCGGGACAAAACTACGTCTACACCCCCGGCATCGGCCGCAACAGCTTTACTGGCCCCTGCTATCGGGACGTCGACATCAGTCTCGCCAAAGAAGTGCAGTTTGAAGCTCTCAGCCACACCGCAACCCTGCGCTTCCAGGCGAATATGTTCAACGCCTTCAACCTGCTCAACCTGACTCCTATCAAGAACGGCAACTCCGACCCCGCAGCCAATATTCAGAACGCGGACTTTGGCAAAGCGTCGAGCGCCGATGCTGGACGCCAGATTGAGTTCCTCATGCGACTAAACTTCTAATTTGGGATACATGAAAGGCGGAGCCCATCCGCTCCGCCTTTCAACTAAACATCTGGAGCGCTCGATGAACTTATTTTCACGCCACCTACCGTCTGTGGGCTCAGCAGTCCTCCTCTCTTTCTGCATGGGGCTCCAATCTCCAGCCCAGGCCCCCAGCGCATCGAAGATAGAGACCATCAGCGTCAATACGAAAGCGCCCACCACTCCCTTCCCCCACTTCTGGGAACAGACCTTCGGCTCTGGCCGCGCCATCCTCTCGCTTCGTCAGGACTATCGCGAAGACCTCCGCACCGTAAAGCAAGCCACCGACTTCAAATCGGTTCGCTTCCACGGCATTTTCATGGATGACGTCGGTCTCTACGACCCCGACCGCAAGCCCATCAAGTTTGCCCAGATGACGAACGCCGAAGCGGCCCCCGAGGCATCGGATGCAGGAATCTACAACTTCTCTTACATCGACCATATCTACGATGGCCTTCTGGCCAATGGTGTCCGTCCTTTCGTCGAACTCAGCTTCATGCCGAAGAAGATGGCCTCCGACCCCAACGCGCTGCACGCCTTCTGGTACAAACAGAACGTCTCCCCGCCAAAGGACTATAAGCTCTGGGACGACATGATCACCGCCTTCGCCCAACATCTCGTCGACCGTTACGGCATTGACGAAGTAGCGCAGTGGGATTTCGAGGTCTGGAACGAGCCCAACATCGACTTCTGGGGCGGCAACCCGAAACAGCCCACCTACTTCGAGCTATACGATCACACCGCTCGCGCTATCAAGAAGGTCAACAGCCGCCTCCGCGTTGGCGGCCCCTCAACCGCGCAAGCCGCATGGGTCGCCGCATTCCTCGATCACTGCAAGCAGAACAATATCCCCGTCGATTTCGTCAGCACCCACGTCTACGGCAACGACACCGCAAAGAACGTCCTCGGCACCGACGAGAACATTCCCCGCGACCGCATGGTCTGCCGCGCCGTCAAGATGGTGCACAACGAAATCACCGCCTCGCCCTACCCCAAAATCCCGCTCATCATGAGCGAGTACAACGCCAGCTACGCCAACGAGCCCGACGTAACCGACAGCATCTACATGGGGCCCTGGCTGGCCACCACCATCAGCCAGTGCGACGGTCTTACCCAGTCCATGAGCTACTGGTCTTTCTCCGATGTCTTTGAAGAGCAGGGCGTCGTGCGCACACCGTTCTACGGCGGCTTCGGTCTTCTTGCTGAAGACGACATCCCCAAGCCCGCGCTTAACGCCTTTGCCATGCTTCACCATTTGGGCGACCGCCGTATTAAGCTTGACTCCGACTCCGCCCTCGCCACCCGCAGCGCGGACGGTTCCATCGCAGTCGCGCTTTGGAACTATGCGGCACCCTACGGCACTGGTGCGGCCTACACCCCTCCACCAGCGACCGCCGCCCCATCTAAAACCTTTATTCTCAAGCTGGAAGGCGCAGCCTCGACTGCACCTATAGAAATCTGGCGACTCGACGCCGACCACGGCAACGTGCTCAAGACCTACGACGCAATGGGGCGCCCCGCGTTCCCCAGCCGCGATCAAATCGCCAAACTCCGCGAAGCAGGCAAGCCCTCGCCGCCGGAAGCTTCATCACTCAAAAACGGCAGCCTCACTATCGCCATCCCACCGCAAGGCCTTGTCCTCGTCAAACTTGGCGGCAAGGCAACCGATTAAAGAGATAGTTGCACAGGGAGCAGGGAGAATCTACTTGCCGGTGTAATAACCATCTCGAGTCTGGATAAACACGTTCTTGTCCTTGGGAGCCGTCAACTCGATTTCGTGATATCCATCTGAGGCAGTCTCTTTGTCTGGAGTGAAACCAAGTCGGTACTGTGCGCGAAGTTCCTCGGCGATCTGCTTATAGATATCTGCAACGGTCTGCTTCTTACTGAACTCAAATACGCGCCCACCAGTCTCGCTTGTCATTCGCTCCAGAATCTTCTTACCATCGACGCGGGTTTCGCCACCACGTCCACCGCCCGGATAGCCACCGCCCCCGTTTCGTCCACCGCCTCCGCCAGGGTAACCTCCGCCCCCACCCGGATAGCCGCCGCCTGGAAATCCGATGCCTCCGCCGCGCCTGCCGCCTCCGCCGGGAAACCCGCCGCGGTTGTCTTGGCTTCGTTGCTGTTCTCCCTTGAAGTAGATCGCGTAAAGAATGGTGTCGGCCCGCTGCGCTGCCTCGATCGCGCTTGTCAGGCTTTCCTTGCTTCCTCGATCCACGCCATCGGTCAAGAGCACCAGAGCCTTTCGCCCTTGCTGCTTTGCCATCAGTTCGTCGGAAGCAAGGAAAACCGCATCGTAAAGCGTTGTTCCCCCTCGGGCGGACCTCCGCTGGTTGTTGTCCGCGCTATCCGTGTCGCTCGAATCTCGGCTGCCAGAGGTGTCCACCTCAAGCTCCTTGAGCGCAGCCTGCAACTTCGGTTTCGAAGCAGTCAGGTCCTGCAACAGCTCCGTCTGATGCGCGAACTGAATGACAAACGCCCGATCCTTATCGGATGCCAGCATCCCATCCAGAAAAGCACCGCTTGCCGTTCGCTCCTCATCGAGCATATTGGCGACAGAACGGCTGGTGTCGACCAGCAACCCCAGCGTCAGCGGCAGGTTGGTGTCCTTGTCGAAGTAGCGGATCGTCTGCGGATGCCCGTCCACCTGTAAGGAAAAATCCTCTTTGGCGAGAGTCTGGACCAGCGCGTTTTTCTTGTCGCGCACGACCACCGGCAGATTGACCAGCCGCGCATCCACCTCGATGGTGGGGGTCTTCGCAGACGCTTCCGGTGCGGGATTCGTCCCCTGCGCCCCAGCGCCCACGCCAGCGAGCGCCAGCCCTAATCCAGTTGAAACAGCCAGCATCCGCAAAAAGCAGCCCTGCGTTCTCATGGAGCTATAGACACTCAGTCCTCACGAATGTTTCGAGCCAATGCTGCCGAGGTGAAAAACTTTGTCGAATATGCGGGGAAGGTTATGGAGCCTCTTTCTCAGGCGCACTCTTTAGCCATCCACCAGCGCCAGCAACCCGGCTTCATCGATCACCGAAACCCCCAGCGAATTGGCCTTATCCAGCTTCGATCCGGCCTCTTCTCCGGCAACCACATAGCTGGTCTTCTTGCTGACACTACCTGAAACCTTCCCCCCGGCCGATTCGATCTTCTCCTTCGCCGCCTCCCGCGTAAGATTCGGCAGCGTCCCCGTCAACACAAACGTCAGCCCTTCCAGCGTCGAAGTCTTAACCCGCTTCTCAGCCGTAAGCCTGAGGCCCAATGACTCCAGGTCACGCACCAACTGCAGATTCTTCTCCACCGCAAAGAACTCCACAATTGCCTGCGCCACCTTTGGTCCCACCTCATTCACAGCCTCCAACTCCTCCGCCGAGGCGTTCATTAACGCATCCATCGAACCGAAGTGCTCTGCCAGAAGCTGCGCCGTCCTCTCTCCTACAAACCGTATTCCCAGCCCCAGCAGCACTCGTGCCAGCCCTGCGCTCTTCGATTGCTCAATCTGAGCCAGCAGCGCATCCGCCGTCTTCTCCCCAACGCGCTCCAGCCCCAATAGCTTCTCGCGCTTCAACCGGTACAGATCGCCAATCGTATGGATAAGCGGTTTACGAATCTCGACCGGCGCACCCTCATCCGTCACCGCTTCGTCCACTCCGCCACCCAACTCCGCACTTTGGCCCAGCAGCTGCGCCACCATCGCATCTCCCAGACCTTCGATATTCATCACACCCCGTGCTGCCCAATGCAGCAACTCCTCTCGCACCCGTGCCGGACATGAGTTGTTCACGCACCGCCAGTCAACCTCACCCACCACTTTCTTCAGATCGCTTCCGCACACCGGACACTTCTCCGGAAACACAATCTCTTTAGTCCCGCGAGGATGCACCGCGTCATCCACCACCATAACGATCTTCGGAATCACATCCCCGCCGCGCTCCACCTGTACAAAGTCGCCGATACGAACGCCCAGCCGGGCAATCTCATCCGCATTGTGCAGCGTCGCCCGCGTCACCGTCGTCCCGCCAATCGACACTGGCGCCAACGCCGCTACGGGAGTCACCTTGCCTGTCCGACCCACCTGAAACAACACATCCTCAAGCTGCGTAATCCCCGCACGCGCAGCGAACTTATAAGCAATCGCCCATCGAGGAGCCTTGCCCGTAAACCCCAGCCGCCGCTGCTGCGCCGTGGCGTCCACCTTAATCACCACGCCATCGATCTCATAGCCCAGCGTGTCGCGTAGCGGCTCCGCATCGGCGATAAACTTCACCACCGCATCGATGTCATTCACCGTCTTCGCATACTGATTTACCCTGAAGCCCGACGCCCGTAGCGACTCCAGCGTATCCGACTGCGACTCCAACAGCATCTCGCCATCCCGCAACAAAAAGTATGCGTAGAAATCCAGCCGCCGCTGCGCCACAATGTTCGGCTCCAGCGTGCGGATCGTCCCAGCCGCTGCGTTCCTCGGATTTGCCGCTGGCGCCAACCCCTGTGCCTCGCGCTCTTCATTCATCTTCACGAACGCCGACTGGGGCAGCACTACCTCGCCCCGCACCTCAAACGTCTGCGGCAACCCCGCCGCCTTCAGCTTCGCCACCGAAATACTTAGGGGCACCGATCGAATCGTGCGTACATTGCTGGTGACGTCCTCGCCAATCGAGCCATCCCCGCGCGTAAGCCCCCGCACCAGATGCGCCGCACCAGATGCACCCGCTGCATAATGCAAGGCCAGCGAAAGTCCATCCAGCTTCAGCTCGCACACATACCGCACCGTCTCCGAGCTTGGCAGCGCCTCGCGCACCCGCAGGTCCCATGCCCGCAGCTCCTCTTCGTTATATGCATTGTCCAGCGACAACATCGGCCGCGAGTGCGGTGTCTTTACAAACCCCTCACGCGGCTTGCCACCCACACGCTGCGTCGGCGAGTCCGCCGTGATCAGATCCGGATGCTCGGCCTCCAGCTTCTTCAGCCGATTCATTAGCGCGTCATACTGCGCGTCAGTCAGCTTCGGCGCATCCAGAACATAATAAAGATACTCATGTTGACGAAGCTCATCACGCAACGCCTGAATCTGTTGATCGGGAGTAAGAGCAGCCGCCATAGTCAGGATTATAAAGAGCGCCAGAAAACGCTCGTCGGGCATGCCGTGGCTTCATCTGATGTCGCAGTATTTAGTGGGTGTGGAAGACTTTCTTGTTGATGTCCGGCCAGAACTCTTTGAAGGTGTAATTTGCTGAGTCGATGATGCAGCTGGTGAGCCACTTCTGGCCGACTTTGGTCCAGGTGCGGTACTGGGTCGGGTAGTAGAGCGTGGACGCTCCTGACGCGGCTCCTGATCCGATGATCTCGGAATAGTTGAAGGTGTTGTCACCGTCGTCTTTGCGCGTGATGAGGACGCGAGTGGCAGCATAGAAGGCGCGTCTGCGGAAGCCGCCGTGGCCCAAAGTGTAGAAGCGGTTGTCCTGGTGGAAGAGAGCAGGACCAACACCGCCCACCATGAAGTTTTCGCTGGCCGTATCGGCGAGGGTGTGCCAGTAGTATCTGCTATAACCTGCGACACCCTGGTGCCACTCGGGATAGGACTTGTCGTTCATGGCTTCACCGGCCTGGATGGCGGCGATGAGGAGGGAGGAGTAATCGAAGGTGTCCTTGCCGGCATTGATGAACTTCTGCCCCGCGGTTTGCGGAGGAAGTTTGACATCGGCGGATACGGAACGAAAGTTTGGCATGACGCCAAGGATGCGCTTGGTTTGTTGGGTGCCATTCGGGCTGACGGCGTCGGGATTGGTGGTCGTCAGCGGTGGCTGGGTCGATGTGATTCGATCAGACTGCTGATCGAGGGGCGTGCCCGGCGCGTCGGGTAGTGCGGAGTTGCTGGCGGAGTCTGTCGATGAGCTGGCAGCGATGAGTTGCTGGGCTGGAACCTGAGCAATGAAGAGGGCTAGATACAGAGCAGCGACACACGTCGGCGCCAATTTTCGAGAGTGTCGTAAGTTAAAGGGCATTGTCATATCAGACGCGATTTCGGAGAAATAGACTCGCGGCTGCGGATTTATTATGGGATGTTATTGATTCAGAGGGGATTAGGTTTTCGGATAAGGCGGCCCTTCCGGTTCATCACTGGGTCATGGGTTGAGGATGTTCATCTTCTTTGCCGTGTCGGTGAGGATCTCGAGCGCCTGATCGACCTGCCCGCGGGTGTGCTCGCTGGTCATAATGGTGCGGATCCGGGCCTTGCCTTCGGGAACGGTGGGGAAGGCTATACCCGTGGCCATGAGGCCAGCGTCGAAGAGAGCGCGGCTGAAGTCCATCGTCTGTCGGCCATCGCCGACGATGATGGGAGTGATCGGCGTTTCGCTGGCGGGCGTTGTGCGGCCCCCGGTGTCGAAGCCCGCGGCAGTAAGTTGCTGCTTGAAGTAGTTGGTATTGTCCCAGAGACGCTGAATGCGTTCAGGTTCGGCCTCAAGCAGATCGAACGCCGCGATGCAGGTAGCCGCGACAGACGGTGGATGCGAGGTGGAAAAGAGAAAAGGACGGGCGCGGTGGTAGAGGTAGTCGATGAGATCGCGGCTGCCGCAGACATACCCGCCGAGCGATCCAATGGCTTTGGAGAGTGTCCCTACCTGCACATCGACGCGCTGCGTACAGTGAAAGTGATCGACGCTGCCGCGCCCGTTGCGGCCGAGCACGCCTGAGGCGTGGGCATCATCGACCATCATGATGGCTCCGTATTTGTCGGCGAGGTCGCAGAGCTTGTCTACGGGGCCGATGTCGCCGTCCATCGAAAACACGCCGTCAGTGATGAGAAGTTTGTGACCCGGCTCGTGCTGAATCTCTTTGAGGAGTTCTTCGGCGTGGGCGACATCCTTGTGGCGGAAGACCTTGATCTTCGCACGCGAAAGACGAGCGCCATCGATGATGCTGGCATGGTTCAGTTCATCGGAGAGGATGAAGTCGTCTTTGCCGAGGATGGACGAGACGGTGCCCGCATTGGCGGTGAACCCCGATTGAAAGACGACACAGGCTTCGACCCCTTTGAAGGCGGCGATCTTCTCTTCAAGCTCCATATGGATGCGCATCGTCCCTGCGATAGTGCGCACTGCCCCCGAGCCGACGCCGTATTTCTGCGTGGCGGCGATGGCCGCTTCACGCAGCTTTGGATGATTGCAGAGACCGAGGTAGTTGTTGGAAGCGAGGTTGATGACCCGCTTACCGTCATAGGTGCAGACCGCAGCCTGCTCGTCCTCGAGAATACGAAGTTTGAAGTAAGTCCCGCGCTGTTTCAAGTCGTCGAGCTGGGCAGTGAGGTGCGCGAGCTGTGGTCGGCGGATTATGTCGCTCATTGGCTCCATCGTAAACCCTCTGGCTGCAAAACGGTCAGGTGGAGAAAACGATCATCTTTGCAAGGTCTGAGGGCATTGGAGATCGTTTTGCACGAAGTACCTGTAAGATTCTGATACAAGGATGAGGGCCAAGAATGAATTCTGGAAAGTTTTTGAAGTGTACGGGATCTCTAGCGTTGGCGCTGACATTGCTGGCGGGATGCAAGTCCAAAGAAGATGCGGCGATTGATGCTGCGAAGAAGCAGGCTGCAGCCACGGGTCAAGCGCAGCAAGTGGTATCGGTCGACAAGAATGGGAATACAACCACGGTGACGGTACAACCCCCGGCACCGGGACAGACTGCGGAGGCCGTCACGACGACGACCACTCCGGCTGCTGGCGCACCGGGCAATACTTCTACCGTGGCTTCCGAGCCTGCTATAGCGCCGGGACAACCTGCAATCGCGGGACAGAACGGGGCAGCTGCGCAGCCTGTAGCAGCCGTGCCTGGCGGCCCTCCGGTAGTTCAGCCGGCTCAACCCGCCGAGGTGAGCGTTCTCGCAGGGACAAACCTGACCGTACGCATCAATCAGCGCATCAGCGTGAAGACGAACCGCGCCGGTGACCGGTTCGACGGCGAGATGGCTGAGCCTGTCGTCGGAGACAACAACCGGGTGGTGCTTCCAAAGGGAACACCTGTCAACGGCATAATTGAGGCCTCACACCGGCGAGGCCACTTCAAGGGTGCGTCCATTCTGGAACTGCGGCTGACTTCGCTGACGCTCAATGGCAATGAGTACCGTCTGGATACGCGAGATCTCACGCGAACCAAAAAGGGCAAGGGCAAGCGGTCGGCGGCGTTTATCGGCGGCGGCAGCGGGCTTGGAATGCTGATTGGCGGCGTGGCCACTGGTGGCACCGGGCTGCTGATCGGTGGGCTGGCTGGCGCAGGCGCGGGTACCGCCGTAGCGGGACTGACGGGTAACCGGGACATCGAGATTCCAGCGGAGTCGATTGTTCACTTCAAGTTGGCAAACGATCTTGTCGTTCGACCTTAAGTTTGCAGTGCTTAAAAACCAAAGACCCGTCCCCATGGGAGGGGTCTTTGCTCGTTCTGTGATTGCTTCAAGCTGGATAGCTTTGAATTTTAAAGGGAGTAAAGGGAGTGTGGATGGGAAATCGATTGTTGTATCCACAGGGACAAGACGGCGCAGGCGGGGTAGCAGTCCAAATGTATGAAGTTACATACGCAGCAGATGGCACGCATTCTTCGTCTCCCGTCGAATTGTTTGTTCACTTTGCCAACAGTGTTCTTCTAATCGTCTTCCTGCTCGTCGGTGGCGTCGCATTCGCCAGCAATTCGCAATCGCGGGCCACGCTCTATCCAATTCCGGCAGAGGTAAGCTCGTCGCACTTCCGCGTACGCATCGATGGACAAAGCACGGACGTACTACACGCGGCCAGCGGCTACTATCTCCTCAACTTCAATACGGACAGGCCTGTCACCGTCTCGGTGACCGCAAGCGATCCTCACTATTGGGATGCAGGAGTCGAAATCCAGCCCATGCGTTTTGGCCTTCGGCCTGTACGGCATGGCGCCACGATCACCTTCCCCATGAGCGCTGATTCCAAGCTCATGATCACTCGGCCTGGCGACCACTTTGCGGATGGCGATATTCTTTTCCTCTTCGCCAATCCACCCGATCATTCCGGTATCACTTCAAAAACGCCGGGCGTCCGTTATTACGGTCCTGGTGTGCATCGCGAAAATATCGACGCACATTCCGGAGACACGATCTACCTCGCCGGCGGCGCAGTCGTCTTCGGTTCGCTCAATATCTGGCGAGTGCACGATGTTCATGTCCTGGGTAATGGCGTGATCATCTATGACGGCCCGCAAAATCCGCACGACGACGAAGGCTGGATGCACAAGACGAACTGGCATGTGGTCGTGATGGATAACGCCCACAACATTGAGATAGATCTGTATTACACGCAGCCGGAGTTGGCAGATACAAATGCGTGACTCCCGCAAGATTGGCTTCTATAACATCAAGGTGATCGGCGGGAATCCAAATGACGCCAATCAGGATGGAGTGGATTGGCTGGGTGGAGGCGACACGACGATACGCAACAGTTTCTTCCGGGCCTCGGACGATGACTTTGCAATGGAGGGAAACTGGGACGGCTACGATCTTGCGCTGATGCGCATCCCTGGTCACAATGTCAGTAATATAACGATCGAAAATACGATCGTGTCTACCAGCATCTCCAACACCATACGCGCTGCGTGGCCGGAAAAGACATTTAATAGCGCGCACTTTCATATGAGCGATATGGATGTCCTGCAGACGGGCTCCGGCAGTTGCAAAGTGCCATTCGCCTTCTTTGAACTATGGGCCGACCCGGACGGAAAGGGTTCGCACCGCGACTACACCTTCAAGAACATCCGTCTCGAAGACTGGTACTCTCTCTTTCAGATTCGCCAGCCTGGGCCTAGCGTTCGTGATATTAGCTTCGAAGATATCTGGGCAATGGATGGCCCCGGAATGGTTCCCTCTGAAGTTAAGGGAGACGTCTCCGGGGTGCGATTGCGCGGTGCACCGTTGCAGGGATATCTTGACGCCGTGCCGAACGTCGCGGATGGCGCTGCGCAGCCCGAAGTGAGTCCTTCTGCGATCACCGCCCACTTCACCTATACACGTAGCTTTCTGAAGCCCAGGCAGCGGATTGTCTTCACGGCGGACGAACCCGCACGCGAGGGCCGCAGCTTCGAATGGCTCTTTGGAGATGGCTCGCGCGGAGAAGGCCGCGAGGTTCATCATGCCTTCCCGGACGCAAAGGGCACGTTGCTGGATGGCACTGGCCGGTTCCGCGTTCTGCTGCATATTGTGGATGCTCAGGGTGAGCAGGCCTGGGGCAGCCAATCTCTCGTCATCTCGAACGCGTCGAACGACTCGCATGCAGCGCAGGCGGAAGGTAATTCGCCAGTTGGAACCACCGCCGGAACGTCTGACGGGAAAGTGTTCGAGCGGCTTCTCCACATACCTGCGAACGGAGGCTATACCTTCACGCTTCTCACCAGCACGGATGCAACAATCGCCATCGACGGTCTCGAACCTCATCACTCCCCAAAACCACGTGCCCAGGTCTGCGGTTCAACAGGCGATGCTGTGCAACCAGTGCGGGTGAGCGCGGTCCTTACTGCCGGCGAGCATCGTATTCGGATCGAGCGCCAACCTGGAATTGAAAATGCAGAGACGTTGCCTGGCGCTCCTGCAGACCAACCTGTTCTGTTGTGGGAGGGGCCGGGAATCGATCGCCAGCCAATCCCGCAGACCTCCTATACGCAGGCTACTGCTTCGGGTCAATAGATAAGCTTCAAAGAAAATTGAATCTGGCGCGAATTGCCCGCGGTCTTACTGATGATGCCGAACCCGGCACCCTCAAGTGTGTTGGCGGGAAGCCCCATCGTCACGATGTTGAAGAGGTTGAAGAACTCCGAACGAAATTGTAAATTTACCAGTTCTGCTCCACTCTTTCGCTTGCCGAAAGGTGTGTCCTTGATGAAGGCGAAGTCGTAGTTGTAAAAGGCTGGGCCGCGAAACGTATTTCTTCCAAGAGTTCCGAATCGGCCTTTGTTCGGGCCAGTGCCGCCAGGTAGATTGATCGGGATCGAGAAGAAAGAAGCATTGTTCGCGCCCCTTCCAAAGTAGTCTTCGCGGATTTTTCTTGCTGTAGAAAGGTGAGGTTTTGAGATCTGGTCCGGGCGGTCAGCACCGTAAGAACCAGCACCTGTCTGCTGGACACCGGAGTAGACGGTGAACGGAGAGCCGCTCGTGATCGTCGAGATGCCCAGAACCTGCCATCCGGCGGTTACCTTGCGATTGACTTTGTCGAGGCCAATCCAATTTTCGGTATGGAGATCCTGAACTGCGCTCAACGTAAAAGCCTGCCCAACATCAAACGTCGCGGGGCCCTTTTCAGGATGGGTGTCGAAGGGATCTTGCGAGTAGGCTTGAGCCACAGCGCCGGTTGCTCCCAACCCGCCGGAGACTGAGCTTGTGTCGTCGATCGCCTTGCCCCAGGTATAGCTGGCCTGAAGGCTGGGGCCTCCATGCCCCACCGTTCCAGAGAGGGAAGCCTGCAGCGCGTGATACGTCGAGTGGGCCGTCGCCGTAATGATGCTTTCGAGGCCGAATCCGCCGATAACGTTGCCCGAAGAGTCGAACTGCGTGTAGGGGGCGAAGCCAGAAGCTGCGCCGGGATAGGCGTTCGGAAAACTTGTTCGCGGCAGCTTTACTCCCGCCGTTCCGACGTAGTTCAGATCGGCGGTCAGACCTCCGTAGCTCCTCTCCAGGCCAGCGGTCCAGGTGTATAACGTTCCATTGCCAAAGGACCGGTCAATTCCGCCGAGCGCGAGTGGGCTGACGACATGGCTTGGCGTAAGCGCCGCTACATCCTTCTGGTAACGATCAACATCCATGACCGTGTTGGGAGCCACTTCCTTTGTATTGCCGCTCGCGAAGATGTCTACGCCCGCTGGTGTATAAGCACGAGGTAACTGCGCAGGAGTAATTTGGAAGCCAAATGGAACGGGTGCTCCCTTTGCCGCCGTCAGTCTGGGGTAGACGACAAACGGCGTGGATCCGGTAAGGTAGTTGTCCTGCCAGAGGTTTGGCGGAATGACAGTCACGGCGCCGCCCGCATGAAATTGCAACTGCTGTGATTCGCGCCATGTCAGCTGTACTCGCGGTCCCCAGCCGTCAAGGTTTGTTTTGTACCTCGGCTGCGGGTTGACAACAAATTTTTGCGCGTCGCCCACGTTTAAGAAGCTCGATGTTCGCTTCGCACGCTCTGAGATCGGTGTATAGATCTCCCAACGGACTCCATAGTCGAGGACAAAGTGATCATTCAGCTTCCAGCTATCCTGCGCGTAAATAGTTCCCGTGTTTCGGCTGACTGCTGCTGCTCCAATATGTTCTCCGTTAGAGAAATAGCTCGGTGCAACCGCAACCGTGTAGACAAAGGGGCTTCCCGAAAGCAGCCCGGTTAACGTATCCGGCAATGGATCGCCGGCGTGGATATCATGGGTTCCGCTCTGCGAGGATATATCGGCTCGCGCATATGCGGTGCCGCCGCCGAAATCATATTCGCCGTTCGGGCTGGTGCCGAAGTACGAGCTGTCCCGGTTCAAACGAACCTCGCCGCCAAATTTAAAGGAATGGCGTGGTGTGGTTACAGTGAAGTTCTGCTGTCCCTGAAATAAATTGCCAAACGAGGTCACGACGGATCCCGCGGCAGAATTGAAAGCCTCGAAAGATCCGTCACTGAATTTCAGCCCTGGATCAGTTCGGTTTGGGGTAGGGAACGAGGGTGTACTCCGCGTAATGCTCAGGGATGATTCCATTGTGAAACGTGGCGATACTGTGCGGGTGAAATTCGCGACTACATTTCTCTGTCTGTCGATGTATTGAATGCCAAACGAAGGATCAATCGCGGTCTGGTCAGGATTGGTGGTGGGCCCGGTCAGATTGTTGAGGTTGAATCTGATGAAGAGGTGATTTTTTTCGGAGAGATTGTGGTCCAGTCGAATGGAGAATTGGTCCGCGTTAGTGACTACCTTGGATGAAGTCGCATAGGTGTGCACCCCATACGAACCGGTCGGAAGATTAGGCAACGGGTATCGTGCCAGAACCTTGGCGATGCCAGGGTCCACAGGCACGATTAGCGTATCTCCGGGAAAGGCCGTCGTGTCTCTCCCCATGCGCTCTTCTGCCGTGGGTACGGGGAAGACCTGGGTGGTTCCAAGTACCTGTCGAAAGCCCTGATATTGCCCAAAATAGTATGTCCTGCCGCGCCCATCGTAGATACCGGGTATGCGTATGGGGCCGCCATTTGTAAATCCGAACTCGTTCCGGCGAAACGGCGGAATCCGCTCGGGATGTTCAGCCGAAGCGTGATCGAAGTAGTTGCGAGCATCGAACGCGGAGTTTCTGACAAACTCGAATACCGACCCATGAAATCCGCTGCTACCCGATCGGGTAATGATGTTGGTGAAACCGGCTGCGCCTCGGCCAATCTCTGCGGGCATCCATCCCGAACTGGACCGAATCTCCTGCACTGCATCGACGTTGAAGTTAGAGAAAGTCGAGCCGCCCATCTCGGGATCGCTGATGTCGGCGCCGTCCATTGCGAACACGGCCTCCACGCCGCGCTGACCATTGATGGCAAACTGCTGGGTGAAATTGGTGGCGCCGTTCGTATCCGTCATGGTTCCGGCGGCCAGCAGCAACAACTGGCTGAAGTCGCGCTTGTTCAGCGGAAGCTCGCTCACCGCCTGACTTGAAAGCGCCTCGCCGCCAGTCGCCGTATGCTGCTCGCTCAGCGAACTTACGGCGAGACTCTTCTGGTCCGAGAGCGTAAGAACAACCTCCGGTGCCGCATCGGAAATGTTGATGGGTCGAGCGTATTCAACGGTGTGATCATTCACCTCAACGGAAAGCTGGTAGGACCCAGTGGCTACTCCCTCCAGCAAAAAGTGTCCATCGCCGCCGGTGGCCGCCTCGATCTTTCGATCCTTTCCTTTCAAGTGGACGACTGCCCCAGCCATGGACGCGCCTGCTTTGTTACGCAGGATCCCTTGCCAGACGGAAGGTGTTAGATTTTGGGCCGAGACTTGCGTCGAAGATAAAAGAACGGCGACCACCGCCACCGCCAGGTTCTTGGCGAGCCGTTGAATCGAGAGCGGCGCTGCCAGACGTTCTATACCTGCAATGTTCACAAAAGGGGTCCCTCATCTCGTTTTGGAGAAGAATGTAGTTGCTCTATATTACTTACCGTCTACCCGTCGTAACCAGTTCCCATCGAAGTTGATCATCGGATGGTCGTCTTGACGAACCGCCCTAATCATCATGCGGACTATCGTATTGCTACTGCGATGACTTACATCGGTCTTACAATTGAGTTCCTCCAGCACGGGCCCGACGGGGTGCCTGCAAAGGTATAGTTGCAGTCAGTAATATGAATAGCCAATCGCCCAAAATTCTTCGTTTCGTCTCCCTCGCAGCTTCGTATCTGCTCGACGCTTGCGCGGTGCGCTCATCGAAAGCTCCGGCGGATGGGAGATTAGGCGGCATGTTGCCCGCTGTCCTGGCTCTTATGATTGTGCTGCTTCCGGCGGCGTTCGCGCAGAAAGCATCCCTGAACCGAGGAGCGACCATACAGGGTACCGTCTCCAGCTCCGATGGAAAACCCGTGAGCGACGCTGTTATCCGTCTCGAAAGGAAGGGCTCCGCCAATCCTGTGGAGACAAAAAGCAACGCAGCCGGTGCCTTTGAGTTTTCGGCTCTCTCAGTTGGAAGCTATCAGCTCATCGCAGAAAAATCAGGGTTCTATAGTCATTCCGCCGACGTCACCGCATCATCAGAAAGCGATCTGGAAAAGGTTGATTTCGTTCTTCAAGTATCAGCCTTGACTGCAAACTCCCGCTCCGCTCCAGGACCACAGACCATGCAGTTCGCCGATAAGCCTAACTTTACGGTCGCGGGAGTGACGGATTGGACCGCCGTGGGGGGGCATGGTTCGGATTCCACCTTGCGGACCAGCGAATCTCTCGCCAATGAGACTGCTACGCTGAAGCCGCAAAGCAGCGACCCCGGCGCAGCGAACGCTTTGGCCACCCGCGATGAGAGAGAGGCAGAGAGCAGGCTGAGTTCCTCACTTGCCAGCGCGCCCGGCAGCTTCGATGCCAACCATCGACTTGGCGAGCTTTATCTCCATGCGGGCAAATATGGGGACGCTATCCCGCTGCTGGAGAGTGCCTACCGGATTGATCCCGAAAATGATCAGAATCGGTACGACCTGGCGTTGGCCTGCGAAGGAACTGGCGACCTCTCGAAGGCCCAGAGACGTATTCAGGAATTATTGGCAAAGCGGGAGAGCGCTAATTTGCATCGGCTGATGGGTGAAGTGGATGAGAAGCTGGGCGATCCATTATCGGCTGTCCACGAATATGAGCAGGCGGTGAAGCTCAGTCCTAGTGAGCAGAATTACTTCGGGTGGGGTTCTGAACTCCTCCTGCATCGCGCCGTATGGCAGGCGCAGGAGGTCTTTCGCAAGGGTGTAGAGGCATACCCAAAATCCGCCAGAATGCAGACGGCGCTAGGCACAGCGCTCTTTGCCGGTGCTCGCTATGATGAAGCCGCCCTTCATCTGTGTGCGGCGTCAGATCTGAATCCAGAGGACCCCAGCCCCTACATCTTCATGGGGAAGGTCCAGATCGCCGCGCCCAACACCCTGGCCTGTGTCCAGCCAAAACTGGCGCGCTTCGTCCAGCAACAGCCTGGAAGTTCTATCGCTAACTACCTATACGCCATGTCCCTCCTGAAGCATGAGGAGCAGTCGCCGGACAAACAGGCGGTGCAACAGGCGCAGGTTCTCCTGACGAAGGCAGTAACGCTCGACCCGAAGTGCAGTGAGGCCTACCTGCAACTGGGAATCCTCGCGGCATCGCAACGCAACTTCGATCAAGCTATCGGCTTTTACAGCAAAGCGATCGAAGCGGATCCTCAATTGGCCGACGCCCATTATCGTCTGGGCGTCGCTTATGACCGGACCGGCCAGACAGCAAAGGCCAAACAGGAATTACAGCTTCATGACCAGATCAAGCGACAACAGGCCCAAGCGACCGAACGGCAACGGCGAGAGATTAAACAGTTTCTTATCGTCCAGCAGGGAGAACCTGCCAGTTCAGTAGCAAAGTAAAGAGTTCCGTCGACTCATCCGCTATGTCAATTTCGGCTTATAAGAAGCGGTGATTCCAGTGCCTTCGCGAATCGTGAGTATCTGGTTGGCTTTGACCTGCGGAAAGTGTTCCACTTTCTGCGTCGTAGGCCACTTCACCTCGATGAGGTCCACGATGTCATTCTTTCCAATGCCGAAGTGAAGCCTTAGATCGTTTTGCGACATCACACTGGTCCCGCCGTGCACCTCGTCCATCTGGATATGCTTGCCAGTGATAACCCTCACGCGTGCCCCGATCGCTGTGCGATTGCACTTGGTCCCCACCAGCTTGATCTTGATCCAGTTCTGCTTATTGCCTCCGTCATTGCGAAGAAGCGAAGGTAGATCGTTCAGGTTCAGTACCAGCACATCCATGTTGCCGTTGTTGTTGTAGTCTCCGAACGCCGCGCCACGACTGGAGAAGCGCTCGCTGATGCCTGGGCCCATCTCCGCGGAGACATCCTGGAAGGTGCCATTGCCGCGATTTTTATAGACCAGCCGAGGATTCTTGAATGTCTCGCCGAAGTTGTAGCGATCGACCTCTGGATAAACGTGTCCGTTGATCTGAATGATGTCCTGCCAGCCGTCATTGTCATAGTCAATGAAGCCGCACCCCCACGCCACGTAACGATTATTTACTCCGATGCCTGAAGGAGAGGTCACGTCGGTGAAGGTGCCATCGCCGTTGTTGTGGTAGAGGTTGCAGGTGTCGTCCACAAAGTTGGTCTTGAAGATGTCGAACCATCCGTCGCAATCATAGTCGGCCACCGCGACGCCCATACCGGCCTGCTCGTGTCCGTCGTCGTTGTAAGCGCAACCAGCCATGACGGCGATATCGGTGAACGTGCCGTCGTGGTTGTTCTTGAACAGAATGCTCGCCTCGGAATCCACAGCAACATAGATATCTGGCCAGCCATCATTGTCGAAGTCATAAGACACCGGTGTAATTGAGTATCGCGGACCAGGCTTCAGAATCCCTGATCGCTCGGAGACATCGGTAAAGGTCCCGTCGCCATTGTTGTGATACAGAATATTGGTGTCGGCCGGAAGGCCTCGCGGCCCACACATGATCGGAACGCCCTTCCATTGGCAATAATTCGTCTCGCTTTCAGAGGGAATATTGTTAAGGTCGAGCTTGAGGTAGTTGCAAACGAACAGATCGAGATAACCATCACGGTCATAGTCAAGAAAAGTACAACCTGCTCCCCAGCGCCCCTTCTCCTGATAGAGCCCCGCTTTGCGAGTTACATCGGTAAAGGTGCCATTTCCATTGTTATGGAACAGCATGTTGTGTCCCAGAAAGCAGCAGAATAGATCGTCCCATCCATCGTTGTTGTAGTCGCCCACGCAGACGCCGGTCTGCCACCCCGTAATTCCGAGCCCAGATCCCTCTGTAACATCGGTAAACGTGCCGTCGCGATTGTTCTTATACAGATGCGAGATCGGAGCCTTCCCGGGCGGCCAGGTCGCATCAAGCCGGTTGCCATTGGTCAGATAGATGTCCAGCCAGCCATCATTGTCGTAGTCGAAGAAAGCGATGCCGCTCCCTTTCGTCTCAATGATTGAGCGTTTATGCTCGATGCCGCCCCATACGTTGGGGACGTTGAGCCCAGCTTGCTGGGCCACATCCAAAAATTGAACCTGAGAGACCGCCGAATTTGAAGCCGCTGCTTCCACGGTTAAGGGATGCTTCCATCGCCAAAGCGGAGTCGTAAGTGCGTCGGTCAGTGCACTGCCAAGCAGGAAGAGGGAAGACCCGATGAAGCGGCGTCGCGGAAAGATCATAGATGGGTGCAATTATAGCGAGAGCTTCGTCACCCACATGGTGCGGAGATCTAACCCGTAAGCCAATCATCTCTGCTTCCAATCGAGTATTCACATCGTCTTGTCGGCAAGAAAAAGCGCAAGTTGGAGCAATTGCGCCCTCTTCGCATTCGACAACGGCTCGTCGCCGATTGGAGGGGCTTCCGGGGTCCGCGCCAGCACTGCTTCGATCCGGTTTATGTCCAGACCACCTCTTGCATTGCTGTTCTTGAAGCGGTCTAACACTTCTTTAGCTTTGGCGATCTGACCGGTCTGGTAGTAGAAGACTCCCAGCGTTGAATAGCTTCCTGGCCACTCGGGCAGCATCTCTACGGCGCGCTCTAACTGACGTGTTGCGGTCGCCGTATTGCCTTCCAATGCGGAAGTCAGTCCTAAACCCCAGATAATCTTTCCTGATCCCGGAATCCGCGCCTGCCCCTTCAGCAGAGTCTCCTTCGCTTCTGAAATGTTGTTCTCGTGCAACTCAAGAAGCGCCAGAGAAAGATAATCCTGATCGTTGTCAGGGTTTCGTGCGATAGCGTCGCGATATATCTCCTCCGCTCGTGCGTTATCGCCCTGATGAGCGTAAATGTCACCCAATAGCGCAAGGTAGGATTCATCCTTACGGCCTTCCTCTGAGACCTGCATGGCAGCGTCTAATGCTTCGGAGTAGCGTCCTCTGCGGAAGTAAGCGTCTGCGAGATCGAAGCTTACGTCGTCGGCTCCCGGCTTTACTTGCAATGCCGCCTGGAAATGCTGGATGGCATCGTCATACAAGCCATACTGTGCCAGCAAGACCCCGTCTCCCGTCAAAGTTCTGGAGTCTCCCGGCCGTTCCTGTTCAAGCCGAGCAATCGTGTTCCTGGCGTCGTCAACCTTACCCGCCTTCAGATATGCCTCAGCAAGGGCATACAAAAGCTCAGGTTGATCGGGATGCAGTTTGATCTGCTCACCCAGCGCAGCCAGATCTTGTTGTACTTGTGCGCGAGGATCAAGTTTCGCGCGATTATCAAGGTAATCGAAGAGATGATCGTAAGGATGAGCAGCGATGGAAGCGTCTTTGGAAAGGGCCTGAAACTGCGCCAGGTCCTGTTCTGCCGCTGCCATCTGGTGCAGGCTCTTCTCCACCATTGCCAGTTTGTAGTATCCGGCCGATGGATTGCTGCTCACTCTCACATATCTCTTCAGCAACTCGGCTGCTTCGGAGAATCTCTTGCTTTCGATGAGAATGTTCGCCAACTCCAGCAGTGCATCGGGATAGTCCGGATTAGACCGGAGCACTCTCAGGAATATGGCTTCTGCGCCCGTTGAGTCTCCTTGTAATTTTGCGATATTACCGAGTTGGAACTGGCAGAAATTATTGTGCGGCTCCAGCTTAAGACCATGCTGGAAGTCCTGTTTAGCCTCGTCAAATCTTCCCAGATGCGCATGCGAAAGGCCCAGAAATGAGTAGGTCCGCGCCGAGGGCTCAATCTCGATCACCTTCTCGAACTCTTCAATGGATTTGTTGATCTTGCCGGATCTGAAGTAGCTCTCACCCAGAGCTTCACGGAGATCGGTGCGTGCGGGAGCAATCTGCACTGCCTTCTCCAGCAGCGGCATCGCATCCTCATAATATTTTTGCGACATACTAATCCGGGCCATGAGATAAAGGATGTCCGGGTTCTCAGGCGCCAACTTATTTGCCCGGACCAGCAGATCCAGGGCATCAAGTGGTCGTGACTCATTCGTGTAGACCTGTGCCAGCAGGTATTCAGTCTCCGGAGACGCGGGCTTTAATTTGAGTGCACGGCTCAGTGCGAGTTCCGCATTCCGGTTATCGTAGTTTCCGAGCGCCGCTTGGCCCAGGTCAAAAAGTATCTCGAAAGTTCCCGGCTGCAAGGCGTCGGCTTTTTCCAGTTCAAGTTGCGCCGCCTTATATTGCTTCTCCGAAGCGAGTAAGACGCCAAGTGAGAGATGCAGTTGGACATCGTCCTTCTTCTCTGCTGATAGTTGGGCCGCTAGCCGCAGCGCCTTCGCTGTACGCTTGCTTTGCAGATCTTCCCGGATTTGAATCAGCGACTTCTCCGGTTGCAGGGTTGAAGACGCCTTAGGTGGCATTTGGATCGCGCCAGCAACGGAAGCCGAAAGAATCAAAAGCAGAACGAAAATGCCGCTCCTACCTGATGCCGCCATGACCACTCCGGTCTAACTTCGAAAATAAGGCGCGAATATCAACTCTTCTACCTTGGTTAAAATAATCCCGCGACGCGGTCATCGTAATACTTCCAGTGCCTGTCTCGCTTCCGGATTCTGGGGTTGCACGCGGAGAAGCTCCTGCAAAATCTCTCTGGCCTTTTCTCTATCGCTGCGCATTGCATACAGGCGAGCCAGATTTAGATAAGCCTGATCATTGTTGGGCGCAAGTTTGATCCCAGTCTTGAATTGTTCCTCTGCGTTCTCGTAATTCTGAAGTCGCACGAAGATGATGCCAAGGTTGTTCAGGGCTTCGGGATATCCCGGACGAAGCTCAATCGCTTTTTGCAGATAACCTGCCGCAGCTTGCAGTTGGTTCTGCTGTGCATTAAGCATCCCAAGACTGTAGCTAACTTCGGGATCATCAGGTTGGATTTTAAGTGCGTGGCTTAGGCACTCTTCTGCCTTTTCAAAGGCTCCCTGCCGCCGGTAGACGTTCCCCAGATTGAGCAGCGCAATCTCGTAGTCAGGCCGTAACAGGAGCGCCTGCTGAAAGTTCTTGATGGCATCCGCAGGATGTCCCTCCTGCGCGGACATCATCCCTAGGTTGCTCCATGCCTCCGGATAGTTAGGACGAAGCTTCAACGCCTGCTCCAGATAGGGTCGCGCCTGTTCAAAATTATTCCTGCGCAGGTTGAGTGTGCCCAGGTTGTAATACCCCTCAGGATCGTTCGGTTTGGAAGCAATCACTTGTTGAAAAGATTCGGCCGCCTGATCGAGATACCCATGCTGAAATAGCGCCACCCCATACGTAAAGTCGTTGCGTTGGAATGAGCCCTGGAAGAGCTCGCCTTTCAATGGAATGGCACGCTGCCTCCGCTCGGCTGCCGTCTTCGGAGCAGCCCTCATATCCGCCAACACGCGCGTGGGATCGATGGGCCCCTGGTACACCTTCACGATCATGCCCTCCCCGTCGAGCAGAAAAGACGTAGGAATGGCAAGGTCCCTGCGGCGGTCAAACAGATATCGATAGATGATGTTGTAGATCCCGGCCACTTCTTCTGTCGCAAAGACCACAGGAAAGGACAGCTTCTCCTCTGCTGCCATCGATCGCGCAGTTGGGGTGCCCGTTGCGTCGTCGATGTTCACCGCAACAATCTCCAGAGGCGCAGCCACGAAGGCCGCTCGGTGTTGCTGAAGACCGCGTAGTTGCTCGCGGCAGAGTGGCGCTATCGTCGCCCAAAAATTGAGTAGAACGAAGCTCCCTCGGAACTGCCGAAGCTCCCGCGTGTTGCCTGCAAGATCAGGCAATGAAAATTCCGGGGCCTTCAGTGGAGTAATCAGCCACGTCTCGACCTGAGAAGGTAATTGCGCCAGCGTCGGCGGCGGCTCCGCTTTCGCATAGGCCTGAGGCGCCGCAATAAAGGCTTTGGCTGCGAACGAAGGATTGTCTTCTTCAATCTCGATGCGATGATTGACCGGCAGCGATTCAAATTGCTGAACAAGTCCGCTCGGCCAGCGGACCTTCGCTCTCAGCGTTCCCTGCGGCCTTCCGACTCCAAAGAACACTTCCTTGGAGTGTTGCGCAAGAAATCCCGACCCTGCCTGCAGATACTTTGTCTGGGTAATGGTGCCTGTCTCGACGGTAATTGCAGCTCCGATGGCATCGCGGTTGCTTTTATGTCCTCGTAGCCGGAAGGCGATTGAGTCGCCTAGCTCCTTCATCGCATTGTGCAAGACCCGTAGCTGGGGAGCGTTGCGGTTCTTGAGGATGACCTCCAGCCTCCCGTCATGGTCTATATCGGCCAGCGCAAAGGAGCGGCTGTCCTCAAGAAAATCCAGACCTACTATGCCAGAAACCTCGGAGAAAGTGCCATCGCGATTGTTCGCAAACACGACATTTCTTTCGTATGCGTTCCATGAACTGTCCGCCCGGATCAATTCATTAATGGCATTCCATCCACGCTCGTAAGCCAGCGAAGGCGTCGCATCCTCGGGAGATTTTGCCACGACCTGCCGCCAGAAAAAGCTTGCAATATCGTTCCGGTCGATTGCGGAGATATAGCCGTTCGTGACATAGAGGTCCGAGTAGCCATCGTGATCGAAGTCCCAGAAATCCGCCGACCACGACCATCGCCCCATCGCCACGCCAACCTGCTGTCCCACGTTTTTGAACGTCCCATCGCCTTCGTTTTGATAAAGAGCATTCCCTCGTGCATGACGCTGGTACAGCGCGCGGATGCTTTGCGGCGTCCCCTGATGAAACTGCCCTTGGTCCGAAACCCTCTGACCGGCAGCTTCCCACATGCTCGTGATGTAGATGTCCTGGTGCCCGTCGTTATCGAAATCGGACCAACACGCGCTCATTCCCGCGCCCACATCTTCAATGTGCGACTCCTTCGAGGCGACGGTAAACGTCCCATCACCGTTATTGCGGTAGAGCTGAGAACTTCCGAAGTCGTTGGCGATGCAAAGATCGGGGTGACCGTTGGAGTTCGAATCCCCCCAGGCACATGCAAAGCTATACCGGTCGTTGTCTGCGTTCAAGCCTGCCGCTTCGGTTGTCTCTACAAATTGTCCATTTCCTTCGTTGTGGAGTAGACAGTTTGGCGGGCCATTGCGCGCATCGTAGTAGGGAACAGGGTAGTGATACTGGTCCAGCCCCAGATAGTACATGTAGGTGCAGAAGAAAATGTCGAGGCGTCCGTCGCCGTCGTAGTCAGCTACCGCTGCGTGGGTGAACGTTCCCTGAGGAGGACGGGCAAACTTGAAGGCGTTGCGCTTGAGCGAAAACGTTCCGTCTCCTTGATTCAAGAACAGTAGAGGACCGCTGCCGCAAACCACCAGAAGGTCCTGGCGTCCTCGGTTATCGAAGTCCGCAAACAAAGCACACGCCGTATTGTCGAGCGCACCCACCCCAGCCTTATCCGTGACATCTTCAAACGTCCCGTCGCCTCGATTGCGATAAAGACGGTTGGGCAATCCTGCAGGCTGGCAGACGTAGAAATCATCGAATCCGTCATTGTCGTAATCGCCTATCGCGACACCATTGTTTCCATAAATGTCGATGCCACAGGCACCATCCAGAATCGTTCGCCAATGATCGGCCCCGTGAAGCATCTGGCTTTTGTACGATTCGGCATCGCCGAGAGCCTGGGCGGTCACGTCCAGAAATCCGGTTCCGGCTCCGACGCTCAGTATTTCCTCGGTCGCTTCCCACTTCTGCACCTTCCAGCCATCCGGTTCAATGCGCGACCATTCGGTCCGCCAAGACCCGACCCGCTCTTCGCGTCGAGCATCTCTACGGATTGCAACGATGTCATATCGAATTTGCAGTTGCATCGTAAGGGGGACGCTGGTAATCTCATCGATTTCATAAATCTCGAACTCCGCCGTCTCGACCTTTGAGGCCTCCCCGAGCCAGGTCTGGAACTCCTTTAGAAATCGCGTAGGTTCGGAAGGTCCTGCAGCCCCGAACTGCCTCTTCGTCACGTCGATCCCGTACCCCGAGCGCAGCGAGATTTCCTTGACGGGGCTGAGCGATGAAGCCTCGATCGTGGAGGAAAGCAACTTCAGCGTGCCTGAAAGGTCGTGAACGGACGCCTTCAGAGATCGGCTCCATTCCTGGAGTAGCGTATCGACCTCGAAGGCGTACTTCTCAGTGGCGTACTCATCTGAACCGGGAGCTACCAGGCGAAGGATGTCTGCCAAAGAAGATTTCGTCGGATAGTGAGGCTTGAAACGGACATCCGTGAAAGGGAAAGCGGATTGCCGCTCTGAGGCGACGCGGGAAGAGCCAAGCAGAAACGATGACCCAAAAAACGGGGCCGGACGGAGAAGCAGCGGAGCAAAGCCTACGCTCTTGAGTAGGGTTCTTCGGGAGAGCAACGGTTTTTCTTTGTTTTGATCGGACATGATTCTCAGGGGGCCCCGAAGCAGGCAAGATGCCCGCAGAATATCACCCGCTCCAATCCCCCCGTATTCCATCAACCTGCTGCAAAGCTCTCGCGCAAGATGACTCGCGCTGTTCGTTCGGATTACCTCAAACTATTGGTTGAAATCGATTCAAACATTTTAGTTGACAGGAATTGGCATTACGTACTAATGTTTGCAGTCACACAACCTGTAACCGCTTACAAGTAGCGAAACACCAGGGCCCCTTTTCCGCGACGACCAGATAACTAAAAAGAAAATGCAATGGACCGAAATAAGTGACGAATTTGGAGGACATTAGGATGGCTTCTGACCGCAACACCCTCAAATGGCTAAGGAAATATGGCTCGATAGCACTCGCGTGCTTTTGCTTTCTCCTGGTCTCGACAAACTACGCAGCAGCCCAGGTAGATGAAGGCTCCATTACCGGAACCGTGACCGACACCACCGGCGCTGTCGTGCCAGACGCCACCGTTACCCTCGTAAATACGGATGTGGGTCTAAACCTCAAGAGCACGACGAACAATAACGGTACATACTCCTTTTCTCCCATCAGAATCGGTCACTACTCCGTTACCGTCACCGCTCAGGGTTTTGCGAAGACAACCCAGCAGAACATTACGGTAAACGTTGCGCAAAGCCTGCAAGTAAACGTTCAACTCAAGTTGGGCGCCGCGACCGAGACCGTCGAAGTGACCACTGCCCCGCCAACTCTTCAGACCGATGGCGCGTCCGTCGGCCAGGTGATTACCGAGAAGAGTGTCAATGACCTTCCGCTCAATGGCCGCAACTTTACCTTCCTCGCGCAGCTGGGAGCCGGCACGCAAACGCCACAGGCCGATACGCGCGGTAACGCGGCCTCAGGAGCCTTCTCGGCCAATGGTCTGCGCCCTGCTCAGAACAACTACCTGCTCGATGGTATTGACAATAACTCCAACGCAGTAGACTTCTTGAACGGTACCAATTTCATTGTTCTCCCCCCAGTGGATGCTATTGCGGAATTCAAAGTTCAGACTGCGGACTTCAGCGCTGAGCTGGGGCGTTCCGCCGGCGCTGTCCTCAACGCAACCATCAAGTCTGGTACTAACAGCTTTCATGGTGCCGCGTGGGAATTTTTCCGCAACGACAAGCTCGATGCCGCCGACTGGTTTGAAGATAACGCCGGAATCAAAAAGGGCGTCTTGCGGCAAAACCAATTCGGAGCCTCTATCGGCGGCCCGATCATCAAGAACAAAGTCTTCTTCTTCGGCGACTATGAGGGTCTCCGCCGAGTCCAGGGAACAGTTTCAACCGGCACCGTACCAACCACAGCCGAAGTGAGCAGTGGCTTCCAAAACCTCTCCGACATGATCACTTCGCAGTCCAGCGCCGCTGCCCAGGTCGATAGTCTTGGCCGTTCGATTCCAAAGGGTACGATCCTCGATCCAGCAACGACTCGTGCCGTTACCGCAGGCCAGGTGGATCCGGTCTCTGGTATCTCTGCACCAAAGACAGGCTATGTTCGCGATCCCTTTGGAACTTGCCCTGCCAGCACAACGACCTTCACCCTTGCCACCTGCGGCCTGAATCAACTTCCACAAGGTCGGCTGGATCCCGTAGCGCTCAAGCTGTTGAGCCTCTACCCGGCACCGACCAGCAGCTCCTTCTCGTCGAACTACGCCACCAGTCCCCACCTCTTCGAACATCGCAACGCATTTGATACTCGTGTCGACGTCAACCCGACCCAGAAGGACCAGGTCTTCTTTCGCTTCAGCTACGTGGACGATCCTCAATATATCCCGGGTATCTTCGGTGGTGTCGCGGACGGCGGTGGATTCCAGCAGGGGCTCCAGACTGCCAAGTCGAATCAGTCTGCCTTTGGATATACTCACGTCTTCACGCCAGAGACGATTAATGTGTTGCGTGTCGGATTCAACCACCTTCACACCACCCGCTTTGGTCCTGTAGGCAATCAGAGTGGCATCCCGGCACAGTACGGGATCCAAGGTATTCCTCAATTCGCTGAAAACGGCGGTCTTCCCTCCATCGCCATCAATGGGCTGTCAACCCTTGGCAGCAACGCTTTCCTGCCGTCCGATGAGATCAGCCAGACTCTTCAGATTACGGACGACTTGACCAAGATCTGGAAGTCGCACACTTTCAAAGGTGGCGTCGAATCCCAGCATGTAAAATTTTCGACCTTACAGCCGGCGTATTCTCGTGGCAACTTTGACTACAACGGCCAGTACACCGATATTCCGCAGCAAAATAACGGCGGAACTGGACGTGCACAATTCCTGCTCACTCCGACAGCATCGACTGTCCCCAATGGAGTGAACTTCTCCGGTGGCTCCGACTCAATCAACGCCTCCAACATCAACAAGACCTATGATGCGAAGATCTACTTCGCTTCGTACTTCCAGGACGATTGGAAGGTCAACTCCAAGTTGACACTCAATCTGGGGCTGCGTTGGGACTACTTCGGGCCGATCGACGAGACCAACGGCGGCCAAGCCAACTTTGCGCAGTCAGGTCCACCAAATGGAGTTCCGACCTACCTCATTCCGGCCTCCGGAAAGGACAATCGGAGCCTGTCCACCAGCTTTACCACCTTGCTGGCGAAGGATGGAATCCAACTGGAACAAACGGACAGATACGGCCAGGGATTGGTAAAGATGCAGAAGACCAACTTTGCGCCGCGTGTCGGCTTCGCCTACCAGATCACCCCAAGGTTTGTCGCACGCGGCGGCTTTGGCTTCTTCTACAACGCATTTGAAAACCAGGGATACGGTCCGAATATTGGTGAAAACTATCCATTCGTCTTCAACTTCACCTACACACCGCAGACGGCTGGTACTAATCCCGGACTGCAAACTGTTTCTCCCATCAGCTACAACACTCCGTGGGCGGGCTGCCCCACCGCGGGTCCAGGTTCAACTGCAACCATGGGCGCCGGTCTCTCCTGCGTGCAATTCACGCCGACGGCTGTGAATGCTCAAGGTTTGGGTCTGCAAGGTCTTCAATTTCAATACCAAACCCCTCGTACATTGAGCACGAATTTCACGCTGCAATACTCGCTAACGCCTTCCTTGTCCGTACAGGCAGCCTATGTCTTTACTCAGGGCAAATATCTCCAAGCCGGAATTGGCCAGAATAATGTCACCGCAATCCTGCCCCAAGGTACAAGCACTACAAATCTTGCACATCCAGGGGCTGGCGGTACCATTCCGTTCCCTGACTTCTCATCCGGTTCCAGCTATCAGGCCACCATCGGGCAAAGTGATTACAACGGACTGCAAACCAAGATCGAACAACAATTCTCGAATGGTCTCACCTTCCTCTTCGCCTACACCTACTCCAAGACACTTTCGGATGCAGGTGACCTGCTGAATGGCGGAAGCGTAGGCGGGTATCGCGCACCCTCCGTTCCTGGTCTTGGCCCGATGTTTGACTGGGGTCTGGCTGACTTCGATATCCGCCAGGTACTGCACTTCAGCGGCGGATATGAACTTCCAGTCGGCAAAAACAAGCGCTTCCTCGGAACATCGAGCAAGGCAGTCGATGCTGTCATTGGAGGATGGTCGGCAAACTGGATCGCCACGCTTCAGGGTGGCCAGCCTATCACTCTCAGCTGTCCTACCGGTACAACGGCGGGAACGAACTGCAACGATGTCCGTGTTGCGGGCCAGAGCCAGAAGCTGGGTCTCCATACCGACTCGCAAGGAAAGCTTAACTGGTTCGGCAATGTCAAGGCATTTCAGCAGCCCTGCCAGCTAGGCCCCAACGGTCCAATTCCAGACTCGCCCGCTGGTTGCATCCCTTCTACCGGCAGCGCGGTTCTTGGTTTCGCCGGACCAAACACGTTCGGTCCTGGATTCCATCGTCTGGACTTCTCGTTGTTCAAGGCAATCCAGATCAACGACAGGTTCTCCATGCAATTCCGGACTGAGTTCTTCAACATCCTCAACCATCCGAACTTCAACGCACCGAACTTCGGTGGGAACGGAGTTGTGGCCATCTCCGGTTCCGGCAACTTTACCAACGCCAACTTCGGCGAAATTGGGTCTACACGTGATGCTCCCTACGATCCGCGACAGATTCAGTTCGCCCTCAAGCTGTACTACTAAGGCAGGATGAAAACACCCCGGAGAGGCATTCCCGCGAGGGAACCTTTTCGGGGTTTATTATTTGGTGGAGCGCTTTGCTCACGCGGCGATCATGGAGGCGGATTGTGAGCAGAAAGGCCTGGTGCCGACGGGCGATACTTTGTCCGATGTTGGTCTGGGCAACATTCGCGGCAGCGGAAGACAATCCGCAGCAGAAGCTGGATCGCCAGTTTCAGTCTGCTGTGGCGCATTACGACGCCGGACAGTTGCCAGAGGCGGCCGCCGAACTAGAAGATCTATTGCCGCACGTATCAAACAACTTTGAAGCTCAGGAACTCCTCGGCCTGATTTACGCCTCGATGTCCGACGATGCAAAAGCCATCGTCCACTTGGAAGCAGCGGTTCGGTTGAAGCCGAATTCGGCCCCTGCGAGGACAAATCTGGCAGCCAGCCTGTCCCGTTCTGGAAGCCCACAGTTAGCTGGGGAGCAACTCCAAAAAGCGCTCACTCTGGCGCCCCATGAGTACACGACAAATCACAATTTAGGTGAGTTCTATATCAAGTCTGGAAAGATCTCAGAAGCGCGCCCATTGCTCGCACGGGCGCAGCGAATTGATCCTTCCTCCTACGACAATGGCTACGACCTCGCAACTGCCGACCTGCTCACCGGACAGCTCGCTGAGGCACGGGAGCTTGTCCAAAGCCTCCTGCAAAAAAAGAATACCGGCGAGCTTCATAATCTTCTGGCCCAGATCGAGGAGAAAGATGGTCAATTCGTGGCGGCGGCGAATGAGTTCGAGACCGCCGCTCATATGGATCCCAGCGAAGACAATCTGTTTGACTGGGCAAGCGAGCTTCTTTTGCACCGGACCTACGAGCCGGCAATCGAAGTGTTCCGGTCGGCTGCCCAGCGCTATCCGAATTCGCCACGCCTGATGATCGGACTTGGCATGTCGCTCTACGCGCGAGGGCTATATGAGGATGCAGTGAAAGCCTTACTCACGGCTGCCGATCTCAATCCCTCCGACCCCAGGTGCTACCTGTTTCTATCCAAGTCGTATGACAGTTCTCCGAGCCAGGCTGACGAGGTCATCCAGCGGTTCCGACGTTACGCTGCGCTTGAGCCCAACAATGCGTTGGCGCAGTATTATTACGCGATGAGTTTGTGGAAGGGGAAACGCGCTGAAGGCTCCGGCCTGAACTTCCAAGAGGTGGAGTCGCTGCTAAAGAAGTCGATAGCGCTCAACGGCTCCATCCCCGAAGCCCACATGCAGTTGGGCAATCTGTACGCCGACCAGCGTCAGTTTGAGAAGTCGATTCCGGAGTATGTCCGTGCGCTCGAACTGAATCCAAATCTTCCCGACGCCCATTACCGCCTGGGAACAGACTATGTTCACATTGGGCAAAAAGATCGCGCCCAGACCGAGTTCGCCGTTTACCAGAAGCTCCGGGCACAACACATGGCCGAAGTTGACAAGGAGCGCGCAGAGGTAAAGCAGTTTGTTTATTCCTCAAAGCCTGCGCCTTCCGCTAAGCCTTGATTTCAAAAGGCGTTCGTGGGAAGAGACTGATCAGGTTCCAGCAGGTGTTTGAAATGAAGCCGAAGATGAGCAACAGGGAGATTTGATGGGCCAATCCTTATTCCGCAGATCATCGATGCCGCAAGCCCCGGACATGAGGACGCTCAGTTCACAGGAAATTGCCCGCCATCTTGGTCGCACCAGACGTGATTTCCTGCGCGATGCGGCTGGGTTGACTCTTGGAGCATCGCTAATGGGCGCAAGCCCTTTTGTGCATGCGGCGACTGTGGCCAAGAAACGGAAAGTCATCGTCATCACCTTTGGCGGGGGCGCCCGCGATCAGGAGACCTTCGCGCCAGAGGGTCAGATTAATATTCCGCACATGCTCGGCGAACTCATTCCGCAGTCGAGTTTCTTCACGCAGGTTACAAACCATGGGATTCTCGGGCATTACGTGGCAACCGCCAGTCTGGCGACCGGGGTCTACGAAACTCTCAATAACTTCTCCGCCGTGCCGCCAGAACACCCTACGGTCTTCGAGTACTTTCGCAAAGACCTCAGACGACCCGTCTCGGATGCATGGGTCGTTGCACCGAGCAACGGTTTCAACCGGATTGGCGAGAGCGATTGCCGTTCTTACGGACCGGGGCTAGGAGCCAGAGTCATCTTGCCAAAGCATCTGCTGAGTGCGGCAACCTCCGGCTCGAACGTGGATTATGGCCACCTGCTGCATGACAACTACGAAACTCCTCTCTACGCGCCGCAGATTGGAGGCGGTGAGTTCGAACTGCAGCAACTCGATACGATCTTGAAGCTTTCCGTCGATGACTTCAAAGCGCATGCAACGATGCTGGCGAGCCCTGACGAACTATCGGTATACATTGCCAGGCGGCTGATGCGGCAGGAATCGCCGAGTCTTCTATGGATCACCATGCACGATATCGATGTAGCGCATTCCGGCGCCTATTCCCTCTACGTCGATGCAATCCGTCGTACAGACCGGCTCTGTGCCGAACTCTGGAAAGCCGTGCAGGAGGAGCCGGAATACGCCGGAAACACGACACTTCTCATCCTGCCCGATTTTGGACGAGACTCCGACCAGGACTCTGGCGGCAATGGATTTCAACATCACCGTACAGGCGACGCGGCTTCTCGCACCACATGGATGATGGCCCTCGGTGCAGGCGTCCGCCCCGGCGTGGTATACGACAACCCAGTGCAGTCCATCGATCTGGTCCCTAGTATCGGTGCCATCATGGGATTCTCCGCTGCACAAGCGCAAGGCAAGCCAATAAAGGAACTTCTGTAGTTATGCTGCCACGAAATCTCCAAGCCGATCAGTTCGCCGGGTATCCTCCCCAGGCAAGGAAACTGGCTGTGGCCAGCTTGGCGGCATTTCAACAGCTTCCACTTAGCTTTCTAGCTGCGCTGTTGCGCGAAGTCATCGAATACGACTTCAAGTTCCCCGCCGAGCGAGCTGAGATTGATAAGGAACTCGCCAACATCAGGTCTCTTTCCTCCGCGCAGATCGCAGAGTGGTTTCATCCGTTCTTCATGCTGTCCCTTTCGTCAAGTCTGGAGCGATTCGACTGGGTTAATCGTCCCGCTCAGTTTATGGAACAGGAATCGGCATATCTCTGGGCCACTCACCAGCTCGATGCCTTCAGCCGGGCTGCGATGGACTATGGAGATCGCCTGCGGTCTGCGCTTCCCATCGAGCCGCTTCCGATGCGCAGACTCGGAGTTGCAGTGATCGGACAGGGTGTCGCTTCCTATGATGCTCCGCTATTTCGCAATCTCCGCGCACAAGGCGCCTACTTTAGTCAGATCAAGCCGGACGACGGCCTCGATCTCCTTCTTGCCGGGGTGGAAGCGCGGGCGAAATCGCATCCCATCGCCTATGGCCATTGGTACGTAGACGGAGGAGCCGCAGCGCGACAAACCCCATCGCTCACAAACGTAAACTACCAGGCTCTGGAACCCGTGCGTGCCAATCTGCTCAAGTACATGCAGGCCGAGATTGCACGTCCTGGCATGGGGCCTGAGGAGTTGCGCTCCAACTTGGCGCGGTTGTTACCTGCCGATCTGGGTATGGACAAGGCCGGGGACACGGTCCTCGATCGCTTTCAGGTAAAGTTGTTCACCGAAGGCTCCGGCACCCAGATCTTCAGCACGACATTCGCCCAGTGGACAGCTCGCGAGGCACTGCGGCGAGCCCAGCCACTCACTCTCTTGGTACGTTTCGCCCCCCGGCAAAGGCAGAGGCCGATGAATGAATTACTCTCCAGCCCCAATGCGAATCCTGAGTTAGACCTCGCCGGCTCCCTTGTCGATGCGGATATGGCGGCCTACTATCAGTGGATTAATCAGCAGCGGTTAGCGGGAGCAGAGCAATCATCCTTCCTCGTATGGTTTGAGGGCCATAGCCAAGCACTGGTGATCTCTCCCTCGTTGCCCCGGGGGGTTCAGTCGGACTCGGCCATGGATCTTAAGGGGCTGTTTTCACTGGCTACAAGCTGAAATCGAGCGGTGCCACGAAATCCGGTGAATAGTCTAGGCGGTGTTCAACCCATGTGGCGGACGGTCATCTGCGGGATGCGGACATTTGGCGGCTGGAGGCACGCGAAGACAATAGCTTCGGCGACTTCCTGAGGCTCCATCATGTGAGAGCTGCGAATGTACTCTTCGGTGCGGCCGCGTCCCAGTCCGAACTCGGATTTGACGCCTCCCGGGCAGATCGAACCCACCTTGATGCCGTGCTTGCGGAGTTCGGCGTCAAGCGATTGTGCGAAGCCTATCTGCGCAAACTTGCTGGCGCAGTAGACTGCCTCGCCGCCGATTCCTTGCAGCCCGGCTACTGACGAGATGAAAAGAATGGTCCCACTTTTCTGCTCAATGAACAGCGGAGCGGCGAAACGCGAGAAGAGGAAGCCGGACTTCATATTGGCGTCCATCAGGGAGTCATATTCTTCAACGGAGGTGTCTATGAGGTTTTTGTAGTTTCCTGCGCCGGCGTTGTTGATGACGATGTCCAGATGGCCGAAGTTAGCGATGGCAAGCGCAATAGACTGGCTGGCGGTGTTCTCTTCGGCCGCGTCTCCGGCATAGAAGACAGCCTTCGTGCCAAGAGCCTCGATCTCCGCGCAGAGCTGGCGAAGGCGCTCTTCGCGACGAGCGGTGACGACAAGATTGGCCCCTTGATGGGCAAGGGCGATTGCTGTCGCCCAGCCTATGCCGGCACTGGCTCCGGTAACAAGTGCGGTTTTACCTGCGAGGGGTGCGGTAGATGCTGTCATCTGCCAGTCATGCTCCTGAATTTCGATGCTACCATCCGGCTATGTCAACAGATGCGATAGCGACCGATCCGGGACTGCTGGTGGAGGCACGCGGTTTGGTGAAGGAGTATGCGCGCGGCGGCGATACCGTGCGGGTCGTTGATGACGTTTCGTTTGCCATTCGCCGGGGCGAGACCATGGGGCTCGTAGGAGAATCCGGCTCGGGCAAGAGCACCGTAGCGCGGATGCTGCTTCGTTTGATCGAGCCCACGGCAGGAGTGGTCCGGTACGATGGCGTCGAGTTGCTCGCAATCGGCTCGCGCGACATGCGAGGGATGCGTCGCCGGATGCAAATTGTCTTTCAGGACCCCTACGCCGCGCTGAATCCGCGCATGAAGGTGCGCGAGATTCTGGCTGAGCCATTTGCGATTCACGGGGAGCAACATTCGGCAACCAAAGACCATCTGGAGGTAATGTTGCGCGAAGTAGGGCTTGACGCCTCGGCGCTGGAACGTTATCCGCATGAGTTCAGCGGCGGCCAGCGGCAACGGATCAACATTGCGCGTGCGCTGGCGCTGCGTCCGGAGTTTTTGGTGCTCGATGAGCCGGTGAGTGCGCTGGATGTCTCGGTCGGGGCACAGGTAGTGAACCTCCTACGGGAACTTCAGCGAAAGTATGGCCTGACTTATTTATTCATCTCGCACTCAATGCCCCTGGTGCGCTATCTCTGCGACCGTGTCGCTGTGATGCAGCGTGGCCGGGTGGTGGAATATGGCGATTGCGAAAAAGTCTGCGAAGCTCCGCGAGATGAGTACACACGAGGCCTGATTGCGGCGACGCCGGAGATGCCAGTCTTCTCAGACTAGATGAATCGATGGGAATTTTTCCAAATTGCAGGAGTTTGTCCCGTCGACGAATGTGACCGGCAGTATGATAACTTCAGCGGCAGGAGAGCTCAGATGGCGTACAGCGAGAGTTATACATGCGATGTGTGCGGCAAGCAGAAAGCCGGAAGCGAGAGCTGGTGGCTGGCGTGGGTAGATTGCTTTCAGGGAGAGAGTCCTGCCCAGGACCAACCGCTGATTAAGTTAACGCGGTGGCAGCCGCAGTATGCTCACTCTGCCGGGGTGAAGCATCTGTGCGGAGCGCTGTGCGCGGGCACGATGATGGACCGATGGATGTCGGAACAGCATGAGAACCCCGAAGTGCACTGCGATTCCGTCTCCGTGCATCACATGCCTGAGCCGGTGAAAGAGATTTCGCGTAAGGCGGTGGGTTTTTCCTCTGCTGTGGCGAAGACTCCGCTGCCCATCGAGATAAAGGCGGTGCACCCCAGAAACGACGAATAATTCGATAGATTCAGAGGTCTCGTCATTGATCATCGGAGGGCAAAGCCGTCCGTGGTTCCGCTCGAGGATTCGCGTTTTGGCAAAGCCACAGAGAAGAACGTAGAACGGCGGCCGGGAACTCCTATTTGGACGGCGCTGGAGACGGTGGCTGTTGATTCTTGTCCTCAGGGACCTTGTTGTCGGTAATGTCCTGGCCGTTGTAGATGATGCGGCTGGTGGCGTGGAACTGTTTGTAGTCGGTATATTTGACGACGGTGCGCAGATGAACGTCCTGGGATAGATAGCCGTTGCCACCATCGAAGTGCAGCGTCCCTTCGGCTTTGGTGTAGGTGGGGAACCAGTATTTTCCATCAACCTGTTGATAATAGGTGGTGTAGGGCGGGGAGAGATCTTCGTGGCCCTTGCGCTTGTCATCGGGGACGGATCTGCCGTTGACGAGGACGATCTGGAAGTCCTGCTGATCTACCCAGACCTTACCTTGGAAGTAGCGTTTTCCTTTTTCGAGGACCTTGGGCTTGGCGTCGAAGACGTAGGTATCGATCTCGTCGATGTGCTGGCGGCCAAGGTAGGTGATGTCGTACTGCGGCAGATCTGCGGTAGTGAGCACGAAGGGTAGTCGGTGCTCGATGTCCTGAAAGTCGGCGGGCGACATCATCACTCGTTCGAGCGTGTTCTGGGGAGCAAAGACGACGTGTTCGTCGCGTTTGCCGTTGCTGTCAAAGAGGATATCGGTGACCTGCATGTATTCGCCGTCCGGCTTGTTGGTGTCGTCGGAAATGGTGTCCACTTTTACGGTCTGCCGGAAGGTGTAATTCTGGCGTGCTACATCGAAGACTGATTCGCGAGCGGCGAATTTGGTGATGATTTGCTGCGGGGTAAGGTCCTTAGGCGGGCTGGGATCGAGCGGGCCAAAGCCGGCGGGTTCCTGCGCCATGGCTGCGCGTGGAGCTGTGGCTGTGGCCACGACGAAGAATCCCACTGCTAATAGGGACAGAAGAAGCTCGGCTGAGGCGCGAATGCGGGAAAGCAGCGGCATTTTGCGAAATCTCCAAAAAAATGGGTGGGCAACGGTGCATCCACCTCACTTATCTAAAGAATAGACGCGAAAAGTGAGGGTTGGTGATGTTGGGCTGGCTAAGTAACATGTGGGCTCTTCATTGGGAATGCGTTGTTGGAGGCCTGAGCCTGGCGGGATCAGTGTTGTTGATGGGGCACGAACGCCGTCTTCATGCAATGGAGCGGCGGCGGGACCGAAGGATTCGCGACGAGTTCGAGGCCTATGCTCGTCTCGACACCGGGCATGGAGGGGATTTCCGCGAGTTGGCGAAACGGGTGTGCCGACTGGTGGCAGGAAAGAGTGCATTTCAGCGAGTGGCAATGATGGCGCAGGACGCCACCGGGGGGATGTATGTGGCGAGCAGCGTGGGGATGGAAGAGATTACCGTCCGGGCGCTTCAGGCCTGGGCCGAGCGCGTGAGGGACGAGAGCGCAGAAGAGGGTGCGACGTCAGACGGAGCTGGCATTCGAGTGGGGGAAAAGAGCTTTGCGGTCGTTCTCGGAAAGGACTCCGCAGATGTAGGGTGCGGCCGGGCGATCATAATTCCAATTCAATCCTCCACGGGAAAGCTGCTCGGCGCGCTGGCGGTATGCGCGGATAGGCTGATGAGTCTGCGGCGCGAAACGGTGAAGGAGGCGATTCCGCCGCTGGAAGCGCTGGCAGTGAAGTTGGGCCGCGCCATTGAGAATGCCGAAGTTGTCAAGCAACTCAGACAGGCAGAGAAGTTGGCTAGCTATAGTCTTCTGGTTACCGGAGTGGCTCATGCATTGAACAATCCGTTGACGTGCGTGCTGCAGTCTGCGGAACGGATTGCCAACACCGCTAAGGAAACAAGAGTGCGGGCGGCTGCGGAGACGATCGTGCACGAGGCCCGACGAATGCAGCAGACCATACAGGATATGGCAAACTTCGAGCGATACGGTGCGCGGATGGATGAGTCGGTCGAGATCGCAGGGTTAGTGCGCGAACTGGTGTCCGATTGCCAGAAGAAACTGGAGGATCGGGGCGTTCTGCTGGTGGTGGACGCAGACGACGATGTATCGGCGGTGCGGGGAAATGGATATTCCCTGCGGCTGGTCTTGGAGCACCTGCTGACCAATGCGGCGCAGGCCATAGCGCGTAGTGGCGACGATGACCGGGAGCGCGAGATACGAATTTCGGTGAATCATGGCGAAGGTTCGGTGCAGATGATGGTGAGCGATACCGGCCCGGGTTTCAAGCAGCCGGAGCGGTTGTTTGAACCGTTCCAACCCGGCGGAGGGGCCGGCATGGGGCTCGCCATCTGCTATGGAATTGTGCGGGAACATGGCGGCGAGATCAGCGCGTTCAATCTCCATCCGTATGGGGCCTCCGTGGTGGTGGAGCTGCCTTTGGAAGAGAATCTATCCCACAATTTCTCCGGCGAGGCACAAGAGGTCGCTTAGGCCCGAATCTCAGAAAATGTTGTGTCATTGCTGTCGATGACGTGATGAAATGTCTGCTGAACCTGGTGTGTGGCAAGCCATCTTTTCGGATTTTACGGGGACGGGGTAGACTGACGCGATGAGGATGCTTGCCGGGTTTGTTGTGGGACTGGTGCTGGGTAGTGTGGCTTTCGGACAGGGAATTGGGTTGGCTTCGACCGAGGCCGGAGTAATGGAATCAGGAGTGGCCTCCACGGGCCGCCCGATGACGTTTGCCGACCTGCAGCGAATGAAGCGAATTAACGACCCTCAGATCTCGTCGAGCGGAAAGTGGATTATGTTTTCGGCAGTGGATGTCGATCTGGAGGCGAATACAAAGATAAGTCATCTATGGGTCGTGCCGCTAAAGAAAGAATCGGATGCTGCCTCGCGGCCTTCAGAAAGGCAACTGAGCTTTTGGAAGGAGGGCGAGACCGATGGACGGTTTTCGCCGGACGGGAGGCAGGTTGCGTTTGTAGCGACAGATACCGGGAGCGGCTTGTCGCAGATCTTTGTCGCCCCTTGGGATGAGACGACGGGCACGATGGGGACGCCGAAGCGGCTGACCGAAGGAAGCACTGGAGCCGATGGGCCAGTATGGTCGCCGGATTCGCAGCGGATTCTGTTTGTGTCGCGCGTTTATCCGGAGTGCAGCGACGAGGAGTCGTGGGTGCAGGAGGATGCCTGTGACAAACGTAAGGACGATGCAGCGGCGAAGAATCCGGTAAAGGCGATGATATTTACCAAGCTGCTTTACCGGCATTGGGACCACTACATCGGCGACAAGCGCAGTCATGTGCTCGTGGTGAACGTGACGGACGGTAATACGGTGCGTGATCTGACACCGCGCCGCGAGATCGGGGATGCGGAGGCTCCGGTCTTTTCGCTGGGTGGCCCGGTAGATTATGCGTGGGCCCCGGACTCGAAGGAGATTGCGTATGTGACGAATCTCGATGCGGTTCCGGCAGCGAGCACCAATAATGATGTGATCACACTGCGATTGGATGATCCCGAGGCGAGGGCAGTGAAGATTTCTACCTCGCCGGGGAGCGACGATGCGCCTGCTTACTCACCCGATGGAAGGTACATCGCGTTCCGGTCTCAGGCGCGCGCCGGGTTTGAGAGTGATCAGTTCCGGCTGATGCTGTTTGACCGCCAGGCGAAGACGATCAAGGATATGCTGCCGAAGTTCGATAACTGGGTAGACGAGTTTGTATGGGCGCCGAACGCGAAGACGATCTACTTTACCAGCGGCGAGATGGGCGAGGAGAACATCCTATCCACGCAGGTTGATCTACCGGAAGCGACAGCCGTGGCGAACAAGGCGGAGTATGGCGGGTTGCAGGTTGCTCCGGACGGCAAGACAATCGTTGCCACGGTGATGACGGTGAGATATCCGGCGGCGGTTGGCTCGATTGCCCTGAACGCCTCCGGCGGCGGCGGCGCGCCCGTGGTGCGGCTCTCGCATATGAACGATGGCCTGCTTCGCCAACTCGACCTGCCGAAGATGGAGAGCTTTATCTTTCCCGGTGCTGGAAATACCGCAGTGCAGGGATTCCTCATTCGACCGCCGCACTTCGATGCTGCAAGGAGGTATCCTCTGAAGTTCCTGATGCATGGCGGCCCGCAGACGGCGTGGGGCGATTCGTGGAGCTATCGCTGGAATGCAGAGCTGCTTGCAGCGGATGGTTACGTGGTCGTGATGATTAATCGTCGCGGGTCGACAGGATATGGGCAGAAGTTTGTCGATGAGGTGAGCGGAGACTGGGGCGGGAAGGCCTATGTCGATCTTATGAAGGGGCTCGACTATGCAGAGAAGCAGTATCCCTTTATCGACAAGACGCGGGAGTGCGCGCTGGGCGCGAGCTACGGCGGATTCATGGCCGACTGGGTGCTGACGCATACCGACCGTTTCAAGTGCATTGTGACCCACGACGGCATGTATAACCCGCAGAGCGCCTATGGGACGACCGAGGAGCTTTGGTTCAACGAGTGGGAGTTCAAGCGGCCGGGCACAGCCGGGCCGGGGCAGCCCTGGAAGTATGCGGCGGGACCGATGGCGGACGATCCTTTCAGAAAGTGGTCGCCGATGCTGTCGATTCAGAATGCGAAGACGCCTACGCTGATCATTCATTCGCAGAGGGATTACCGTCTTGATGTCTCAGAGGGCTTTCAGCTCTTCACGGCTTTGCAGCGGCTCGACGTGCCGAGCAAGATGCTCTACTTCCCCGACGAGGGGCATTGGGTTCAGAAGCCGCAGAACTCAAAGCTCTGGTACGAGACGGTGAATGACTGGTGCGATCAGTGGACTCACAGCGGAAGGTATGCGTCTGGACTGAATCATTAGCGGTCTGCTCGAATACCATTGACCTCCAGTTTGCCGGGAACTCTTCCGCATAGCGTAATCCAACGGTGAGCATGCTCGATGTCCTACCGAGGCTTGTGTTGTTTGAGAAACGTATCGCGGAGATCGAAGTCGCGGTAAGCCTTTGTGGCTTCCGAGCGCAAGGTGGCTAAGGCGCCTGTGATATTCCTCATGGCGGCGGCGCGCAAGGGGCATTCGCCTTTCAGATAGATGCTAGGAAGCCCGCATTGCCATAAGGTCGAGATTGGTTTCTCCCGCAATCGTGATATCGGATGATCTTTGTTGTCCGCCTGGGGCTTCGCAGGATCATCTGAAAGACCTCTGCTGTGTTGTGCGCTTGAAGATAAGCGTCAAGACGCGACTTCGGCAGGGGGGACCGCCTTGTCGGTCGGACATTATGATCGACAGGTTTCTAAACCACATCATTGATGTCATTGACAGATAACAATGAAACGATCAGGAGGGCAGGTTGTACGGAGAGATCTTTAAGCCCTTTTGAGCATCTTATTATTCGTTGTTCTGTCTTGCCGTCAGCAAGCAGCGAATCTTTCGAAGGGGGGAACGTCGAGTTGGAGCTAACTGAATCTTCCATCGCAAGTCATGGAAAATCGTCCCGAATTGATACCGGAATATTCGGATTGAACGACATTTTGAGCGGCGGGTTGCCAGGAGGGCAGATGTATCTGCTCGAAGGAGATCCGGGGACCGGAAAGACGACGCTTGCGATGCAGTTCATCATCGCGGGTGTAAATCGGGGGGAGCGCGCATTGTATGTAACCCTTTCCGAGTCGAAGGATGAACTGGAGGGGTCGGCACTCTCTCACGGATGGGACATCGCGCAGTTGCCGATCGCAGAATTTATTCCCGCCGAGGCCAGCCTTTCCCCCGAACAGCAGTACACAGTCTTCCATCCGAGCGAGGTGGAGCTGGCAGGCACAATTCAGAAGCTTACCCAGCTCATCGATGATGTAAAGCCAGAACGGTTGGTCATCGATTCACTCTCTGAGCTTCGCTTGCTTGCGGCGGACACCATGCGTTATCGAAGACAGCTTTTGGCCCTGAAACACTTCTTCGCCGGACGGGACACAACTGTACTCCTACTTGACGACAGGACAGCCGAGGGCAGCGACATGCAGTTGCAGAGCATCGCCCATGGCGTGATCCGTCTCGAGAAAATACGAAGAACTTATGGCGTGACCCGGCGACGTATTGAGGTCATTAAGCTGCGCGGAAGCGCATATCGCGAGGGATTTCATGATTACACTATTGAAAAAGGAGGTCTTAACATCTACCCCCGCCTGGTCGCGAACGAACACTCCACCACCTTTGCGGGGGAAAGGATAGAGAGTGATTTGCCGGCATTGAATCAGATGTTCGGTGGCGGCATCAACCGAGGTTCGTCAACGCTTCTCCTCGGCCCGTCGGGTAGCGGAAAGTCAACTTTGGCTATGGCCTTTGCGTATGCCGCTGCCAAAAGAGGAGACCGCGCGATTGTCTATGCCTTCGATGAGATCCTACGAACCGCGCAAGATCGCGCCGAATCTCTTGGAATGCCAGTACGAACGGAGATTTCCCGAGGAACGTTGGCTATGTCCCAGATCGATCCTGCCGAACTTTCCCCCGGCGAGTTTGCCTGGCAAATTCGCCGTGACGTTGAAGAGAAAGATACCCGTATAGTCGTCATCGACAGTCTAAACGGCTTTTTGATGGCGATGCCTGGAGAAAACGATCTCAACCTTCACCTCCATGAGCTTCTTGCCTTTCTTAATCAGAAGGGAGTCGTAACGTTCATCATTTATACGCAGCACGGCCTCGTCGGCACCATGCTGACGGAAGTGGATGTAAGTTATCTCGCCGACACCGTGATGCTCCTTCGGTACTTTGAGGCAGAAGGCTCGATCCGGCAGGTCCTGTCCGTGGTGAAGCAGCGGGTAGGTGCGCACGAGCGGACCCTCCGCGAACTCAGCATGGGTAAAGAAGGCATCGTCATCGGCAAACAACTTACGGATTTCCAGGGCATACTAACTGGGGTTCCTAGTTTTGCGATTGGTCAAATGAAGAAGTAGCGCGAGGGCCGAACTATGAGTATGGTCGTGCGCGTTATGGCTCCAATTGGACGCGATGCTGAACTGATCACCGGGGTATTGCAACAGAGCGGACTCGCTGCCGAGGTCTGTACCGACCCGCTGTCTCTGCTGGGGGAAGATCCGATAGGTCCACTTCTAATTGCAGAAGAAGCCCTCAGTATGGAAACAATTCGCATCCTCGGCGAATGGATGCGAAGTCAGCCAACGTGGTCCGACCTGCCCGTGCTTATTCTGACTGGCAATGGACGGGAGACATCAAAGACGCATCTGCTCGAATTTCAGTGCCTTCCGCTCGGCGCTCCTGTTCTATTGGAGCGACCGATTCGAACGGCCACGCTCGTCAGTAGCGTGCGGGCAGCTCTGCGGGCCAGGCAACGCCAATATGAGATCCGAGATTCCCTGCGTGCGCGTGACGCGGCGCTTGCCGAACTAAAACGAGAGCGGGAAACCCTGCAGGTTGTGCTGGATAACTCAATCGTTGGGGTATTGATTGGCAAGAAAGATGATGGCATCACCTACGCCAATCAGGCAATTCTTCGCTTGCTCGGCTACACCGCCGACGAAGTGGCGGCAGGCAAACTCGGCTGGAACGATATCAATACGGCTGAATATGCTGAAGCCGATCGCCAGGCCGAAGAGCAGATGCGAATCTTCGGGACGGCAGATTCCTATCACAAAGAACTACGAGCAAGAGACGGGAGACTGATTCCATTTCTCGTGGGAGCGACGATCATCCCGTCGCAAGAGTCCCAAGGTGATCTTTCGCAGACCATTGCTGTATTTTTAACCGATATGTCGCGCCAGAAGCAGGCTGAATCGGCCCTCATACAGAGTGAGAAGCTTGCTGCAGTCGGCCGTCTTGCCGCTTCCATCTCACATGAAATCAATAATCCCTTGGAAGCTGTCACGAACATTCTTTATATCGTGGAGGGCAATGTCAAAGACGAGGAGGCACAACGCTACATCGCAACAGCCCAGGCAGAACTCCAACGAGTCAGCCAGATCGTCACACACACGCTGCGATTTCATCGCCAGGCGACGAGCCCGAGAGCCCTTACGGCCGAAGAACTCCTTGAGCCGACAATAGGCTTGCATCACGGCAGACTGGTCAATTCAAACATCGACGTGCAGGTGTATCACTGCGGCTCGCGAGCGGTGGTTTGCTATGAGGGTGACATACGGCAGGTACTGAACAACCTCATTGGAAACGCCATCGACTCGATGAAGACCGGCGGACGACTTTTGATTCGGACAAGGGATGCCCACCTCTGGAACGGCAATACGTCAGGCGTCCGCATAACGATTGCGGACACGGGGCATGGAATGACCCAAGAGGTGCGTGAACGAATCTTCGAGCCGTTTTACACCACGAAGGGAATTAACGGTACCGGGTTGGGGCTTTGGATCTCAAGTGGCATCGTCGACAAACACCGCGGGCTTATACAAGTACATTCCACGCTTACGAAAAGTGGAGGAACGGTATTCAGTCTCTTCCTCCCGGATGAGTTCCGGAGGGAAGAGAGGGTTCAGGAACAGGCTCAACTCCTTGAGCAGTAGTTCAAGCGGCTATACGCTCTGCTTCTGCTTATGAGGTCTAATTCGAACGATTGACCCGCACTTTCGTTGTGAAGTCAATCATTAGCACGTTAGACTCCATCTATAAGATTCACGGAGGTTGCCCTTGCGAGTTGGCCTGATGACACGCGAATACCCGCCGTACGTTTATGGCGGAGCTGGAGTTCACGTCGAATACCTGAGCCGGGAGTTGGCCAAGACGATCGATGTCGAGGTCCACTGTTGGGGCGATCAATTGTTTGATCAGGGAAATCTGCATGTCCGGGGCGCCAAGCCCTGGTCTCATATCGCCGACGGCACTCAGGAGAAATACAAGACGGCGCTTGAAACTCTGAGCCTCAATCTCGCGCAGATGAAGCCTTTGGCGGCCATCGACATTGTGCACACGCATACCTGGTATGTGTCCATGGCCGGATTTCTCGCCAAGAAGCTTTTTGACATTCCCTTCGTGCTGACGACTCACAGCCTCGAACCGCTCCGTGCCTGGAAGGCAGAGCAGCTCGGCAGTGGCTATGCCATGAGCTCATGGATGGAACGGACGGCAATCCTCGATGCCGACGCGATCATCGCGGTCTCTCGTGGCACCAGAGAAGATATTCTCCGCGCATACCCCGAGGTCCAACCCGAACGTGTACACGTCATTTACAACGGCATCGATTTGGACGAATATCAGAAAACCCTGGACACCACAGCACTCGTCAAGTACGGCGTGAACCCATCTTTGCCCTATGTCTTGTTTGTTGGTCGAATAACTCGGCAAAAGGGCGTCACTCATCTCGTCGATGCGATTCGTTATCTGCCGCCTGACACTCAGGTTGTCCTGTGCGCGGGAGCACCCGACACTCCTGAGATCGCAACCGAGATGCGTGAGAAAGTAGAGGAGGAGAGCGTCCTCAATCCGCGTATCATCTGGATCGAAAAGATGGTAACGAAGCCTGAAGCGATCCAACTCTACAGCAACGCCAGCGTTTTCTGCTGTCCATCCATATATGAGCCTTTCGGCATCATCAACCTGGAAGCGATGGCATGCGGTGCTCCAGTAGTCGCGAGCGCGACGGGGGGCATCTTAGAAGTCGTGGTCGATGGAGTGACTGGTCATCTGGTTCCGTTCGAACAGGATCCTGCTACGACTTTCGCATCCAATCCTGATAAGTTTGCGCGTGACCTCGCAGAGAAGATCTCCGACCTCCTTGAAAATCCGATCAAAGCAAGTCAATTTGGAGAGGCTGGCCGCCAGCGTGTGGAAAAGACCTTCGGCTGGTCTGCAATTGCCGATCAGACCATTGAGCTTTACCGCAATCTCATCCGATCCCGCCAGACCTAACCTGCCATTGAAACGGGCCGCCACCAGGCGGCCCTTGTTACGCTCGTTTCCCAGTCGTATATCATGACTGTCTTCTTGCCGTCGGTATTGGGGCGCAGCGCCCATTGGCTTCGCTCGGTGCTCGAGTAGGGGAGGAATATAGACATCCCATCGCGCATGCAATTCGTTGCAGCACAGAAAGAGGAATCCTATGCAAAGAACGCTCCGTCAGATGACTGTCGCCCTGATGGCGGCTCTTCCGATGTTCGGTGCCTCCGGCTTGGCTGCTCAACCGGGCGCCGCACGGCAACAGCTGAATGCTGACGCGAATTGGAAGTTCTCTCTGGGAGATCCCGCCGACGCTCAGGCTCAGTCCTTCGATGACTCGACTTGGCGGACAGTGGACTTGCCGCACGATTGGAGCATTGAAGGGGTTCCCGACGAGAAGAATTTAACGGGTTCGGGTGGAGGATACTTTCCCGCCGGCGTGGGATGGTACCGGAGGACGTTCACTGCGCCTTCGGATTGGAAAGGAAAGCGCGTCAGCGTCGTGTTCGATGGCGTCGCCAGCAATGCCACGGTCTATTTGAACGGCAAGAAGCTTGGGGTGCATCCCTACGCTTATACGAGCTTCCGCTTTGATCTGACACCGGGACTCGACTTCTCGAAATCGAATGTCCTTGCCGTCCGCGTGGACAACTCAGAGCAGCCAAGCAGCCGCTGGTATACCGGGGCGGGCATATACCGGCACGTGCGGATCACTGTCACTGAGCGGGTCCATGTGTCCCCATGGGGCGTATTCATCAGCACGCCGGAGGCGTCAACTTCCGGCGCGAAGGTCGCGATACGCACCCAGGTACAAAATGATTCCACCGATCCGGCCGAAGTGTCGGTGAGCACGACCCTGCTGTCGGCACAAGGGAAATCCGTTGGCAAGGAGCGATCGGCGCTAAGCGTGGGCGCGGGAGCACATGAGGAAATGTCCCAGCAAATTGCGCTGCCCCATCCAGAACTTTGGTCCCCGGAGACTCCTGCTCTCTATCGTGCCGTGACCGAGATCGTTCAGGGTGGCAAAGTGATAGATCGGGTGGAAACGAACTTTGGCGTGCGAACTCTTGCCTGGTCGGTCGACAAGGGCCTCGTGCTCAACGGCAAGTCGATCAAGCTCACGGGTGGAAGCGTTCACCATGACGACGGCCCCCTCGGAGCTGCGGCATTCGACCGGGCCGAGCAACGGAAGGTAGAGCTCCTGAAGGCCGCCGGATTTAACGCGGTGCGTACTGCGCACAATCCACCCTCACCAGCCTTTCTGGACGCATGCGATCGGTTGGGGCTGCTTGTTCTCGATGAGCCATTCGATGTCTGGACCAAGAGCAAAGCCAAATACGACTATGCACGTTTCTTCAAAGATTGGTGGCAGCAGGATGTGGACTCCATGGTGCTCCGCGATCGTAATCATCCATCCATCATCCTCTGGGGCATTGGCAACGAGATTCCCGAGGCGTGGACGAGCGAGGGTGCACCAATTGCCAAGCAACTAGCTGCACGGGTCCGTTCGCTCGATAGCACAAGGCCCTTGACCGAAGCATTCCCCGGCGCTACCTATACGCCAAGCACGGATGCAGTGATGGCGCAGCTCGACATCGTCGGCTACAACTACAACCTCGAAGCAAACCACGCTAAAGATCATCAGCGGGTTCCCAACCGCATCATGGTAACCACGGAGTCCCTGCCTGCAGCAGAATTCAGCGAATGGAAACTGGTGCATGAGCAGCCCTACATCGTCGGCGAATTCGTCTGGACCGCCATGGACTACCTCGGCGAATCTGGTATCGGAAGCTGGTCTGCTGAGACACCCGAACAGGCAGCGCAGGCAGATAAAGTTGCGGGCTTTCTGAATCAGGCCATGTCCAATATGGGTGCCGACGGAAAGAACCCCTTCGAAACGCTGGCCACGCCGGATGGCAAGCCAAATCCGATGATGAGTCTGATGTTTCCGGGCTTCCCATGGCATGCGGCCAGTGCTGGCGATCTGGATCTGACGGGATATCGCAAACCGCAGTCCTACTACCGTGACATTCTGTGGAACGGCGGCGACCGGGTCTTCGCAACCGTACGCGTGCCTGAACCGGATGGCAAGAAAATCGTCGCCATCGGCTGGAGTGTCTACCCTACACTGCCGAGCTGGACCTGGCCCGGCCTTGAAGGGAAGGACATGCAGGTTGAGGTCTATGCCGGCACCGAAAAGGTGCGCTTGTATCTCAACGACAAGCTCATCGGCGAGATGCCTACAACTGTGGAACAGCAGCGGAAGGCGTTGTTCACTGTTGCCTATGCACCCGGGACTCTGAAGGCCGTCGGCGTCAATGGCAACAGCGAGGTCGCCACCAGTCTGTTGCAAACAGCAGGAGATTCGGCAAAGCTTCGTCTCACGGCAGATCGCACCATTTTGCAGGCAGATGGCGGCGATCTCGCTTACGTCACGGTGGAAGCAATCGATGCACAGGGCCGAGTTCAACCCAATGCGACTTCGGAGGTGAAGTTCAGCCTCAGCGGGCCGGGATCGATCCTTGCTGTTGGCAATGGGGATGGGAGAAGTAAAGAGTCATACCAGGGCGACCACAGATCACTCTTCCATGGACGTGCGCTCGTCGTAGTCCGTGCTTCCGGGACTCCCGGATCAATCCGTCTGCTCGCAACAGCACCAGATTTGGGGGAGAGTCAGGTGACGATTCGATCCGAATCGGAGAGTCCGAAGGCCACATTGCAATAACGGCAACGCTTCGCATCATGCGGATCCCGAACACCTTCTGGAAAGGGAAAACGCTGCGCAGGAAACTGAAGCCAGCATGGCGGAGGCTCTTTCAGAGCTCAGATAGGTCTGGCTGCAGTCGAGTTGCGGATGACGAGTTCCGGCTCCACTGTGATGATGTCGGATTTAGAAACTGCAGACTCGTTTTTGACGCGTTGCAGGAGGTGCTCCACGGCGAGCGTCCCCATCGTCTGCAGTGGTTGGCGAATCGTGGTGAGAGGCGGATTCTGGAAAGCTGCGCTCGGGATGTCGTCGAAGCCCACTACAGAAATATCCTCGGGGACGCGGAGGCCAGCTTCGCGGATGGCGCGGATGGCACCGATAGCTGAGATATCGTTGAAGGCGAAGATGGCAGTGAACTGTATTCCGGCCCGTAGCAGGGCCTGAGCGGCGATGTATCCGGGTTCGCTCGTGAAGCTGTCGCTTTCAAGCTGCATGACAAGTTTTTGATTGATCTGAAGTGACAGACCCTCCGCAGTGTCGAGAATCGCCTCCCAGCGCGTTATTGTGTCGGAGCTAAAGCTTTGCCCTTTGATGATGGCGATTTGGCGATGACCAAGATCGAAGAGATGACCGAGAGCGAGGGTTGCCGCGCGGCGATGATTCAGGACGATATTGGCGACGCCAGAGACATTCTGGTGGCTGGAGATGGTGACTACCGGAATTCTGAAGGACTCACTCCATCGGGTGTCGACGGCAATGATGCCTTCGACTGCCCGGGCCATGAGAAGGCGAGGGTACTCACGAAGAAGCTCTTCGCGGTGCATGTGACTAACGACGAAGAAAAAGTACCCTTCGCGGACGAGTGAGTTCTCGATTCCGTTGAGCACGGTTGAAGAATAGCCTTCGCCAATCTCCGGAACGATGACGCCGATCGTGTAGCTGCGTTGTTTCCGCAGTGATTTGGCCATCATATTGGGCTGATAGTTGAGCTTTTCCGCCGCGCTAAAGATCCGTTCCTGTGTGCTCGTCGGAATCGAGCTGGCGTCATGCGTGCGATTCATAACTCGAGATACTGTGGAGGGGGAGAGGCCAAGGTATTTTGCGAGATCGCCGAGATTAGCTTGCGGCTTTGTCACTTCCGTCCTCTGTTTCTCAACAGGACGCACATTTCCTTGGCGGGGCATACCGAAAAGTATAGCGTGCGCTAAAGTGGTCTGCCGCCAACTGATGGCCTTTCGGCAGTCGATAGGCCCTTTGACATCGCTCTTGCCGTTGGAGGCATCATACGGAAAGAGCGGGCGAACGGAGGCGGCTTAGAGCGTAGAAGAGCGCCTTTACGGTGTACTCTTATCCCGCCTTTTAGTTGACACTGTGGTGATCACAGTGGTAAAAATCATCCGTCATTTTACGCAATCGATTGTGTAACTTGTAAACGGATCGTTATCGATTGATAAGGCTCTCGCAGCAACAAAGGGCCGCAACAATATTTACAAAGTTTCATTGGGAGGCAGTATGAGTTTGAATGCATTGTTTAATCGGCGGTATCTGCTGAGAGCCGCCCTTGCGATGATGGTGGCCCTCGTCGCACCGCTCGCCCACGCACAATTTCGCGCATCCATCCAGGGTACGGTCACGGACCCACAGGGCGAGGTCATTCCGGGAGCGACGCTGACCTTGACCGATACAGACACGAACCGTGTCTTGACGGCGACCTCGAACGCCAGTGGCGTTTATAACTTCAATGCTCTGCCTCCTGACCACTTCACGTTGGCGGCGGACGCGACAGGCTTTAAACATCAGGTGATCAACGGAGTCCGGATCATTCCGGAACAGGCCAATGCAGTGAACGTGCGGATGGATCTGGGCGAGGCGACGACCAGTGTTACGGTCTCCGGCGAGACTGTGCCCGCGCTGGACACAGAGACGGCTTCTATCAACGGGTCGGTGGACAGTAACCAGATCGAGCATCTGCCATCGTCGGGGCGCGATGTCTTCACGCTCATCCAACTGGCTCCCGGTGTCTTCGGCGACCAGTCTCAATCGGCCGGTGGCGGAGTGAATAACCTGCCCGGCACACAAGGACCCGGTGGCAGCGGCAGTGGCATCTTCCAAACCGAGAACGGCCCCCAGGCCAATGCGAACGGCGGTCAGTATGAGACCAATGGCATCAGTGTTGACGGCATCAGCACGGTAAGCGCCGTATGGGGTGGAACATCGGTCATCACCCCCAATGAAGATTCTGTCGGCAACGTTAAGGTCGTCTCCAACGGCTACGATGCGGAGAATGGCCGCTTCAGCGGCGCACAGATCCAGGTTACGTCGAAGACAGGCACCAATCAGTTTCATGGCAGCCTATTCTTCCGTGCCAACCGCCCCGGTCTTAACGCCTATCAGCGGTACAACGGCGCGGGATCCCTCAAGCCCATCACGCCGGGGGAGACCCCTGCACAACGAGGCCTACAGCGGGACGAACTGCGCTCCAATCAGTTCGGGGGCAGCATCGGCGGCCCCATACTGCACGACAAGCTATTTGCCTTCTTCGCCTACGAGACGCAGCGCGACCACTCATCATCCACCGGCACCGGCTGGTATGAGACGGCGGACTTCCGGGCACTCGCTCCATCTGGCAGCATTGCCTCGAAGTTTCTTTCGTTTCCGGGAGCCGGCGTCGCCCAGTCCGGTCTGATCAACCAGACCTGCGCAGACATTGGTCTTATTGAAAACGTGAACTGCCGCACGATCGCCGGCCAGGGGCTGAATCTTGGATCACCTCTGAAGCAGGCGCTGGGAACGCAGGATCTTTCCTGGCAGAGCACCAGCAACCCAGGCATCGGTGGAGGCCTGGCCAACGTCGCCGATATCGCAGACTACACGACGGTGAATCCGAGGACCAGCACACAGGTGCAGTACAACGGACGCCTTGACGCGGACATCACTAAAAAGGATCACGCTGCCTTCGCTATCTATTGGGTTCCGGTGAGCACTACAAACTACAACGGGAGCGTCCGTCCTTATAACCTGTATCACCACGCACAGATCAACGATGCGTTCTCGGTGATCTACAATCACACCTTCTCGCCAACGCTACTCAACGAGGCCCGCGCCAATGCTGCAGGCTGGCGCTGGAACGAGATCAGCACCAACCCGCAGGCTCCCTTTGGGCTGCCCAGCGCGCAGGTCGATGGACTTGGCAATCTCTCGGGCAGTGGCGCACTCTCTTCCTTTGGTGCCCCTGGGCCAAGCGATTTCGACCAGTGGACCTATAGTTACAAGGACGTCGCGACGAAGGTCGAGGGAAACCACACCGTCAAATTCGGCGGTGAGCTTACCCGGCTCTACTATCTCAATAATCCAACCTATGCTGTTCGCCCCAGCTATAACTTCTACAACATCTGGGACTTCCTCAACGATGCTCCGCATACCGAGAGCGGGAGTTTCGATCCATTTACAGGCACTCCGTCCACCAACCGCCAAGACACCCGCGAAGACCTATACGGCTTCTTTGTTCAGGACGACTGGAAGGCGCGTCAAAACCTGACCATCAACCTCGGTATGCGTTACGGCTACTATGGCCCGTTCTCGGCGAAGGGAGGCAACCTGAACACCGTTGTTCTGGGCACAGGACCAACCACATTTACAGGCCTGAGCGTTCGCCGCGGCGGCAATCTTTACAACGCGCAGAAGGGCAACTTCGGTCCTCAGATCGGATTCGCCTGGAGCCCTGACTACTTTCATGGTAAGTTCGTGCTTCGCGGCGGCTACGGGCTGAACTACAACCAGGAAGAGATCGCCATCACCGGCAATTCGGGCAATAACCCTCCGAATGTCATCAATCCTAACTTCGCGAGTGCGAGTCCGGCGAACATCAATCCCGGCATTATCTATGCCATTCCAGCAGACTCGCACTCACTGTTTGGATATCCGGCAAACCCGAACGTCATCTCAAAGTTCAATTCTGCCAACTTGCCGGTAGGCGGCAATGCCAGCCTCACGGCGTTCCCGGCAAACATGCCCACGATCCAGTCGCACCATTACTCTCTGGATACACAGCTTGACCTTGGGCACCAGTTCGTAGCTTCGGTGGGCTACCAGGGCAGTTCCACGCACCACATCATCGTTCAGCAAAACCAGTATGTGACCGCTTTTGCCCAGGGACTGGCTTTCAATCCACTTGTCACCAGCGTCGATTACTACGGCAATACCGGAAATTCAAGTAACAATGCCCTGCTTGTCGGGTTGAAGCACCAGATGGCGCATAACTTCATGTTCGATGCGGAGTTCAACTACTCAAAGACCATGGATGACGGATCGGGGCCGTACTTCGAGGATCCATATCCATACCTTCCTGGCGCTGCACGTGGCCGCTCGGACTTCAACTTCGGCAAAGCGCTGAAGATATACGGATTGTGGCAGCCGGTCCTGTTCCACGGCAATCACGCTTTCCTCGAAAAAACATTTGGCGGCTGGTCTCTCAGCGGTATCTTCAACCTCCACACCGGCTTTCCCTTCACTCCCATCTACAACGCAGGCGGAAATCTTTACTACGCCAGCAGCGGTTATAGTCAGCTGCGTCCCGCCGCCTACTACGGAGGGATCAAGCACAACACCGGCAACGATGCGTTCGAGAACGGCAAGCCGAATGTGAACGCCCCGCTCGCCGGAGCGAACCAGCCATACTTCGGGGTACCTATCGCGCCCGTTGCGGGGGGTGGATCTTCACTGGCAACTGCGTTAGGTCTGCCACAAAGGCCCGGCGTGTCCAGAAACTCGTTCGATGGTCCCGGCTATAAGGATCTCGATGCAACCCTTACCAAGTCCTTCGGGCTGCCGAATGCTCCGATCTTGGGCGAGAACGCCAGGTTCGAGATTCGGGCAGATGCTTTCAACCTCTTCAACAATATCAACCTCAACTCGAGCACTGTCGTTACTGACATCACAGCTTCCAACTTCGGCCAGGCAACTGCGGGTCTTGCGGGCCGAATCATCAACCTGCAGGCGCGTTTCAGCTTCTAACCAACTCAAGGGCGTGCGACCAGTTCACTCACATGGCTGGTCGCACCCTTCACTAATCCAGGGGATAGCTGGCGAGCCGGTGTTCGCTCTTTTCTCAGAGGTTCATCTATGAAGCACCTGCGCTCTTTTTTGTCTCTAGCTGTCGCTGTTCTCACCTTGGGTAGCCACAGCATGTTTGCTCAGCCTCCGGCTGAGACTGTTACCATCGATTCCCAAGCCTCCGCACATCCATTTCCGCACTTCTGGGAGGAGATGTTTGGATCGGGACGCGCGATTCTTACGCTGCGGGAGAGTTACCGCGATGACTTACGTGCCGTCAGGAAGGTGACCGACTTTCGCTACGTGCGTTTCCATGCGATTTTGCATGATGAGGTTGGCGTCTATAACGAAGATGAACACGGCAACCCTGTGTACAACTTCGCCTACGTCGACCAGATCTATGACGGTCTGTTGAAGAACGGTGTAAGGCCGGTAGTTGAGATCAGCTTTATGCCGAAGAAGCTGGCCTTCAATCCTGATGCGCTTCATCCGTTCTGGTACAAGCAGAATGTTTCCCCACCGAAGAGCATGGAGAAGTGGGACGGTCTGATGACCCACTTTGCACAGCATCTGGTGAATCGGTATGGGATTGATGAGGTATCGAAGTGGTACTTCGAAGTATGGAATGAACCGAACATCGATTTCTGGGACGGGATTCCGCGACAGAAGAGCTACTTTGAGTTGTACGACCACACCGCTCGCGATCTGAAGGCGGTGAGTCCACGGTTACAGGTCGGAGGGCCAGCGACGGCTGCGGCTTCGTGGGTGGATGATTTTCTGAGACATGCCGCTACGGACCATGTACCCGTGGATTTTGTCTCGACGCACGGGTATGCGGACGATACAGTGGAGAACCTTCTCGGGACGGACGAGAAGATTCCGATGGACGATCGCGTTTGCCGGGCGGTGGAGAAGGTACGGAAGCAGATAGATGCGTCCTCGATGCCAAACCTGCCGCTGTTCTGGACGGAGTGGAACGTACAGGGTATGGACGAGTCGCGGGATACCACGTTCGTTGGCCCAGCACTGGCAAATACAGTTCGTGAGTGCGATCGCAAGGTGAACATGATGTCGTTCTGGACGTTCTCCGATGTGTTCGAGGAGGGCGGCCCCATCTCGCGGCCATTTGAGGGGCACTTTGGTCTGCGGGCGAAGGGAGGCATCAACAAGCCGAGCTACTACGACTTCGCCCTGCTGCATGAGTTAGGGGAGCAACGCCTGGCAAATCCGTCGAAGGACATGCTTGTGACGAAACTGGCGGATGGCACTCTGGCGGTGGCGATATGGAACCTTGTCGATCCAGGGGAGAAGGGCGACGCTCGGACGATGCGGATGGAGTTTCGCAATATAGCCCAGGACGCCGAGGTGTCGATTCAGCGAGTGGATAACGAGCATGGCAATGTGTTGCCGAAATATGCGGCGATGGGAAAGCCGCTCGATCCGACGGAGGCGCAGGTAGAACAATTGAACCGAGAGACCGCGTTGGGACAGCCAGAGCAAATGAGGCTGAAGAACGGCCGCCTTGATCTGCGGCTTGAACCCGACGCAATGGTACTGGTGAAGGTCAAACCGCAGCCCTAGATTTACAGATTGGCGCTATAGAAAATGTCAATATGGTGCGGCCTTCAGCCTTAGCCACGATTCTTCAATTGATTGACACGATGGTGACGTTTCCTTTCCTGCGAAGAATGTTCACGCCTACGGAATCGGAGTATCGTTCGAAGGCTAGATCAACCTCACCATTCCCAACTTTCAGATTCCGAACCTCCACACGTTTGAGAAACTCCGGAAGCATCATGTGATGAAGTCGAATCTCCGAGTTTGTCGCATCAATCGAAAGACCGAGGCACGACTGTAGCGCCATGAATACTGCACCTGCCGCCCATGCCTGCGGAGCACAAGCCACTGGATACAAGGTGGGTGCCTTACCGAGCTGACGTCCAAAGCCGCAGATTAGCTCTGGTAAGCGGTGCAGATCTGTGAAGAGCGAAAGGTCGAGGAGACCTCCGAGGATTCGCAGTGCAAGCATCTTGTCCTGGCTGTTCCTGCAGCCATAGGCAATCAAGGCATTGTCATGAGGCCAGACCGTCCATTGAGATAGGACATCGGGTTATACCGTGCTTCGCCGGTTGCGATGGTGCGAACGCCCCACCCGGAAAAGAACTCGGAGGAAGCATTCTTTTCGCGCTTTACTGGATGGACCATTGCGGAGACTCCGACGGAGACGGGTTCATTGAATCACATCCGTTTGATTGAGATAGTTGCACAGGAAGCGATTATCTGCATTTCCCGGTGACACGCCGTCAGCGATTTACAGCACTCACGACGCACGGACGGCTTGATATCCCGGATATCCATCCGTCTTCCGGGAATTTCCAGAAATGAATCTTCTTTCTCTCTAGCCGGAGGGCACGCTCACAGATGGGACGCAGGCTGGCCTTTGTCATCGAGTCCGCACTTGCAAAGAGTGTAACCTCATGTCCCTGGCGCACCAACTCTTCGGTGAGATAGGACACAACGCGTTCCGTCCCGCCGTACAGTTTTGGTGGAACGCATTCATACAGAGGCGCTACTCGCATATTCACTCCTCCTCAGGTAAACCTCGTTCTCACAAACTAGGCCCCTATGCGAACGCCGTATTCGGAAACTGTCCATTACCCTCGAAGCTCCTCGGGTCTAAAGGACGGCGAGAAGAGGGCCACGGAGTTAGCCAGAACCAGAAACGTCTCTCGCTGAACATGCACACCAAACGAAGGGTCGTGTATTGGTTGCGCTAGGAATACGATACCGGGGGCAGATCTGAATGTGTGATGATACCTCGGGGAGGGCGCTCGGGCGTACTGCTGAAAGCCAGGCTTCAATGTTAGAGCGATAGGGGAGAATGGTAATCGGCAGTTTTTCAAGGCATGAACAATAAACTTGCCGTTCGACGAATCCGTGGATATACGAGGATCGTGGGCTGACCTGGCGATGCTATTCAATCTCGTATGTACGAGATCGAAACTTCCATCCTCCTCGGATGCCAAGCGTGAGCTAGTGGTACATCACTTGTCCCGGATGTCAGCATCCCCGTTCGGTGACGAGAAACCCGCTTCTAGGACATGTCGGCACCCTCGCTGCCAGGCGGCACATCGCGAATCAGTGTCTTAAGACAGATGATTAGTCCCTCAGAAGCTCTCATGTCGATTGAACCGATCACTTCTTGCCCCACTCGGTCAAGGTACGTCGATGCGAGGACAGTTCCCCTTTCCACCGTCATTGTCTCGGGGGCCGAACCGATGTTCAGCAACACCACAATGCGCTGCTTATCATCTATGCGCTGATAGCTCAGCACGTTCTTCTCGACAGTAACCGACTGCAGCGCACCACTCACTAACGTCAGATTGCTGCGCCGCAGATTGATTAGATTGCGATAAAGCTGCAGCATTGAAGCAGGATCATGCTCTAGTGCTGCGACGTTTATTGCTTCATGATCGCCGATAGGAAGCCAAGGGCGGCCCGTAGTAAATCCAGCCGAGGGAGTGCCGTTCCACGGCATCGGAGTTCGTTCTGGGTCGCGGCCCAAACCGAGTCCCGGTTCGTTCTTCTCCGCAGGGTCTTGCACCCGCTCCGGAGGAATCGGCACGTTTGTCATCCCTATTTCCTCACCGTAGTACATCGTTAGTGTTCCGGGAAGAGTGAAAAGCAACATGGCCGCAACAGGTGCCTGGGAAGTTCCAACCCTGGTCGCGATGCGTGCATTATCATGATTTCCCAAAACCCAATTGGGCCATGCGCCCTTCGGGAGAGCGGTGTGGTAATCAGAGATAACCTGCTTCACTGCTTCAGCGGTCCATGCGCATTGCAGCAGGTGGAAGTTGAATGGCAGGTTCGCGCCTTTGAGGTCCCTTCCGTAGTACGACATCAACTGTTCCACGGGTAAGTAGATCTCTCCGATCAGAACGCGCTGTGGAAACTCATCGACCACCGCCCGCATCCTGGCCACAAGGTCGTGAACCTCGGGTCGGTCTGAGTTGTACATCGGTAAGAGGCGGTGACTGGAGGGCTGGCCTAAGCGATAACCGGGGTTTGGCGGGTTATCGCGAAATTGATCGTCCTTGATCATCAGCCACATGACGTCCACGCGAAAACCATCCACGCCTCGTCGCAGCCAGAACCTCAAGACATCAAACATAGCGGCCTGCACGGCAGGGTTGCGCCAGTTAAGGTCGGGCTGTTGCTTGAGGAATGAATGGTAGTAGTACTGTCCGGTTGTTTCGTCCCATTCCCAGCCGGAGCCACCGAAGTTGCTTAGCCAATTATTCGGTTTATCGCGCCATAGGTACCAATCTCGCTTCGGATTCTCGCGAGAGGACCGGCTCTCCAGAAACCATGGGTGCTGATTGGAGGTGTGATTCGGCACAAAATCGAGAATCATCTTCAGACCGCGGCGATGAGCCTCCGCGAGCAGGCGATCAAAGTCCTCCATTGTGCCGAAGATGGGATCTATCCCACAATAATCGGCGACGTCGTATCCGAAATCCGCCATGGGTGATGGATAGATCGGCGATATCCAGATCGCATTGATGCCAAGCTGCACCAGGTAGTCGAGCCGCTGCAGGATCCCGTTCAGGTCACCAATGCCATCGCCGTCGCTATCTTGAAAAGAACGGGGGTAGATTTCGTATATGATTCCGTGCTGCCACCAGGTCAACTCTTGCATCTCACCAAACACTCCTGAAGATTTATTTTTCTAACGGAAGGTTGCTTGCATGATCAATGACCTTTGGTACAAGAACGCGGTCATCTACTGTCTGTCTGTCGCTACTTATATGGATGCAAACGGCGACGGTGTTGGTGACTTTACGGGCCTGATGCGTCGCCTGGATTATCTGCAAGGAATGGGTGTAACGGCAATATGGCTGATGCCGTTTCAGCCGTCTCCCTGCAAAGACGACGGCTATGACGTGGCAGACTACTACGGTGTTGATCCTCGATACGGCACACTGGGTGATTTTGTGGAATTTGCAGAAGGCTGCAAGCAGCGTGGGATGCGCGTTCTCATCGACCTGGTTGTGAATCATACTTCGAACGAGCATCCATGGTTTCAAGAGGCTTGCCGCGATCCGCAATCGAAGTACCGAAATTGGTATGTGTGGTCTAACAAGAAACCAAAGAATGCGGCTTCAGGAGTGGTGTTCCCTGGAGTGCAGAAGTCCACATGGAACTACGAGAAGACCGCGAAGGCGTATTATTTCCACCGCTTTTATGACTTTCAGCCGGATCTTAACACTGCTAATCCAGAGGTGCAGGCAGAGATCCTGAAGATCATGGGCTTCTGGTTGCAGTTGGGTGTCTCGGGCTTTCGCATGGATGCGGTTCCCTTTGTCATCGCCCAAAAGGGCGCCGGTCTCAAAAAGCCCGGCGAACAATACGACATGTTGAGGACGTTCAGTGAATTCCTTACATGGCGGAAAGGCGACGCAATCATTCTTGCGGAGGCGAACGTCCTGCCTGACACAGATCTAAAATACTTTGGCGATTCCGGGGAACGGCTGCAAATGATGTTTAATTTCGCCGTCAATCAACATCTCTTCTTTGCGCTGGCCAGCAGCGACTCGAGACCGCTGGTCAACGCGATGCAGACTACAAAGCCCCGTCCCGCAACTGCACAATGGGGACAGTTTCTGCGCAACAACGACGAACTCGACCTTGGCCGCCTTAGTGACAAACAGCGCGAGACTGTCTTCGCGGCGTTTGGTCCGGACAAGGATATGCAGCTTTATCAACGCGGGATACGGCGACGACTCCCACCCATGTTGCAGGGAGATCGCCGACGGCTGGAGCTCGCTTACAGTTTGATGATGACCCTGCCAGGTACTCCGGTAATTCGCTATGGCGATGAGATCGGAATGGGCGACGATCTTCGCCTACAGGAACGAAACGGCGCTCGCACGCCAATGCAGTGGTCGACCGAGCCGAATGCAGGCTTTACGGCAAGTGATAAGCCCATTCTGCCGGTGATCAGCGAAGGCCCCTACGGCTTTCAGCATGTCAATGTCGCAGCTCAGCGACGCGAGCCAAACTCACTTCTGAACTGGATGGAGCGCATCATTCGCATGCGTAAAGAGGTGCCCGAGATTGGCTGGGGAGATTTTTCATTCATCCCTACGAAGACACCTCAGGTTTTAGCTATGCGTTATGTCTGGCGCAACAATTCGGTGCTATGTATGCATAACTTGAGCGGTGAGCCCCAGGAGGTTCAGTTTTCGCTGCGCGCGGAAGACGAAAAAAAATGCACGCTTGTAAACCTCCTGTCGGAAGACCATAGCTACCCTGAGAAGAATGGTAAGCACTCCATCTTGTTTGAGCCTTATGGCTACCGGTGGTTTCGTATTTGCGGTTTGGATTATTTACTCAAGCGTTCGGAAACTCAGAATTGAGTTGAGATGGAATCCCTCCGGGACATCCATCATCGAGTCATCTTTACTACTACTAGCGTATAAGGACTGATCAGCTGCCAAAATCCCTTTCGCCACGGATTGGAGACGCGATATGGCGAAAAGAAAAAAGAAACAATCTGCGAGAACAATAATGACCTTGAGTTAAAGAGTATTCGGCTGGCATTGGCGATCACGATGCTGATTTCGGCCGGATGCGCAGTAGCGATCACGACTTTGAGGCCATCCAGCCTGGAACCTATGAAGTTACCGCGGTAAGACGAGGTTCTTAAGCCAGCAGTTAGCAACGCCGCTCATCTGGTGGTCATCACGGAAAATTCATACAAGGTCTCGCTCTGGTAGGTCTCACCTGGCCTCAACAGCGTCGACGGAAAGCTGCAATGGTGTGGACTATCAGGAAATCGCTGCGTCTCCAGACAGAAGCCCGAGTCCGCAACATATGGCCTTCCTGAGGCACTTAAATGCGAGCCGTCCAAAAAGCCTGCGGTGTAAAGATGAATCCCAGCCTCAGTCGTTTGCACTGTCAGCACTCTACCTGAGAGTGGATCGCGCACGGTTGCCGCAAACCTGAGCATGCCAGGCTCCCCCTGTACCACGTAGGTATGGTTGTAGCCCCGATTCAGAAGCAACTGGGCGTGTGGCTCGCGGATTCTTTCGCCAATCGCTCTTTCTGTTATGAAGTCGAATGGCGTCCCTTCTACATTTGCTAAGTCACCGACCGGAATGTATCTCTCATCTAACGGCAGGTATCGAGTCGCGCCTAGTCGAAGCAGATGGCCCAAGATTACCCCGTTCCCCTCTCCAGCCAGATTGAAGTACGCATGATTGGTCAGATTCACGACCGTGGCTTGATCGGCGCTGCATTCGTAGCCAAGACGCAGTGACGATTCTTCAAGGGTATAGGTTATCGTAGCTGTCAGGTTTCCTGGAAAGCCCTGATCGCCATCGGGGCTTTCCAGAGTCATAGCGACCCCATTTTGTTCCACGATCCGGGCGCTCCAAATGCGGGCATCGAAGCCGTCCTTTCCCCCATGTAGCGTAGTGTCGTACCCTTCATTTGCAGATAATGGATGTTTCACGCCGTCAATACAGACGGACGCTCCGGCGATGCGGTTGGCGTACCTCCCACATACGGCGCCGAAGTATGCTTTGTTTGGCGCCAGATAATCCGCCAACTCACCTCCCCCCAGAACCACATTCTCCAGCCTCCCCCCTACATCCGGCGTCCGAAGAGCGAGAATGGCAGCTCCGAAGGTCATTAGTGAGACTTCGAGCCATTCGTTCTTCAATATGAATCGATAAACTCGTTCCCCTGAGGGTAGAACGCCGAACAAATCCTGCTGCAGAGAGGTGGGCATGGCGAAGATCAATCCTTCCTACGCGTCATCATAGAGCACTTCGGGATTATTCCCAGTGTTAGTGGCGTTGATTGGCCATGGCATATCGGAGGGGACGGTATCGTCCGATGGAACTCCAAATGACAAGCGATCGAGAAATCGAGTACCTGACAGAGGAATTGCTCCGTGACTTTCTTGGCGAGCGTGTGCACCGTGTAGGCGTCTGACGGTTTTGGAGTGCGGCACGACCGAAATACGTGCGACGTACACGTACTATTTGATTGCCCGATTCCTAATAAATATTAGGTATTAAAAAATTGCATTGACATACGTTACCGCGAACTCATAAGGTGTCCGCGTGTGCTAATCTCTGCATCCCGAAGCACCCTGGAAGGTGCCCGAGCGTGGAGATTGAAGACTGCAAATGCAGAGAGTTCCAATGCGGGGTGGCGTCGAACGCCCCTTAGCGAGGGGCCGCTGCACAGATTCATGAACTTAGGGGGAAGGCCATATGAAACTCTTGAATAAGAAAGTAAAGCAACAGCGGAGGTGGACTCAACTGTTCGCGTTCGTTTCGCTCTTTTTAATTGCCGTAGGATCATCGAATCTCATGGCGCAGGTTGATCAGGGCGCTGTTACGGGCGTTGTCACCGACAGCACGGGTGCAGCCATCGCCAATGCGAAGGTAATCCTCAACGCTACGGACACAGGGTTGGCGCTGGAGCGAGAGACGAACGGCAACGGCATCTATACCTTCTCGCCAGTAAAAATCGGCAAGTATAGCGTGAGCGCGACGGCCCCAGGGTTTACTACTACAACTCGTGAGAACCTGGTGGTGGATATCCAGGCTCGTATCAGTGTCAACCTCACGCTGAAGCTAGGTTCTGTTTCCGATACGGTAACGGTCTCGACAGCGCCTCCGTTACTTGAGACGCAGACGGGTGCTGTCGGCCAAGTGGTCACCGCGAAGGAGATCAATGATACGCCGCTGAATGGACGGAACTGGGTTTACATCGCACAGCTCACAGCCGGTGTGGCACCTCCATTTGGAGGAACGCGCGGCTCGGGGAAAGGCGACTTCGTAGCAAACGGACAACGCGCCGAGCAGAACAACTTCATCCTCGATGGCGTGGACAACAATACGAACCTGGTGGATTTTTTGAACGGATCGACCTATGTGCAACGCCCTCCGCCGGATGCTTTGGCCGAATTCAACTTGCAGACTAGCAATTACAGTGCGGAGTTTGGACACTCTGCGGGCGCCGTGATGAATGCCAGCATCAAGTCGGGAACGAACAACATTCACGGTGATATTTGGGAGTACTTCCGCAGCGATAAACTCAACGCGAAGAACTGGAATGCCCTCACGATTCCCGAGTTTCATCAGAATCAGTTTGGAGCGACGCTCGGATTTCCTGTGTGGAAAGACAAGCTTTTCTACTTCGGCGATATTGAGGTTAACCGCGTTGTGGTCGGCAATACCGGGACCTATACTGTGCCAACAGCACTGATGCGTCAGGGCAACTTTTCGGAATTGCTAAACCCGACACTCACGGGCCAGAATCAGGCCGTTGTGCTCTATCAGCCAGGAACTGGCGGCACGGCGCTCCTCGCCTGCAATGGTCAGCAGAATGTCTTCTGTGCCAGTCAGATAAACGCCGTGGCGAAAAACATTCTGAATCTATATCCCATGCCCAACGCGAACGGCAACAAAACCTATAACAACTACATTATCAACACCAATAAGAACGACAATACGGTCCAGTGGGACCAGCGTATGGATTACAACATCGCCCACAAAGACCAGCTCTATGGCCGGTTCAGTTACGTTCATGAGATCGTTCTGAACACACTGCCGCTCGGTCCAGTTCTGGACGGCAGCCCATATGGAGGAGAGCATGATACGAATCTCGCAGAGAATGGCATGTTCAGCGAGACGCACACATTCGGCCCAACGACCGTCAATGAGTTCCGCTTCGGTTACAACTGGGGTCAGTTCAGCTTTCTGCAGCCCAACGCAACGAACTATACGCTTGCGGCTTCCCTGGGGCTCGGCAACGTTCCAGCATCGCCGTACGAAGGTGGACTTCCGCAAGGTAACGTGAGCAATCTAAGCACGTGGGGTTCGCAAGGAACATCGACCGAATCGCAGAATGTGTATCAGATACTCGATAACCTGACTAAGACGATGGGTAACCACTCGCTAAAAATGGGGGTGGCGCTGGAAAACATCCGGTTCTATTACACCTATGCACAAAACCCTCGCGGATCTTATACCTTTAGCGGCAATTACACGAGCCTTCCTGGAACGAGCTACACCGGCTACGGTGTTGCAGACTTTCTGGCAGACCAGATGAAGACAGCCTACCTGACGAATGCACCTGGTGTTCACGATCAAAACTGGTATGACTCTGGTTACGTGCAGGATGACTGGCGTGTGACGTCCAAGCTGGCTTTAAATCTAGGTGTGCGCTACGACTGGTATGAGCCGTATCGCGAATCCCGAGACAGACAATCTAACTTTGTTGTGACGGGAAGCGAGCCCGGACACGGTACTGCTCTCTATCAGCTCCCGAGTTCGGCACAGAAGTACGCACTGAGCGCGCCGTTCCTGGCATTGCTTGCCAAGGACAACGTGGCAGTACAGTACGTCAACAACGCGCGGCTGGTGAGCTCTCAGTACACCAACTTCGCTCCTCGAGTGGGCTTCTCTTATTCGCTCGATCCGAAGACTGTGATCCGCGGTGGTTTCGGCATCTTCTACGGCGGCTTGCAGAGCGAGGGAAATACTAACTTGGGCACAAACTACCCGTTCTCGCTGACTTACTCCGTTCCTACTCCGACCTGCGCCGTAGGCAATTGCCCCGCAATTCCTTACACGCTGGAGAGTGGATTGCCGGTACTGACGACCTCAAGTTCTCCATCGCAGCCAGGCTTCCACGCCTCGGACCTGAATATGAAGACTCCGTATACGGAGAATTACAGCCTGTCGTTCCAGCGAGCGCTAACGTCGAACCTGGTGGCGTCGATCGCATACGTTGGGAACGAGTCCCGTCACCTGTCAACTTACTGGGCTCCGAACTCTTCTCAGGTCTTGCTTCGTAGTGGTGTGAGTACCTTGCCATACCAAGCTTTCCCAGACCTTGGGGGAACTGGCCAGATCCAATATACCGGCTTCAGCGATTACAACTCACTCCAGGCGAAATTGGAAAAGCGGTTCTCGCGTGGCTTGACTTTTCTGACCACCTATACCTGGGCTCATGCAATGGACGACTCAAGCTCCGCTGGCGGCCTATCAAGCGGAATCGGGGTGCGTTCGTATTTCCTGCTGGGCATTCCATCGGAATATACGAACTCCACATATGACGTCCGCAACCGTTACACGTTGAACGGCAACTATGAGTTGCCGTTCGGACAGGGCCGAGCGCATTTGAACAGTTCACGCTTGCTCGACGTAGTTATTGGCGGATGGTCCGCCAGCGCGACCTTTGCGGCACAGTCGGGAACCCCGTTTTCGGTAGGTCCAAGTAACAGTACCGCAGCTGGAGGAAGCGCCCGTGCCGTCCGCATACGTGATCCCTTTTCTCCCGGTGGGTCGGGGGCAAACTGCTCCGCTTCGGTCCGCACACGTACCCACTATTACAACCCGTGCGCCTTTACGGATCCACTGCCCGGCAATTTAATCTGCCCGGTTGGTACCCGTGTGGGCACGGTAGTGGCAGGAGTAGCTTGCACGTATGCCGGTCCTATCGCAGACCCGAAAACTGCGCTCGCCTTCCTTGGAGGCAAGCAAAATCAGGTTTATGGTCCAGGTTACTGGCGTGCGGATATGTCGCTCTTCAAGAATTTCATTACCGTCCGAGAACAGTACCTGCAATTTCGTGTGGACGGCTTCAACGTGTTCAATCATCCGACATGGGCTAACCCGTCGACCGCGAATACGAGCGCGTCGGCCGGTCTGATCACCTCACCGAAGACGTTTCAGGCCAACACGCCGGATGCGCGCTTCCTGCAACTCTCCGCGAAATATATTTTCTAGCGGAGACTTAGGCAGAGCCGATGCAGGGCGGATTAATCCGCCCTGCACTTTATATTTCGTGCCGACCGACGGAGAAATTATCACTCTGCGACCATAATGGAGACGATAGGCCACTATGCTGATGGCGTAATGGTTACTGTAGGAGTAGTACAAGAGGCATGAGTAAATCATGATGACAGGTAGTACGGAAACTCAAAAAGACAGCGAGTCGGCCAAGCTTACGCTGCCCACAGCGCCACCCTCTGAGACTGAAGCAGTCAAAGCATGGAATGAGCCAGTCGTGCTGCGCACCTATAATCCCGCTCCCCCTGATCCGAATCCTTTGTTTCTCGAAAAGCGCGTTTACCAAGGGAGCAGTGGCCGCGTGTATCCACTGCCTGTGATTGATCGAATCGAAACAGAGGCGATAGACCAGGAGTGGGAGGCGGTTCATCTGGAGAATCAATATCTGCGGTTGATGGTACTTCCGCAGATCGGTGGTCGCATCCATGTCGGCGTGGACAAGCGTAACGGTTACGACTTCTTCTATCGGCAGAACGTCATTAAACCTGCACTTGTTGGTCTTGCGGGGCCGTGGATTTCGGGAGGCGTTGAGTTCAACTGGCCACAGCACCACCGGCCTGCGACTTACATGCCGGTCGAGGTGGAAATAGAAAGATCGGCAGACGGTTCTATAACCATCTGGTGCAGTGACCATGACCCGATGACGCGCATGAAAGGGATGCACGGCATCCGTCTGCGTCCGGGACGGGCGTATGTCGAAGTTCGCGTGCGCCTGTACAACCGGACTACCGATACGCAGACGTTCCTATGGTGGGCGAATGTAGCTACGCATGTGCACGAAAAATATCAATCGTTTTTCCCGAAGGATGTCCGTGTCGTGGCCGACCATGCGAAACGTGCCACCACGCAGTTCCCGCTCAGCCAGGGGACTTATTATGGTGTGAATTATGGAGAACGCGCGAAGCACGGAGTTCCCACAGAAGAAATGCCGTCCTGTTTCGTCCCAGATGGAAGCTACGAACCGAACGACCTTAGCTGGTATTCAAATATTCCGGTTCCGACAAGCTATATGATCGCGGGTTCACGCGGCGATTTTGCCGGCGGGTATGATCACAAACGCGCCGCCGGGCTGGTGCACTTTTCGAATCATCATATTGCTCCGGGGAAAAAACAGTGGACGTGGGGCAACCACAACTTTGGATATGCGTGGGATCGTAGCCTGACTGATGCGGATGGACCGTACGTGGAGTTAATGGCAGGCGCGTATACCGACAATCAACCGGACTTCTCGTTCCTTGCGCCCGGAGAGACGAAAACGTTCAGCCAGTACTGGTATCCGATCCGCGAGATAGGCGTTCCGGACCTGGCAAATCTCGATGCCGCGCTGCATGTCGAAAAAACGCCGGCAGGTATTCTGCTTCACCTCGAAGTGACGAGCGAGTTGCGCAATCTGTGCCTGCGGGTCCGCGAAGCTAGCAAAGAGATCGATCGCTGGGAGGGTGACCTGTCTCCTGCGGAACCGCTACATCATGCCGTTGCGAAGCTGTGCGATCCATATGATCTGGAAGTAATTTTGGAACGTGATGGAGAGGTGCTGCTGCGTTATGCGCCGGCTGAAATTGAACCTGCAGAAGATCCTGTTGTGGCCACGGAGCCTCCGCTTCCCGACGCTGTGTCCAGCAGCGATGAGTTATTCCTGATAGGTTTGCATCTCGAACAATACCGGCATCCGACGCGTTCTCCGGATGCGTACTGGAGAGAGGCTCTGTGCCGCGATGCAGGTGATAGTAGGGCTAATCACGCCATGGGCCGATGGCATATGCGGCGCGGCGAGTTTGAACTGGCAGAAAAGTACCTTCGCAATGCCATCGCGCGTCTGACCGAACGAAATCCAAATCCGTACGATGGCGAACCGCACTACAACCTCGGCCTTACACTCTGCTACCAGGGGCAGATGTCCAAGTCGTATGACGCTTTCTACAAATCGACGTGGAATGCAGCGTGGCGTGGACCGGCCTACCACCGGCTTGCCGAAATTGACTGTTCACGACAGCAGTGGAATCTTGCACTGGATCATATTGAATGTTCTCTACGTGCTGAAGCCGACAACTTGAATGCACGAAATTTGAAGACGATCTTGCTGCAGAAGTTGGGTCGAGAGGTAGAGGCTAGGGAGATACTGCGGGAGACGCGTAAGCTCGACCCGCTCGATATTTTCAGTCGCTGGCTACTATCGCGGCACAATCCGGAGGATCCGCAACAACGGCTCGATCTCGCTTTTGACCTTGAGCGCTGTGGTCTGTTAGAGGAAGCGGTTGAGTTGATGACTGCACCGCACCTCGAGAAGATTGATGGAACCGAGCCTCTGCTCCATTATGCGGCAGCACATTTCCTGCAAAAGCTGAAGCGTCCACAAGAGGCCGCGGAACAATATCGCAAAGCTGCGGCTGCGCCCTCGCAATACGTATTTCCTAGCAGATTGGAGGAAATGCTGTTGCTGCAGGAAGCAACGGAGCGGAACCCGTCTGATTCGCGAGCGGCCTATTTCCTGGGCAATTTGCTCTATGATCGCCGACGCCATGCTGAAGCCATGGCGCAATGGAGCCGCGCGGCAGAACTCGATCCCCAGTTCCCGACTGTGTGGCGCAATCTGGGGTTTGGCTATTTCAATGCGATGCACAACCCGAGTTCGGCAGTGCATGCGTTCGAGCGTGCGCGCGCATTGGCACCCCAGGATGCTCGGATTCTGTACGAGTACGATCAGCTATTGAAGCGGACTGGAGCGGGTCTGAAGCAGCGACTCAAGATGCTTCAGCAGAATGCGGCTCTCGTAAAGAAGCGTGACGATCTGTCCGTAGAATTGGCATCTTTGCTGAACAGTGTGGGTGAGCCTGGAATTGCTCTGGGTATACTGCTGGACCGGCACTTCCAGCCTTGGGAGGGAGGCGAAGGACAGGTTCTGACGCAGTATGTGAGAGCGCATCTGCTGATAGCCCAACGAGCTTTGCAACAGGGAGACTTCAGGGGTGCACTGGAGCAGCTAAAGCAGGCAGAGGCACCCCCCACAACGCTAAGTGAGGCGAAGCATCTGCTGATGAACATGAGCATGGTGGATTACTTTGCGGGTGTTGCCGAAGCAGGCGTGGGAAATACGCACGCTGCCGCAGAACGGTGGGAGCGCGCAGCGAAGTCTCAGGGTGATTTCCAACACATGCAGGTGCAAGATGTCTCCGAGAACACCTTTTGGAGTGCCATGGCATTGACACGGTTGGCACGCGAGGACGAAGCAAAAATGCTTTTTGCAAAGATTGCAGAGCATGGGCGGCAGTTGATATTGGAAGAGCCGAAGATCGACTATTTTGCCACTTCGCTGCCCGCAATGTTGCTGTTCGAAGAAGACCTTAGGCGGGGGCAGAAGTTGCGAGCACAGTTTTTGCAGGCGCAAGCGTTGATTGGATCGAACGGAGCCATGCGTGAAGAAGGCTTGAAGGTTCTGGAAGAGATTCTCTACGAAGACAACAGCAATACGGGAGCAATTGATCTGTTTAAGCTTTTTGGAAGGTAATCATGCAGGCAACATCACTCCAATTCGCGCATACGGACTCAGGCATACCTGCACGGAGAGGGTATGTATGGTGGATTGCGGCCGTCGCTGCGCTGGGTGGTCTTTTATTCGGCTATGACTGGGTCGTTATCGGAGGAGCGCGGCAGTTCTACGAGGTGTATTTTCACCTTACGTCGGATGCACTGGTGGGCTGGGCGAACAGTTGTGCACTGCTCGGCTGTCTGGTTGGGTCACTCGCTGCCGGCACTTTGGCAGAGCGATGGGGCCGCCGCCCGCTCCTGCTGGCTGCCGCCATTTTGTTCGGTGTATCCTCTGCGTTCACCGGTTGGTCACACATCTTTTCCACCTTTATTTTCTGGCGGATCGCGGGCGGAATAGCCATCGGAGTGAGCTCCAACGTTTCGCCGCTCTATATCGCGGAGATCAGCCCAGCCGCGATCCGCGGGAAGCTGGTTGCGTTGAATCAATTTGCAATCGTCGTCGGAATTTTGATTGCACAGATTGCGAACTGGCTCATCGCTCGCCCGATCCCAGCGGGAGATACCGGGGCGCAGATAATGCAGTCGTGGAATGTACAGTATGGTTGGCGCTGGATGTTCTTCGCAATAGTGTTGCCCGCTTTGATCTTTACGGTTACGTCTTTCTTCCTTCCCGAGAGCCCGCGCTGGCTGCTTGCTCGCGGAAGGGACGTGGAGGCGCAACGCATCTTGCAGAGGGTCGGCGGTGAGAACTATGCATCAATAGAGATCGCGACCATAGAAACATCGTTGCACGAAGACTCCGCGGTAAGGGCATCCTGGACTGAGCTATTGCGTCCGGGTCTGCGTAGAGTGGTACTCCTGGGTATGGGACTGGCGGTGCTGCAACAGTGGACCGGCATCAATATTCTGTTCAATTATGCGGCGGAGGTCTACCGCAGCGCCGGTTACGGTTCAAACGATATCTTCCTGAATATCGTAATTACGGGTTCGATCAACCTGCTATTTACTGTGCTCGCAATGTTCCTTGTGGAAACAATAGGAAGGCGAAAGCTGATGCTGGCGGGTTGCATCGGAATTGCAGCTTCCCACTTGCTGTGCGCTCTTGCATACCGTCGCGCGTGGCCGGGACCCGTGGTATTGACGCTTACGCTTAGTGCGATCGCTTGTTATGCCGTGACGCTGGCGCCGGTCACGTGGGTTCTAATTGCCGAGATATTTCCCAATCGTGTCCGTTCGCATGGAGTCTCTGCTGCCGTGAGCACATTATGGCTGGCGTCATTCGCTCTCACGTACACGTTCCCGCTCCTGAACCACGCTTTCGGTACGGGAGGGGTGTTTGTAACCTATGGCGTCATCTGTGTGATTGGATTCGTGATGGTGTATTTCGGTGTAGCGGAGACTAAGGGCCGTACGCTGGAGCAGATCGAGTTGTCCGTTGCAGAGCGCCGCACGGGCTGAGAAAGTTTATCTTGACAATCTTTTCCTTCAAGGGCTAGTGTGATCACCGGTAACGTACACAATAGGCTTTTCAGCATTACCTTCCATTATGACGCAAGTCCAAATATGCTCTTCCAATCATTTCTGAGGTTCAATTTTCATGATCAATCGCATCTGCTGTTCCTTTGCTCTTGTAGGCTTGGCGATTGCCTTTCCGATAGCCGGCATCTCACAGGCCACGACTCCAAGCGTGAGTTCCCCTGATGGACAATTGGTGATGAGCTTTTCTGTTCAGCCTTCGGCTTCCTTGGGTGAGGACGGCAGTGGGCGGCTGATGTACTCGGTCACGTTCCATGGCAAACCGGTGATTGATAAGTCGGCGCTGGGCCTCGATCTGGATGACAAGACGCCGCTTGGTATGAACGTGACCATCACAGGCAGCAAGGCCGACAGCGGCGTTGACGATTATTCGCTGGCGTTCACCAAAGTGAGCCATGTACACGATACCTACAACAGCCTCGCGGTAACGGTGAATGAAGCAGGTTCTCAGGGTGGGCGTTCGATGATCGTGGAGGCACGAGCCTATAACAGTGGCATTGCCTTTCGCTACGTGCTGCCGAAGCAGGCTGCGATACCAAGCCTACATGTTAGCGGCGAGGACACCGAGTTTCGCTTTACGCAGGACGACACAGCCTGGGTGCTCGCTTTGCCGGGTTATCGTTCCAGCTATGAGAGCGAGTATGTACGCTACAACTTATCCTCGTTGAGCAACCAGGGAGGCATTTCAAGCAAGTTTCTGATCGGGATGCCCGTATTACTGCAGCAGCCGGGGGGTGCGTGGATGTCTCTGATGGAAGCTGATCTGGAAGGGAACAGCTCGGCATACGTGACCAACCCCACGGGCAGTTGGGCGGGTCATATGTTCAGTGTTAAGTTGTCGCCTCGTGAAGACGATCCTGCATATGCGGTAATCGGTGATTTACCGCACCACTCGGCGTGGCGGGTCCTCGGTGTGGCGGATGAGCCGGGACGCCTGGTGGAGGCCAACCTGCAAACTGACCTGAGTCCGCCAAATCGCGTGCAGGACACAAGTTGGATCCATCCGGGGAAGGCATCGTGGAACTGGTGGGTCGATAACGTCAACAAAGATGGCAACTCCGGAAATAAATACTTCACTACCGACACGATGAAGGAATACGTGGATTTTGCAGCCGCAGCAGGGTTCCCCTATTTCTTTCTGGATGCGGGATGGGCGGCGCGCGATATAACGCAGATGAATGGCCGTGTCGACATACCGGCGTTAGTACAGTATGCAGCTAAGAAGAACGTGAAGGTATGGATATGGCTGTACTCGGAATCGGTGATGCGCCAGATGAAAGAAGCTTTCCCCGTATACGAGAAGTGGGGCGTTGCTGGGCTCAAAATCGACTTTGTTAACCGCGACGATCAGGATGGTATCCAGTTTTTCTATGACGTGGCCCGCTATGGCGCGGAGCATCATCTGATGATCGACTTCCATGGATGCCACACGCCGTGGGGGCTGATGCGAGCTTATCCGAACGTGATGAGTTACGAAGGCGTACTTGGCTTGGAAAACAACAAGATGGGCCGCCGAGATAGCCCAGTAGACAGGTCAGTCTTTCCGTTCACGCGGCTGCTGGCAGGACCGATGGACTACACGCCCGGGGCCTTCGATAACGCCACCGAAGCAGGGTTTGTGGCTCGCAACGCCGCTCCGATGGCGATGGGAACACGGGCCCAGCAACTGGCGCTGTATGTGGTGTATGAGAACCCAATTCCGATGGTCTCGGATAGCCCGCAGAATTATAAGGGACAGGCGGCATTTCAGTTTCTGAAGGATGTGCCGACAACATGGGACGAGACGCATGTTCTGAGCGGAGCGCCCGGTGAGTTTGCCACTATTGCGCGTAGGCATGGGAACGAGTGGTACTTAGGTAGCATGACGAACTGGGACGCCCGGACGTTGCAGGTCCCCCTGCAGTTTCTAGGAGCAGGCAGCTACGTGGCAGAGATCTATGAGGATGGTCCGGATGCGGCCACTCAGCCAAAGCATGTCACCATTCGCAAAGAAAATGTAACCGCAAAGACGACAATGACTCTGCGCCTTGCTCCCGGAGGTGGTGCGGCCATCCGTTTCGTGCCAAAGAAGTAGCGCCGCGGTCGGGTGTCAGCTTCAACCTTCCCGCCGCGGTCGCAGTTCCGATTCGATGTCTTCCTGGCGTTCGGGGATATCGCCGCTAAAGAGCGACAGATTGCTGCGGAAGACAATATGGGGCGCCAGCCGAATAAAAGGCTGGCGCTTATCATCTCGCAGCAGATAGGCAAGCAACTGTTCAAAGGCAAGCTTTCCTTGCGTAAAGGGGCGTTGATGCAGGGTCGCAAGAACTTTTCCAAGTTCAATTAGGGGAACTAGCTCGTGATACAAATCGGTCGTAACAATGGAGACCTTGCCGAGCATGCCAAGCTCATCGAGGGCCTGCAATACTGGCATACTATTCGCTGTACTCAAGTAAAGCCCTTCCGGGCGATTGCGCGCTTGCATGAGTTGCCGTGCCTGACGATACGCATCCTTGGGTCTCTCATGGCTCTCCAACGCCGGCAGCAGAGAAAGATGCGGAGCTTGAACTGCAAGCGTGGCGGCAAAGCCGCGCAGCTTTTCGGCGTGGTCCATCATAGAGAGCTCTCCGGAGAAGACAGCCACATTGCCTCTCTTGCCAAGCCGGAGCGCGAGCAATTCGGCCGCCATCGACCCGCTGACATACGAATGCGCGGCTATGGAACCTATTCGGTCGCTGTTCGGAGCATCGCTACTGACGCACATCATGGCGGTGCCGGCTCTCGTAAGCTTCCGGATGATGGGATCGAAGCGCCGCATATTTCCAGGAAGGAATATGATGCCGTCGTAGTGACGCTGCACCGCGTGCGCAAATGCTTCTTCTTCTCCAACCCCCGCTCGCGGATACTCATGGAACTCGAGCGAAACCTGCGTGCTGATGGGGGCGGCCGCGGCAGTGCGAATTCCGGCACGCAAAGGATCGAAAAAGTAGGAGATCTCTTTGGGAAGGACTGCTGCGATCGAGATGCGACGATTGAGCTTCAGCGCCTGTGCAGCGAGGTTGGGGCGATAACCCAGCTCCGCTGCCCGTTGCAGGACGCGAGCCTTGGTGTGTTCGCTAACTCCGGAGCGGTTGTGCAGCGCACGATCGACGGTCCCAATCGATACCTTGAGCGCTCGCGCTATATCTTTGATCCCGACTTGGTCGGAGGTGTCGTGCATGCCTGATCCCAGCTTCCAGATGCGTTGTTAGCGGCAAACTCCAAAATTATCTCACGCGTGTTAAACACAAGGTGAACTGTGGCAGAAAGGCTAAAAGCCTGACGACAAAGAGGGAGTCTATGCCGCGTTGCGCCGGATCGTTTGCAGTACTCGGTAGGCCACCTGAGAAAAGGCGCCCCGAGCCGGAGGACGCGAGCAGTTTTGGTATTTGCACTGCAGATTAGTTCGCGGCGGTTATGTTGTAGACGTCACGTGACGAAATAGTGGTTCACGAAGTCGGCGCTCATGCGTATTACTTGATTGCCTGGAGAAAATAAAAAATGGGATGCAAACTAAATCGCCGTTCGCGCTCTTTTTCGCTCATTCTACTCTGGATGGCCTGTCAGTCGTTGTCTGCGTTCGGCCACGCATTGCCAGAGGTTCGTACGCCCAAAGCACCTGCAACTCCACGCATTAACGGCCCGGTAGTTTACGGTACGAGAGCCGGACACCCATTTCTCTATCGCATCCCTTGTACAGGTATACGTCCGATGCGCTTCTCGGTAAAAGGACTTCCGGCATCGCTTAAAGTGGATCAGGAATCCGGGATTATTTCTGGGCTTTCTCCAAAGAAGCAGGGCAATTACATCTTGAGCGTAAAAGCAACAAACAAGCTAGGCACAACATCTCGGAAGTTCACTGTTGTAGTCGGCGACAAGCTTGGTCTTACTCCGCAGATGGGTTGGAACGACTGGTACACGCATTATGCCCATCCTACGGATGGCAACATTCGCGCAGCAGCGGATGCAATGATTTCCTCTGGTATGGCTGATTATGGCTATCAATACATCGATATTGATGACGCATGGGCGCGGAAACCTGGATCCGACGTTCCGGAATTGATGGGACCGCCTCGTGATAAGAACGGTTCTATCCTTTCTAACAATCGTTTCCCGGATATGAAAGCACTTACAGACTTCATCCACTCTCGTGGGTTGAAAGCTGGTATTTATTCTTCGCCCGGGCCTCTTACCTGTGCAAGGTTTGATGGGTCGTATGGTCATGAAGAAGCGGACGCTCAACGTGTGTCGCAGTGGGGATTCGACCTGCTCAAATATGATATGTGCAGTTACAGAACTGTTATGAAAGACCGGAGTTTGCCGGAACTTCAAAAGCCATATATTAAGATGGGTAGCCTGGTCCACAACTTGGATCGGGACGTCGTTTTCAATATGTGCCAATATGGCATGGGAGATGTCTGGAAGTGGGGAGCTGCGGTTGGCGGATCATCATGGCGCACGACCGGCGATCTTGGGTTAGCTAAGAACGACTCTTTGCCAGGGTTCTATTCTGTCGGTTTTGCAAATGCTGCTTTAGATAAGTACGCCGGGCCGGGAGGATGGAATGACCCAGACTACATCCTGATTGGAACCGTGGGAGACGCTAATAAACAGGGCCTGTCACCACAGCCAACACGTCTGACGCCCGAGGAACAATATAGCTACATGTCGATGTGGTCGCTCATGGCATCGCCGCTTTTCTTTTCTGGTGACATGACGAAGTTAGATAAATTTACGTTGGGTGTGCTGGATAACTCGGAAGTCATTGATATAGATCAGGACTCTCTAGGTAAGCAAGCAAAAATTTTCCGGCATACACGCCAGGAATTTATTCTCGTTAAGCCGTTGGCCGATGGCTCTCTGGCTGTAGGTCTCTTCAATGTTGGCTCCGTCCCGCTCAGGATGTCCGTGGGCTGGAAAGATCTTGGTCTGGAGGGAAGTGCGCAAGTTCGTGATGTCTGGCGCCAAAAGAGTCTTGGTTCCTTTGCAAATAGCTTTAGTTCACAAGTGGCAGTCCATGACGTGGTGCTGATAAGAATTAAACCAAGAAAAATTACAAAGAAGTAAATTGGGATTCTACCGAGCAATGTTTGCCGTCCATTGCTTTGATCTAGCAGCTTCCGTTAATAGCATTTCGCGAGGCTGCCATCCCTTAGTCGCTTATCATTTCGGCTTGCCCCGAGCAGAAGCAGGTTACAAGTAGCCGCCGCACGCGGTGATCTCCGTCAACTTCAGACTCGCCAAAACGTCCTATGTAGTCTGCTTTAGCTCGGCAAAAATGAGCCACCGAAGCCGCTGCGGTCGCTATCAGATGCATAGGACAAACGGGATATGCCTGCGTGGCTTTCGGCCAAGTCATGGAACTACTACTACTTCTACCGCGTCACATCCTTCGCTTGGACGAGCACTGCCACTCCGTACACTGGAAGTTTGACGGAATGCACTCTCTGATCTGTCAACGCGTCTTTCATCATGTTAGGCAGAACAACTGTCTGTGCAGCGTGCGATAGATTCTCGACAATAAATACTTTCCTATCGGCAGCGACACGGCGATAGACCTCTACTCCGTCGGGGACGGCGAAGTCGTCTGGCTTGAGGCTGCTTTCAGTGAGCATCCACTGTACAGCACGCTTCATGCCGGCATCGCCGAACCAGGCACCAATGTAGGTGAACGAGCCGGTGCCGATCTTGCGGGTAACGGCTGCCGGCTCGCCGTCAAGCCAGGAGTGGGGTGCTTGATAGCGCATCAGCACCTTAACATCACTTGCCTGTGGGCGAAGCTGCTCGGCGAAGAGTTCCCCTTTGGATTCGCCCCATTCGCCAGAGATCGCAACGGGGTTCTTGAGAGAGGTGAACTGTTCTACGCGAGCGCCGAGGAGCTGCGTGAGGGGCCCGGGTTGTCGCTGCGGCCAGCGAGAATTATTTTCGTCTTTCATCGCGGAGCGTTGTCCGAAAACCAGGTGTCCGCCTCCCTTGACATAGCGTGTAAGGTTGTCGGCTTCAGCCTGTGTGAGAACTTCGAGGCCGGGGGCGATGACGAGCTTGTACTTCGAGAGATCGCGGTCAGGAGGAACGATATCAATGGTGTAGCCCAGCTCATGAAGCGGAGTGTAGTAGCTCATGAGACTGTTGATTGCATCGTAGGCAGGATTCATCTTCTGCCAGTTAATGTCCCATCTGCTGGGATAGGAGTGCAGGATGGCAACGCTTGCCTCCGGGGACGTTCCCTGGATAGCCGAACCGGCTTTTTCGAACTCTCTGCCTATCTGGGAGTACTCTGTGTAGATCGGATCCGGCTCGCCGTCCACATCCACCAGGGCGCCATGATTTGCTTCGCCGCCATTGAGGGCGTCGCGCCACTGCCAGTAGCTGACGAGGTCGGCGCCGTGGCCGATGTCGGCCCATATGGCAGTGCGCATGGCACCTTTGTCGAGCTGGATGCTGGCGTCGCCGCCGCCACGAGGGCCAGCAGTGGTTTCCATGACCCAGTAGTTTTGGCCCTTGAGACCGCGCATGAGATCATGCGGCGCGCCGTTCTTGATGGGATCGAAGCTCCCTTCCACCTGAGGATTGTCCCAGCCGATGATATCCAGATCCTGGCCGACGGTGTAGTGGTCATACAGGTCATACCAGCCCATCATGTTGGTCGTGATCTTCTGGCGGGGCTCTGCGTACTTGCGGATGGCGTCGATCTGGACTTTTTGGTAGTCACGAAGCGATTCGCTGATGAAGCGCTTAGAGTCGAGCCAAAGGCCGGGGTTGTTGTCGCCGGTTCCGTTGACGAGGGGAATCTCGTTGAACGCAGAGTACGTTTGATTGTCGTATGCGGTGGTCCAGGCTTGATTCAACTTGTCGATAGTGCCGTAACGATGCTCGAGCCATGCGTGGAATTGCGCCTGCGTAGCTGGATCGTACGATTGATTGGAGTATTCGTTGTCGATCTGCCAGCCAATGACATAGGGATTGTGGCCAAAGCGCTTGGAGAGTCGCTCATCCATTTCGCGGGCGAATTGACGATAACGGTTGCTGTTCGAGTTGTCGTGATTGCGGGTCGATCCCGTGTATTGCTTTCCGTTTGCTTCGGTGACGAGGATATCGGGGTACTTGGTGGCCATCCAGACGGGTGGTCCGGCGGTGGGCGTGCCGACAATGACATAGATGCCGTGCTGTCCGGCGAGATTGATGGCACGTTCAAGCCAGTCGAGGTCGTATTTACCTTCCTGCGGTTCGAGAGCAGTCCAGGCGAACTCCGCTACACGCACGACATGCATGTGGGCCTTCTGCATTAGATCCAGATCCGCGTTCCAGCGCGACTCCGGCCATTGCTCTGGATACCACGCCGCACCTAATAGCAGAGGCGGAGGTTCTATTGATGGCTTTTGCGCAGCTGCACAAATAGAACCGATACCGAAAGTCATTCCAATAAAGACTGCGAATAGGGAGGCAAACAAAGATGGCTTGACGGAAGATGCCATAACAGGCATTAGGTAAATCACCTCAAAAAGTAAGTTTAATGAGATTACCTCGATCGCAGTCGTTCTTGCTATGGCAAGATGCTGAATTGCCAGCACCGGATGCATTGTCGTGCAACTTATGCGTAATAGTGAATCGGCGTAATTGTCGGTTCTGGTTCACCAGCAGCGATGAGGTACTTCAGCAACTCCGCGCGGAGATGGTTTGTAATTTCCTTGTACTCAGCGCGCCCGATGAGGTTCAACGTCTCGGCTGGATCGCCAGCAATGGAATAAAGTGCGAAGTCTTGATAGTGCGTACTGTATTCGGCTTCGCCTCGCTGTACGGTTGGATCAAATGCACAATAGCACCAGTCGCTGGTACGAATACCACAGATCGATTGGCTTATCTGGAAATACGCTGTCGAAGTCCATGTCTTGCGAGTCTTCTGATCCTGCGCCAAGGCCTTCAGCGGCTTGCCGCGCATGCTTTCGACCGGCTTAATACCGGCACCATCCAGCAGGGTCGGTGTCAGATCCAACAGGGAGACAACCTCATTGATCGTAGTGGGCTCTTGCATAGCAGTCCTAATTCAGACGAAGGCTTTCTCATCTAAAGGCTTTCCCCCACGAGCAAGTCTGTTGGTTGTGGCCAGAACCACCTTAAGGGCAGGCAGGAAATGTAAGATCACTGCGTATGCATCCCAAGTTGATTATTCAACTACTGGCGCTGTTGGGGTTGGCCAACGGTATGCCTGTCATTATGAATAAGCTGATGGGCAAGCGCTGGTCGTATCCCATGGATGGCGGGGCCAGGTTTGTTGATGGGCAGCCCCTCTTTGGCGCCTCGAAGACCGTGCGGGGAACTCTTGTCGCAGTGCTGGCAACGGCGGCCGGCGCGCCGCTAGTTGGACTGACATGGAAGATCGGAGTTGCAGCAGGAACAGCCGCAATGGCAGGGGATCTCTTCTCCAGCTTCTTGAAGCGTCGCATGCGTTTGCATGTGGGGGATAGGGCCACCGGCCTCGATCAGATTCCAGAGTCTCTATTTCCACTCCTGGCGTGCCACCTCAGGTTGCCCTTGACCGCGCTGGATATCGCAGCGGTCATTGTAGCCTTTCTTCTGGGCGAAGTGCTTTTGTCGCTGCTGTTCTACCGGCTCCACCTTCGTGAGCGCCCTTATTAGGCAGATATTGAATTTTTCTTGCGCAGGTGGTGAAGGGTGATCTCCGGAAGACAGTTGAAGCGCACGGGGGCGATCGACGATCCAACTCCAACCGAGGTGTAGCCTGTCATATCACCGTATCTCCAAGATCCGGCTCCCATCCGTCGGGGCAGGACCGAATCCAGAGTGATGGGAATGGAACCCGGCAGGCATATTTGTCCGCCATGGGTATGTCCGCTCAGCATGACCCGAAAACCCGCATGTGCAGCCTGCCGGTAGACCTCCGGCGTATGCGAAAGGAGAATGGAAATCTCATCGCGCGGAATAGAGGAGGCTGCTTTTTGAATATTGTCCGCGCGATAGTAGTGGGCATCATCAATGCCAGCCAAATAAATTCGCTGGTCTCGGCGCACGAGCGTCACCGATTCATTAAGAAGCATTCGAATTCCCATCGCTTCGATTTCGGGGACCATCCTGATCGTGTCGTGATTGCCAAGTACCGCGTAAACCGGCATCGGGAGGTGTTTGCGCACGCTCGCTAGTCCCTCCAGAGCCGCGTCGAATGGGCCGAACGTTTGACCCCGGAAGTCGCCGGTCATGACACAGATGTCGTACGCCACGTTAGGAAGAATCTCTATCAGGCGCTGAATGGGCCCCGGATTCATGTCCGCGTGTAAATCGGTGATGTGAAGCATCGTATAGCCGTCAAACAGTGTGGGAATGCCTGCCAGCTCAATGACGTTGTGCCGTACCTGTATGCGTTCTGTGTTCTTGTTGCCACGCCAGTAGAGCCCCGTCAGCTTGAGCGCAAATTGAAGAATGGAGTGCGTCGAGTACCAGTTCTCGGGATGAAAAAAATTAATACCGTGGCCGAGTATGTCCTCGTGATCTTTTTCGAGTCCGAGTCGCTGCTGGGCATGCACTCTTCCCAGGCGCTGTTCCAACTTTTTAACGATATCTTGCTGCATGGAGGGTTCTCCCTTCCACTACAGAAGTGCGTATTCAGCCCGTGGATAGTTGGCGGCCTGACGCTCACGGGACCATTCGGTATGACGAGCTCAGAAGCTACATGCAATTTGTCTTGCCACAAAATCTGATTCGGGCGCTTCCTGAAATAGAGAGGTCTGAACCTCGTCAGCAGTAGAGGTCACCTTAGCGGGGGCAGGCAGAAAAGAGCATTCGATGTGGAGAACATTTCGCCTGCGGCGCTGATGTAACCGTTATAGGAAGCGACGAATTGGAATCCAAATGGGCCCAGCAGGTCCTCGAACGGCATCAACGCACCGCCAAATACACCTTCTTTAGGCAGAAGGTCAAAGAACTCAACCAGGACGAACTTCACGGCACGCTTTTGCAGCATCCGACCGCTGCCTTGAAGAACGACTAAGTCGAAACCTTCCACGTCGGTTTTGATCAAGTCGATGTTGTCGATGGAGTGCTCCGAGCAAAATGTATCCAGGGTAGTTTCCTGTACACGAATGCTGCGCCCATGTTTGTTGAATCGCGTGGAATGAGGGTTGTTCGGCGTCAGACTGTTGGCTTTGAACCTATCGTACTCGATCATCTCCACTTCGCCGATCTCGGTCCCCAGAGCAACATTGAATCCCTGAAAGCGGGAGTTTCCGCCGACCTTGGCCATAAGGGATGCAAACGTTGATGGATGCGGTTCAAAGCCCAGGACGCGGGCCTTCGGAAACGCGTTGAGTGCCTCCAGCGTCGACTCGCCCTCACTGGCTCCCACGTCAAAAACCGTGCTGACCGGGTACTTCCACTCAGCCGCCAGCCGCTTCACGTCTGCGAATGGGTAGCTGCCAAAGCGCGACGTTGACACCAGAACCAGACCCTGGCGATCCAGGACCCACTTGATTGACCCGACAACTTGCGACCTGAAGAAACCCATCTCATCTCCTTAGGACACTCAAAGTCTTCCATCCCCCAGCCAGGCCCAGTGTCCCACCACGCCGTAGGCAGGATCTCACTTTTTAGCACAGAACCCATTGAATCGGAATTTCCTTTTATGGCACCGATTCGCTCGAATTTTACTGATCGCTTCGTGGTCAGGCGCTTTTACTTCTTCTGGTCTTACGTTTCCATTTGTCGCTTCAAATTCTTATTCGAGGTCACCTGCGCGGGGGCAGGCAGAAAAGAGCTTTAAATACGGGGAACATTTCGCCTCCGGTGCTGATGTAATCGTTATAGGTGGCCACGAATCGGAATCCAAAAGGACCCAGCAGGTCCTCGCATGGCATCAATGCACCGCCAGATACGCCATCTCTCGGCAGAAGGTAATTGAACTCAACCAGGACGAACTTTACTGCACGCTTTTGCAGCATCACACTGGTGCCTTGAAGAACGGCCAAGTCTAGACCTTCCGCCTCGATCTTCAGCAAATCGATGTTGTCGATTGAGTGCTCCGAGCAAAATGTATCCAAGGTAGTTTCCTGTACACGGATACTGCGTCCACGTGTTTTGAATCGCGTGGAATACGGGTTGTTCGGCGTCAGGCTGTTAGTCGTGGAATCATCGTACTCGATCATCTCCACTTCGCCGACATCGGTCCCCAGTGCAACATTGAATCCCTGAAAGCGGGAGTTTCTGCCGACTTTGGTTATAAGCTTTGCAAACGTGGCTGGATGTGGCTCAAAGCCAAGGACGCGGGCCTTGGGAAACTTTTTGAGCGCCTCCTGCGTCGACTCGCCCTCGTTGGCTCCCACGTCAAAAATTGTGCTGACCGGGTACTTCCACTCAGCCGCCAGCCGCTTCACGTCTGCGAATGGGTAGCTGCCAAAGCGCGACGTTGACACCAGAACCAGACCCTGGCGATCCAGGACCCACTTGATTGACCCGACAACTTGCGACCTGAAGAAACCCATCTCATCTCCTTAGGACACTCAAAGTCTTCCATCCCCCAGCCAGGCCCAGTGCCCCACCACGCCGTCCATCGGAATCTTCCCGTTCAGCACCGGTTCCCTCGAAGGGCAGGAGCACGCGATGTCAATCTCGCGTGATAAGCGTGGAGTTAACAAAGCGTTTTCGTAGTTGACAAAAACAAGGACAAGTAGTGAGATTAGCACCTCCAAGTATCTCCAAGGGAGATTGCTCTGGTCTGATCTCTCGGTAAGTGCGAAGACCTACGGTGAGCCCCGCTGAATTAGGGGTGCCTCGCTCTCTAGCTGCGAAGGGGGTTGGCGTGAAGATCATCGGGATCAGCGGGCTGGAGAACTCGGTTCCATTCAAGCAGGCTAATTGGCCTGGCTTGGAAGAGCGCGAGTATCGGATTGCACAGGGGATGGATGCGGCGGCCGCGCTGGTGGTTGACGGCCGATTGGTTGCTGCTGCAGAGGAAGAGCGCTTCAGTGGGAAGAAGCACACCGGGGATTTCCCAATCCACGCCATCCGATTTTGTCTGGCTGAGGGCGGGATGTCGATCGACGATATCGACGAGATTGCCCACGGATTCGACTACTCTCCGTATCGTGACCTCTATTCGAGAGATGAAGTATCGGCCAGCCTCTACAACCAGGTGTTCTCCAGAGAAGCGTTGCTGGCGCAGGTGCGCCGGGACCTGCCCGGATTTCTGGAAGAAAAAGTGTGCTCGGTCGGTCATCATCTGGCGCATGCTGCCAGCGCGGCTTATACATCGGGCTGGGGCGAGTGCCTGGTGGTCGTAAACGATGCGATGGGCGAAATCGAAAGCCTCAGCGTCTACGATTTTCATGACGGAGAATTCGAGAAGATCCGCACGGTGGGAGCCAATGACTCGATCGGCATCCTATATTCCCTTGTAACTCTGCATCTGGGCTTCGACTTCAATTCAGATGAATACAAGATCATGGGTTTGGCTCCTTACGGCGACCCTGCTCGATTCCGGCCATTCTTTGAGCAGACCGTGCAACTTCGCGACGACGGTTCCATTCGGATTCCGATTCTAAAGTTGAACCGATCCCGTGAGGAGCGGGAAAACTATACAGCCACGCGCGCATATCTCGACGAGCACTTAGTCCCGCGTAGACTGCCAGTCGACCCTGTTTCAGCTATCCATCAGGATGTGGCTGCGGCTCTTCAAGAGTGCCTCGACAGAGTGGTCCTCCACGTCTGCGGCTACTTCGCGGCGCAGACGGGCTTGCGCCGAATTGCGCTGGCCGGAGGGGTAGCCCTCAACTGCACGGCCAATGGCAAACTGATGAGTTCGGGGCTGTTCGATGAAGTCTACGTGCAGCCCGTGGCCGGAGACGACGGCACCGCTCTGGGAGCCGCGCTCTATCGCACGTCGCTTGCCGGAGATGTTCCCAACCGCCGCCTGCCAGCTCCGCTCTTTGGACCCCGCTACTCAATGAGCGATATTGAAGCCGCGCTTCACCGTTTTGGCGACAGGATCGAATGGCAGTACTTAGATTCCCTTGAAGCCACCTGTGCGTCCGCGGCACGACTCATTGCCGATGGACGTGTCATCGCATGGTATCGCGGCCGGATGGAGTACGGTCCGAGGGCACTGGGCAATCGCAGCATTCTCGCCGATCCTGGGCACCCCGAAATGCGTGACCGGATCAACGCCATGGTCAAGAAGCGCGAAGCCTTCCGTCCTTTTGCTCCCGCCTGCTCCGTGGAAGAAGCGCACCGCTGGTTCGATGTGGCTGTGGATGAGGAACATCCTTACATGATCAGCGTGGTCGATGTTCGTCCCGAGGCCCAGGCTTTACTTCCTGCCATAACCCACGTCAACGGTTCCGCTCGTCTGCAGACCGTATCTGCGAACGACAATCCTGATTTTCATGCGTTGCTTCTGGCTGTCGGAGAGACCACAGGCCGCCAGATGGTGCTGAACACCAGCTTTAATGTCAAAGGGCAACCTATCGTGAATACGCCCGACGAAGCTATCGAGACATTTCTCGGAACTGGCATAGAGTTCCTATTCCTGGAGAACTGCAATGTTACCCGTTCAGATGCTTGAGTGGAATCGAACCGAAGTCGATTATCCGCGCGATAGCACCATTGCTGAACAATTTGAACAGCAGGTTGCCAAATCTCCGGACGCAATTGCCATTGTTGCAAACGACATTCAGTTGAGTTATCGCGAATTGGACGAACGTTCCAATCGCATTGCCCGGCATCTGCAAACCCTCGGCGTGAAACCAGACACACTTGTTGGCGTTGCAATGGGACGGTCGGAGACTCTCGTTGTCTGTCTGTTAGCCATTCTGAAAGCCGGCGGGGCATATGTCCCTTTGGACCCCACCCACCCCAAAGAGCGCCTCTGCCTGGTCATCAACGATTCGGAAATGGAGATTCTCCTCACTACATCCGAGATGCGTGAGCGGCTTCCATTGGACGCGGGCGGAGTTACTGTGCTCGATGTCGAGAACTCCGCCGCTGCTTTCGAAAGCACTGACACAGTCGAAACGAACGCCGCCAGCCATAATCTTGCCTACGTGATCTACACCTCTGGTTCCACCGGGAAGCCTAAGGGGGTAATGGTCGAGAACCGGAATGTGGTCAACTTCTTTTCCGCCATGGACCGTGCGATCGGTTGTGCCCCCGGAGTCTGGCTCGCCGTCACCAGTTTCTCTTTCGATATCTCCGTGTTGGAGCTATTGTGGACCTTGACCCGCGGGTTCAAGGTGGTTGTCCATGGCGACGAGGGAACAGCCACAATTGCTGATGAGATCACGCGCCACGAAGTTACACATCTGCAAATGACTCCATCACTTGCGCGCATGTTGACGCTGGATGCGCGTGCGTTCATCGCACTCGGCTTGCTCAAGCAGGTGCTGTTGGGAGGAGAGACCGTGCCTGCTTCCCTCATTCACCATATTCGCCAGATCTTCAGCGGTGAGATCCATAACATGTATGGACCGACAGAGACCACCATCTGGTCCACAACCTATCGCGTGGAAGAGCCGGGAAGGACGGTCTCAATCGGCCGCCCCATCTCCAACACCCAAATTTATTTGCTGGACGCGGAATTGCAGCCTGTTCCCGTGGGTGAAATTGGAGAACTCTTCATTGGCGGAGACGGCGTAGCCCGCGGCTATTGGAACCGGCCCGATCTTACCGCCGAGCGCTTCCTCACTATCCCTTCACTCTCACCGAATCGCATCTACCGCACCGGCGACATTGCGCGCTTTCTGCCGGACGGGAACATCGAGTTTCTCGGTCGCGCCGACTACCAGGTCAAGCTTCGCGGCCACCGCATAGAACCCGGCGAGATTGAAGCCATCCTGGAGCAGTGCGGTGTTGTTAGGCAGGCTGTGGTCGTAGTTCGGGAAGACAAGGAGGGCGACAAGCGCCTGGTCGCCTATCTGGTGATCAAGGAAACTGAAGTGGAGGTGGCCGGCATGCTGCGCAGCATGCTCGCGTCAAAGCTTCCGGATTACATGATTCCTTCAGCCTTCGTCTTTCTTCCCGAGTTGCCTCTCACGGATAACGGAAAAATCGATCGCAAAGCCCTGCTCAAACTGCCGCCTCCGAACGTCACTCTTAGCGCAGACGCAGGTCCGCGCGAAAACGAATCCGGACAACAAGCAAACAACGAAATCGAGCGTATCGTAGCTGCCGCGTGGCAAGATGCATTGGGAATTACCAGTGTCGGCATGAACGATAACTTCTTCGACCTCGGTGCTCACTCCCTCACGGTCGCTGAAGTAAAGGCAAAGCTGCAAGAGGCATTGGGCCGCGAAATTTCACTCCTTGACCTATTCCAGTTTTCTACAGTAAGTACGCTTGCTGGACACCTTGCCGGAACTCAATGGCGCCTCCAGGTCTCAGACCGCGCACAGCGCCGCAGGTTGGCTCGGCAGCCCTGAAAGGGAAATGATGAAGCCCTCCAAGGTCGCAATCGTTGGCATGGCAGGACGCTTTCCCGGCGCCCGTAATATCTCGGAGTTCTGGCGAAACCTACGCGACGGAGTCGAGTCCATCCGCTCCTACTCCGATGCTGAACTGCTCGCCGCCGGCGTGACTCCTGAAGAGTTGGCTAGTCCGGACTATGTCAAGAGGGCCTCGGTGCTTGACGATGTTCCTATGTTCGATGCATCCTTCTTTGGCCTGAGCCCAAGAGACGCTTCGATAATGGACCCGCAGCACCGGAACTTCCTCGAGTGTGCGTGGGAGGCTCTTGAAGATGCTGGTCATCCTCCCCAACACTTCGACGGTTCGATTGGCGTATTTGCCGGGTCGGGCATGAACACTTACCTCATCCATAACTTGCTGGCCAATCGCCGCCTGCTTGAAAGCAGCGGCTTATTCCAACTCAAACAGACCGGCAACGACAAGGATGTTCTGGCCACGCGCGTCTCCTACCAGTTGGACCTGCGTGGACCCAGCATTAATGTGCAGACTGCGTGCTCCACTTCTCTTGTCGCGGTTCATCTTGCCTGTCAAAGCCTTCTCAATTGCGAGTGCGATCTGGTCTTGGCCGGCGGGGTTACCATCGAAATCCCCCATGGTCGGGGCTATATCTATCGCGATGGAGAGATTCTTTCCCGCGATGGCCACTGCCGTTCCTTCGATGCAAGCTCGAGCGGAACTGTCTTCGGAAGTGGCCTGGGGATTGTCGTACTGCGGCGCCTTGAGGACGCACTCCAGGATTGCGACCACATCCGGGCCGTTATTCTCGGATCGGCGATTAACAATGATGGCGCGCGCAAGGTGGGGTATTTGGCCCCAAGCGTTGAAGGCCAGGCCGCCGTCATTGCGGAAGCTCTGGATTTTGCTGGCATCAGCGCCGACGATATCTCCTATGTCGAGACCCACGGGACCGGCACGGTCGTCGGCGATCCCATAGAAGTGAGAGCCCTGACGCAAGCGTTTCGCAAGTCAACCGTCCGCAGCGGCTTATGCGGTATCGGGTCACTCAAAACCAACGTAGGCCATCTGGATGCAGCCGCAGGTGTCGCAGGCCTGATGAAGACTGTCCTCGCCCTCGAGCACCGCCAAATACCTGCCAGCCTGCATTTTCAGAATCTAAATCCCCACGTCGAGTTGAATGGAAGTCCATTTTTCGTTAACAGCCAGCTCTCGGATTGGCCGTCCAACGGATCTCCCAGGCGCGCGTGTGTGACGTCGTTGGGAATCGGTGGTACCAACGCCCACGTTGTGCTCGAAGAGGCTCCGCGGCCGCTTGAATCGCAACAGACCAAGCACTATCAACTGCTGGTTGTTTCCGCCAAGACAGACAGCGCTGTTGAGAGTGGGTTCACCAACCTCGCCACTCATCTACACACACATCCTGAGTTGCGTTTGGCAGACGTGGCCTTCACCTGCCAGGTTGGCAAGCATGCGTTTCCCCATCGCCGGGCATTGGTTGTCGAAGACACGCGAGAGGCAATAAGTGCGCTTGCAGAGGGAGAGCGCAAATACTTTGCCTCTGGTCTCTCCGCAAACGCCGCGCCCTCTGTCGTCTTCATGTTCTCTGGGCAAGGTTCCCAGTACGTCAATATGGGCCGCAATCTCTATGAGAACGAGCCGGTCTTTCGTGAAACGCTCGACCTCTGCGCCCAACAACTCATACAGCCTCTCGGGCTCGATCTGCGTCAGGCGCTGTATCCATCGGAAGAGGAGAGAGACACCGCTGCCGAAAGGCTGAATCAGACCTGGCTCACCCAGCCTGCCCTCTTCTCAATCGAATACGCCCTTGCACATTGGTGGAAGTCACTTGGCGTTGAGCCTGAAGCAATGTTGGGCCACAGTATAGGTGAATACGTGGCCGCATGTCTCGCCGGCGTCTTCTCGCTCGAAGATGCACTCGCAATTGCTGCCTACCGCGGTCGTCTGATGTACGAGCTTCCATCTGGCTCGATGCTCGCTGTTCCTCTTGCCCACAGAGACCTTCATCTCACCGGCACTCTTTCTTTAGCCGCAATCAACAACCCAGGTCTCTGTGTGGTCTCCGGGGCAACTCCTGAAATCGCGGCCCTGGAAGAGAGTCTCGCAAAGCAGTCTGTCTCTTGCCGCCGCCTGTTGACCTCGCATGCATTCCACTCCGGAATGATGGATCCTATCCTCGGCGCGTTCGAAGAGCGGCTCCAAAGCGTAGAGCTAAAGCCTCCGAGCATCCCTTATCTCTCTAACGTTAGCGGAACCTGGATTAAGTCTGAAGAAGCTACCGATCCAGGTTATTGGGCGCGCCACCTGCGCCAGACAGTTCGCTTCTCCGACTGCCTGGCTGAGCTCTTTCGCAAGCCGGATCGAGTTTTAATTGAGGCTGGCCCCGGCAATGCGCTCACGGCTTTGGCTCGCCAGCAGGGCGGGGCAACGGCAAAAGCATTTCAGTCCCTGCCACATCCACGGGAAACGACTACCGACCTTCGCTGCGCGCTTCACACGCTTGGTCAGGTCTGGGTTTCGGGTGTAAGCGTCGATTGGACGCAACTGCATCCGTCCGGTTCCGTTCATCGCGTTCCGTTACCGACCTACCCTTTTGAGCACAAGAAGTTTTGGATTGAACCGGATAGAGTGCAGTTCGCGGAGACACCTCCCCACGCGTCACGTCTGGACGACGGCAAAGACTTGTCGTTCTATCGTCGCGCCTGGAGAGCCGCTCCTGCAACTCCTGCATCGACTAGCCCAGCTGGTGTCTGGATTGTTTTCAATGACTCCTTGGGCCTCGGTGATGAAGTCGCCGCGAAGCTCAGAGCAGAGAAGCAGGATGTAATTCTGGTCGCTCCGGGTTCAAGGTATGAACGATCCCAGAAAGATAAATACACGATCAGGCCAGGTGTTCGCGACGACTATGACGCCCTGATCGCCGACAGCATCAAAAGTGGATATTCACTCAGAAAAATTCTCCACCTCTGGTCCGTGGAGGGTGCAGAGCCGCCGCTGGCAGAAACCATGGATCGTAGCTTCTATAGTCCACTCTATCTCGCTCAGGCGCTGGCCAATCAAGACATCGCAGACATCGACATCGCTCTGGTCTCAAACAAAATGCAACAAGTCTCTGAGGAGCCGGTCCGCAATCCAGCTCGCGCGGTGTTACTTGGCCCGGCACGAGTTGTCCCCAAAGAGCTTCCTGGAATCACTTGCTGCAGCATCGATGTGGGTCTTGAAAATGGCAACGCTACCGAGTGCGCCGCCCAGCTAATATCCGAGATGGCCTCCATCCGCGACAATGCAACTGTTGCGTTTCGCGGCAGTGAGCGATTTATTGAAACGCTTGATACCTTAAATCTGCCCGCTGCCGCTGAACGCCGCCGCTTGCAACCGCGAGGCGTGTACCTCATCACTGGTGGATTGGGCGGTATAGGGTTGGTTGTCGCCGAGCATATGGCGCGCGAATTCAACGCTCGGCTCGTTCTGGTGACCCGTTCCCTGCCGCCGCTTGAAGCGGAGTGGGAAGCCGCTCTGACCGACCCCCAGCAGACCGAGGTTAACAAGCAGAGGATTCGAAAGCTGCTTGAGATTCGAGGCATCGCGGGTGGACTGCTGGTTGTTCAAGGGGATGTCACGAATCTCGATCAGATGCGTGATGTCGTTACCTTGGCTCGACAGCGTTATGGAAAAATCGACGGTGTCTTTCATGCCGCGGGAGTTCTCGACGATGGTCCGTTGATGCTGAAGACCGCGCAAAGCGCAGCCAGGGTAATCGATCCAAAGGTGCGTGGAACGTTAGTTTTGGAAGAGGCCCTCCGCGATACACCGTTGAGCTGCTTTGTCCTGTTCTCCTCTATTAGCTCTATCTTTCCTCCAGCGGGCCAGGTGGACTATGCTGCCGCCAATGCCTTTCTCGATGCTTTCGGGCTGAGCCGCAATGATCCTGTAACTGTCATTAACTGGGGCGCCTGGCGCGAGGTTGGGATGGGTGCGCGCTCCGCCTCACCGCATCCTTTGCTAAAAGAATGCTTGCTGGCAACGGCCGAGGAGATTGTGTACTCGAGCCATTTCTCACAACCGCAGCAGTGGTTGCTCTCTGAACATAGATTGAAGACGGGCAAGGCGCTTTTCCCAGGAACGGGATATCTGGAAATGGCTGCCGCGGCGTTCGCGCGTGGTTCGATCCATAGCCCGATCGAATTTCAGGATGTGTTCTTCCTCGCTCCGCTGACATTCGACGCTTCTGAATCGGGAGAGGTACGTGTCCAGCTTAAGCGCGAACAAGAAGCCGGGGCGGAGAACAGCGGCTTCCGCTTCTCCGTATTTGCGCGTCGTGGCGAGTGGATCGAACATTCCACCGGTCGCATTGAACCATGTCCGGTGCGCCCAGCATCGAAGATCGATAGCGCCGCCATAGCGGCACGGTGCCACGAACGTGAAGTCGTGTTCGATGAACAGCACCGCACCAAGCAAGAGCGTTACGTCGATTTCGGCCCTCGCTGGCACTGTCTCAAGCGGCTGTGCATCGGCAGGTACGAGGGCCTTGCGGAGTTAGCGTTGGATAACAGCGTCTCTGCCGATTCTTCCGCGTATCACATGCATCCTGCCCTGCTCGATCTGGCAACAGGGTGCTCACTCTACCTGACTGACGGCTACGAGTCCTCCGACGACCTTTACTTTCCGTTTTCCTATAAAAAGCTCTGCGTCTACTGCACATTGCCAATCAGATTCTTCAGCCACATCCGCCCCCGTCGGGAGAACGTGCTTCACGGCGAGGTTGAAACGTTTGATATTACGCTCTTCGATCAACAGAGCCAGGTGTTGGCGGAGATCGAAGGCTTTGCCATGCGCCGCATCGCCGATCCCACAAAATCCCCGGAGGAGAGTACGCCAGTACGCAATGCTGCTCTCCCGGGCGGAGACCAGTCAATTGAATCCTTCCATCTTTCTGGAATATCGCCACTCGACGGCGCACGAGCTTTGACGAGCATTCTTTTGGCCAGGACTCCGCTCGCGGTGGTTGCCGTCTCCCGGCCTCTCGAAGATCTTGTCAATCGCAAAGTAACTCCATCGCCACTGGTAATTGACGCTGTGTCCAGTGCCGGACCGACAAGTGAAGGCGTAGAGGGCACTCTGGCTAACTGGTGGCAAGACCTGCTTGGCGTGGAGCGGGTAGGACTGGATGACGACTTTTTCGGTCTGGGAGGGCATTCCTTGATCGGCGTCCGCCTTCTTGCCAAGATAAAAAGGGCCTATCAGGTGGACCTCGAACTTGCTGTCCTGTTTGAAGCGCGAACAGTACGCCAGCTCGCCGAGGCGATTCGCAAAGCACAACAGCCGGACACCACGGAACAAGGCGCCTTGTCTCAGAACCGCATGGTACCGATTGCGCATAGTACAGCCGAGGCTCCAGTACCGTCTTTCGGACAAGAGCGTTTATGGCTCCTCGAACAAATCGAAGGCGGCACAGCGCAATACAACATTAGCTTCAGTCTGAGTTTGGAGGGAACTCTGGATCTTGCCGCACTCAAGAGTGCCTTGAGTGCCGTGGTCCAGCGCCATGAACCACTTCGTACGCGCTTCATCCATGCGGAGGGTCAGCTCCAGCTTAAGATTCCCGCGGAGCTTGAAGTCTTGCTGCCTGTCACCGATTTGAGTGGCATAGAGCAGGACAGGCGAGAGGAATTGCTTTCGGCAGCGCTGCATGCGGAGGCGAACCGGCCCATTGTTCTCGATCGCGATCCAGTGATTCGGGCAGCTTTATACCGCATGGACGAATGCGAGCACGCGCTGCAATTGACTGTTCATCATATAGCGTCGGATGGGTGGTCAATGGGAGTTCTATTTCGCGATTTTTCCGCCTTCTACAATGCCGGGTTTACTGGCGCGGTCGCCCAGCTTCCTGATCTTCCGATTGCATATTCCGACTACGCACGTTGGCAGCGAGAGCAATTCGCCGGGCCTGAAGGGGAACGCCTGATCTCGTACTGGAAGGAGCAGGTGAAGGGAAGCTCATTTGCGCTGCAACTGCCAACGGATCATCCTCGCCCGGCACTGCAAACATTTTGTGGCACTGCCCGGCAATACTGGCTGTCCACCGAACTGACGACGGCAATCCGTGAGTTTTGCCTTCGGGAGACCGTGACGCCGTTTATGGTGGCGCTTGCTGCGCTCTATGCGGTGCTTGCCCGCTATTCCGGCCAGAACGACATCTTGATTGGCTCACCGATTGCAGCGCGGTCTCGAATCGAGACCCAAGATCTGGTTGGCTTCTTTACAAATACAGTCATCCTGCGCGGCAAACTCGATGGCGATCCGGCCTTCCACGAACTGGTGCAACGGGTTCGGCAGACTGCTCTGGAAGCCTATGCCCATCAGGATTTGCCCCTCGAATTACTGATCGACAAGATTAGGCCGGAACAGGATCGGAGTAGATCGGCGCTGTTTCAGGTCATGTTGATCTTCCAGAACTGGGTGTTACCTAAGCTGGAGTTACATGGGCTGGAAGGATCGGCACAGGTGGTCCGAACTGACAACTCGAAGTTCGACTTCACGATCGAGCTGCGTTCGGTCGGAGAGGCGATCGAGGGAGTGATCGAGTACAACACCGATCTATTCGACGCCGACACCATAGATCGGCTATGGGGACACCTGGCCGGCTATCTTCACAGGGCAATTGCAGCGCCCGAACAGAGAGCGGGAACGATCTCGCTGCTGACATCCCGGGAACGGCACGTGCTGGCGGAGTGGAATGCAACGGAGCGGGCGTATCCGCGAGAAACATCGCTGGCGGAGTTGGTTGAAGCGCAAGTGGAGCGGACGCCGCGCGCGATCGCCGTGGTTTTCGGAGAGCAACGGCTCACCTACCGGGAGTTGAACGAGCGGGCCAACCAACTAGCCCACGAGTTATGCAAACATGGTGCGGGCAAGGATCAGCTGGTGGGGCTGTTTGTCGAACGCTCGATCGAAATGGTGGTGGCACTGTTGGCGATCGTGAAGACGGGATCAGCGTACCTGCCGCTGGATCCATTGCTGCCAGCCGAACGGCTCAGGCACATGTTGGAAGACAGTGGCGTTCGGGTGGTGGTAACAGAGCAGAGCCTGCGTGGGAAACTGCCGGCGTTTGGCGGCGTGGCAATCTTGCTGGAAGACGCAGACTGGCAGGAGAACCGCCGCGATAATCTTGCGGCAACAGTCGGACCCGAAGATCTGGCATATTTGATCTACACGTCGGGCTCGACAGGAAAGAGCAAAGGGGTGGAAGTCCCACGGGGGGCGCTAACGAATTTCTTATGGTCGATGCGCGAGTGGCTTCAGTTGAGCGAACGCGACCGGCTCTTGGCGGTGACTACGATCTCGTTCGATATTGCGGGCTTGGAACTGTGGCTGCCGCTGCTGATCGGGGCACAGATTGTGATAGCAAGCCGCGAGGAAGCGGCAGATGGCAATGCGTTACGCGGTTTGCTGGATCGACACAGTATCACCGTCATGCAGGCTACTCCTGTGACCTGGCAACTTCTGTTCGATTCAGGCTGGAGCGGCAAGCCAGATCTGCAGACGGTATGTGGAGGCGAAGCTATGCCGCGGGAACTGGCGGCGCAACTGGTGCCCGTGGTGGAAAGGGTATGGAATCTCTATGGACCGACAGAAACTACGATCTGGTCGACCGGGTACCGCGTGACCGATGGGCAGGAGCCGGTTCTGATCGGTCGCCCCTTGGCGAACACCAATTGCTATATTTTGAACGAACAGGGACAGCAGGTGCCGGTTGGAGTTACAGGAGAGTTGTACATTGGCGGCGACGGGCTTGCGCGCGGATACCGCAACCTCCCAGAGCTGACTGCGGAAAAGTTTGTAGCCGACCCGTTCCGTACGGGCGAGGCCCGGATGTACCGCACCGGGGACCTTGCGCGTTATCGGGCAGATGGCAACATTGAGTGCCTGGGGCGGATCGATTATCAGGTCAAGATTCGCGGCTATCGCATCGAACTCGGTGAGATCGAGGCGGCGCTAAAGGACCAGCCGGAGATCAAGCAGGCTGTAGTCATCGCACGTGAGGATAGGCCGGGAGACAAGCGGCTGGTGGCCTATATGGTGTCTTCAGCCAGCCCTCTGCCGACGACGTTCGAGTTGAGCATGCGGCTGAAACGACAGCTTCCGGATTACATGGTCCCGACGGCCTACGTGTTTCTCGATCAGGTTCCGATCTCAACCAACGGCAAAATCGATCGCAAGGCTCTCCCGTCCCCCGCGGAGAAACAGACGTTACACGCGGATACCTACATTGCTCCCCGAAGCGACCTTGAGAAGATGCTTGCCGGAATATGGGCCGAGATCTTAGAGGTGGAACAGGTAGGACTGGATGACGATTTTTTTGGCTTGGGAGGACACTCCTTGGTTGGCGTACGCCTTTTGGCCAAGATCAAAAAGACTTATCAGGTGAATCTCGAACTTGCTGTCCTTTTTGAAGCGCGCACAGTACGCCAGCTCGCCGAGGTAATTCGTAAGTCGAAACAGCCGGCCAGTGCGGAATATACTCTGGTGCCCATTCAGCCCAATGGTTCCCGTATCCCCTTCTTCTGCGTTCATGGTGTTGGAGGAGGCGTGCTTAATTATCAGGCAATAGCGAAAGCTCTCGATCCCGACCAGCCCTTTTATGCGTTTCGCTCACTACTTCTAACTCGGGAGGATATTCAGGAAACTTCGGTAGAAGAGCTGGCTTCCACTTACATCAAGGAGATGCGGTCTCTTTTGCCGCAAGGGCCTTATCTGATCGGAGGCGGGTCCTTTGGAGGAATTGTTGCCTTTGAGATGGCACAACAGCTTTATGCGCAAGGTGCAGAGCCTGCGTTGCTCGTCTTGTTCGACACCTCCGCTCCAGGGAGCGTCCAGCGCGTAGGGACCACCGAGAAGCTTCGTGGCTTCGGGCAGAGACTTCGAGCTCAAGGTGTCCCTTATCTTGTTCGAAAAGTGGCAATGAAGGGCGATCACTGGCGGCAGCAGGTTGTTAAACGGGGTCGAGATGTAGCCTGTGCCTGTCACCGTCTGGCGGGTTCGGACCTTCCCGTTCGCCTTCGCTACTATCAAGTGCAAGAAGCTCATTCGCGAACCATGGCGCGTTACAAGATACAGAGATACCCAGGGAAAATCACGCTCATGCGAGCAGTAGGCCGCGGTTACATGGGTATGGAGCTTTTGGGCACACGCGAGGACCCCTTGCTCGGCTGGGGAGCCCTTGCGGGTGGTGGACTGGAAATTCATGACGTACCAGGCGAACACGGAAACGTGCTTAATGAGCCTCATGTCCGGACTGTTGCTGGAGAGCTCGAGACGGTGCTACCGAGTTCTGAAACCACCGTTCCCCGCCCACAGCCAGTCTCGTAGGAGGCGCCAGCAAAGGCCGTACCTCCCAAACCTGCAAATCGGGAACAGCCGCTCCCTCGGTCATCAATGCTATGCGGTGATTGGCGTGTTCTATCAGACAAAACCGCCAGCGCGATCCAGGCTCAGTACCCAGACATGGGTCGAGTTCTAGGCGGACTCCTTCGACACCGCCAAAGAGGAAAGAGAACTTATTCAAAGGCAGCGACAGGCCCACACCTCTCGCCTTGACATAGGCCTCCTTCAGCGTCCATACCGACAAGGCCCGGTCCAATTTCTCACGACCGCTCAGGGCTTCAAGTTGGGCCAGTTCGAAGGGGGAAAGCATCTCAGCGGCATACTCGGTAACCTTTTCGGCGTCCTGAATAGGCTCTGCGTCCACTCCCACCTCAGCCCCTTGAGCAATCAAACAAACCACTAGGCCGAGGGAATTGGACAAATTAAAGCGCAGGCCGCAATCCGGGTTGACGCTGGGTTTGCCATAAGGATTCGTTTGAAAGCGCCAGGCTTCAGGGGCCAACGGGTGATAGTGGGAGAGCGCGGTGCGCACCAAGGCGCGGGTAGTCAGATATTCGCGCCGATGACAGTCAAACCGAAAAGTCTGCCATTGGGCACGCTCGTCTTCACTGAGCAGTGACGCGCACGCTTGGGTGACTGCTTCGGTCAAATCCTGTGGGTGTGCGTACCACAGGTGGAGTGTCTTTTTGTCCATATCAGTGAGAACGGGCCTGCCGACATCAGCTAGCGTCCTTACAAAATATAGTTGATGCGGGGGGAAAGTTTAGGCCAATTGATACCGCCGGCGAGACTCACTGACAAACAAGAACGATTCATGGCCGAGTACCTGGTGGATCTGAGTGCCATTCAGGCAGCAATGCGTGCTGGTTACAGCGCTGACACCGCCTCACAGATTGGCTATATCCATATCATCTCAAACTGAAAATTCTTGCCGTCTGCAAGAACTCCACCACCCTTGCGGGTACTTATATCTAAGAGTCAGAAACCAACCTTGTATTCAGCTGGGCCAGTTGTGCCCATTTGATAAGGCGGCTCCAGCATCTCGAAGCGACGAAGAATCGATTCGAGAGAAATAAAGGACTTGCTTAGTTGTGGCGCAGATAATAACGCGATTCTCTTGCTGATAGCCTAACGAGTGGTACTCTCAATTCCATCTTCTTCAGGAGCGATCGACGTCGGGAGGTACGATGTCCGTTTTGGCAAGGTTCACTTTGAGCGATGGCGGTTTCGTTTTGGCGGAGGTGGACGACTCGAGTCCCTCGACCAAGACAATGCGAGGAGGACCCGCAGGCACAGGGTTGTTCGTCGAGTCTACCGAGACCTTTCAAACAGCTATTGGCCAGGTGAAAAATGCGGCCGAAGCAATGGTCGATGGGCTCCGTTCGCTAGTCAAGCCTGCCGATGAATTGACACTAGAGTTCGGCGTGAAGCTAACCGCAGAGGCTGGAGCTGTGATCGCGAAAGCTTCCACTGATGCCCACTTTACTGTCACGCTGAAATGGAAGAGCGATGACAGCGTTAAGTCTTAGTTACAGTGATTTCTATCTACTCACTTGGGCTGAAGTAGGACAAGTATGTCGTCAAACGTAGCAAGTCCAGTGCATATCAGCTCGGTCGGCAATTCTTCTCTCCCTCTAAGGAATGGGGCTGACACCCTTCATTGACGTCGCTTATACTGTCTGTTCTTAGCGAATCTGTGTGGTGATCTTTGCGACGGGCCTTTTTCCAGTTCAGGGAGGCAAAGATGTTCCGTCCGAGAAGATTCGAAGGCCTCGGTGTCAGCTTCAATATCGTTGGAATCGACCGACAACTCCACGGTCTACCGCGAAGCATGCGCGGCGCGGCCTCCTGCGAAACGCTCATCAGGACCGCAAACCACACCATTGAGTCTGACGAGGACATAGTCCGGTCCTCCGCCGAGTCCAATTTCGAGATCCGCTACAAATCAGCCAAGCCTTGAACGCAAAGGAGTACCCAATGGCTAGAATCTACGACGATTTTGAACTCCTGATTCAGGCCTCTGGCGAACACTTCGTCGTCCAGATCCTCAACTCCCCCACCGGACAGGCGACCAGCGAGTTCGACCATCCCTTCACTCAGGTTGAGCTCAGTAACTTCTACAGTCGAATCGGCCAGTCCCATCGCAGCATGCGTCGCCTCGACGCACCCGATTTGCAGGCCGCGAAACAATTCGGCGACAAGCTGTTCAAAGCAGCATTCACAGGCGAAGTCCTCAGTCAACTCCGTTCCAGCATCAATGTAAGCCACGGCCGCAACCATGGTCTCCGTCTCCGCCTCCGCCTCAAAGGTGCTCCTGCCCTCGCCGAACTCCCTTGGGAGTTCCTCTATGACCTGGAGCAGAACCAGTTTCTCGCTACCTCCTCCATGACCCCAGTCGTCCGCTTCCTCGATCTCCCCCACACCGTCTCCCCGATGCGCGTCCGCCTCCCTTTGCGCGTGCTCGTGATTTTAGCCGGGCCTAGAAACCTGCCCTGTCTTGATGCCGAGGGCGAGTGGGATCGCCTGAAACTCTCTCTTGCGAATCTCGAAAAGAACGGCGTCCTGGTCCTCGAGCGCATGCCCACCGCCACCCTCGAAGCACTCCGCAAACGCGCCCGCGGCGACCCGTTTCACATCCTCCACTTCGTCGGACACGGCGGCTTCGACACCAACGTAGGCGACGGTGTCCTCCACTTCGAAGACCTCAAAGCCATGTCACACCCCGTCTCTGGCCAACTCCTCGGCAGCATCCTTCGCGATCACGATTCACTTCGCCTCGCAGTCCTTAACGCCTGCGAAGGCGCTCGCCAATCCAACGAAGATCCCTTCTCGGGCGTCGCCCAGAGCCTCTGCCAGCAGGGCCTTCCCGCCATCATAGCTATGCAGTTCGAGATCAGCGACGACGCGGCCAAAGCCTTCGCCGAAGAGTTCTACGGAGCCATTGCCGACGGTTATCCAGTCGATGCTGCTGTCTCCGAAGGCAGAAAAGCTCTCTACACCGGCTCCTTCGGTCAGGAGTGGGCAACGCCTGTTCTCTACATGCGCTCACCCAATGGTGTTCTCTTCGATATCCAGCGCAGGTCCAAAAGTACGCCCGGGAAGGCCCCGGCTCCTGATCCTTCCACCGAGCCAGTTCACACCCAACCCGTCCTCAACCAACCGGTCATCAGCCAGCCCACCCTTATCCCCGGTCCACTACCCCCACCCTTCGTTCCACCACCACCTCCGCCTCTGCCTCAGAAGTCACCCGAACAGCTCGCCGTAGAGGCCGCAGCCGAAGTTCAACGGCGTGTAGACCTAGAGCGCCCTCGCCCCCAGCCGCCGCCTCCAGCCCCCACGCCCATCAGGGTCGGTCCTACGCCACCCCCGCACTCCAATCGCAAACTCTTCATCGGCCTCGGCCTCGGCCTCGGCGTCGTTGGCGTTGTCATCGCTGGGATTCTGATTGCCAACATCCCCAAGCCCACTCCACAACCCGAGCCAGAACGAACACCTGCAACCGAACCAGCAACCAATCGCGCCACAGTTGTCACTCCCCCATCGGCCACGACCATCACCCACTCGACAGTCCCCGACCAATCCACTACCGCCATCGGCCGTTGGATCGAGCAGTTCGTCAGCGCATCCGAAGGTCCTTCCACGCAAACCTTAAGAGCGTTTTACGGCGATACCGTTTCACCTTACTTCGCTAAGGACAGCGCCAGCTGGGCAGACATTCAGAGCGACAAAGAAGCGTACTTCGACCGCTTCCCTCAAATCCGCTACGCCATCGTCGGCGAGCCTCAGCACAGCACCCTGGATAATGGAGACCATGTCGTCGACTACACCCTTGCTTACTCCGAAGTGCGCAAGGACGGCAAGGCCTTCACCGGACGCTCCCACTATCGGATGACCCTCCGTGAGATCGACGGTTCCCTGAAGATCATTGGCATCGAAGAAAGGAAGGTTCAGTGAGACCTCACCTCCTGCTGATCGCTGCCATCCTACTTCTCCTCGCCAGGCCCACCGTCGCTCAGCATGAAGTCGAGCGCTGTAACCTTGCCATCGACATCGGGCACACCGAGACCACTCAAGGCTCAACTAGTGCACGCGGAGTCGGCGAGTACCTCTTCAACCGCACTATGGCCAACCTCCTCCTCGACAAACTCCACCGAGACGACCGCGTCGACGCCTTCATCATCGACGGCAACGACATGACTCTCCAGCAGCGAACCCAGTTCGCCGCTGACCACCACGCAACGGTCTTCTTCTCCCTCCATCACGACTCCGTTCAGCCGCGGTACCTCTCCACCTGGACCTACCAGGGCAAAGAACACCATTACAGCGCTAAGTTCCACGGCTTCTCTCTCTTCATCTCCGAGAAAAATCCCTATCCGAAACAGAGCCTTGCACTCGCACAATCACTCGGCACTCAACTCCTCGCCGCCGGATTCACCCCGACCCTCCATCACGCCGAAAAGATTCCCGGAGAAAGCCGTCCGCTACTCGACCCCCACAGAGGCATCTATGCATTCGACGACCTCATCGTACTCAAAACAGCGTCCATGCCCGCCGTGCTTCTAGAATGTGGTGTCATCGTCAACCGCAGCGAAGAACTCCATCTTACGGATCCCAAAAAACGCGCTCGCATGATTCAGGCTGTCGCCACGGCCATCGAACGCACATGTCCGCGAATTTCATTGGAGGATCACACCCCGACCACTTCCCGAGACGTGCATTAGTCTTCCCCTGGCCAGTCGGAGCGAATGGGAGACCCAGAGTCGGGCGGGCGATGATGAGGATGCAGAAAGGCTGGGTTAGAGGGCGGATTTCGTACAGAATGGAATGCGCTTGATCACAGCGGGATTTCGCGTGACTATGGGGCCCTGAAAGACAAGATGTCCTTGCGAGATGTTTGACTCGGCCGGACAGAGGTGCTGCGTGAGATGGCTCTCGACAAAACTGCTAAGGATGCTTGGGTTGTTGAGTATTCTGCTTGGTCTGCTATGGGTTCTTTTCCAGGCCGGAGCGGATGGGAAGCTCCTTGCTGGGTGTTCGCTGGTGGGAGCTGGCGTCCTGTTAATTACGGAGGCCTATTCACGAAGGGATCGGAAGATTCAACAACGGTTGTCGTACGACGACCACGACCGGCAGCTTCGTCAGGAGTGGGAAGCCCACCAAGGGCAGCGAGAATGGGTACGGGATGCTGTACTGGTTGGTCTGCTCGCGGTGACGGTGCTCGGCGGGTTGTGGGTGGCGGGGATCCGGTCGGGAGCGGGCAGAAACCAAGTGGTGATGGGCGGGGAGCCGAAGGGCTTGTCATTGCACTTGGGGCCGGAGCTCGAGAAGGCGATGATAGATGCTTTGAAGAGAACGCAGGGACAGGGCGGAGTGGGTGCAGGGGGGACGGCCAACGCTGGGGGAGGCAGGGGGTTCTCGTGGGAGACGGTGATGCTGGCGGCGATTGCGGCGGGGCTGCTGGGTTGGACGGTGAAGAAGCGGCCTTCAGCAGCGCCGGTGGTGGGCGCGGCGGAGCTGGCGTTGACGGCGATTAAGAATGCGGAGAAGCTGTCGCGGCTGGACCGGTGGATGTTCTGGGTGGCGATGGTGGCATTTCTAGGAGTGGCGCTGGTGTTCTTGGTGGTGGGTCTGGTGCGGATGCGTGCAGGGAATGAGGGCAGGGCAGATCGAGATGAAGGGGGAGAAGAGAAGAAGCTTGATTCGCCACTGATGATCGGGTTTTCGGCGCTGGTGCTGGGATGGGCGGTGGTGATGGTGGCGTACCACGCCGCCGCAGAGCCGCCGAAGCCTAGGGAGGCAAAGAAGGAGGAGGTAAGTGTGCTGTCCGTGAAGCGGCTTGCCCCGGTGCCGGTGTTTATGCGCGGGAATGCGGACCCTAGGACAGCGAAGGCGTATCGGGAGCTGAAGGACAGTTTTGTTGCCTCACGGCGAGAGGGGGACATGCTACTGTTGCTTGGATCGGCGGACTGTATCGAGATTCATAAGAGTGCGAAGGACAACGCAGAGCTGGCGACGAAGCGTGCGGCAAATGTGAAGACTCAACTGCTTGTCGATCGTGCCGCGAAGGAAGGAGAGATTGAAATCGACTCCCTGCCGCAGTACAGGCGATGCGGGGAGATGGAGGAGTTGCGGGCGGTGTTTCCATTCTTGGTGCATGCGGAGAGCGGGGGGCAGAAATTGATGGTTGAGAAGGGGCGATAGGGCTGAAGTGCCCCAGTGACAGACCAAATGCAAGTGGACTTGTTCCGACTGCCATGATGTTGTTAGAGCAGATGAAGTCCGCCTCCGCCGCATCTCTATTGTGGATTGCGCATTATCTCGTCGGTGTAAACCTCGCCATTTAGATCAGGATCCCCTTTCAACGGCGATACATGGGTTCGACTCGCGTCGGGGACGCATCAGGCAGATAGAAGATGCGTTCAGGTAAATGGAAGGTAGTCTTGCGCCGGTCGATACCAATCAATCGAACGGGACGACTCATGATCGCCTATCACCCGGTGGGGCCGGGTGCCAGATTGAACAGTTGCAACCGGAATTTGAGGGCGCCGCTGATGTTGGATAAGCCCGCGGTGACGCCGGAACCGAGGGAAATATAACTACCGGCAAAGGTCTTGATCCAAACGGTCATGTCGCCGTTGTCAATGAGGACGAACTTTTCGGAGTCCCCAATGGCGTCGACGGGGGTGTCTGTACGAAACTCTGATCCCGGCGCGCCGCCGTCAATCGCAGTGAGAACTGTGCCGTTGGCGGTCTGCAGGGCATAGGTGCCGTCCGGCTGCTTAAGCAGCGTCCACGAGATCTCGTTGATCTCGCCCTCCTCGGTGAGCCAGACCGCCCCTGGGCCGGGGTCGCCGCCGCCGCCGAACGCGAAGAGCCACCCGCGCAGAGCCTGTTCGTCAGAGCGGTTGCCGCCCCAGATCTGGATGCCATAGGTCGATCCGGTGCCGAAGCTGCCGGCGCGGTACGGGAGAAAGGTTTCCCATGACTTCGCTACGGTCGCGTCGGTGTGAATCGTGTCACCGCTGTTATGGCCACCGCCTCCGACTGCAGTCAGAAAAAACCCTCTGCTGGTCTTCAGCCCGAAACCGCTGAAGTCGTTGTTTGCGTCGAACAGCCGGGTTGGCGCGAAGAGCTCCCAGCTGGCGACCACCGTCGCGTCGGTGTGAATCGTATCGGTAGTCCGTCCACCAGCGGCCACGGCCGTGACGAAGTGGCCGTTGAGAGTTTGGATCCCGTAAAACCCGAAGTCGCTCGTGGACCACAGCCGGAACATTTCCCATGAACGCGGAACGGTTGCGTCGGTGTGGATCACGTCTGTTGTCCGTCCCCCACCGGATACGGCCGTGAGGAACGTCTCGTTGAGCTCCGTCATGAAGGCGAATTGGCCATCCAGCTCCTGCAAGCCACCCACAGGAATCAACGGCTCAGTGCTCGACATCGAGAGGGAAGCGGATTCATCAGCGCGATCTGGAATCTGCATCGTTGCACCTCATTCGAAGCTGTCCGAACGGAACAAACGCTAGCAAAGGTGACCATCGATGTCAATAACCTTCAGCCCCACTTGGGCTACACGCGTATCCGCAGTGCACTGAACGCAAAGCCGAAGACAGGGAAGTGGATAGCGATTCTTCCTGCTCGTCTCTTCTCAAGGAATAAGCCCCCACCTTGGCTGAAAGTGACCCAAATTGACTCAAATCCGAATTCCAATTGTCCTCTTAACTATTCATTCAAGCCAGCAGGACACGGCAAGGGTGGGTCCATTTGAGGAGTGTAAAATCGTAGCGGCCAGGCTATAGGCCGAGGAGAACTGACAGGCATGACTGTTCGCTTGAAGGACATCGCAAGCGACCTGAATCTTTCAAAGATGACGATATCGAGAGTCCTGCGGGGACAGACCGATGTAAGCGCAGCTACCAAGGCAAGAGTGCTCCAGCGGATGAAGGAGCTGAACTACAGACCTAATATTGCGGCCCGCAGCTTACGCAGCGGCAACACCTTCAGCATCGGGCTGGTCATTCCATCGCTGTCTGACCCATTTTTTACAGAAGTTGCTAGAGGCCTTGTCCAGACGGTGCGAGCGGCGGGCTATGGGCTTCTCATTTCTTCGTCTGAAGAAGACCCAGAGATAGAGCGATTTGAGATTGGGCTCCAGCTTTCTAGACAGGTAGACGCTCTGCTTGTTGCTTCCGTTCAGGAATCCACAGAATTCTTCGATGATTTGGGTCAGCAACACGTCCCTATGGTCTTCATCGGTCGTAAGCCCCCGTCCTTTGGGGCTCATTTCGTAGGCGTCCGTGATCAGGATATTGGATACGTTGCGGCAGCCCATCTTATCCAGACCGGATGCCACAAAGTCGCATACCTACGAGGGCCTCGCACCGCCGCTGCCGACCTTAGATATTCGGGCTATCGTGCGGCCCTGAACGATTTCAATATTCCCTTCAGGCCGGCCCTCGTAATCGAGGCTTGTGAGGCGGATCGTCACGAATATCGCCGAGGAGTCGAAGCGATGTGCCGATTGCTCACAGAAAAGGTTCGCCCCGACGGGGTCATGTGTTTCAGCGATCTGTTGGCCATTGGCGTCATTGATGCAGCACTCAATAAGAATTTGAAAGTGCCTGAAGACATCGCAATTGTTGGCTGCGGCAATCAGCCACTGATTCAATCCATGAAAGTTTCTTTGTCGAGCGTCGACCTTGCCGGATTGGAAGTGGGACAGAGGGCCGCCAAGCTTGTTTTGCGTATACTCTCATCGGAGAAAGTCGCTTCCAACAGAAGCTTGTACGTTTCTCCACGAATTGTCGTACGTGATTCGAGCTAAACCAGCGAAGACGGACTGCTGAAGATACGTCCTTGTTGACAAGGAGCGGCTGTCCCTCTATCGTTAGCCAAATTCCAATTGGTTATATCTGGGAAGAGCTGCTGGTCTTCATGATGTTCGAACCTGTCCGTCGGCCGACCCCAAGCTAGGTCGCGATACTTTTGAAGAGAAAGACTGCAAAGACCTTCGATCTCGTAGTTTTTGGAGAGTTCTTCTCCGATCTCATCTTCTATGGAGTTCCGGATCGACCTCGTCTGGGCGAAGAACTTAAGACTGACCACTTTTTGATAGCGCCCGGCGGCGGACTCGCAACTACGGCACTTGCGGCGAACAAGCTGGGTACCTCAACTGGCATCTTGACCAGGGTTGGTGCCGACGCGTCCACTCTGCCCACCTGGACCGGAATCCTCGATCAGGGGTTGGACGTGGGCGCCTGTGAGGTGCGAAAGGATTTCGCGACCGCTCTGACTGCCAGTATCGCCTACAAGGCAGATCGGATGATGGTGACGCATGAGCCGATCAATCGAAATCTTGAGGACCTTCTCGACAAGGTCGCGGTGCAGCGCAAACTCAAGCGCGCGCGTCACGTGCATTTGGCCTGCGCTCTTCATCGGCCGCGAAAGTGGATACCAATTCTGAAGGCACTTCGCGCGGAGGGCATAACCGTCTCAGCCGACTTTGGATGGAACCCCGACATCTCCATCACTGAACTTATGTCGATCATCAAGCACTGTGAATTCATCTTTCCGAATGCGCATGAGGCGTGCACCATCACCGGTACCAAAAGCCCTCTGCGGGCGCTTGAAAAGCTTAGCGAGTGGGTACCCGTTCCCGTCGTGACGCTGGGCGCGAAGGGCTCCATGTTGATGGCCGAGGGAAGGTTTTACAAGCAGCCTGCCCTGTCCGTTACGATCGTTGATGCTACGGGCGCGGGCGATGCTTTCAATGGCGGCTTCCTGCATGAATTTTTGCGCGGCTCTCAGTGGGACGATTGCCTGCGCGCTGGCAATATCTGCGGGGGGCTGGCAACCATGGCGCCCGGCGGTTCTCAAGGGCTTCCTTCGTATTTGGAGTTTGCAAGGCACATGCGTGCCTTCAAGGCACGCGAAAAGAAATAATATTTAGCGGCAAGTGGTCCCCTCCTTCAAGGTGATCCTCAATAGATCGGCGGGCCATGTTTAATAAACGCAAGCATAGCCTCTAAATTGCAAAAAAATAAATTAATACAAGTTTCTTGACAACATGCCTCCCGCCTGTTATTTCCTTGTAGGCATAGTTTCGTTACCGGTAACGGAAGAATTTGCAATCTCTACGGAATGCAGGGATTGCCGAGTCAAAGGCTGCCTTTTTCCCGCGTGGCGATAATAGCCTGCTCCACGAAAACGCTGGTACTACCTCGCGCCATAGTCGAACACACAAAGGAGTGTCTGAAATGGAGATCGTCAGATCTGAAGATAATTTCGTAAAGCAGATAAAGCGCCATCTTATTTGCAGCACCATTCTGTTTGGAGCGCTCATATCCGTCATGTGCATTTCTTCTGTGGCATGGGCGCAGATCGATACCGGCGCGATTACAGGGACGTTGCGCGATGACCAGGGCGCTGTTCTCCCGGGAGCTGCGGTAACCATCCGCAATGTTGCTACGGGTGTCGCCACAAAAACCACGACGAATGCCGACGGAACCTATCAGGTATTGGCGCTTATCCCTGGCATATACTCTGTGGAAGCGGTGGCGCAAGGATTCGGCTCGACAAAAAATCCATCTGTCGATATCCACGTTCAGACTCGTGCCCAGGTTGATTTCACCTTGCATGTGGGTGCCGTGCAAGAGCAGATCGAGGTGCATGAGAGCGGGGTCCAGCTCCAAACACAGTCTGCCGATGTCGGCGATGTTATTGGTTCCAATCAGATCGACAATCTCCCGTTGAACAGCCGCCGCTATGCGGATCTGGCGCTCCTGTCTCCGGGCATCTTCAAGAACCCATCCGTTGCAAACCCGGCCCCGGATCGCTTTAGCTCGAATGGAAATTCTGAGACGCAAAATTACTTTGCACTCGACGGAGTAGACAACAACTCGGGATCGACCAATCTTCAGGAAGGTTCCGTGCAGAATGTGCAGCCTCCTCCGGACGCGATCCAGGAGTTCCGGCTTCAGACGCGCACCTACTCGACAGAATTCGGTACTTCTGCCGGTGCCGTGGTCAACGCTTCGATCAAGAGTGGGACCAATCAGTTTCATGGAAACGTATGGGAGTATGCGCGCAACAGCATCTTCGATTCGAACACTTTTCTCAACAGACAGAATGGTATCGGTAAGGGGAGCTTCAGCCAGAACCAGTTTGGTGGAACACTGGGCGGTCCGATTCTGCACGATCGCATGTTCTTTTTCGGAGATTACCAAGGTCTGCGCAGCAGCAAGCAGGTGACGAAGCTATCGGTTGTCCCATCCCATAACATGAAGAGCGGTGATTTCAGCGAACTCGATCCCGCCGCATATCCGTTTCTCAGCAAGGCGACCGGACAGACAGGCTGCCTCAACGCGACGACGAGGATCATCGCTCCAAGCTGCCTCGATCCGGTTGCAATGAAGTTGGCGGCTCTCTTCCCAGACCCCAACGTCCCTGGTCAGACAATATGGACGGGCAATCCTAACTATCAGTTTGTGTATCAATCGCCGACGCAGATCAACTCTGCCGATGTCAGGATCGACCACAAGCTCACCGAAAAAGATGCGCTCTTTGGCCGCTATAGCTATATGAAGCAGCACCGGCAGGACCCCCCATGGACGAAAGACCCGATTGCCGGCAATGGGGGCTTTGCCACCGATTACAACATCCGCAATCAGGGGCTGGCGCTGGGGTGGACGCGCATCCTCTCCGCGTCCGCTGTGAATCAGGCGCGGTTTGGCTTCTCGCGCGATAATGCAGTGAGCGGCCCCATCGGGCTTACGCTCGGCAAATCGAATGCCACGGACTATGGCTTGACGGGCATCCCCGCCTCCCCCTATACCGCAGGCATCCCGCCCATATATATCTCCGGTCTCGTAACGCTTGGCGTGGATCGTTACCGTCCCCAGTTCCAGGTGGCGCAGGTATTTCAATTCATTGATACCTTCACCAAGCTGCAGGGCAACCATAGTCTGCTCTTCGGCTACGAGTATCACCGCAATACGGACAACTTCCTCGACCTGCAGGCACCCCAGGGATATATCCAATCCACTGGAATTTACTCGAACAAGTCCGGCTTCGGCTTTGCGGATTTTCTCATGGGGGATGTTGCTTCGACGATCTACAACACGCCTCTTGCAGTTCACAACTTTCTTCCCGGGCATTCGTTTTTCGCTCAGGACACCTGGCGCATAGTAAATCGGCTGACGGTAACCTATGGTGCGCGTTACGAGCTGTTCGCACCGTGGATGAACCGCACGAATTCGGTTTCGAACTTCTCTCCCGCTAATGGCGGCTCAATGGTCCCGTCAACGCCTAACGCGAAGGGCTGGGCTGATCGCTCCCTGATCAACCCGGACAAAAACAACATTGCTCCACGTATAGGTTTCAGCTACCAGGCGTCCGATAAGGTGGTCTTTCGCGGCGGATATGGCGTGTTCTACCAGTTCATCAACCGCATCGGTTCCGAGTCCATGCTTGCCCTCAATTTACCTTTTCTCAAGCAGATCTTTACATCTCAATCGAATGGCAGCGTGGATCCCGTCTTCTTTTTGAAGAACGGGTTTCCGGGAAAAACCTATGCAGCAGCCTCCGTACCGCTCTATCTACAGAAAGCCAATTGGCAAGACCCCAACCAGCGTACCAGCTATATTCAGCAGGCCAGCTTTGGACCGCAGTTCCAGATGAGTCCCACGACGGTCCTGGAAATGAACTGGATCGGAAACTGGGGCCATAAGATGAATCGTCTGCGCAATGCGAATCAGGGCGTTGTCACTGGCTACGCATCGCCAACTGCAGCTCTCGTCCAGTTTCCGTATGCAAACCTGAACACGGCCACCTCAACCATTGCGGGCGCGGGTCAGCACGCCTTCCTGGAGTACGCGACCAACGATGGCAACACCAGCTACAACGCGCTGGAGGTCAGCGCGCGCCGCCGTCTGGCGAATCGTCTCGGTTATCAGATCAGCTATACCTGGTCGCATGCTTTCGCGGACTTTACAGACAATCTCACTGGAGGCTCGACTCCCCAAAATGCCTACGACTACGCGCATGAAAAGAGCAACTCGCCCTTTGACCAGAGGCATCGCTTCGTTGCCAGCGGGCAATGGTCGGTGCCGATCGGCAAGGGAGGCTGGGTTCTGAACCGCGACTCCGTGGCTGCCAGTCTGCTCGGCGGATGGCAGCTCAACACGATCATTACCCTGCAAACCGGAACTACATTCAGCGTGGGTGCAGCCGACAACAGCCAGACCGGTGGCAGCCATGCATCCTATGCAAATTGCGTCGGCAATCCATTTGCCGGGACAACAAGTGATCGTAACCAGGTCAGCGATCGCAACTCAACGGAGCGCTTCATCAGCGCCAGCGGGTTCGCGCAACCGGGAGTAGGTACATTCGGAAGCTGCCGCCCGCGTATGTTTTACGGACCTGGTTCTCGGAATGTTGACCTGAGTGTCTTCAAGCAATTTTCTCTTGGCGACGTGCGCAAGATTGAGTTGCGCTTCGAAGGCTTCAACGCCTTCAACCATGCCAACTTCGGCAATCCGTCCGCCTCCGTGTCCAATACGGCCACCTTCGGCAAAATCACCTCCGTCGTGAACGACCCGCGCGAAATTCAACTCGCAGGCAAGTTCTACTTTTAGGCAATCCAGCTAGCTTCAAGTCATCTCAGTGGTCCTGTGAGAGCAGGCCGCTGAGGAGAATGGATGAGATATGTCCTTCCGATCCAAAGGTGCCCTGTCTGTGGCTCTGATGTCTGCGCTTCTCCCCAGCTTATGCATTGGAGAGAACGTCCCCCTCACAAAAACCGTGGTTGATGCGCGTCCCATCCCAATGGATCGCGGAGCTGCCGAAACCTGGAAGATGCTCAAAAAGCTGCATACCCGCGCAAGCATCCTTATGATCGTCGCTCATCCCGACGACGAGGATGGAGCGACTCTCGCCTACGAAAGCCGTGGACTCGGTGTACGCACGAATTTGATGACGTTAAACCGGGGCGAGGGTGGCGCGAATGTCATGTCCTCAGATTTGTGGGATGCTCTCGGCCTGGTTCGTACCGAGGAGTTGCTCCAGGCAGACCGATACTACGGTCTGGATGGGCAATACTTCTCGACGGTCGCAGACTACGGTTTTTCCAAATCGCTTAAGGAGGCTCTTGGTCAGTGGGGCCACGACCGTGTGCTGCGCGACGCGGTGCGCGTCGTCAGAACAGTTCGTCCACTGATCGTCTGCTCTGTCTTCGTCGGTGGGCCGACCGATGGCCACGGAAACCATGCAACGGCTGGTCTGATGGCGCAGGAGGTCTTCAAAGCCGCGGGTGACCCGAAGATGTTTCCCGAGCAGATCAAGGAAGGGCTCCTTCCCTGGACCCCGGTGAAGACGTATGCGCGCACTCCGTTCTTTCGTACCTCTGAAAAGGGGGCGTACGACTACGCCAACCACCGGTGGACTCCTCTAGGGGTGACGAATCACGTCACCGGTAAGTGGGAGCCAGGTCAGGTATCCACGACTGTCACCATTCCATCCGGAACCTTCGACACTCCGCTTGGGCTGACCTATCCGCAGATTTCGCGTGAGGGGCTGGGGTTTCAGAAATCGCAGAACGGCGGAGCGGATATTCCCTTTCCCGGCCCACAGGTCTCGAACTACCATCGCTTCGGTTCGCACATCGCTGCCAAAGACAAGGAGAATAGCTTCTTCGATGGAATCGACATTTCACTGACGGGGATCGCGGATCTCGCTGGAAACGAGCCGCCAACCTTTCTGAAGACCGGCTTGAAGCAGATTAACGATGCGGTGGAAAGTGCGATTGCCGGCTTTGCCGCGCAGGACCCTTCAGCAATTGCAGGGACCCTCGCCAACGGTCTCAAAGCAACCAACAGTCTAGTAGCCGAAGTCGAAAAGAGCACTCTCGCCCAGGAAGAAAAATACAACATACTGCATGAGCTAACAACGAAACAGCAGCAGTTCAACACCGCGCTTCTCGCGTCTCTGAGCCTTTCCGTCGAGGCAGATGTCGTGCCTCCTCCCTCTAGCGACGGGATCCCAGCCGAGTTCCGAGGTACTCAAAGAACGTTTCAGATGGCAACCCCAGGCAAGAATTTCAATGTTCGAGTGCATCTCTTCGATGGCGGCAAGCTTCCTGTCGAAGTTCAGTCCGTGGAGTTGAACGCCACTTCCGGAAAATCCTGGAACGCCTCCTCTGGGTCTGCCGCACCCAGGACAATCGAGCCCGGGAATGTCTCCGATGTGCGCTTCACCGCCAAAGTCCCTGATGATGAACCTTACACACGTCCCTACTTCACGCGTCCGGGGATGGAGCAGTCCTACTACGACATCGCCGATAATTCATCGTGGGGCATGGCGCTGTCGCCCTATCCCTTGCATGCGACGGTGCGCTTCAGCTTCGACGGCTTGACACTGGAATCTTCCCGGGTCGTCCAGGTGATCAGCAAGGTTGACGGCCCCGGAACCCTGCGTTACCCCATGCCGGTCGGTCCTCCTGTCTCCGTTGCAATCAGCCCTAGCGCGGGTGTGATCCCCCTGGACGAGAAGTCTTTTTCAGTAAGCGTGCGCTTGCACAACAATGTAGAGGGCCACGCAGATGAAACCGTTCACCTCGTCCTTCCCGATGGATGGACATCAACTCCCCAGTCGATGCCCGTGAACTTTACCCAGATGGGAGAAGAGCAGGCAGTAACCTTCACCATTCGTCCCGGGAATGTCTCCCAAAAACCGTATGAAATTACGGCGGTTGCTGACTACGCCGGCAAGTCATACAAAGAGGGCTACGTCACCGTCGGTTATACCGGGCTCCGACCGTATTTTCTATACAGCCCGGCCGCTTACAAAGCGACTGGCACCGATGTAAAGATGGCGCCATCTCAGAACATCGGCTACATCGAAGGCAGCGGTGACGATGTGCCAGCTTCGCTCAAGGCTCTCGGTGTTAATGTCTCGTTCCTTTCTGCGCAGGATCTTGCCAGTGCCGACCTGAGCAAATATAACTCCATCCTTGTCGGCGTTCGTGCCTACGCTGTTCGGCCAGACCTGGTTGCGAACAACAATCGTCTCCTGAACTATGTCAAGAATGGTGGCGTCGTCATGGTGCAATACAATACGCCCGAGTTTGACCATAACTATGGCCCTTATCCCTACGTCATGACAAACGATCCTGAAGAGGTGACAGATGAGAAATCGGTTGTCACTATCCTCGATCCCAACAACCCGTTGTTTACTTGGCCCAACAAAATTACTTCAAAGGATTTCGACGGATGGATTGAAGAGCGCGGCTCGAAGTTCCTCTCCTCCTGGGATAGCAAATATGAGCCCTTGCTGGAGACGCACGATGAGGGGCAGTCACCTCAGAAAGGCGGCCTCGTCTACGCGCGATATGGGAAGGGAGCTTATATCTACAATGCCTATGCCTTCTATCGTCAGCTTCCGCTCGGCGTACCGGGCGCATATCGCATCTTTGCAAACATGCTGAGCCTGCCGAAGAATCCGCAATTTCTCTCCGGAAAATAATTCAACATCCAAGAACGCCTGGTTGAAAACAGCTTCACATTGCGACGGAGCTTCATTATTCAATCGTTCACTTTAACTTGATAGCTCTGTCACTATCGCGGATTTCATGCAAACTCAAATCGCTCGTGCCGGAGAACAACTCGATCGCGGTATAGGTTTACCCGGCGCCATGTCAGCCAACATCCTTAACATGGTTGGCATCGGTCCCTTCCTTACTATTCCCCTCGCCCTGGCGGCCATGGGCGGCCCGCAGGCAATGCTCGGCTGGATAATGGGGGCAATCCTCTGCCTATGCGATGGCATGGTGTGGGCCGAGCTTGGTTCTACGTTGCCTCACTCCGGAGGCCCCTACCACTACCTTCTGCAGGCCTTTGGCCCAACCCGATGGGGACGCCTCATCAGCTTCCTCTTCCTCTGGCAGGCCCTCCTGATCGGTCCCCTCTCTATTGCCTCCGGGGCCGTCGGCTTTGGGGAATACGCAAATTTTGTTGTCCCCCATCTCCGGCACCATGATCTGGTACTACTCGCGATGGCGCTCTGTTTAGTCAACACTTGGATTCTCTACCGAAACATCCGCTCGATCGGGACCCTCTCCGTTGTCATCACGACGGCAGTGCTTGGCACCTGCGCATGGATCGTCATCAGCGGCATCTTCCACTTCAACAGTGCAATCGCCTTTAGCTTTCCTCCGCATGCTTTTCAACCCTCGCGGGCGTTCTGGTTTGGGCTCGGCTCATCTACGCTGATTGCCGTCTATGACTATGGCGGTTACAACAACGTTTGCATGTTAGGAGGAGAGGTACGAAACCCACGAAAGACTATTCCTCGCGCCGTCATTTACTCCATCATTCTCGTTGCTGTCCTCTATCTCGCAATGAACCTGTCCATTCTTGGAACGGTGCCATGGCAGCAGGGCCAGCATTCCCGGGCTATTGTCGCGGATTATATGCAGATGCTTTACGGCCGTTCGGGAGGCGTTGTTGTTGCGGTCCTCATTCTCGTCGCGAGCTGGGGGTCGGCCCTTGCCATTCTTCTGGGCTTCTCCCGCGTCCCCTATACCGCAGCGGTAGACGGACAATTTTTCAAGCCCTTCGCTCGTCTCCATCCGAAAGGAAGGTTTCCATCAACCTCTCTTCTCGTAATGGGGGGCCTCTCGGCACTTGCCTGCATCTTTTCACTTTCCGACTTAATCTCAGTCCTTATCGTGGTTCAAACGATGTTTCAATTTATCGCGCAATGTATGGGTGTGGTCCTTCTCCGCCGCAAGACGCGCTTGTCGACAGATATTTATCGAATGCCTCTGTATCCATTGCCGGCAATCGTCGCTCTGGTCGGCTGGCTGTATATCGTCCTGAGCAGCAAAGTCACGCACATCGCAATCGGGCTCGCCATGGCCGCTGTGGGCGCAGCCGTCTATCTGCTGGAGGCGAGACGAAAACAGGAGTGGCCGTTCTATGAACAGCATGAAGTGTGACGTCGCAGTCGTAGGCGAGATTTATATCGATCATATCTTTACCGGTTTCACGGCATGGCCGCAGCCGGGCGAAGAAGTGTTTACGAACGAGTACAAGCGCGAAATCGGCGGTGGGGCTGTTAACACCGCCTGTGCGCTCGCCCGACTCGGGCGCAAGGTCAGTCTCGTAGGAGGCATTGGCATCTCCGACGCCGAATGGTTTGAGGCGCGTCTTCTCGAATTCGGAGTTTCGACCGAAGGGCTTGCCCGTTCGGATGGTGAGACGGGAGTCACGGTCAGCGTTTCGATGAGAAACGACCGCTCCTTCTTCAGCTACCACGGTGAGAACGACAAGTTGGCAGGTCGGCTTCAGTCGAAATCGGTCATCGATGTTCTCGTGTCTGCACGGCATGTGCACTTCGCCCTTCCGCTAGAACACACCGTAGCGATGCACCTTCTGCCGATATTGAAAGCCGCCGGCTGTACGACATCGCTCGATGTGGGATTTCAACCGGCGTGGTTGCGATCTCCGGCCAGTCTGGAGATCTGCCGCGCTGTGGACCATCTCCTGCCAAACGAAAAAGAGGCATCCCTGTTGTGCGGCGGAGACATCGCCAGCTACCTTTCCTTCGCGGAGGACAATGGATTGGCCCAGGCCGTAGTCAAGCTCGGTTCTCGCGGAGCGGCTATGCTGGAGAACGGACGCCGCTATGAAGTAGCGCCCCCCGTCGTGGATGTGGTCGATACAACAGGAGCAGGCGATGCATTTGACGCTGGCTTTATCGACGCCCTCCTCGACGGAGTGGGCCCCGAAGACTGTCTACGCCGTGCCTGCATCTGCGGAGGTCTCTCAACGCGGCGCGCCGGATCTCTAAGTGCACTCCCCACACACCAGGAAATCGAGAATATCTATGAGCAAATTTATACGTCGTAAAATCGCATTCATCGGCGGCGGCGGCGTTCGTACACCGTTGGTCATCTTTGGCGTCAACGAAGCGGCAGAAGCCATCGGCGCGGAAGAACTCGTGCTCTTCGATCCCGACGCGGACCGTGTCCGCATCATGACGGAACTAGGCCGTGCCATCGTCGCCCGCGAAGGTGGCACGCTCCGGGTCAGGCAGGCCACTTCGATTGAGGATGCCGTCGAGGGCGCCAGCTTCGTGATGAACAGCATTCGCGTCGGAGGCATTCAGGCGCGCGCCCACGACGAGCGCACTTCAATCGACCATGGCTATCCCGGTCAGGAGACCACCGGCCCGGGCGGTGTCGCCATGGCCCTCCGCACTGTCTCCACTGCGGTCGAACAGGCAAAGATTGTGGAGCGCCTCGCCCCCCGGGCATGGCTCATCAACTTCACTAATCCCGCCGGCCTTATTACCCAGGCGATAAAACACAATACTGGCGCCCGGGTTGTCGGTATCTGCGACACTCCCACCGAGATGCTCCACCGTATCCACACAGCGCTGGGCGCCACTCCGGACGAGGTGCGATGTGACTATGTCGGGCTCAACCATCTCGGATGGATTCGCCGCATCGTGCTTCGTGGAGAAGATATCACCAGCCGATTGCTTGCCGACGACTCCTTCCTCAGTCAACTTTACTCAGTGCCGCTTTTTGAGCACGAACTCATCAGGGCGTTAAAGCTCATTCCCACTGAATACCTCTTCTTCTACTACTCGCGCTGCCGGGCGCTGGAGAACCAACGCAAGCAGGGAAGCACACGCGGCGCGGAGGTCGAACAGCTCAACAACAAGTTGCTTAGCAGGCTCTCTCAGCTTCTACAAAGTGGGGATTCTACAGCTGCAATCGCCACTTATGTCGATTACCTCAACAACCGCTCTGCCTCTTACATGAAGCTGGAAGGAAATGGCGGCTCAGCTCTCGACTTAGCGGAGTACAGCAACGAAGATCCGTTCCTCGCGGCAACGGGATATCATCGAATTGCCCTTGACGTCATGAATGCGCTCTGCGGTACGCAGCCACAACGCATCATCGTCAACACCCAGAATATGGGAGCCATCGCGGAGATTGAAGATACAGATATCGTCGAGACCTCCTGCCAGATAGGCGAGGACGCTATCACCCCGGAGCCCGCTGGAAAACTGCCAGAAGCCGTTCGTGGCCTTGTCCTTGCCGTCAAAGCCTACGAGCGGGCGGCAATCGAGGCTGCTCTCACTGGCTCCGTTTCCATGGCACGCAAAGCTATGCTTCTCTACCCCGCTATCGGCGAATGGGAGCCATCGAAAGAGCTTCTCAACCAATTGATTGTCCATTGTTAGCAGCGTGATAACAAATAATGGATTCCGCAATGAGTCGAGTGTCCGGGCTCTTTTGTACGATTTCTCGTAAGAGCCTGGACCAAAAAGCGGAGACGTGGCGAGTTCACTTGAGAACTGACGTTCTCTTGAATCGTTAGAGCGATGCTATTGCTGATCGAACTGCATTTAGAGCGTTTTCAACGCGTTCAATCATGCCGTAAATGATCTGCGCGAGATTCAACTTGCCGGAGAGTTTTATTTCTAACAGGCTGTCCGAAATGCAGCTGCCACATAGAAACAAGGCGCCTTAAGAGAGGGTTGATCATGTTCTTGGGTTTAAGAACCTTACTAAAAGCCGCAATAGTATTCAGCATTCTGTCGGGCGCCTGTTTCGCCCAGTCAGCGCAAAATGGGGAGTCGGAGGTGAGCCCTGAGCGTGGGATGGTTGGCGAGGCAGCGACAGTGGACGCAGCGCCGCTTCCTATCGATCGCGGGGCTGCGGCTTTGTGGCAGTCTCTACGCAAGCTGCACACGCGCGCTAGCCTGTTGATGGTTACGGCACATCCGGACGATGAGGACGGAGGAATGCTCACGTATGAATCGCGTGGCGAAGGAGCACGGGTAACTCTGCTCACGCTGAATCGTGGTGAAAGCGGAGCCAACGTGATGTCGCCGGATCTCTTCGACGCGCTCGGTCTGGTGCGGACAGAGGAATTATTAGTGGCCGATCGGTACTACGATGTGGACCAATTCTGGACGAGTGTTATCAACGACGGGTTCTCCAAAACCAGGGAGGAGTCGATGAACCACTGGTCGCACGACCGGGTGCTTGCCGATGCTGTACGAGTCGTACGTATGACCCGGCCCTTGGTAGTTACCTCGGTCTTCATAGGTGGACCGAGCGATGGACATGGCAACCACCAGGTGGCTGGAGAGATGGCACAGGAGGTATTTCGTTATGCTGGCGATCCAAAGATGTTCCCGGACCAAATCCGGGCCGGCTTGCATCCATGGTCGCCGCTGAAGGATTATGCGGAGGTCCCGCGCGCCCGTGTCACAGAAAAGGGTGTCTACGATTATGCTACCCACCATTGGGCTCCGCTACGCGTGTACGACTATATCCATGACCAATGGCGACCGTGGCCAATCGATGCGAACGTCATCGTGCCCACAGGGAAGCAAGAGCCCCTGCTGGGCATCTCCTACGCGCAGCTTTCCCGTGAAGGGCTGGGTTTCCAGAGATCACAGAATGGCGGATCAAGCATTCCAGCATCGGGGGAGATGTTCAGTAAGTATCATCGGTTCGCTTCCGTCCATGCCGCAGAAGACAAAGAGGGTTCGTTCTTCGATGGCATCGATACATCTCTGATGGGAATTGCAAGCCTGGTCAAGACAAATGATGCGGCTTTCCTGCGCCAGCAACTGGTAAAGATCAATGAACTGGTTGAGCAAGCGATGAGAGAGTTTGACCCCCGCCATCCCGAGAAGACGGCGCCGCTGCTGGCCTCAGGGTTGAAGGCTACTGTCGCGCTCATCGCGGAGGTACGCGCGAGCAATCTTTCCGACGATGAGAAATACGATGTGAACCACGAGCTACGCGTGAAAGAGATGCAATTCGAGAAAGGTCTGGCTCAATCATTTGAGCTATCGATTCTGCCCACGATCGCGCCGGACCACAGAGCTGACCAAAGCATTGCCGGGCCCAGCGGGACGCCCGAATCATTCGTGATGGCCATTCCCGGGCAGCAGTTTGCTGTTAATGTCCATATCGACAATCCCAGTTCTGTTCCGGTGACGTTAGCGAAGGTGGAGTTGTCCACCCGCGAGGACGAGCATTGGAGCGTAACTCCGAGCGATACGGGTTCCTCTACTCTGTCGGATAACAAGCCGATCAATCAGCGTTTCCAGGTAAGCGCGCCTCAGAATGCATCTTTTACGCGTCCGTATTTCAGCCGCAAGGACGTGGAACAGCCCTACTATGACATTAATGACCAGCGGTTTATGAGCCAGCCTTTCGCTCCATATCCGTTAGCTGCCTGGGCCACGTTTCGCTATCATAATGTGATCTTTCACGTGGGCAGTGTCGTGCAATCGGTGAAGCGCATCACCGGACAGGGAACTGTGATGGAGCCACTGGTGACAGGTCCGGCAATCTCGGTCTCGGTGAACTCCTCTAAAGGAGTTTTGCCACTAACGGCGCGATCCTTTCCCCTTGAGGCCAACATCCATAGCAATGTGAAAGGGCCGGCCAAAGGAACTGTGCGGCTGGAGTTACCTGCCGGATGGATAAGCTCGCCGGCAGTGGCTGAGTTCTCCACCAATAAAGATGGAGACGACCGATTGGTGCTATTCAACGTCACACCGTCGCACATTCGCGAGGAGCCTTACGACGTGACCGTTGTGGCTGACTACAACCGTCGCCGCTATCGAGAGGGTTATCGGACGGTAGGTTATCCTGGCCTCCGTCCTTATAACCTGTACCGGCCTTCGACCTATCGCATCACCGGCGTTGATGTGAAGTGCGCTCCCGGTTTGAATGTGGGTTACATCATGGGCAGCGGCGATACAGTGCCGCAGGCTCTTGAGAATCTCGGCGTCAACGTGACGTTTCTGACTGCTCCTGACCTGGCAAGTGGCAACCTTAGCAGGTACGACGTGATTCTGCTGGGGGTGCGCACTTATGCGGTGCGGGATGATCTGAAGGCCAACAACAGTAGGCTGCTGGATTACGTGAAAAATGGCGGAGTGGTGGTGGTGCAATACAACACTCCCGAGTTCGACAAGAACTATGGGCCGTATCCGTACACCATGACAAGTGATCCTGAAGAGGTGACAGATGAAGCCTCGAAGGTAGATATCCTGGCACCGGATAATCCGGTGTTTCAATGGCCCAACAAGATTGGAGCCAAGGACTTTGAAGGCTGGGTAGCCGAACGGGGATCGAAATTTCTGAGCCAATGGGATTTGCACTATCAGCCGCTCCTCGAAACTCACGATCCGGGTCAGAATCCGCAAAGAGGAGGCTTGCTCTACGCTCGTTATGGCAAAGGCATATATATCTATAACGCATATGCTTTCTACCGCCAGCTACCAGAAGGGGTGCCCGGCGCATTTCGAATTTTTGCGAATCTCGTTTCCTTGCCGAAAAATCCGCAAATCAACTCTTCGATGGGCAGCACAAACACGGATGAGGCACATCGGTTGGTATACCTTCCGCCACACCTTCACCCCACTGCTGAAGGCCTACGGTAAGGATGTCAAAGTAGGTTTGCTCAAAGAGGGGCCAAATGAAAGCGAGCTCTTATTGGGCGACCGAGATGTTGTGGTAACCAAAAGTACATCTAGGAGTGGTTTGAACAATCTGTGTGATGGATGAGGTGAGTTGTATTCCATGTCGGCGGAACGGCCCGGCTGTCAGATTCACGTAAGGAAACGGCTGGATACTGCGCCAAGACGCAGCATCCAGCCTCAGTGGTTGAGACTTGTTAATAGGAGAGGCGCAGTGCGAGTTGCATTACTCGAGGGTCACCTGAAAGCGAGGTGATCTGACCCGCTGCTCCGCTGGAGAAGTTGTTGTTGGGTTGACCGAAGAGAGGTGTATTGCTCACGTTGAAGACCTCCCAACGAAACTCCAGATTGGCTGTTTCGTGAATGGGGAACTCTCGCAGGAGAGCAGCATCGAAGACATTCGTGTGCGGACCCCGGAGCGTGTTCCTACCGCTGTTGCCAATGACGCCGGGGGCAGGGAGGGAATACGCATTTGTGGCGTTCGGGGCATGAGCGACGCACTGTGGATTCTGTGCAGCGTAGAACCAGCAGTCCGTATTTTGAACGAGCGTGGGTTTGCCAATTACATTCAAGGTAGCGGTAGCTGCACCGTATGGATCCAGCGCGGCAGCGAGCCCTCCACCGCCATTGACCGTAAAGGGATGGCCGCTGTAATAGGTGTAGACGCCGGAGGTACGGAAGCCGCCCACGATAGAACTGAGGAGTCCGTGGTTAGCAAAGGCCTTCCCCTTGCCGAATGGCAACTCATAGACATAGTTGACCGAGATGCGATGCGGGATATCGAAGTCGCTGAGGCCGTACCAGGAGGCGTAGTTTCTGCCGTTGGGTGGTGCTCCCGAGTTACTCTCAAGCTCCTCCGGCGTGTTATCCAGGCTGCGGGAGTAAGTGTAAGCAGTACGGAAGCTGAAACCATTGCTGAAGCGCCGGGATAGGGTCGCCTCAAGGTCGTTATAATTTCCGAATCCGATTGAGTTGGTGTATTCGATGTAGCCGAAGTTAGTGAAAGGAACCTTGCTGGGAGCGCCCGGGGTTGCAATGCTGGGCTGATTAAGATCGCTGATGACGTCGAGATGGGTGGACTTGGTGCCGACGTAATTAACCTCGGCGGTAAGATTGCCGGGAAGCTCACGCTGGAAACCCACACTCCACTGCTGCACGTTCGGAGCTGGTGCGTTGGGGTTCATGGTGCGTAAATGGTAGGCCTGAAGCTGCGACAGGTTGATTGTCGACGGATCCAGGAAGTTTGAAGGAAACCCATCCTGAGCAATCAGAGCTGGAGTCGTTGAGTTTGATGCAACTGCCGGCGCTTTGTTGATAAGGAAGGGTGGGTTCAGCGAAAGCTGGTTCTCGCTGCCGAAGCGCTCAAACATCGCATAGTAGTAACCATATCCGGCTCGAATGACAGTCTTCGTATCCGGAGAATAGGACACGCCAAAGCGGGGGCCGAAGTTCTTGTAGTTGGGATTGACCAGCGCGCGGTCCTTAAGAGAGCCGCTCTTGGCAAAGACTAATCCGCCGGCGCCTCCATTAGCGGTAGGGTCGAAGTTGGCCTGCTGGTTTTTCCCTTCCAGAGCGGGGGTGGCGAAGTCGTAGCGGAGTCCAAGATTGACAGTGAGCTTGGGCACTACCTTCCAATCGTCTTGAACGAAGCCGGAGATCATCCACAACCGCTGGTCGACGAAATGGACGTTCGTCAACTGCGTAGATTGCGCGAGACCGAGCAGGCCGTCGGCGTAAGAGAGTCCGGGCGTAAGGCACTGGTTGTTCGCACCACCGCGCTGGCAACTAAAGATGCCGGTGAAGCCAAGGTCGCCGCGAGTACCGGGCTCATCTTGAAAGATGTTGCGCATGGGAGCATATACCGTGCCGCCCAGCTTGAGCGAATGTTTGCCCAGCGCCAGGGAGATCGTGTCGACCCACTGGATCTGCTGGGGCGTCTGGGATTTGGGCAGAAAGTCCGGCGAGCCGATGAAGGTGAAGTTGGCGAACTGCGTCAGTGGGACGCCACCGGCAACGGCTGGGTTGTTGGGGATGCCGGGAACGAACTCGTCCGCAGCGTTCAAGCCGAAGGGGTCCTGTTCCGCAACGGACTTATTACGAATGAAGCCAAGATGAAACTCGTTAAGAACGTTGGGGGAGAAGATGTGGGTCCAGCCGAGGACTGCGCTGTGCGAGTTAATCTTCTGGCGGCCGAATGCAGAAGTCGAGGTGCCATCGCCAATGCCGCCGTAGTTACCGGGGATAAAGCGAGAGCGGTTGATATAGCTGTAGCGGACAAAAAGGTTATCGGAGCAGGAGGCAGTCCAGTCAACCCGGCCGTCATAACTGTCATTGTTGTCGCTCAGGCCGGCATTGCGGAAGTAATTGTTGAGCTGACCCGGCAGGTTGGGCTGCGGAAAGAGTGCAATGATGCCCTGCATCGCCTTGTCGAGCCGGTCGGCTGGAATCTGATTGTTGGGGAAGGGCTGGTTGGTGCGAGGGTCGAAGATTGTGGGATACTTCACGCCAAGTAAAGCTGCCGTCGCGGGACTGAAGTCGCCGATCCGTTCATTCGGCAAAGGCACCGTCGAGGTGCGGGAGACGCCTTGCTTGATGCGTGTGCCTTCGTAGTTAAAGAACGCAAACAGACGATCATGGACGATGGGGCCGCTGATGCTTCCGCCGAACTGGTGCTGATTGTTTTGCGCCTTTCGGACTTTGCTACGCTTCGTGAAGTAGTCTGTCGCATCGAAGAAATCGTTGCGGAGATATTCGAAGGCAAGAAGATGAAAGCGGTTGCTGCCTCCCATCGTGTTGACAGAAAGAGCTGCGCCGGGAGCTCGGCCATACTCGGCCGAGTAAGGATTGGTCACGATAGTGAACTGCTGGATGGTGTCTACGGAGGGATGTGCGGCCTGCGTGCTTAACTCTTGAACGTTCTCGGAGATGGTGTTGTTATCGATGCCATCGAGGATGAAATCGTTCTGAAGTGAGTGAATGCCGTGGACGTTGAAGCTGCCGGTTCGTCCAGCGCTGGTAGCGCCGCTCTGCTGAGTGAAGCGGCTGATCTGCACCCCAGGAACCGTTCGAAGAAGGTCGTCCCAGTTGCGCTGATAAAGCGGTGTCTGCTGGATAACCTCGCTTGTGATCACCGTGCTGATGGAGGCATCGTCCGGGGAAAGAGTGCTGCCTGCGGCGTTCACCGTAACCTCTTCCTGAGAAGTGCCAAGTTTAAGTGTGAAGTCGCGGCGGCTCTTCTGGGCGGCATTTAATTGGACATCCTCACTCATGCCTGCGAAGCCCGTCGCATTAATGGAGACGGTATAAAGGCCGATTGGGAGCGACGGGAAGCTGTAGTAGCCCGCGCCGTCCGTCTCGCCTGTGCGGTTAAGCCCGGTCGCTTTATTAGTGACGGTGACATTGACGTGCGGGACATCGGCTCCACTGGGATCGACAATCAGGCCAGTGAGGCTAGAGGTATTGATCTGAGCATTTGCGGTGATCAGGGTGGCCAAAATGCACGTTAAGACCAAAAATAGGCGATGACAGAAGGACTGAGTTTTCATTGTGTAGCCTCGGGGAAATTAGGGAGTTCCGGCATCTCCCAGGAAATGAATCTTCCGCTTCTGAGCGGATCGCTGCCGGATAAGTCAACGGTAACTTCGCCACTTTAGTGCGCAGTCAATGCCGCATGAACGGGAGGTGAAAACGAACCGATACGACACCCAACATCCACTGTTCAATGTAAGGAGACCGTTGGAATGACGAGGTGTCGTACTTACAGTGCCCAGAAGTCGTCTATCGACCAATGTGAGAAAGATAAAAGAAGAGAGTTAGTGCTGAGAGTGGACGGAACTGATCGGAAATCTCTAGGCGCGATAAATTCCTGCGATATCGAGAAACCGCCAATGTACTTTCTTTGCGTTATCATACAAACGTTGAAGACTCTATCCGGCCTCGACACCGCGCATAACTACCCTCAGTTCACCAATCCATGCTCCAGCCACAAAGACGGAAATTTTGGATGATCAACCTACCGGCCAGCACTCTGAGCGTGAGCTTCCGACTGCCTGCGCTTCACCTTTTACCCCACGCGTCATTCCTAATCGGGGCTGCTCTGTGAGCAGCGCCATTCTTTTCGCGGTCTGGGCAAATCGTCATTCCCTAAACGGAACATAATCGCTCGGTCGGGTTTTTCCGTCTCCAGAAATGCCCCGTTGGCAAGGACAGTCACTCATGGTGAATATGAAGACCCGGTGGAATACTCTCTGCGGCGCGGCTCTGCTCTGCATCGCTTCTTATGGCTTCGGACAAGCTGATCGCGGCAAACCCGTCATTCAGAGCATCGACCCGCCGGACTGGTTCGTACAGCTTCCTGACCCAATGCTGTTAATCCACGGAACAGGCCTGGCCGGCGCGAAGTTTTCAGTCCAGGCCCACGGTGTCCGCTTCGACCACGCCCAGGCCTCATCCAATGGGCACTGGGCCTTCGTCTGGCTCAAGACCTCCACCGCCCCGCCGCAAGTCATCGAGATCACGGCTACAAATGCGCAGGGCAATGCATCGCGTGCGTATGCCCTTCACCCGCGAACGGAGGCCCCTGCAGCTCATGCTGGCTTTTCGCCTAAAGACGTCATCTATCTGGTAATGACGGACCGTTTCGCCGACGGCAACCTGGCTAACGATCAGCCTGGATACGACCGCGCCGCCAGTCGCGGATGGCACGGGGGCGACTTCGCCGGCATCGAGCAGCATCTCGATTATCTGCAGGAGCTCGGTGTCACGGCTCTCTGGACCACGCCGGTCTACGACAACGGACTGATGCCGCAGTCGTACCACGGCTACGCGGCGGTCAATCTGTACGATGTAGATCATCACTTCGGCACTCTGGAAGAGTACCGGCATCTCGCCGCCGCGCTGCATGCCCGTGGCATGAAGCTGATCATCGACCTGGTTCCCAATCACATCGGGGTGCAACACCCCTTGGGTCAAAGATCCTCCCACCCCCGACTGGTTCCATGGAACGTTGGCAAATCACAAGCGATCAGCCGGCAACTTCAACGACCTCGTCAACCCCCATGCCACGCCCGCCAGCTCCCGCGACTTGACCGAGGGTTGGTTCACCGACGAGATGCCGGACATGAATCAGGAGAATCCGCTCGTCTCCAAATATCTGATACAGAACGCGCTCTGGTGGGTCGAGACCGCACATCTCGACGCCATCCGCATCGATACGTTTCCTTACGTAGGCCGCGCCTTCTGGCACGACTTCGACGCCGCGCTTCACCATGCCTATCCCAACCTGACGACAGTTGGTGAGATCTTCCACCGCGACCCGACCATAACCTCATTCTTCGCCGGCGGGCGCGAACATGCAGGAATCGACACCGGCTTGGACACGCCGTTCGACTTCCCTGTCTACTTTGCCGTCCGGGATGTCCTCGCCGGCAACAAACCCATGACCGATCTTGCCGCCACTCTGCGGCAGGATTCCCTTTACCCGCACCCGGAACACCTGGTTCAGTTCTTTGGCAATCACGACACGACCCGCTTCCTGACCGCTGCCGGAGGATCGCTTCCGCGACTCAAAGAGGCGCTCGGCCTCCTTGCGACGCTGCGGGGTACGCCCGAACTCTATAGCGGAGACGAGATCGCAATGGAAGGTGGGGGAGACCCGGACAACCGTCGCGATTTTCCCGGTGGATTCCCGCCAACGGGACCGAATGGGCAATCGTCAGCCTTTACCGCCTCTGGGCGGACGCATGACCAGCAAGAGACCTTCGTATGGACGGCAGCGCTGTTTTCTGTACGCAAGTCACACACAGCGCTTCAAGGTGGGGCACAGCAGGATCTATTCGTTGATGACTCCAGCTTCGTCTATATTCGAACGAACTCTTTGAAAGGGTGTAGTTCGGCCCACGACAAAGATGCGGTTGTCGCCGTCGTCAACAAGAAGGCGGAACCCCGTATTTTGCTCATACGAAGTGCCGATACTGCGTTGGCTGGGTGCAATCAGTTCGAGCCTCTCGCCCCGGCGAACCTTGCGACAGCAAGGAGTGAGGGCGGCTCTGTATCCATTTCGATCCCGGGAGAGTCGTTCGCGATGTTCAGCGTTCGCTAAGAACCTTTATCACGACGGGCAGAGATGTCCGATGCAGAATTGGCGGAGGTGGCCTAATGCAGACCATTCTTCGCATCTTTAAACAGGCGACAGTTGAGCACACTTGGGAGATGGCCACCATGGCGGTAGTGTTGCAGGAGTATGGCAACTAGTGTTCTTCCTCATCGCCAACAATCCAGTTCGCTTTCGTCCCATGATCATTCCTATGATTGCCGAGAAGCTAGCCTCTTTCGCGTCGATCTTCAATATTTGGCTCGGATAGACATTACGTCTTCGAAATTCTTGAATTAACTTGAGTCCGCTAGACGTATGTTCCCAAGTCAATGATCTGAGAAGCAGACGAGCTGATGCGGTTCGAAACATCTTGACATATTGTGAACGGATTAGTTCACCGTCAGGCTGAACCATCGCACTGAAGACCCTGCTTCCTTCAACCATCAATACTATCGATATAGACCTCACGCCATCCTCAAACAAAAAACCTATCCAGAGCAAGCATCAATGTCACCAATCTTTTGAGACGTCCCGGCGTATGCTATTCATGACAAAGCCACTATCTATAGATGACCTCAAAAATAAAAAACAACACTGAAAAGCCAACTTCCGGCATTCGGGCGATTGCTGAGGAGTTAGGAATCTCCATTGCAACTGTAGACCGCGCACTTCACGACCGTGGGCGAATCAGCGAAAAGACTCGCGCTCGTGTACTGCAAGTGGCGGAGCAATTGAACTACCACCCAAACCGGGCTGCGCGTGACCTGAGGCTAAACCGGCGCTTTCGGGTTTCCATCAATTTCCCGACGGGGATTCCTCCATTTTTCGATGCCCTACGATCCGGCATAGAGGAGGGTGCATTACCGTTTAGTTCAACACTGGACATTGAGTTCCATAGTTATAGCTTGCCGTATGATCACGCGCGGAACAGCATCCAGTCTGCTCTTGACGCATCGGTTGATGGAATCATTGCTGTTCCGCCGAATACCTTCCAGATGGCAGAGTTGGTCAGGAAGGCAAATATGAAAGGTATTCCCATCGTCTGTATTTCGACCGACGTCCCGGAATCGGGACGGCTCACTGCTATCACTGCTTATCCGTTCAATTGCGGCGCCATGGCGGCTGAAGCGCTTTTCAGTCATATGAATAAACGAGGTTCAGTCGGAGTTCTTACAGGAAATCTCGAATATCTCAATCACGCGGAAAAGGTGCGAGGATTTCGAACTATGCTTTCTCAGCTTTCGCCAGCCTTCTCCGTGGCGGCTGTCATTGAGGCGCACGATGATCCCCATGAGGCATATCAGGGAGTACGCAGGCTCCTGCAAAGCACGCCCAAGATGGCCGGGTTGTACATCAGTACAGCGAACTCTATCTCCGCGCTAACAGCCCTGCGTGAGGCTGGTCGACTGGATAGCGTCGCCGTTGTAACGACAGATCTTATTCCGGAGCTTGTTCCTTACCTCCGAGAAGGCATCGTTAAGGCGACGATCTATCAGTGTCCCGAAACGCAGGGAAGCCTTGCGATTCGGACCCTATATTGGTATTTATCCGAAGGAATGAGACCGCTCCATTTCATTGGCGTGATTCCTCAACTCATCATCAGAAGCAATCTCGACCTCTATATAAGCACCAATAAATATATTGCTCGTTAAACCGCCAACCCCGATCGCCTAACAGATTAAATTCAGAGTAGCGTCTCAACGCCGCTTCTTTTCAACCTTAACCTGCCACGGCATGCAGCGAAACGTAGGAAAAGGAAATAAAACATTGACAATGAAGTTTTGTTTGCGGTAACGTCCCCTCATCGCAAAAGACTACTGAAGTGTATCCGTTTTCATAAGAAATGGAGCAGCGATTCGGCTACGTTTCACGTTGAACACGAATCAAACGATCGCCATTTAGAAGGGACTATGAACGTGCCAATAAGGAATGCATCGAATAGAGTCATCCACATCTGTCTAATGTTGCTGCTTGCGGTTCTCTGCGGGGCTGCGTTGTTAGCACCGGCGCCAATTTTCGGACAGATGGATCAGGGGACCATTACAGGTGTAGTGCAGGACGCCTCCGGTGCGGTCATTTCTCAATCCAACGTTACGCTCACCAGCATTGATAGCGGACTCGTATTGAAGGAAACAACGGACGCAAACGGCGTCTACACTTTCTCTCCCATCAAAATTGGGAATTACACCATAAGCGCGAACTCAGCGGGCTTTTCGGTCACGACACAAGAGCACATTCATCTTGACGTGCAGGCCAGATTGAATATTGTGCTCATATTAAAACCGGGCGCTGTGACGGACACTGTCACCGTAAGTACTGCTCCGCCACTGTTACAGACGCAATCGGGCTCCGTCGGACAAGTGATGAGCACCGAAGTTATTAATAACATCCCGTTGAACGGGCGTAACGCAGTTTATGTAGCGCAATTGGCGGCAGGTGTGGTGCAAGGTGTAGGAGGAAGAGGCGTAGGCACTGGGGACTTCTCCGCCAACGGACAGAGGCCTACACAAAACAACTTTATTTTGGATGGTATCGACAATAACACCGCGGTCCCCGACTTTTTAAGCGGATCGAGTTTCGTTGTGAATCCCCCACCGGATGCTCTCGCTGAATTCAATATCCAAACCAATAGCTATAGCGCAGAGTTGGGCCACTCGGCGGGCGCGGTGATGAATACAAGCGTAAAGTCGGGAACAAACCAAATCCATGGAAGTCTATGGGAGTACATCCGCAACACAGCATTTGACGCGAAAGATTTCAATGCGAAGACCATTCCTGCGTATCACGAGAACCAATTCGGGGCTACGCTGGGTGCCCCAATCCTCAAAAACCGGCTGTTCTTTTTCGGCTATGCCGAGGCGAACCGTATTGTCTTTGGACAAACATTTACCCAATCTGTTCCTACTCCACTTATGCGAATGGGAAATTTCTCGGAGCTGCTGAAGCCCTCACTCACTTCGCAGGGAGCCGCTGTCACGCTCTATCAACCTGGCAGCGCCGGAACGCAACTGCTTACATGCAATGGCCAGCAGAACGTAATCTGCCCAAGCAACATTAATCAAGTTGCGCTCAATCTTTTGAAGCTCTATCCGCTGCCAAATACAAACGGTGCAAATTTATATAACAACTATGTGGACAACACAAACGCCGTAGCGAATAGCTGGCAATGGGGCACGCGTCTGGACTGGAATATAAGTCCAAAAGATCAAACATTCGTCAGGTTTAGTTATTTGAATGCGCCGAGCAACTATCCGGCACCGCTCGGTCCTATTCTTGACGGAGGTGCGTACGGTGCAGATGGGAAAGTGATCAATCAGGCTGATAACCTGGCCTTCAGTGAAACCCATCTGTTTTCCCCAACGCTGATTAATGAAGTTCGTTTTGGTTATAACTACGGCAACTTCGGTTTCCAGCAAGCAGCATTCAATACGCCCGATCTTGCCGCTTCTCTGGGACTGGGAGGTATTCCCAGCGGAGGACCGCTGGGCGGGGGATTGCCGCTTGTAACACTATCGGGAATAACGGGTTTTGGACAGCCCGGCTACTATCCAAACCATAAGAGTGAAGACGTATACGAAATTCTCGATAACGTGACGAAGATTCTCGGAAATCATTCGCTCAAGGCCGGCATCCTTTTACAGAGTGTCCGCTTTCCCTTCTTCTCTCCACCCAATGCTCGCGGCACCTACACCTTTGGCGGATTCTTTACCTCTAATCCCGGAAAGGCCAATACCGGCTTTGGGGTCGCAGATTTTCTTGAGAACGAGATGACTTCGGCATCGGTACCTGCCTACCAGCATCTTGATTTTTCGCATTGGACGCGTGGAGCCTATATACAAGACGATTGGCGTGTGACGAATAAGCTCACTCTAAATATGGGCGTTCGATATGACTACTATCAGCCACTGAAGGAAGTGGCTGGGAAGTTCGCGAACTTTTATATGCAGGCCGTCGGGCCGGCAAGCGGACAGGCGACTCTGACTTATACCAAAACTCAGGAAAATGCGCTTCTATCTCCAGTGTTTTTGAATCTGCTTGCCGCTAATCATGTAGCGGTGAACTATACGGGAAATAGTTCGCTGGTCAATGGGCAGGATTTAAATTTCTCGCCTCGGTTCGGCTTTGCTTACAGCATGGATGACAAAACAGTGGTTCATGGAGGCTTCGGTATCTTTTTCGGAGGGATAGAAAATACAGGTGGCCCGGAGACCCTGCAAAATTATCCGTTCCAGTTCACATCAAACTTTCCTCGTGCCGGTACCTGCACAGCAGGAAATTGCGCAACGAACGGTATCAAGCTTGAGACTGGCTTCTCTTCCTATCTTTCCGGCGGCCTCATTAATATGATTTCAACACCTTCATTTGCAGGCTCGCAGCCGAATATCAAGAATCCTTATACCGAGTCATACAATCTCTCCGTTCAGAGAGCGATCACAAATGATCTGGTAGCCACACTGGCGTATGTCGGTGATGTCAGCCGCCATTTGGTCGTCAATGTGAACACGAATTCGGCAGCCGCGCTCATTGATCCGCGATTGAATACGCAGACGGTTCAACCCTTTCCTGCTTTTGGCAGCGTTGCGACAAATGAGTATGCCGGTGTTTCCAGCTACAACTCGTTGCAGGCGAAGGTAGAGAAACGTTACGAAAATGGTCTTAGCTTTCTAACGACCTATACCTGGGCGCATTCGCTGGACGATGCAAGTCAACCGCTGGGAGGGATAGGGTATCGAGGAATCAATCTCATCGGAATTGGAGGCGACTACACAAACTCGCAGGCTGATGCAAGGCATCGGTTGACGTTCAATGGGTATTATCAACTGCCATTTGGTAGAGGGAAAAAGTTCTTGTCACGCGGAGGCATCGTGAACGCCCTTGTCGGAGGTTGGGCATCGGACGTGCAATTTACGGCGCAAACAGGATTTCCTTTCAGTGTTAGCACGAACCTTGGCAGCGCTGGACCAAATGGGGGAAGCGCCAACGCAATTCTGGTCCGCAATCCATTTGCTGCGGGAGGAAACCCCGATCCCAGCAATCCTTCGATTACCTGTGCATCGGTCACGCGGACCAGGGCGCACTGGTATAACCCCTGCGCGTTTGCAAACCCGGTGCTGGCCTTCCCCAATGCCCAAGTGGCAGGTAGCCCAGTAAGCACAACACGAATCACTGGGCTTGCCGCGCTGCCGTATCTGGGGGGACGATTCAATACAATCCACGGCCCTGGCTATGAGCGTGTCAATACCTCGCTATTCAAGCGGCTGCCGACCTTCCGTGAACAGTATTTCGAGCTGCGCGCAGATATCTTCAACGTGTTAAATACTCCAGCTTACGGAAACCCAAGCACGACCAGCAATGCCACGACTGGCGGCCAAATTACAGCGTCACAAACATTCCAGAGTTTCACTCCGGATGCGCGCTTCATTCAACTCTCCGCTAAATATGTTTTTTAGTTAGCGGGCAGTTTGAATGCTGGATCAACAGAAAATTTGAAGAATCTAAGGGATGGTGAGAATGAGTGAACAAGCAAAAGTGAGTTCATTTGCCACGCGCCGCGATTTCCTCCGTAACGCTGCTCTGGCCTCAGGTGCGGTAGCAACTGTTGCTTCAAATACCGCGACGGCAGATGTTCTAAACACGGCAGCTGGTCGGCAGCCAAATGTTCTGATGATCTGTGCTGATCAATTTCGTGCCGACTTTATAGGTGCGAGCCACGAAAATCCTTCGGCAAAGACGCCGCACATCGACGCTCTGGCCAAACGTGGTGCGAACTTCAAGCAATGCATGTCGAATCAGCCACTCTGCTCGCCTTCACGAGCTTCCTTCATGACGAGTCGGTATGCAACTGAGACTGCTGTTTGGAAACTCGGCATCGAACTTGATCACTCCCTGCCGACTATCGCGTCGGAATTTCGGAAGAATGGCTACACGTCAAATTTCATCGGAAAGTGGCATGTCTCGCAGACGGACATGGCAGATGGGAAAAAACAGATGGGATGGATTCCACCAGGTCCATCGCGCGGCGGGTTCGACGATCTCTGGGAAGGCGCGAATGTACTCGAATTGGTCTCTCATCCCTATGAGGGTAATTACTGGGATGACAGTGGTAAAAACATCGGCTTTAAGGACGTGTACCGCGTTGACTTCATCACGAATCGAGGTGTGAAGCTGATCGAACAAAAACACGACAAACCCTGGTTCCTTTTTCTTTCGCAACTCGAGCCGCACCATCAGAATGACGTCGACGAGTTTGTTCCGCCCAAGCGGTACGAAGACAAGTATATCGATCCGTATATTCCCGAGGATTTGCGAAATTTACCGGGAAACTGGCGCTCGCGAATTCCGGGCTATTATGGCTGCGTTCAGGCGATCGACGATTGCGTCGGCACCTTGGTTGCTGCGCTCGAGAGAACCGGGCAACTTGATAACACCATTATTCTTTTTTTCTCTGATCACGGCTGTACATTCCGCACTCGGCTCGGTGAATACAAGCGCTCGCCCCACGAGTCGTCAATTCGCGTACCCTTTGTCATTGCAGGCCCGGGCTTTGACCAGTCGGCCACAATCAATGAGGTAGTCTCACTGCTCGATCTCACGCCGACCCTGCTAGATGGTGCCGGCATCAAGCCAGTCACAAGCATGCGCGGCAAGCCGTTGAAGGAATTGCTCCACGATCCGAAGGCTCGCAATGCCTGGGATTCAACAGTATATTTCCAGATCAGCCAATCGATCTGCGGAAGGGGTATTCGCACCAGTGACTGGTGCTACTGTGCTTTTGATCCCACAGTGCAGCATGGCGAAGCGGAATACAGCAAACACTATCAAGACTTTGCGCTTTACTCCATCGCCGGAGATCCAGCTGAAACGCTGAATCTCATTGGACGTCCGGAGTACAAAGAGATTGCAAACGAGCTGCGCGCGGAACTGCTTAAACGCATCATCGCGGCCGGTGAGCCGGAGGCGACCATTACGCCAATTCACTACTACGCATAGGTAATATGCATAGGTAATATTACGAAGCAATCCCAATGGCCGCCGACGTCAGCCAAGGCCGATGACGAGCTGTCCCGCGCCGCTTCGACGCCCGACGAGACCAGACGAAGTTCATTGACACTGAGAACCCGCAACGAGCTGTCGCCAGCGACTGGAGGGAAGTTTTGAGGCCCTGCTCGAAAGAGCGAAGATTCACGACTTCTGGTTCCCTGATCTGCGTCACACCTTTGCGTCCTGGTACATGATGAACGGCGGTGATCTTTACGAACTGGCGAAACTGCTTGGTCATGCCAATATCAAAATGACCGAAAGGTATGCAAAGCTGGACGCGCGCATATCACCAAGACCGGCAATACGGCCAAGGTGATATGGAGCATGTTAGATAAGAAGAAGCCCGAGCAGGAAGAGGGCGACCAGACCGACATCGCTTGAGCGATGGTCGGGTATTGGTCGTGCGACTAAATCTTCAACTCTTTGGTTTTCGCTAAGTTCTTTAGAATGTGGTGGCCAGAGACGGGATCGAACCGCCGACGCCGGCCTTTTCAGGGCCGCGCTCTACCACTGAGCTATCTGGCCTTGGCATCTAACGCCTCAATCGGGGATCGCCAAGAACGCCCGTGCGTAGAATCTACATCTGCCAGCCCAGCCTTTTCAGGGGAGCCCACTCGCTGGCAGGAAGCCGGCGACGCAAACGCATTTTCAGTATAGCAACCTCAGGCCATACCGCCAACTTGCCTCCCTCGCGCTATCCTTTTTCATCCTTCAATGCCAAAGGAAATCCTCTATGCTGCCTCGCATCCAAAGCTTCGTTCCTGCCATTCTGTTCTGCCTGGTCACAGCCGCCGCTCAGGCTGCCACCCCCAAAACCTCCACCGCACGACAAGAGCAGCGAGCTACCCTGGCATTCAACACCGCGAAGAAAAATCCCTTGCAACTCCGCGCCTTTCTCGTTCGAATGCCCAAAGGCGCCGACCTGCACATGCATCTCAGCGGAGCTATCTTCGCCGAAACATTTCTTAAGGACGCCGCCGCCGACCTCCTCTGCGTCAACCCGAACACTCTCAGCTTCACCAAAAACGTCGGCACCACCCGCAGCCTCGCCCCGCAGCCCGTCTGCAGCAACGGCGATGTCCGCGCCGAAAGCGTCTTCGCCGACCAGCATCTTTACGACGCCCTCGTCGACTCCTTCTCCATGCGTAGCTTCATTCCCAGCGCCGGCATCAGCGCCCACGACCACTTCTTCAGCACCTTCGACCGCTTCGGCGGCATCCACAAATCTCATACCGGCGAATGGCTCAACGAAGTCGCCACCCGAGCCGCCGCGCAAAACGAGCAGTACCTCGAAATCATGGAGACGCCCACCTTCTCGAACGCCGCGAAGCTCGGCTACGCATTAGGCTGGCCTACTGGAACCAGCCTACTGGTCGGAACGACCGGGCAAAAGGAAGTCACCCCCGAACAGCTAGCGAAACTTCGCGATGCATTGCTTGCTGGCGGCCTGCGCGACGAAGTCGCCACCGACCGGAAGGAGCTAGCCGATGCCGAGGCGAAGCGCAGCGCAATTGAAAACTGTCCCACCATGCCACAACAGACGAATGTATCGATTCCATCTGGAGACTCGATTGGCGAAGGACACAGTACCTCCTGTTCCGTCAAAATCCGTTTCATCTATCAGGTCCTTCGCGCCTTCCCGCCACAGCAGGTCTTCGCGCAAACTCTCCTCGGCTTCGAACTAGCGTCACAAGACCCCGACGTCGTCGGCATCAACTTCGTCCAGCCCGAAGACGCCTTCTACTCCATGTCCGAGTACCACCGCCAGATGCAGATGCTTGACTATCTCCACACCATCTACCCCCGCGTCCACATCACCCTCCACGCCGGAGAACTCGCCCCCGGCCTCGTTCCACCCGCTGGCCTCCGCTTCCACATCCGCGAGGCCGTCGAACTCGGTCACGCCGAACGCATCGGCCACGGCGCTGACATCATGTACGAAGATAATCCCAAAGCATTATTAAACGAGATGGCCGACCATCACATTATGGTCGAGATCAACCTCACCTCGAACGACGTCATCCTCGGCATCGACCCGGCCCACCACCCACTGCCGATCTACCTCGCCGCCCACGTTCCCGTCGCTGTCTCCACTGACGACGAAGGCGTCTCTCGCATCGACCTCACCAACGAATACATACGCGCTGCCCGCGACTTTAACCTCAGCTACGCCGATCTAAAGAACATGGCTCGCACCTCACTCGAACATAGCTTCCTCCCCGGCCCAAGCCTATGGCGGCAACCCGACAGCTTTACCCGCACCAACCCAGCCTGCGGCGCCCAGCCGTTAGGAGCAGAAAAGCCAACCACCAAATGCCAGGCGTTTCTCCAATCCAGCGAAAAGGCCGCCGAGCAATGGAAACTCGAACACCGCTACCAGCTATTCGAGTCCACCTTGCCATAGCAACTATCTTCGAATAGAAATAGCGGCCCCCGAATAGCGAACCGTCTTATCAGGCCGCGAAACCAGCGCCTCTCCCGCACCATGATCGTGACCGACCCAGACAATCTTAAAAGCCCGCTCCTTCGGCATCCCCGGATACTCCCCCTCACGCGCTCCAATCGTTAGCGTCTTCGCCGCTTCATCCCAGCGAATCGGAATGACGCTATGCATCCCCTTCTGGTAGTCATAATTATTCCCTTCATCGTTATAGAGATTGAAGCTGCCATCCGCACCCGTATATACGCGCAGCTCCATCGGACCATCCGGAGCTTCATCGGCATACTCAATCTCCGGCCCCATCGGCACAATCGACCCGGCCCGCACATAAAGCGGAATCCGATCCAGCGGAGCCTCCGCCTCGATCCACCCTCGTCCGGCAACAGTATCGCCAGTCCAGAAGTCATACCAGACCGGCGAATCCGGCAGATAGACATCGCGGTGCGTAGCGCCCTCTCGCATCACAGGATTCACCATCAGTGCAGGCCCGAACATGAACTGGTCGCCGATGTTCCATGTCTTCTCATCCCCACGCCAATCCATCACCAGCGGTCGCTGAATCGTGTAGTCCTCATTCGTCACCCGCCAGGCCACCGAGTAGATATACGGCATCAGCCGATAGCGCAGCTTGTCATACTTCAGCAGAATCGGTTCAACCTTGTCATACGTCCACATCTCGTTATGGTCGCGATGGCCATGCGTGCGAAACACAGGGCAGAACGCGCCAAACTCGAACCACCGCGCATAAAGCTGCTGATACGCAGGGTCATTCGCAGGCCGCGCAAACGGCTGAAAGTAGCCGCCAATGTCCGTCGTCCAATAAGGATTCCCCGACAGCGCAAAGTTCAGCCCTGCCGGCACCTGTCGCCGCAGATTCATATAGGTGCTGTAGATATCGCCCGACCACGTCGTCGCGCCATTCCTCTGCTGCCCCAGAAACGCCGACCGTGTCAGCAGAAACACGCGCTTCTTATCAGTCGTCTCCTTCCAGTGCTCCTGCACGCCACCCGTATGCACCAGCGGAAAGAGATTGGTATACCGCGCCCCACTGCCAATGGAGAGTTTCTTATCGCGAAGAATTGCATCGCCTGAATGCGGCCACGACTCCTCCGGCTCCGCGCTATCCAGCCAGAACGCATCCCACCCCATATCGAACAACTTACCCGCAAGGTTATTCCAATAAAAATCCCGAGCCTTGGGATTGGTCGCGTCATAAACATGTGCATCATAGATATCAAAGTGCTGCGCTGAAAGCTTCTTGAAGTTCTCCGAGTCAGGATCGAACAACCCCCACACGGAAAGCATCGCGTGGAAGTGCTCATCATGCAGCGTCTTCAACTCGCCGCGCACATCGGGAAAATTTTTGTTGAAGACCGGATCGCCTTCCTTCTGCCACCAGAACCAGTCCTGCACAATCCCGTCGATAGGGATATGCTCCGCCCGATACCGCTTAGCGACATCCAGCACCTCCTGCTGCGAGACATACCTGTCCTTTGATTGAAAGAACCCATAAGCCCACTTGGGAAACAGAGGAGTATGTCCCGTCAAACTGCGGTACTGATGAATCACCTGGTCAAGCTCCGGCCCATAGATGAAGTAATAGTCCACCGCATCTCCGGCCAGCGTGCTGAATGACAGCTCGGTTGGGAAGCGGTTATCGAAGTAACTCATCGAAGCCGTATTCCACATCACCGCATAGCCCTTGCTGGAAACCAGCAGCGGAATCGCTACATCGGTATTGTTCTGTCCAAGTTCAATCGTCGCCCCGCGATAGTTGAACATCCCATTCTGATGTTGTCCCAGCCCATACAGCGCTTCGGTAAAATCAGGGGCAAACCGATCGGTCACATGGTAGGTCGTCTCTCCGTTGACCTCGGCCTTCTCGTAAGTTCGCGGCTCGTTGTTACCCTCGCGCAGCAGCGATTTTCCTTGCGAATCTTTATAGGTCAGGTTCCCATTCTTCAGCGAAAATTCCACCTTCAACGCAGCAGTCGTAAGGCTCGCGCTCTTGCTATCCTGCGCAAAATGAAATGCTGAGCCAGGACACGACTTACTCGCATCCAGCATCCACGGTTCTACCGGCGAACTTGCGGCAGGGTCGCCCGGCCCTGCAATCACATGGATCACCTCGCCGTCACACACCGTAACATGCAGCGTTTCGCCGCCAATCTTTGCCGCAAAGCCGTGGGCCGTCTGTTCAACAGAAATCGCAGGAGAGACACGCGCTTGCCCCACCAGGGAACCCGAAAGGAGCAGCAGGGAACTGCAAAGAGCAATCGAAATATATCGGGCCGTCCGCCCGTTCGCTGAACAAATAATTGGCGACATCTTCCTCCTCACATCCAACGCGCCTTCCATTATGTACGACATCTCTTCCAACCCCCTGTCATCCTTCGTGCGGAGGATTTGATGTTGTCGTTGCCCGTAGTCCATCGCTAGCCACAACCTCACGTCATCTCGACCGAAGCGAAGGGGAGTGGAGAGACCCCTGTATTTCGTCTTTGCGATTTACCGCATCCGTCGCAAAACATCCGCCTCAGTTCACTAAAAGGCATTACCATGTTTCCGTGCGCACATCCCTGTTCCTCACCCTTGCTCTACTGGCCTCCGCGCCCTTCGCCTCGGCGCAAAAAGTAACTCTCCCTCTCTGGCCCAACGGAGCACCGGAGCCGTACCAGGGCAATGCACCAGAGACCGACATCACCAAACCCACCGACGCGCTCATAGCTGGCAAGCCGCTGATGCATCTCACCAACGTCAGCAAGCCAACCCTCACCGTCTATCCGCCCACTCACGTCGCGAACACTGGTGCCGCAGTCCTCGTCTTTCCTGGCGGAGGTTACAGCATCCTCGCCTACGATCTTGAAGGTACGGAGGTCTGCACCTGGCTCAACTCGATCGGGGTGACTTGTGTTTTAGTGAAGTACCGTGTCCCGTTTAAAACGCACTACCCCGCAAACGCCGCCGATCTTGAAGACGCACAACAGGCCATGCGCATCACCCGATCTCACGCAGCGGAGTGGCACATCGACCCTAACCGCGTCGGCGTCCTCGGCTTCTCCGCTGGTGCTCATCTAGCCGTAGTCCTCAGCAATCACGCCGATTACAAGCGTCCCGGCGAACCAGCGAACGAGCCCAACGCCCGCCCTGACTTTGCCCTCATCATCTATCCCGGCTATCTGACCGATGCACCAGCCCTCGACAAACTCGCGCAAGGCATCGACCCGACTTCAAACACGCCGCCAACTTTCCTGCTTCAGGCTGAAGACGATCCTGTTCACGAAGAGAACTCCCTGATCTACTTCCAGGCATTAAAAGAGGCGAAGGTTCCCGCCGAGCTGCATATCTTCGCCCAGGGCGGCCATGGCTATGGCCTCCGCCCCACCGACCTGCCGATCACCCACTGGCCCACCCTCGCCGAAACCTGGTTGCACACCATTCACATCCTCGGAGGTCCAGCCGCATCGCCGAATCCATAAACGGCATGATCGGTAAATCCCTTGCTTTGAATGGGCGGGACTTTGGTCGGCGGCGCCATGATCTTTATAGCGACCTGATACATCCGCGCTAAACTCATCACGAGAGAAACTATGAAAAAGCTACTGTCCACCGTTCTTCAGTTCGTCATGTTCCTTCTCGTCTATGCCATTGGTTCGCTGTTTCCGCCCTTCCACATTCAGCGCATCCTCATCGCCACGCCAACCTACAGCCGCATCTTCATCATGGATGGCCTCCTCATCGCGCTGGCACTCTACATCCTCATCGTTCTGGGCGAAACCCTGATGAAGCGCCGCTGCCAGATCACATGGACGACCATCGCCTTCGTTCTCGCCATGGTTTTTGGCTACCTCATGAAGTTCGGCTTTATCACCCACGAGTTCTAGCGTATGGCTGAACCCTCAAACAAATTCTTCCAACTCCTCGCTCAAGCCCAGCACCGCCTCGACGAGTCCTTCGCGCACCTTCCCTCCTCTCCCGCGCCGCCACTGGACGAAGCTGCTGTCACCATCCTCAATGAAGTGGCAGTCAAGCTCCACGACAACTATCCCTACGCCCATCCGCTCTACGCCGGGCAGATGCTCAAGCCGCCGCACCCCATCGCCCGCGCCGCGTATACGCTGGCCATGTCGGTCAATCCCAACAATCACGCCCTCGACGGTGGCCGCGCCAGCTCCGCCATGGAGATTGAAGCGGTCGCCGCCATCGCCAAGATGTTCGGCTGGCCCGAACACCTCGGCCACCTCACCGGCGGAGGAACCTTCGCCAACCTCGAAGCCCTCTGGGTTGCAGGACACCTCGCTCCCGGCAAATCCATCGCCGCCTCCGATCAGGCTCACTACACTCACAGCCGCATCTCCAGCGTCCTCGGCCTGCCCTTCACCGAGATCCCATCCGACAACACCGGGCGCATGGATCTACTTGCACTCGAGGCTCTTCTCCAAACTCAGAACATCGGAACAGTCGTTGTCACCCTCGGCACCACCGCCATCGGAGCGGTCGATCCCCTCGATGAGATCCTGAAGCTTCGGCAGCGCTACAACTTCCGCATCCACGTAGACGCCGCTTACGGAGGCTACTTCACCCTCGCTAGCAACCTCTCCCCCCAGACCCGAGCAGCCTACGACGCCATCCCTCAAGCCGACTCCATCGTCATCGACCCGCACAAACACGGCCTCCAGCCCTACGGCTGTGGCTGCATCCTCTTCCGCGACCCCTCAGTGGGTCGCCTCTACAAACACGACTCCCCCTACACCTACTTCTCGTCCAAGGACCTTCACCTCGGCGAGATCTCTCTCGAGTGCTCCCGCGCCGGGGCCTCCGCCGTAGCCCTCTGGGCCACCCAGCAGCTACTCCCCTACAGCCCCGGCGGTACCTTCGCCCAGAACCTCGAATCCAGCCACCAGGCTGCCCTCGAACTCCATCGCCGCCTCACCTCCAGCCCCCATTTCATTACACCGACCGCGCGTCCAGAACTGGATATCGTATTTTGGGCAGTAAATTCCGCGAATTCTCAACTTTCTTCTGCCCTCGCCCAGCAAATTTTCGACGAAGCCGCCAGACACGATCTTCACCTTGCCCTGGCAACCGTTCCCATCCGCCTGTTCCCCTCCGGCACCTGGCCTCAAGCTGAACAAACGGAAACAATTACCTGCCTCCGTTCCGTGCTTATGAAGCCCGAGCATCTCGCCTGGATCGAGCAGATCTGGCAACGTCTTACCGCCGCCGCAAGCGCGTCGATAGCTGTCAATACCCCGTGGGAACTATGTTGAATGCTATTTTCCCCGTTGCTTCTTTGGTAAAATAACCAAGACTTGAGTTACCGCCTTAAGTGAGCGGGTTGAACGTCGTGTTTTCTCAGCGACTCCGCCGATAACTGCGTCACCCCCGGCACCCGGCAATGACCACACGAGTGGCAGCCCGGATGAGAAAAGGAAGTACCACTTGAGCCTCTCCAACGCGCTCAGCACCACGACCGCCGCACTCAATCTCCCTTCCCGCACCATCGCGTATTTCTCTATGGAAATCGCTCTTGCCCCGGCCGTACCCACCTACTCCGGTGGTCTCGGCATGCTGGCTGGCGACACCCTCCGTTCCGCAGCCGATACCTGCCGCCCGATGGTGGCAATCTCGCTGGTGCACCGCCGCGGCTACTTTCGCCAGTGCCTCGACGATGTAGGGCAGCAGACCGAAGCAGATGTCCCCTGGTCGCCCGAAGCCACTCTTCCCAGCGCCAATGAGATCATCACTCTCACAGTGCAGGGGCGGCCTTTGCTGGTCCGCGCCTGGCGCTTCGACGTCGTCGGCGTCACCGGTCACATCATTCCTGTCTTCCTTCTCGACACCGACATCGAAGGCAACGATGAGTGGGACCGTCACCTCACCGACCATCTTTACGGCGGCGATACCTACTATCGCCTCTGCCAGGAGACCGTTCTCGGCCTCGGCGGCGTCGCTCTCCTCCACGCCCTCGGCTGCAAGCCCCATGTTTATCACATGAACGAGGGCCACGCCGCCCTCCTCAGCATTGGCCTCCTCGAAGAACACCTCGCTGGAAATTCCCTTCGTGACGCGCAGGAGATCGACCTTGAGGCAGTGCGCCGCCAATGCGTCTTCACCACTCACACTCCCGTTCCCGCCGGTCACGACCAGTTCGGCCTCGATCAGATGTACCAGGTCCTCGGTCACGATCGCGCCACTGCCCTCGAGCACTTTGGCTGCCTCCACAACGGCCTCATGAACATGACCTACATCGCCCTGCGTTTCTCGCGTTACGTCAACGGAGTCGCGATGCAGCACGGCAAGGTCTCGCAGCTCATGTTCCCCAACTACAAGGTTCACTCGATCACCAATGGAGTTCACGCCGCCACCTGGGTCTCTCCCGCCTTTCAGGAACTGCTCGACGCCGAGATTACGAACTGGCGCACCGATAATCAGTATTTCCGCTCCGTGTACGGCATCGAACCAGCCCAGATTGCTGCCTGTCATCTCAAGGGCAAGCAGCACCTCTTCGAAGTTCTGGCCAAACGCACCGGCCATCATTTCAATCCTTCGGTTCTTACCCTCGGCTTCGCCCGTCGCGTAGCGACTTACAAGCGTGCCAGCCTCCTGCTCGAAGACGCCACCCGCCTCGTGGCCATCGCCGAGAAGATCGGCGGGCTCCAGATCCTCTATGCCGGCAAGGCCCATCCAGCTGACAACGCCGGCAAGGGGCTCATCCGTGATGTCTTCGCCGCAGCGGCTCATCTCAACTCGAGCGCTCTCAAGATCCACTATCTCGAAAACTACGACTGGGAATTAGGCGCTCTGCTCACCCAGGGCGTAGACGTCTGGGTCAACACCCCGCGACGGCCTTATGAAGCTTCGGGAACCTCCGGAATGAAAGCCGCGCTCAACGGAGTTCCGTCGCTCTCCGTGCTCGACGGCTGGTGGATCGAAGGCTGCGCCGAAAACGTCACCGGCTGGGCCATCGACGACGCTGAAACAGAAACTGCCGAGGCTACCTGTCTCTACGACAAGCTCGAGAAGCACATCGCCCCCATGTACGCGAATCCCGCCGCCTGGGCGCGGATGCAGCAACACTGCATCGCCATCAATGGAAGCTTCTTCAATACCCACCGCATGTTGGCGCAGTACTTCCGCAACGCCTACTTTCCCTTTACAACCACGGACAACGCCACGTCACCAAGTTCACCCGTCAACGAGCCAGCCGTAGGAGCGCTGCTCAACGAGCCCGCTCTGGCCTAACCACTGGCTGGTTCTTGGGTCTCCTTCAGGTAGGACAGGGTTACTATTGATGTTCCACGTGGAACATCAATAGCCGATCTATGCTAAAATCCGCGATTCCATTTTATGAAAGCGCAGTCCTCCCAAAAATCCAACGTCCAAGTTCGAGTCTGACGCGAGATAGTCGGTCGAGGCAACCATCACGGAAATCGCAGGTGGGTAAGGCATCTCACTCTCAGACCTAAAATCTCCTATCGGAATTATTTCTTGACGAGTGTTCTTCGTTTCAGCTATGGTTTCGTGGTCAGACCAAAGACAATTTCTGATCAAAAAACAGGTCGCATTTTTGAAACAGCCTCGGAGGCTCATTGTGAGCAAACGTTTCACCCGGTACTTCGCTTCAGCCGCTTTCGCCCTTAGCGTTCTTCTCCTCCCGGCCATGCTTCACGCCCAGCTGAGCGGCAAAGGAACCATTCAGGGGACGGTCACCGATCCCAGCGGTGCCATCGTTCCCGGCGCGACCGTCAAGATTGTTCACAACAGTACCCACACCGAGCATGATCAGCAGACCACCGGTTCCGGCTTCTACTCCGTGGCTTCGCTCGACCCCGGCGTCTACACCGTCACCGTTACGGCCCCCGGCTTTCAGGCCTACAGCCAGGAGAACGTGAACCTCGACGCCCTTCAGGTCTTCGGCCTCAACGTCAAGCTTCAGGTCGGCGCCACCGACACCACTATCACGGTGAGCACGGCCCCCGCGCCGCTCGATACGACCAACGCCACGCTCGGCACCACTATAGAGAATGAGACCTACGAGGCTTTGCCCCTGAACATGGGCGGCGCTCCCCGCGATCCCACGGCGTTCGTCTATCTGACCCCCGGCGTCGTCTCCGACGGGCACTCCGGCCAATTTAACGGCGGTCAGAGCTACCATAACGAAACCTACATCGAGGGTCTTGCAATTACCGACCCTGCGATTCAGGGAAACTCACAAGCCATCAATCGCGGCGTCTCCGTCGATGCCGTTGATCAGTTCCAAGTTCAGACCTCGAGCACCTCAGCCGCTTATCAGGGACAGGGGCTGCAGAACTATACCCTCAAGTCCGGCACCAACCAGTTCCACGGTCGCGCCTTCGAGTACTTCCGCAATACCGTTCTTGACACCTGGGGCTGGAGCTCCAAAAACGTCATCAACCCCGCCACTGGCACCGCGACCAAGCCGGTCGAGCGTCAGAACGAGTACGGCGGCACCCTCGGCGGACCCATCCTCAAGAACAAGCTCTTCTTCTTCGGCTCCTACGATGGCCAGCGCTATCTCAAGGGTTCCAATCCCTCCGCCGTTACCGTTCCGACCGATGCCGAGCGCACTGGCGACTTCTCCGCCGCCGCTCCCATCTATGATCCTCTGACTACCGTCTGCAACCATGGCGTCTGCACCCGTCAGCAGTTCAGCTACAACGGAAAACTCAATGTCATCGATCCTGCCCGCTTCTCCAAGGTGGCGCAGTTCTATCAGAAGTTCATTCCGGCGGCGACCGACAAGACTGCTCAGGTCAACAACTACCTCGGCGGTTTCAACACCGGTTTCAACTATTCCAAATACAGCATCAAGTTGGACTACGATCTCTCGCAGAAGAACCGCCTGACTCTGCTCTATACCTATGGCAACCGCGCGGCGAACCCCGGTTGCTGTGACAGCAGCGGTCTGCCTCAGCCCTTCACCGCCACCGTCGGCAATAGCCAGTTCAACATGCTGGGTTTGATTGAAGACACGTACACCATCAACGATCACCTGGTTAACCAGCTCAAGTACGGCGTCAGCCGTGGCGGCGGCGTCTCGCTCAACCCCGGCGAAGCTCCGCAGTATGCAGCTTCCGCCTCTGGTCTCGCGAACCTGCCCACGGGCCAGGCCTCCGACGCTGCTCCCCGCTTTGGTTTCAGCGGCAACATCGCCCCCGCTTCGCTGGGCGGTACGGCCAACTCCAACAACCAGGGCAATTCTGAATACGGCACCTCGTATGTCCTGCTCGACTCCATGCAGTATGTTCGCGGCAGACATTCCATGAGTTGGGGCGGCCAGTATCAGTGGCTCAACGACAACGACACGTCACTCACCGGCGGCACGTATCTCAACCTCAACTTCAGCAGCAATGAGACCGCGATGTTCAAGCCGGGAACGAGCACCCTCAACACGGCGACCGGCGCTCCGTATGCCAGCTTCATCCTGGGCGCGGTGGACGGCGGCAGCATCTCGGACTCCCGTCAGGTCATTACGACTGGCGCCCGCTACTACACCTTCTCGCCCTTCTTCGAAGACGACATCAAGGTCAACCAGCGGCTCACCGTTAATCTCGGTCTGCGCTGGGACCTCTACTCTCCCTTCCGCGAGGTTCACAACAAGCTCTCGTTCCTCGATGCGACCCGCATCAACCCCATCACCGGAACCCCCGGCGCACTCAGCTTCGCCGGCAACGGACCCGATGGTTGCAACTGCTCGACTCCAGTGCGCACCTGGTATAAGAACTTTGGTCCGCACATCGGCTTCGCCTATAGCGTCACACCAAAGACAGTGGTTCGTGGCGGCTCCGATATTGCGTATACCCATGCTGGCGGCGTTGGTGGCCGTGGCGGCGGACGTCAGGGAACAGGCCAACTCGGCTTCTCCGGCGGCCTTTCCATCGCTTCGCCCGACAGCGGCATCACACCCGGCCTTTATCTCAACGCGGCCAATAACTATGCCCTGCCGTCCTATGCTGCTGCGACACCGAATGCAGCCTTCGGCACCGGCTACACCACAACGCCCGGCTATACCGGTTCGCCCAATGGCGTGAGCTACGCCGATCCATATCTCAGCCGCCGCGCTCCTTACTACGAGAACTTCAACTTCGGCATTCAGCAGCAGGTCTTGACTCAGACCGTCCTCAGCGTCAACTACTCCGGCTCCAACGGCCACTTCCTCGGCACTGGAATTGGACATGGCATTTACTCCAACCAGCTTGATCCGCAATACCTGTTCCTCGGCAGCCTGCTCACTGCTCCTGCCACGACTGCTAACATCGCTGCGGCGAAGGCAAAGATGCCTTCCTTCAAGCTGCCCTACGCTAACTTTTCTCCATCGGCCTCCATCGGTCAGGCGTTGCGCCCGTTCGCGCAATACAACGGATTCTCCGACGTCTGGGGAGACATGGGCAACTCCAACTACAGCTCGCTTCAGGTGACCCTGAATCAGAAGCCACGCCGTGGTCTCAGCTACACCATCAACTACACCTACTCCAAGATGTATGACGATACCGGCACCGGACGCACGGCTTATGGCAACAATGCCTATGTTGAGCGCTCCCTTTCCACCACCGACCAGCCCAGCAACGTCTCTGCGTACGCCGTCTGGGAAGAACCCTTCGGTCACGGCAATGGGAATCGCTTCGTCAATGCGCTCATCAAGGACTATGCCATCTCCGGCATCTACCGCTATACCTCGGGCTATCCCTTGGCAATCACGGCGTCGGGCTGCAACCTGCCTTTCTCTGGCACCTGCATGCCTAACCTCAATCCCAACTTTCACGGCCCCATCCGTATCAACGATGGCTATGGCCACAACACCTATAAGGATGCTCTGGCTACGCCGTTTATCGACTACCGGGCATTCTCTGTACCGTCTGCCTACACCATAGGCAACGCTCCCCGCACCTATGCCTACGCTCTGCGTGGACCGGGCGGAGACGATACGGACATGAGTCTTCGCAGGGCATTCAATCTCTACGAGCGGCTCAAGTTCACCTTCCAGGCAGACGTCTTCAATGTCACCAACAACGTCCGCTTCGCCGACCCTAACGTTGTCTTCGATAGCAACGGCGGCACAACCAAGCAAACCTTCGGTAAGATCACCGGCACTGCGAACTCCTCTCGGGACATCCAGTTCTCGGGCCGCATCGACTTCTAATGCGGAGGCTGGACGTATAGGCCCTTCCATCCAGATGGAAGGGCCTATCTGTTTAAACTTCGCTGCTAGCGAACAGCCTGCTCCAGCAGAAATTTATGGGCCGCCACACTTGCCGCTCCTCGGGCCAGAAAACTCGGCTCGACATGGTGGAAGAGAACTCGAGTCGAAGACAGGAATCGCGGAAGGATGTTGTTCTCGATTGTCTGCCGGGTGGTTACGGTAAACAATCCGCTATCGAAGCCGGCGATGTCTTCAAAAAGTACAAGCTCCGGATTGTTTACCTGGATGACGCTGGCGATGGCAAGTCCAAGCGCCTCTCCTGCCGATCGTAGGATGGCGATCGCGTGCCGGTTGCCTTTGGTTGCCAGAACTTCGATGTCTTTGACGCTGGTTGCCGGTAACTGGGCGGCCCTTGCCTTCGCAAGAAGTGACTCACTGGCAGCGACGGTATTCAAGCAGCCTCGCTTGCCGCAGGGACATAACTCCCCGCCAGGGACGATCGTAATGTGAGAGATTTCGCCCGCTCCGCCATCGTGCCCTCGATAGAGCCGACCACGGATGTAATGTGCGCAACCCACACGCGCGCCGAGCGTGACAACGCTGAAATTTTTGGACTCCCGCGCCTTTCCGAAGAGCTTCTCCGCAATCGCAGCGGCGTTGGCATCGTTATCCACGTAGGTCGGAATGCCGGTCGCCTGCCCGACGATATCGGCGATGGGAACATTGTGCCAGCCGAGCGCGGAAGAGTGAATGCAGACGCCTTTGTCGTGAGCGACCACGCCGGACAGAGCGATGCCCAGGCCGAAAATCTGTTTCGTGGGTTTCTTCTCCGATCCAATCAGGTGCCGGATGCCGTGGCGAATGGACTCGGCGACCTCTTCCGGGCTGCTTTTTCCTGGTATCTCGCATTGGCTGACGACATCCCCAAGAAGATTCGTCAGCACCATCAGAGACGGCGTCTCCGCGATGTCAACGCCTACAAAATATCCGCGCTCTGCGTTCACGGATAGCAGCGTCGATGGCCTCCCCTTGCCCGGGTTATTTCGTACCACGGCGGCTTCATGCAGAATGCCCGCCTGAAGCAAGGCTTCGCTGATTTCAGTCAACGCGGAACGGCCAAGTCTCGTCTGGTCCGCGAGGACAGAGCGAGACATTGGCCCAGATTGGAGCAGGGCTTCAATCACTGCCAGTCTGGAGGAAGCCGTGCCATAGATCTTTCTGCTGTTGTCGCTCAATTCATTTCTTCCTCAGTCTTAGGCAATGTTTTATCAGGCATCCTGCCCGCATTCATTTATTTTATAGACCATATTAAATAGCCAACTTTAGTTGCAAAAGGTCTTGACATCCCAATTTCATTGGCCGATAACTAATTCACGTTTCCGGATCAAATAGATTCTTTCCACGATGGCGAGCTTGCAAACAGCGGCTGCGTGAGAGAGGGCGAACTTCGGAAAGCTGTTTTCTGTAAGGTCTGTTTGCTTTAGTGCAAATCAAGGATCCCGTAGTGATCAGGCACAGCAAGACCATTTAATCGGAGGCAAGCCCATGAAAACGCGAATTTATTTATGCAGTCTGTTGGCGTTCGTTCTCAGTTGCTCCATGGCATTGGGCCAGACGATCACGGGATCGATCACCGGGACGATCACCGATCCGAGCGGGGCGGCGGTTAACAGCGCGAAGGTGACGGCGATCAACGTCAATACCGGCGTCCAGACGCCCGCGACGACGAATGCGGATGGTATCTATACCATTCACTTTCTCCAGATCGGTCATTACAAGATCTCTGTAGAGGCCCAGGGCTTCGCGCCCACGACCGCCGGTCCTTTTGCCCTGGAAGTCTCCCAGGAAGCCAAGGTCGACGTGCATCTCACGGTCGGGACGGTGAATGAAAGCGTCATCGTGAGCAGCGCCGCGCCGATTCTCGATACGCAAAATGCGACCACTGGCGACACCATTACGGCCGCCGCGGCGACGGAACTTCCCCTGCAGGGGCGAAACTTCTCCTCTCTCACCACACTGGTAGCAGGAGCTGTCGCGCCCAACCCCTCGGCTCAGAACATGGTCGGCCGCAGCGGGTATAACGGCGGCTTCTTTATCAACGGCAACCGTGAGCAGTCCAACAATTACACGCTCGACGGCGCCGACATCAATGAAGCCATCGACAACTACATCGGCTACAGCCCCAATGTGGACGCTATCGGTGAGCTGCATATCATCAGCGGCAACGCCACAGCCGAGTATGGCAATGCGAATGGCGGCCAGGTGGTTATGGTCACCAAGAGCGGCACCAACCAGTTCCACGGCGGCGCCTACTGGTTCTTGGAAAACACCAACCTCAACGCCAATAGCTGGGCCAATAAACACACGCCGAACCCATCGACGATCGGCCCTGTTCCCGCCCTCAATCGAAGCATCTTCGGTGGCACCCTGGGCGGTCCCCTTGTCCGCAACCGTCTTTTTTTCTTCGTCGACTATCAGGGGGCGCGCCAGCACGCCAGCACCTCCGAGTTGCGCTCCGTTCCCACACTGGCTATGCGCGCGGGGTACGCTCCCGTCCTCGGCCATAACGTTACGATCAGCAACCCTGTCGCGATTTTTCTATTTGCCCACCCCGAACTTTACCCGGACCCTAACGTTGGGAGTAGCAGCGCCAACGGCATCACGAACGACTATCGCGGCACTTATGCCAACGCTACCCATAACGACCAGGGCGACGTCAAGATCGATGCCAAACTTACCACCAGCGACAGTGTGTCGGGCCGTTTCAGCATGGGCCGTGAACATGACGGTTACGGCAAGGTCTCCATTCCAACCGATATTCCAACCAACAACTCCGATCCGTACACCGGCTTCATCGTCAACTGGACACACGTCTTCTCGGCAAGCCTCGTGAATGAGGCGCGTGCCGGTGTCGGTCGCACTCGTTATATCGCGACGCCCACCGATCTTAGCGGTCAGTTCGGAATTACGGGTAACCAGAAGTTGGGCATTCCCGGCACACAGATTGTGCCCGGCATATCAACCTTCGACCTAACCGCCGCCTCCATCGATCCCATCGGAACTACGGCTCAGGCAAAAGGCAATGGGGCTTATGCAGGTATCGATTCTGACAGTATCGTCAACGCCTTTACTTACGGTGACAATCTAAGCTGGCAACGCGGCCGCCATGCTCTGAAATTCGGCGCACAAGCGCTGCGCTATCAGGAGAACCGCTACTACTCCGGAAACGACGGCTCCCTCGGCTGGTTCCAATATACCGGCGCAGCCACCGGCGACGCATGGGCCGACTTCCTGGAGGACAAGGCCTTCGGCTTCGGCCAGGGCGCCGTCACCGGACGCTGGGGACAGCGGCAGTGGCGCGACGCTCTTTTCGTGCAGGACGACTTCAAAGCCAGCGATAGCCTCACCTTGAACATTGGTCTCCGATGGGAGTGGGACCAACCGATGTATGAGGTCAACAACAAGCAAGTCAACATTAACATCACCACCGGCGCGATTCAGGACGCGGGCCAGAACGGTAACAGTCGCGCTCTCTATAACGACTTCTGGGGCGGCTTTATGCCGCGTGTCGGCTTCGCCTACTCTCCCAGCAGGCTCAACGGCAGGTTCGTTGTCCGCGGTGGATACGGCATCACCAACTTCCTCGAAGGCACGGGTGCCAACCTGCGTCTTACCCTTAACCCTCCCTTCTTTGTCGATTCCTCCCAGCAGTCCGACCTCATCACCTTCTTCCGGACCGGGAATGGCTTTCCCCGTCCGGCCAATGCCTCGCAGCTCGCCGGTAACGTTCGCGCATGGGATCCCAACCTGAAGCCCGCTCTGATTCAGCAGTACAACCTCACGACTGAATATCAGGTCAACAACAGTACCTCTCTCGTCGTCGCCTATCTTGGCCAGGACGGAAACCATCTCGTCGATCCGCGCGAGGCCAATCAAAAGCATTGCCCTACCTGCCCGTTGCCCGTCACAAGCCTCTCTCCCGCGCTCTCGCAGATCGGGCGCGTCAGCTATACCGAGTCCAAGTCGATGATGAACTACAACGCGCTTCAGATCACCGGTCGTCATCGCCTTACCCGTGGACTTGAGTTCCTCACCAACTACACCTGGAGCAAGTCCCTCACCAACAATCTCGGCTACTACGGAGCAGGCGGCGGGTCGGGCTCTTCGCAGAGTGCCTACTGGCAGGACTCCTACAACGGTGGCACAGATTACGGGCCGGCCTTCTTCGACGCGACCCACATCTTTTCCTTCTCGGGCTACTATGACCTGCCCATCGGTCGCGGCAAGCAGTTCGGAGCCAACATGAACCGCGTTGTTGACCTCGCCGTCGGCGGGTGGAAACTGGCTGCTATCACCAGCCTCCACACCGGCATGCCTGTCACGATGATGTCCGCGGAGCACTATGGAGTGAACCAGCGCACTGACCGAGCCAACCACTATCGCAAACTCATCATCAAGAACCGATCCGTCGCCAATTGGTTCGGCACCGACCCATCCGCTGTTCCCTGCGTCAGCGGCGTTGACAACGGCATCTGCGCCTATGGTGAAGAGTCATCCACGGGTCTCGGTACCGCAGGCGTCGGGACAGAGCGGGCACCGGGCTACCACGATCTGGATGCGGCACTCAGCAAAGCCTTTAACATCACTGAGAGCAAGCATCTCGATTTCCGTGCCGACTTCTTCAACGTCCTCAACACCACCAGCCTGGCTCCCCCGAGCCGCAACGTGTCCCCGGGGAACTCGTTCGGGCAGATTAACTCAACCGTCTCGACCGAGCGGCAGATTCAACTTGCCCTGAAGCTCGTCTTCTAAGCCGAGGGCACTCTAACCCAATAGCCGAACCCCTCTTCCTTGTGACAAGAAAGAGGGGTTTTCGCGTCGGGATTATCTGGCAGGTTTTGTCGCTCAAAAAGCCGCTCAATGAGCGTCCCGATGTCCTGTAAACAAACAAAATCCCGTTCGTTAATGAATTTCAGTCGTCAGCACCCGTATAAAGGAGAGTGACACTACCAAACGCCGTATCCAACGAAGGATCCTCCTTGTCCCTCCCCGCTTCCGGTCCCGCCTCGCTCCCAGCGCTCTGCGTTGATCTCGACGGAACCCTGGTCAAATCCGACACGCTTTACGATTCTGCGCTGGTCCTCGCGCGTCATCATCCCGCTGCGCTTCTCCAGCTTCCGCGCTGGCTGGCAAGGGGCAAAGCGGCGCTCAAGCGCCATATCACCGCTGAAGTTCAGCTTGATGTCGCTCATCTCCCTTACAATCGCGAACTTCTGCAGTATCTCGAGCAGCAGCACACTACTGGCCGCCCAATCTACCTCACCACCGCGGCCGACTCTGTTCTTGCAGACCGCATCGCCGCCCACCTCAATCTCTTCACGGACGTCCTGGCCTCCGATGGAACTCTCAATCTCGCAGGACCAAATAAGCTGGCCGCCTTCAGGCAAACCTTCGGCGACCATTTCTCCTATATCGGCAATGCGCTTCCGGACCTCACGCTGCTCCAGAATTGCAAGGAGCCGATGGTCGCCAACCCGACGGCTGGCCTGAGTGCAGCGCTCCGCCGCTCCGGTATCGTTCCTGTCCGTACCTTCACAGAACGTGTCTCCCCACTCCGCGCATGGCCAAAGGCCATTCGTATCCACCAGTGGGCGAAGAACACCCTGATTTTTCTGCCACTTCTTCTTGCCCACGCGTGGAATCCTGCTCTATTGACCGCAGCATTCGTTGCTTTCCTGAGCTTCGGCCTCTGCGCGTCGGCGACATATATCATCAACGACCTACTGGATTTAGAGGTGGATCGTCAACATCCACGCAAACGTCGCCGGCCCTTCGCGTCGGGGGATCTATCCGCAATCAGCGGCGTCGCCGTGGTCTTTCTTTTCCTGGTAGCTTCTGTCTGTCTCGCAATCCTTGTGCCGCACGTTATCAGCGCCATCTCGCCTTCGCTGACACTCGCCCGTCCCTATTATTTTCTAGGGTGGCTGGCCATCTATGCTGTCACCACACTGGCCTATTCGCTACGCTTTAAGCGCGCTGTGATGGTCGATGTCATCGTCCTTTCCGGGCTTTACACGATTCGCATTCTCGCCGGGTCAGCGGCGACGGGAGTGGCCGTCTCCACCTGGCTAGCGAGCTTCAGCATCTTCTTCTTTCTGTCGCTGGCGTTTGTCAAACGCTTTGCAGAGCTCGAAAATCTGCGCGAGCGCGGTGGCTCAACCGCAGGGGGGCGTGGTTACCATGTCTCTGATATTGAGCAGCTTCGCAGCTTCGGTTCGGCCAGCGGATATGTCTCCGTGGCTGTTCTTACGCTCTACATCTCGAACCTGAACGCCGCCGAGCTCTACCATCACACCAATCGGCTTTGGCTGCTTGTGCCGGTTCTATTGCTTTGGATAAGCCTTCTGTGGCTGCGGGCCTCAAGAGGCGAACTCGATGAAGATCCCGTCGTCTATGCGATTACAGATCGTCGCAGCCTTCTTTTGGGAGTAGCTGTCGTCGCGGTCGTTCTTTTGGCGCTGTGAAAACCGGCGGGCATCTCACGTCTTCCATGCTTCGCCGCGAACTCAGCGTACGCAGCTACAATCTGGCTCGCACTCAGAAGCTGCTGCACGATGTTTCTCCCGGCGCAAACTCTGTGGTTATCTTCGGGCGTGATGAGCAGGGACGGCACGGCAACTTTCACCCTGACTCGTATACCCAGATCTGCGTCAACCCGGCATGGGCTCGTCGCCTTAACAAGGTTCACACTGCGTCCCGCCGCTCCCGCGCTCGCAAAGATTGGCAATGGATGGAGCTTGACTCCGCCAACAGCTCCGACGCCTTGCTGATGAACATCTTCTGCCATCCCGGAGTCTTCAGCGAAGGCATACTCAATCTCCGCGTAGCCAATCTCCTCAACGTCGATCCGGCCACACAACCCTGCTTCGGCATCACCCCCGGAGTTCCGCTCCGCAACGGCCACCTCGACCGTTCTGAGATCGATCTTCATTTGGGCAATCTCTTCGTCGAGGCCAAACTGACCGAGACCAGCTTTCAGAATGCTCGGCCACGTCTCATCGAACGTTATCGCGATTTCGAAACCGTCTTCGACGTTACGCGCCTGCCTTGGACAGCCGACGGCATCGTGCAGGGATACCAACTCATCCGCAACGTGCTCGCGGCTTTTGCGAGCGATATGTCTTTCTGCGTCCTCTCGGACGCTCGCCGACAGGACCTCATCGAAGTCTGGTACTCGGTTCTGTCGGCAGTCCACTACCCCAGCTTTGCGTGGCGCTTGAAGCTGCTTACATGGCAGGAACTAGCCGCAGCTCTCCCCACAGAACTGCAGCAATTCCTTGAAATCAAGTACGGGATCGTCGTGGCCTGAACTACTCGCTGCCCGGTCCGTGCCGGGGTTTGCCTTCCTGCACGTAATTGCGGTTCCACTTGGGGATTTCCACTACATACGTTCCAGGCTTTTCAATGACAGCCTGGCATCCCAGCCGCGAGTTCAACTGAATATCCGCCGCCGTCTCCATGCGGTCGAGCTCGAGATCTTCCGCCTCACTCACGCCCTGCATCCCTTCCTTCACCCACAAGTGACAGGTCGTACAGGCGCAGACTCCGCCGCAGGCGTGGTCCAGAAAGATGTCGTAGTTCTCGGCAACATCCAGAAACGACATCGGCTGACCGTGTCCCTCATACGGCAGCGAGTCAAATGGAAATTCCACCGTCCGTCCTTCGGGCTCAAATGTAACCCGGACCATCCCTTCGCCTGCAGGCTTCGACAAATCCACGACTTCATTACTCTTCTTGTTCTCAGACATACTTAATCTTCCGTCGACTCTCCGGCCGTAGCCTCATTGTTTATTGAATCTTCAATCTCAGCAGTCTCTGCATCAACTTCGGCCTTCGAATCGAGCATCTGCGCCTTGGCAAACGGATGCGGAGCGGTTGGCCCCTCGCCCATGCTTTCCCCTGCCGCGCTCATCGTCTTGCCCTTCATCGCGCCAGAGACGGCGGAGTCCATCATCACTTCCGCAAACCGCCGCGTCGCCTTATCCAGCCGCTCAATTGCCTGCCGAATAATCTTGTAATCTCCACCCCTCACCGAGGCCTTCACCTCATTGATGGCTTCTTCAATCTTCTCAATCTCATCGGAGGTCAACTTCTGCCAGGCTTCATGGTTTTTGCCCTTTTCTACCGCAGCCAGAATTGTCTCCGCCTCATTCTTCGCTTCGATCACCTGTCGTTCCATGATGTCCTCCTCGGCGAAATCGAAAGACGCCAGAATCATCGACTCTACCTGCTCGTCTGTCAGGCCATACGTCGGCTTCACCTCAACCTCGGCCTCTTTGCCGCTTCGTTGCTCGCGTGCGCTGACATGCAAAATTCCATTCGCATCGATCAGAAATTTCACCTCGATGCGCGGCAGCCCCGCCACCATCGGCGGAATACCTTTCAGGTCGAAGCGGGCCAGCGACCGGCAATCCTTCGCCAACTCGCGCTCTCCCTGCACGACATGGATCGCCACATTCGTCTGCCCATCGACGCCGGTTGTAAAGTGCTCCGTCGCGCTTGCCGGAATCGTCGAGTTTCGCTGAATGATCTTCGCCACCACACCGCCCAGCGCTTCAATTCCCAGCGAAAGTGGAGTCACATCGAGCAGCAGCAGATCCTCCGTCTTGGCCGATCCGCCAGCCAGGATCTGCGCCTGCACTGCAGCACCCAGTGCTACGACTTCATCAGGATTCAGCTCAGTATGCGGCTTCTTCCCGCGCGCACTCAGGCCAAACAACTCGTCGACCAAGCGTCGCACCGCAGGAATTCGGGTAGACCCGCCGACCAGTACGACTTCGTCAATTTGGTCGATCGACAACCCCGCATCTTTCAAAGCCTGCCTGCAAGGGCCAGCCGTTCGACCGATGACGGCCCCGGCTAATTCCTCAAACTGGGCACGCGTAATCTGGCGCAGGTATCTCTTTGGCTCATTACCATCGACCGCGGGCAGCAGCACATTGAGCATCGCCGTCTCTACCACCGAAAGCTGAATCTTCGCTTCAATCACGGCTTTGCGAATCTCCTGCACGGCCTCGCCATTGCCGCGCACATCTTCGCCCAGATCGCCGGCAATATCATCGAGCGCAATTGCAATCAGCAGATTGTCGATATCGTCGCCGCCAAGGTGGGTGTCGCCGCCGGTGGCGATCACCTCAAAGATTCCCTCATGCAGCTTCAGGATGGAGATGTCGAACGTGCCGCCGCCAAAGTCGTACACGGCGATCAAGCCGTCTTTATTCTTGTTCAACCCATAGGCCAGTGCCGCCGCCGTAGGCTCGTTCACCAGCCGCAGGACCTCGAGTCCGGCAATCCGTCCGGCATCCTTCGTGGCCTGCCGCTGAGCGTCATTGAAGTAGGCGGGAACCGTAATCACGGCCTTCGTCACCGGGCCGCCAAAGAACCGCTCTGCGTTCTTCTTCAATTGCATCAGCACATAAGCGGATATCTCCGGTGGCGTCAGCATCAGACCGCCCACGCTCAGCCGTAACACTTCGCCTGGCTGCAACCCTTCCGCCAGTTTGAAGGGAAACAGCTTCAACTCATCCTGCACGTCGGTGAGATCGCGCCCCATCAGCCGCTTGGCCGAATACACTGCGCTTGCCGAATCCGCCAGCAAAGTTCCACGAGCAGCATTTCCGACCACCACCCCATCATCGGTCCACGCGACGACGGACGGCACCAGCCGTTCGCCATCTTCGCCTGGAATCACGACCGGCGTCTCTCCCTGCATAAACGCCACCAGCGAATTTGTCGTTCCAAGATCGATCCCTACAACCCGCTCATCAGCCATAACCAACAAACCCTCTATAGTTCCAATGCCTTATCTCTATTGTCCTACAAACCGCAACGCCACTGCGGCGCATGTAGTTAGATGCCATCCGCTCCTGCATTTTTCACTAAGTATCCGTCGCCGTGCCGTGATACCGTTTTCTCCATGGAACTCAACCCTTACGAGAAATTCCTGGCTGGCCAGGAACCCATTCCCGTCCTCACGTCCACGGCCGACCGCCTCTATGCACTCACCGCACCGCTCTCCGGCGTGCAGATCGACCAGGCCCCCGCAACGGGAAAATGGAGCATCCGCGAGATTGCTGCTCACCTCGCCGACTGCGAGATCGTCTTCAGCTTTCGCCTGCGCCAGACCCTCAGCCAGAAGCACGCCCTCATTCGCCCTTTCGACCAGGAGGCATGGGCTACGCGCTATGCGGCCTATGACCTCGATACCGCGCTCAGCCTCTTCAAAGCCGCTCGCAACTGGAATCTCCGGCTCTTAACCACCGTCACAGAAGAGGACCGTCACCGCCCAACGACACATCCGGAACGCGGCACGATGACCTTCTGGACCATCGTCGAAACCATGGCTGGTCACGATATCAATCATCTTCAGCAGATAGAACGACTCGCAGCAGTCTAGACCGGCTGTTCCAAAGCCTCGTTGACATCGCGCACCAGATTGCGCAGATAGCTGCGCTTGTTCAACAGCGTCACCATCGCATCCCTGGCCGCAGCCTTTCCTGCCTCATCGCCCGAATCGACGGCGGCATCCCATCGTGCCCACAGGCTCTCCAACTGCGCCTGCGCTTCCACCATCTTCGCATCGAATGCATCCTTGGCCGTCATCAGGTCGCGCCGCAGCTCCGGCTCATCCTCGCCCATCTGTTTGGCGGCACGCATCTCCTGAAGCTGCATGTTCAGCTCGAAGACCTCTTCGAGCAACTCCGGCGGGACGATCTGCTTTTTCTGTTCGCCGGTCGCCCTCGCCGCATCAGTGGCAGCCTTCGACTGCTCCTCCAGCTCGACGCCCTCGAGCTTCAGCAGGTATTGTGTCCGCAGAATCGGATCTTTCAATGTCCGGTAACCGTCGTTCAGCAGCGACGACTGCGCCAGGGCGGCCTCCTGCTCCGCCGTCGGCTTCGAGGCGAACCGGTCCGGGTGCAACTTGCGCGAAAGCGTGTAAAACTGCTTCTCCAGCGACGCTGTATCAATCTGCAACTTGGATGGCAAATCAAAAACTTCAAAGTAGTTCGACATAAACAGACGTATCTCCAGCCCTCGCGTGAGGACACATTTAGAATACGGCAATGCCCCGAAAGTCCTTTCTCGTTTTTACCGCCGCTATTTTTGTAGCACTTCCGTCATCACTGCCTGCACAAAGCACGGCGAGAGCTGCTACCGCCGAAACCCAGTCCTCTGCGAACTGGGAATCTGCCATCAAAGCACGGCGGCAACAGCTCATTCAGCAAAATGGGCAGGGCACTGATACAACACTGCGTAGCCAATTGCTCGCCATGCGCGACAAAGATCAGGCAGTACGCGGATTTTCCAGTGGTAGATCTGCATCCGGTATGACACCCGACATGCTGGCGAAGCTCCCATCCACTGATGCCGAACTTACGCTTGAACTCAAACAGATTGTGGACCAGAAGGGCTGGCCGACTATCTCGCTGGTCGGCATCGAAGCCTCGAACGCTGCCATGCTGATACTCACTCATACCGCCGACCACGCCTGGCAGGCAAAGCTCCTGCCGCAGCTCGAACAACTCGCAGACGCGCGCAGGATTGACGCCTCCATGCTCGCTCTCGTCATCGATAAGGAACTGGTATCGGAAGGGAAGTTACAGCGCTACGGCACACAGTTCAAATTTGTAAACGGGGAGATGGCGATGTATGGAGTGGAAGACCCGGGGGGCCTCGATCAGCTACGTGCAAGGGCGTTGCTGCCGCCGATGAAGGTCTACAAAGAAACGCTGGCGCAGATCTACCACTTGAAAGCGGGCAACGCCATCGTGAGCGCTACCTCTCCCGCTCGAAACTAAGCGGTAAAACTTGACCCACACCCGCAACTCTTGGTCGAGTTCGGATTGATGAAGTTGAAGCCCTGCCGCATCAGTGTCTCTTCAAAATCCAGCACCATGCCATGCAGGTAGATAAAGCTCTTCGGGTCGACAAAGAGCCGAATTGGCGCGCCATTTGTCGGATCACCAGCCGTCTCTATGCCCGCACCGAATGCATATACGCGGTCCCGTTCGCGAGGCTGCGAATCGAATCGGATGTTGTAGCTTAAGCCCGAACAACCGCCACCCTGAATCCCCACACGCAAACCACCCTGCTCCGGTGATACGTTCTCCTTCGCCATCGCAATGCGAATCCGTTTCAGTGCCTTCTCAGTAATCTGGATGCCCTTCTGCGCGGGCTCCTGGCCCTCTGCGGTCAGCACAGTCATCCCGGCTAGCGGGTCTTTTGACTGGCCCGCCGGAGCCGCATGTGCTTCCCTGCTGGTCTCGGTCTGTAAACTCACCATCGCCATCATTCACGTCCTTAACTGAACGACCACGGATTTAACACGGATTAAACGGACAGGAACAAAGCGTCTTGGGCTTTGAAATCCGTGTTCATCCGCACTGATCCGCGGTCGTCTACCGGTTTAGATTAGTGGGCTGCAACCGCCGCGGTCGCTGTCTCAGCAACGTTGTTCTTCTTCTTCCAGTCGCCAATCGCCGCACGGATCGCGTCTTCCGCGAGCACCGAGCAGTGGATCTTCACCGGAGGAAGCGCAAGTTCCTTCACGATGTCGGTATTCGTAATCGTGAGCGCCTCCGCAACCGTCTTGCCCTTAACCCACTCTGTAGCAAGCGAGGATGAGGCAATCGCCGAACCGCAGCCGAACGTCTTGAACTTCGCGTCCTCGATAACCTGGGTCTCGGGGTTCACGCGAATCTGCAGACGCATCACGTCACCACACTCAGGCGCGCCGACAAGGCCGGTACCAACTTCGTCCGAACCCTTGTCCATCTGTCCAACGTTCCGCGGATTGTTGTAGTGATCAATTACCTTATCGCTGTATGCCATGTCATTCTCCTTCTTGCCTGTTTCAATCTCTGTTCGAATCTCTGTTCATGAGCGCTGCGTCTTAGTGCGCCGCCCATTCAATCTTGCTAAGGTCAATGCCTTCCTTCACCATCTCGTACAGCGGAGAAAGCTCGCGCAGTTTCGAAACCACGTCGATCACCTTGTCCGAAACGTAATCCACTTCCGCCTTGGTATTGAAACGTCCAAGCCCAAACCGGATCGAGCTGTGCGCCACATCGTCGCCCAGTCCCAAAGCCTTCAATACATATGATGGCTCCAGCGTCGCCGAGGTGCACGCCGAACCTGAAGAAACCGCGACGTCGTTGATACCCATCAGCAGGCTCTCGCCCTCCACATGTACAAAGCTCATATTGAGATTGCCCGGCAGATGATGCTCCATATTGCCGTTCACGTGGATGTAATCGAGTGCTTTCTCGAACTTGGCCCTGAGATAGTCGCGAAGCTCCGCCTCGCGCTTGGCCTCGGCTTCCATCTCATTGCTGCAAATCTCACAGGCTGCGCCCAAGCCAACAATGCCGGGAACATTCAGCGTGCCAGAACGCATTCCGCGCTCATGGCCTCCGCCGTTAATCTGCTCGGAGATCTGCACGCGTGGGTTGCGGCGGCGAACGTAGAGCGCGCCTACGCCCTTTGGCCCGTAGATCTTGTGCCCGGAGAGCGACAGGACATCGATGTTATCGGCAATCACGTTGACCGGCACCTTGCCCACAGCCTGCACCGCATCCGTGTGGAAGATCACACCCTTTTCATGGCAGAGCTTGCCGATCTCGGCGATGGGTTGAATCACGCCAATCTCGTTGTTCGCATACATGATCGAAACCAGGATGGTCTTATCGTCCATCGCACGCTTCAGGTCTTCGATATCGATCAATCCATCGGCCTGCACAGGCAGGTAGGTCACACGGAAGCCCTGCTTCTCAAGCTTCTTGCAGGTATCAAGAATCGCCTTGTGCTCAGTCACCTGGGTGATGATGTGGTTGCCGCGTTCGCGGTACATCTCGGCGATGCCTTTGAGCGCAAGATTGTTCGACTCAGTCGCGCCGCTGGTGAAGATGATCTCCTTAGCGGTCGCACCGATCAGCTTGGCAATCTGCTCGCGCGCCTTGTCCACAGCCTGCTCAGCTTCCCAGCCGAACGAGTGATTGCGGCTCGCCGCATTGCCGAACTTCGGTCCGAAGTAAGGCATCATCGCCTCGAGAACCCGAGGATCAAGCGGAGTCGTCGCATGGTTGTCCATGTAGATGGGCAGATGTACGCCTGCCGGAAGCGGGGTCGCGGACTCTGTAATGATCATCCCGTTATTGCTCATATCGTTGCTCATGCTGTTGCTCCTGATCTCTGTTCTTGCTTTCTGTTTCGTGTAGCTTGATCGTGTTCTAAACCGCGATACTCACCAATCCGCCACCCACCAAAGCGCCTGTTCCGGGATGCTCCGCATCCGAAGCTTCAATCAGGTCGGCGATGGATATCGCGCTCAACAATTCCTTGATACTGTCGTTTACCTTGCGTAGTGGTTCTTTGATGGTGCAATGTCCCGCAAGGTCGCACGATCCGTGAATCGTAATGCAGCTTGTAATGAACAGCGGCCCATCAATCGCCCTGATCACCTCGAAGGCGGAAATCTCCTTCGCATCACGTACAAGCGCATATCCTCCATTGGTTCCGGCGTGAGAGACAAGCAACTCGGCCTTAGCCAGAGTCTGTAATATCTTTGCCAGCAGTTGCGGAGGAATGTGATAAGCCTCGGCAATGTCCTTGGCGCTGTGTGCGCTGCCGTCGGCCTGCTCGGCCAGATACTTCAGGGCCATCAGACCATAATCCGCTTTTTTGGTCAGACGAAGCATCGAAAACCCTGCTCTCAGACAGGAATCGGCGGAATACCGACAATTCCAGTCCTAGATAGTGTACGTCCGGAGAGACTGTCATGCAACCTTCTTTAACTATCCAAATTATCGGCTGAAGCCGTGAAAATTCACACGAAACTACCTTGACAAGCCGCTTCGAGACGGGCAGAATCCATACCATTCACTCCTTTCATTCATGACCCCAAAGTGCAAACATCCCATCGTTAAGATTGTCGCCCGCGAGGACGATGCCGAGTTCGTCGAGTGCCAGAGCTGTGGCGAAGTATTTGATTCTGCTGAATTTACCGATATCGCCATCGAAGAGGCAGACGCCGCTGAAGAGATTCCAGCAGACGACTAGACCGCAGTAGGCTGCTGGCCGTTCATTCGACGGATCACAATCCACGCATACTGCGCTGCCGAGAGCGGTGCCATCACTGCGATGGTCTCCAACAAGCCGTCGCGCATTGCCGTGATGTGATGCCAGGCAAAAACTTTCTGACAGAGTACTGATAACAAAGCAATTATCTGCATGAAAGTATTCAGCTTGCCGAACAGGCTGGGACGGAAATCCCGCAACGAGCCGGTCGCAAACAGTAGTGTGGCGATCAGCAGAATCCCCAGATCACGGCTGAACACCAGGACGGTGACATAGCGTGGCATCAGGCTGACGTGTGTAAATACTACAAACAAGGTACTTAGCAGCAATTTGTCGGCGATAGGGTCAAGATATTGTCCGAGCGTCGTCCGCTGGCTCAACCAGCGCGCCAGCAAGCCATCCAGCGCGTCGCTGATGCCGGCTAGAATAAATAGGGCTAACGCGCCCAGGTAGTGGGCGTCCAGTATCTCTATGATTAGAAATGGAATAATGAACAAACGCATCAGCGTAAGCAGATTCGGTGCGGCGCGAAATTGCTTAAGAAAGGGCACGGTGCGTCTGTCAATCTTAGCCTAAGTCGAGCTACATGTTGCCCTAGCTGTCCCCTCTCCAATCTCACGCTCACCGATACGCGGCCCGGTTTCCGTGGTCGGAGCTTTTTGCCCGTGGATCTGCCGGTTGTGTCGCTCCCGTCATTTAGTTAAAGGACATTTGCAAGAGCGTGACTGCTGCTTCCCATATCGATCACGTTCTTTTGGCTTGGGGGAATGCAGTGATTCGCAGCTTTGCCGCGGCATACGGGACAAGTGTTATCTGCTCTTCGGGCTGATTGCTGTTGACCGGACTCTGCGGGACAGGCTCAGCCACCCCATCGACCGCAAGCCATTCGTGCAATCTGTGCGCCTTCACCTGCAACTTCACCGGTGTACCCTTCAGGCTGAAGGGTGATGCGCCGACAGGTTGCTCCTCCACGGGAAGCCTGCCTGCATCTTCCTTGTCGACAGCGAGGGCATAGTTCCAGGAGGTAGAAGGGAAGACCTGCCAGTCTGCGGTCATTCCGCGATCACGCAATTTCACCCAGCTTTCGCCAATTGGGTAAGAAAAGACCAGCGGGCCGCGTTCGAGTGAGGCGGAGTCCTTGTATCCGGACAACAACCTGGGCGCCAGAGGGAAGTTTAGCTCGACGACATCTCCAGATTTCCAGGTACGTTCGATTCGCGCAAAGGCAGCAACGGCAGGGGTGGCCTGGGCCTCTCCGTTGATGTGGATCGTCGCGCCGTCGGCCCATGCGGGAATGCGGAGCCGCAACGGAAACTTCACGGATGCCGATGGATTTATCGTGATACGCACCGTCCCACGAAATGGATATTCAGTCTCTTCGACGATATGAACTGCTATACCGTTTACCATCGTCCGGACTTCGGAGGGCGAGTATGCAGCCGCGACGAGGCCGCCATCGTGCGATGCCATCCAAAGGCTTGCAGCGAACTTTGGCCAGCCTTGATGGAAGTTCGCCGTGCAGCAGCCGAAGTTAGGCTCAAGTCCGTAGAGGTTTGATTCGGGGCCGTCGGTCGTCCATGGCTTGTGGTGCAGACTGCACTCGACCTGGTTGGGTTCCTGGTTGTACTGATGCGCCCACATATCGTCGGTGAACGTCCCTGGCAGGGCGTTGAAGGCAATGCGCTCCAAGCGGTCGCCGAGCGATGCATCGCCAAGGATGACCAGCGACTGCTCAAGCGAAAACATGGTCTCAACGACGGTGCAGAGCTCGGAGCCCTGCGATGGATTGAGCCCAGCGAAGTGTTCATCGCAGGAGAACATGCCGTTGGGGAGACCATGATATTTGTCGAGCTCGGCGAGCATCTGGTGTACTGCCTGTCGGTCGGTTTCGTCATTGGAGATGACCGACCAGACTGGAGAGGCTTTGATTGCCTGACCATTGTTGACGCCGTGAGTCGCCAGGGCGACGTCTTTCAGGCCACCGCCTTCATTGAGTTTGATGAACTCTGGTGTGATCCGCTCGGTATATTTGAAGTCGGCGAAATCTGCCTTCCAATTGAAGCCTTGCTGATGAAGGAGGCGGGCGAGATCGAGCAGCTTGGGATCGCCGGTGCGGTTGTAGAGCCAGATGACAACGAGAGCGTTGTCCTGCCAGCGAAACTTGCCCCAGTCGCGTAGAGGCCGTGTGGGCAGCGTCTTCAATTGATAAGCAAAGTAGCGCGTGAGCAATGGAATGACACGTGGATCGCCGGTAGCCTCCTCATATTGCATCAGTGCTTTCAGCATCACCATGCGCGGCCACCAATCGTCATTACTGGGAGGGCCGATCATGCCGTTGGCGGCCTGGTGCGTCAGTGTCCACTCGATGTACTTCTGCGCCTTCGCTTTGAGATTTGCGTCATCGAGCAGATACGCGAGCGGAAGGAGCCCGTCGACGAAGTATGGACCACGTTCCCACGCTTCCCCTGTGCCGCCTAGCCATGCGCTGTTGCTGCCTACATCGGCCCACGTTTCGTCGAGGTGTCCGCCGAGGCCGCTGGCTTGAATCTGCAACTGGCTTCGCAGCCAGCCCATTGGGCGAACAGCGCCAAGCGGAAGGGTATAAAAAGCATTCGGCGCGAGTGGCGCACGGTTTCTGATTGCAGCGTTAGAGGGTGCAGCGATTGGAATAGACGGGGCTTTCGAGAGCGCATGAGCAGCGCGGCCAGTGACCGGAAGAGAAGCCAGGGCTGCGGCTCCTGCTTGTTTAAGAAAGCGCCGGCGGCTGGCGAATGCTGAAGAAACCGTTTTCATTTTCTGAAACTCCCGTGCCCAACTCTGCACGTCGAAAGGTGACTTCAACGTTATATTGATCGCGATTGCGATTTCGCAGACGCGTTGGTGACAGAATTAGTGTCACTTGTTCCAGGCGTCGAGGTCTATAGGTCAAATGAGCTACTTACTTCAGTGCCACTAATCGTCAACGGTAATAATGCCTCGCTGGATGGCTGTGGTGGCGGCTTCGGTGCGGTCCGAAACCTCGAGCTTTTCGATGATGCTGTTGACATGATTTCGCACGGTGTAATCACTGATGCCGAGAGCGTGACCGATCTGCTTGTTGGTGGGGCCTTTGGCAAGCATCTTTAGAATTTCTAGCTCGCGAGCGGTTAGTTCTGTGCGCATCATGCGTTCGGCGAGACGCTGAGCGATCTGCCGTGGGATGTAGCGCTTGCCCGCGTTCACAGCGCGAATCGCTTCCAGCATCTCCTTAAATGGTGTGTCCTTCAGCAGATATCCCTGGGCTCCGGCCTGCACGGCGCGGTAGATGTCCTCGTCGGTCTCATAGCTGGTGAGAATGATGGCACGTACGTGTGAGCCACTCTTTTTTGCGGCGACGAGCATGTCGATGCCATTGAGCCCAGGCATGCGAAGGTCAAGGAGCACAACATCCGGATCATCGCGCTGGATCATCGCGAGTGCCTCTTCGCCGCTGGATGCGGAGCCGATGACTTGCAGCTCAGCCTGAGTGCCTAACATGCTGGTAAGGCCTGCACGAACGACCGGATGATCGTCGACGATGAGAATGCGGATGGGGTTAGCGAGCGGATTTGTCGTGTTTGTCATATTTGCTATTGGCCTGGTAAGTCTTTAAATATTTCCATAGAAACTGTGGCCACGAGAGAAATGTGATGCGCGGAGGAAGCATCGCGTCTACACGAACCTGCGTGCCTTCTTCCGGTGCACTCACTATCTCAAATTTTGCAGAGATACTGGCAGCGCGCTTGCGCATTCCGCGTACACCGAAGCCCGACAGACTGCCGCTTTGAGCAAACCCGAGGCCGTCGTCGGCGATCAGCATGGTGACAATATTTTTCTCGTAGTGAAGAGAGATTTTGATGGTGACCGGATGCGCGTGACGCACCGCGTTGGCGATGGCTTCCTGCCCGATCCGGTAAAGCGTGTCTGTAATGCGCAAAGGCAGGTTGCGAATATCTCCGCTGCTGGAAGCCAGAACCTGTACGGAACCGCCTTCGACCATGCGCCGCGCACAAACCTCAAGCGCGGAGAGGAGGTCGCCTGATTCGAGCGATTCAGGACGCAGCGTAGCAATACTGCGGCGTGCTTCTTCGTGGCTGTGGCGAACGAGATCGGTAGCGAGATTGAGCTGCTGATGGGCCGTGGGCAGTTCTTCCGGGATGCCGCTCCTGATTGCCTCAAGCTGAAAGCCAATGCCGGCAAAACTCTGTGCCAGCGTGTCGTGCATCTCATGGGCAAGGCGCTCACGCTCCTCCAGAACCGCGCGAAGCCGCCAATGCTCAACCCGCGTGTAAAAGTAATTTGTAAAGAGTGCAAGTACGAGAATGCCGAACGCGAGAGTGATCAGATGCCCCGCGCTGAACCACGGCGGCTCGGCCAGTACATCCACATCTTCGGGCGAGCGCAGCAGGAGGACGAAAGGCGTGAGGTTATGGGTAAAGGCGGGATCGACGACACAGACACCGCGCAGGCGAAGCAGACTATTCGGCTTGAGCTTGGCAAAGAGATAGTCTCCGCGCCCGCGATTCAGGATGGCGCGAAACGATTGTGAACCGGCGTCGAAGTCGAACAGCAGCGTGTTGCCGGGACCGTATGCCTTCTTGCGCAGCCGGCCCTCCACCTCGATAAAAGTTGCATTGAACGCTCCGGTGGCAGCCTGTGACGCGGAGACCGTAACGGCAGGCATCGGCGTCCCCTCCCACAATGCGTGGACAGTTGCATGTTCAAGACTTGAAGTGAAGTCGGTTGTACGAATCTGTCCCGTAACTTCTACTTGATCTCCAACTTTTAGCGATGGCGATATAGGCTCGGGAACGGAGACTCCGCCGGTGGAGTCCTGCACAAATAACAGAGGGGCGGTAAGGATGACGCTTCCGCGAATAGTCGCCGTATTGAGGCCGGCGAAGGACGCGAGACGAAGGCTACTGATTGATTGAGTGTTTGAGCTCGAGTGAAAAGTATATGCATCGCCGCGCGGGGCAGGTGCAGAGAAGCCAAGAATGCCAGATTCTTCGCCCGGAGAGCCCTGCTCGGAGGCGCTTCCGGTTATCTTCGCGGGGCCTGTTATGGCGAGAATATCTTTCTGCGAGGCGGCACGAATGACAACGTTGCGCCAGATGCCGCCCGACACGTAGGAACGCAGACCAGCGCGGCCCGAGGGGATGCAATGTGTATCCGTCACCTTGGCGAATGTGGGTTGCGTATCTGGTGAGATAACGGCAGAGGCCACGATCTGGCAACCATAAGCCAGTAACTTCAGGTGATACCACTGCAATGCCTTCACTTGGCCGTGGCCGGGAGCGAGTTTGACGGTCGCCTCCATCCATCCATGCCCGGCACGGCCGAGGACCAGTGCATTGTCGAGACTGCGCAGACCTGCATAGTAGCCGGTATAGGCATCCACTCCCTGCTCCTCGTCGCTGGAGCGGATAATGAGCCCGGCGTCACCGCCGCCGCTCAGAAGCATAACGTCGGCCTCAATCAGATAGTTGCGCCAGTAATGGGAGCCGGTAAGCAATTTGGCTCCGCGCTCGTCCGAGTCGTTGCGCATCGAGCCTTTCACGATCTCCCATGTGCCTCCAAATGCCTTCCATTCATCGGCTCTGCTTTGGGCGAATGAATCGTGATACGGAAGTCCTCGACTGGGGCTGCGCAGGTAAGCGCGCAAACCAAAGCCGGCGAGCGCCAACAGCGCGCAGACCAGCGCAGCGGATCCCACCCATCGACGATTTTGAAGAGGACGACTCATGGCGTATGACTCAAGTTCCAGCCAGGGTTCCAATCCATCGTGGTCATATGGCGTACTGCTTCACTGTTAGCGTTGGCACGCGTAACCAGGATCGGCTCCAGAGTAATAAGGGCTGGCGCGGATTTTCCACTGAGTCTCGCGTGGATGAGCTTTACTGCAAGATTGCCCATCTTACGAGTATTCTGCACGACAACAGAATCCAGACTTGGCGAAGTGAACGAAAGGTCCTCTGGATCAAAACTGATGACCTTCGCTTTGAACTTTTCCGGATTGTTGTCGATAGTCGACATGGCTCCGCGCGCCGACGGCCACATCAGGGTGACGATCGCATCCAGATCTGGATGGGCATCGAGCGCCTCTTCCGCTACCTCCTGCTCGTGCGGCACATTGAAAGATCCCGTATGCGTTTCGACTATATGTATCTCTGGATTGTTTTGAGCCAGGAAATGCTCGAAGCTCTGAGCACGCACCATGATTCCTGCTATATCTGGATTGATGCCAAGGATGGCAATCGTGCCCCGGCCATGCAGCAGTTGCGCAACTCGTCGCGCTGCAATGCGGCCTCCTTCTTCCTCGTCGTTCAAGATGTAAGAGAGCTTGTCTCCCGCAGGAACAGGGATAGAGGAGCTGACAATCACAATAGGGAGTCCCCGCGCCAAAGCGCGTCGAACCGGTGTAATCAGGGCCAGCGACTGGTTGGGGGTAAGCACCAAACCCTGATAGTTTCCGGCAACTACATGTTCGATGAGCGCAATCTGCCCTGCTATGTCATCTTCGCGCGTGGGCGCATTCCAGTAGATTTGCGCGCCGAAGCCTTCAGACGCATCCTGAGCGCCGCGATGTTCGGGTTCCCACAGCAGACTTCCAGAAGTGCGTGGAATTACGGCGATGGTTACTGACTTCCGGTTATGACAACCGACAGAAAACAAGAGTGAAAGCATAGCCAACGAAGTCAAGCTGGAGCGGAAGCAGATGCATGGATGACCAAGGTTGAAGGAAGAAAGTTTCATGAAGGCGCGGGCTGAGTTTACGCTGTGCTACTTACAACCATCAAGGCATCGACCTCATATAGGTCATATGACCCATAAGAAACTAGCCAATCCAACCCATGCGGATGCCAATCTTCAGGGCGTACTGTTTTGTGACTCCTCGATGGGCTTCTTTTCATGTTACGAAAGGAAGTGAGGATTGCCAGATTCCATACGTGTCGACAAGATCTTTTGTATTTAGCTGGTTCAAATAATTTTATGGATCACAGTTTTTAGCAACGAATGCGTTTGTTATGTAAGCGGTTTCATCGCAGGCTCCCGAGTTCTTTGTTTCGCAGGGCTATACCGTCGGCGATAAAGCAATGGACAGTGCACGCAGCGAATCAGTGGCCATTTTTTTCAAACTTTCTGGAGGCATTATGAACGATTCTTCGCCAATAGCCATGAAACTTTCCTACCTGCGGAAGTTATCAGCGGCAGGGATAAAGCATTTCGCAAGACTATTTACCAGCGTCGTATTCTGCGTTGCTTTATTGACATCCGCGACATGCTGGGCGCAATTTAGCGGCAGCCTGCAAGGATCGGTTCAGGACCCAACCGGGGCTGCAGTGCCATCCGCGATTGTGACTCTGACCAACGTGGATACCAATGTCAGCCAAAAGGCCACCGCCGATGCTTCGGGCGTGTATCGTTTCGCTAGTCTCGCGCCAGGGAATTATCAGGTTTCTGCCGCCGCTACGGGATTTGCCGGTTCAAAAACGGCACTGACTCTAAGCACAAATGAGACGCGCAACGTTCCTATCGTATTGTCGGTGGGGCAGATCAGTTCAACCGTGCAGGTCACCACGCAGCAACCATTGCTCGATACTGCGGACAGCCGTAACCAACTTACGATTGATAAAGCAGCTCTCGATAATCTGCCGTTGGCAGCTCGCAACCCGCTGGCGCTAGTTACTCTCGCCCCAGGCGTGACCGGACTCGGCGCCGGGACTTCCACTAACTTCAACCCGGAAAACTCAGTTGATGCCAGCGCCAACGGTCGAGGCGCGAACGGTAATCTCTATGTGGTCGACGGTCTGGATGTGACCAGCAGCATCCGTCCCGGCGTCGTGAACCTGACGCCAAACGCAGATTCGGTTGCAGAGGCGAATGTGCAGACCAACACCTATACGGTTGATTTTGGACGAGCTAGTTCTATTCAGACTGTTATTACGACACGCTCCGGAACGGATGCTTACCATGGATTCGCGAGCGAGTACTATACCTACCAAGGTCTTGCTGCGCGCGGAGAATATGGAGTGCCCGCGGGTACGCGTGTAGCGCCCTATCATACGAATAATCTTTCATTTGGCGTTGGCGGCCCTGTTATCCCGCATCACAAATTCTTCTTCTTTGCCGGCTATGAGCCGTATCTATCGCTCACCTCCAATGGGGCTTCTAAACAAACCTATGAAGATCCTGCATTTGTTTCTTTTGCCAATGAAGTACAGCCGAACAGTCCTGAAGTGCAACTCATCAATAAGTACAAGCCGACCAATGTGATTTTCAGTAATGTGCAGCAGACGGCAGAACAGGCATTCGGCAAGCAAGATCTCGCAGCCAATACGGGATGCGGAACGCCTTCGACCGATAACATTCCTTGCAGCACTCCGGTCTTCGATCAAGGCAACTTCAATTCGAGTAGTTACAACAACTCAAAACAATACAACGTCCGTCTCGATAAATATTTCGATAAAGACCGTGTTTATGGCCTGTTTTACCGCGATACGATCAGCACCGGTGGTCCGGCAATTCGTCCTGCCTTCGCGACAACTAACAACTATTACACCTTCTCCATCCAGGGTAACGAGACGCATACTTTCTCGCCCAACACGCTGAATGAGGCATTTGTTGGATACAACCGCATCGAAGGTTTTGCGCCATCGGGCGGTAACTTTACCGTCCCCGTTGTGAATGTGACTGGATTGGGGGTGGGCTTCGGCTCTGGATTTGCGTTAGGTGATTACATTCAACATAGCTACCACTGGCGCGATGTGCTGACTCACATCCATGGCTCGCACTCGTTCAAATTCGGATATGAGGGCTGGCATGGAGACGATGTGGCCTTGTTTGCCGCGGCGTATGCTCAGCCTTCTTTCCAGTTCAACAGCCTCATCGATCTCATCAACAACAATCCATACTCCGAGGGTAACCTCTCCTACGATCCAGTCACTGGCAAGCCCAAGGCCAACAACTATGGTTATTCGCAGACGACTGCGGGCGCATTCGCCGAAGATACCTGGAAGGTATCTCACAGCCTTACCGTCAACTACGGTATTCGCTACGATAACTTTGGCAATGCCTATCCCTCGCTGGCGGGAACAGGGCTGTCGAACTTCCAACTGGGATCAGGCTCAACCTTTCAGCAGCGGGTCGCCAATGGTGTGATGACGGCGCAGAGTCATGTATTTGCAAAGGATATGAACTACGTGTTCAGCCCGCGCGGAGGCTTCGCCTATGCTCCTGGAGAGAGCGGCAAGTGGCTCGTTCACGGCGGTATTGGCTTGTTTCATGATTACTTCACGCTGGGCAACTCCGAGAATGGACTGAGTGCAAATCCGCCGGGATTCGTGAGACCTACGTTCTTCAACAATGGATCCACTGCTGCACCTGTCTTTGGTTACGGCACGCAGAATAGCTATCCATTCGGCTACCAGTATCCGGCGTTCCAAGGGCAGCCGCTCGATTCGAAGGGCGGAATTGCCGGTTCGCAAATAGGCGTCGGCGGCGTAGACGGAAATCTCAAGAGCCCCTTCACGATTAACTATTCGCTTGCGATCGATAGGCAGATCTCACCAGATTTCGTTGTGAGTCTCGGCTATGTTGGATCACACTCGGGAAATTTGATTGCTGCGGGCGGCAACACGGGAAACACTTCATACGGAAATGATGTGAATGCCTATGCCGGCGATCTCATTCAACACATAAAATGCACCGAGAGCAGCACCAAGAATACCTGCAGCGGCACGCAAACCCGTCTCAATACGAGCTTCGGAAATATTAACTATGCCTTCAACTCTGCCGTAGGAAACTACAACGGCCTTATCGTCTCAGCGCGAGGACGTTTTGCTCGGCGTGGTTTTCTCACCACATCCTATACGCATGGTCACTCGCTGGACGACTGGCAGAACTATCCAGTTGGCTACCCTACAAACCAGTTCTATGCAAACTCGCCGTATGATGTGCGCGACCGACTCTCAGTTGGCATCTCTTATGAACTTCCAGGCTCACAGTTGGGCAACGGCCTGGAGAGGCGGGTATTGGGCGGCTGGACGGTGTCCGGTCTCTCCGTCTTACAGTCAGGGACGCCATTCACAGTCTTCACGGGGGCGGCGTTTGCTGCACAGCTCATCAATCCCGCGCTTCCGGCTACCGCAGGCAATCTAGCCTTCGCTCCTGGAAGCGGCGACTTCAACGCCGATGGCAATAACAACGACTATCCCAGCATCACCTCATATAAGCAGAGCCATAATAGGAAGGACTATCACACTGGTCGCGGAGTGCTCGCCGCATGTCCGGCCGGAGTCGTCCCTTGCGGCAACTTCACTCTTCCTGCAATCGGCACGGAGGGCAATGAGATGCCTAACCAATTCCGGAATCCCGGCTATGCTGACGTAGACTTCACGTTGAAAAAAGTGACACCGATCACGGAGCGAATCAATCTTGAGATTCGCCTCGATACGTTCAACCTCTTCAACCGCGTGAACTATCAAGGTGTCGACACTAACCTCCAGGACGGAAACTTCGCCCAGAGCACGGGCACCAATCCTGCAAGAAATATGCTGCTGGGTGGCCGTCTCAACTTCTAAACGATGGCCGCACCCTCTATCCAGCGGGTGCGGCTATCTTCATTATCAGCATCATCAGGGGGGCGGTTGCAGGCGAAGCTGTTCCCGACGACGCGCTGGTGCAATATCTCCTGGGAGAACAATCATCTCAAAGCACCGAAAATGCTAAGGACTCAACTCTGGTGCCCGGCATCGCGGCGGCAAAGCGGGGCAACCGAGCCCGATCCGGATCACCCGGCCACTTACGATACAACAGGCGGAGCTTGCACCGGCATAGGATCCGAACGGTCAAGGTGCGCTCTATCAGGAGATTATGGCGCGGCGTCGATCAGGCGATACGACCAAGATTGAAGCTCTGACCGAGGCTGACGACATCTCGCAAGGAGAATGGGCGAAGGCAGCAAGATGCCGATCGTTATCGATTACAGGACGAGATCAGCTACTGATGGATGCCGCTCATGCACCTGAGACAGGTTCAACGTACGACACCCTAATAAGACATCTGGAGAGAGCATGTCCATGATTGAACGACGATCTTTTTTGAAGTTGCTCGCGGCCGCAGGCCTCACGTCCACGCTGGATCCAACTCTTCTCCATGCGGAGGCAGCGCATCTGTCCGGGCGGAAGGGCGCTTACGCGCCGGAAAATATCGTCAATGAGTATTACGAATTTTTGCCGGGTGAACGAGCCGCGCTTGCAACCGCGCCGTCACTTAAAAAAGCTAATTCGATGGGTGTGCAACTGCGGACTGGGGCAAGCAGTCACACACTCTCCGTCGGTGAGACCGTAGATGGGTGGCGACTCCTTGCCGTAGTCGACATGAATGGCACAACCACCGCTGTCTTTGAAAAGCATGTCACTCATCGCGGAGCAATCGCCTTCGTCACCGCCGAGGAGGGAACAATTGGGATGATCCCCACGGGCATCGGAGATCTGGCGAAGATACGACCCCGGCAGATCACGGCGCCTGCTGATGTGCAGTTGAGGCGTCGGGCCCGTTATGTCCCAGGCGCTGACGTACCGGGCGAGTACATCCTGAACTCCAACGATGACCCCTGCTACGAAAATGTTGCGGCTCTGGGCCCGGAGTTCATTGGCTGGACGCTTGTTGCTAACGAACAGAGCGGTCCTATGCGTTCGCTCTTCCTCGAACCGGATGGCACCTCTCGCGAATTGAACAACGATCCTCCGCAGGCATCATGGGCTCCGGATGAATTGAGCTCCATCTTCGATCCAAAGGATTTCTTTCCTAACGACAATGTCTACCTTTGGAAGTACGAGAAGGGCTTCAGCAAGCGAACACTGGTTGGCGGCTTCTGCCCGGCAGCAGATATAGGAGTGTGGAATGAGCAGCACCAATGCGGCTACGAGGCGATGGTACTGCTTCCTGAAGGCGTTGACGCAAGACCTATCGCGCGTGTCAGGATCATGATCCCCGAAGATCAGATCACGCCCGAGATGCACATTTATCGCGATGCGCAGAACCGTGCTTTTATAGATCGATACGCAAATGGAAGCGCGCACTCCTTTTTTAGTGCGCTAGCAGGCATCTGGAATCGTTGGAACACTTTCTTCGAGGAGTCGATGCCGGTGACGATCCCTGACGAGTGGCTGCGCGATAGCGCAAGGGCTGGAATCATGTTGTCGCGATGCAGCTACAGGGGGCTTGAGCCAACCTACCAGATTGGAGAGGGTGCCTACACGAAGATTCCAGAGCGAAGCCATGCTCTGTTTCCCGTTGCGCAGTACGAGTTCATCTGGGCGCAGCAGCTATGGAATCTGACCGCATCGAGCGACGAATACTTCCAGTTTTACCTCGACAAGTATGTGCTGCCCGATGGCAACTTTCTCTACAACGTGCAGGACCAGGTGGAAGCGCCGCTCAACGTCGGATTATTTCTCGCGAACTCGGCACGAGGATATTTCTACAGACGTGATCTCAAGGTGTTTTTAGAGCGACTGCCTATATTACGAAGAATGACCGACTATGTTCTTCACCGGTATGAGTATTCCAAACAGAGATATGCTCCCAACGATCCGCACTACGGCCTGATCTGGGGATCTCCGGAGGCGGACCTCGGCGACCCGTTAAATGATTATCCCAATTCGCATCCGTTCTACTATCAGAACGCCGCCGGTGTGTGGCGAGGCATGCACGACCATGCACTCGCGCTTACGGCTGCGGCTGTTGTCGATCCCACGCTCGCTACCGAAGCTACGCGCTTTACGGCAATTGCGGCAGAGATGAGAACAAACATTCAGCGGTCGCTCGCGACGACACTGGCCGCGATGAGCCCGGCGATGAAGACCGCGGAAATCACCCCGTTTACTCCTGAAGATACCAATCGCGATCCGAAGCATCTCTTGAGCTACGAGAACCACCGCTTCATGCAGGACTGGTTCCTCGCTGACTGGGGCGACCAGGCGCTGGACCTTGGGCATCTGAAGCATCGATCCATCGCGGGGATGGAGCTGGTGGGCCTGCACATTGATGGAGGGGAGCAGCGAACGTCCAACTTCATGGAGCACGGAACACTTGCCGTCAAAATCCGTCAGGACGACTACCGTTCCTTCCTGCTCACCCTTTATGGTCTTGTCTGTTATACAGCCGACTCTGGCAATCGCTACTCTCCTGAGGACGCCCTGATTCCCAGAGGCTATGCGGGTGAGGGCAACAAATACGGGTGGTCTGCTGTAGTGAACTCGGTGCTGCAACCTGCGCTCGGACTCCGGTGGCTGCTTTGTTATGAAGAGAGTGATGCGGACGTCTGCCATTTGCAGAAGGCCGCTCCGAAACACTGGTTCAGGGAAGGAGAACGGATCGCAGTCGAACGCTGTCCAACGCGTTTCGGTACCGTCGGCTGGAAGACGGAATCTCTTGCCAACCGTCAATGGCGCGTGACACTCAATCTGCCGGAGAAATTTGACTGCACTCTTAAAATCCATATCCACCCCTCAGATGGGCAGGCAATTACAACGGCCTCGGTGGGGCAGGTTGAGAAAAACTGTGTCACGCTTGGCAGCGGCATCTTGGCCAGCCAGCGCACGGTGGAGATCAGGATTGGATGATTGGTTCCAGCTGCTGAAGGCGACGCGGTTCTCAATTGCAGGGATAATCTTGTGCAGCCGATTGAAAGGTGGGCTGCCTCCACTGCGCTCGAAGCGGAACTTCGGATGGTATAACCAGCGGCGGGTGAGAGGTTACGGTACTCAAACTGGCTAAGCAGATCAACATGCGACTGGAGTGACATCTTCGTTGTAATCGTCCGGAGATGCCTCGCTGGTCAGCATTTGGCCAATGCACTGGCTGTCTTGCCGGGCGAGATGCGTGGCAATTATTGACAGAATTGATCATCTTGAGCAGGTTTCTATCGTCCACGCCCGATCTCTAAATTCCACGTCAACTTATTCGGTAAGCAGGAAAGTATCGGCTCTTCTTCACACCCGTCCTCCCGTTCGATTTCCGAGGACTCCAGCTCCGATTTGCGAGACATTTCCCGAAGCAGGTCACGGTCATTGCGATACCACTCCAAAAAACCAAGGTAATTTAAATAATTTGCGTCCATCAAATCACTTTGTGGTAAAACGTTGCGATAGCAAACAGGGCTGTTCTTTCGTAGCTTGGTGCAGAGTGTTAAGACGCCTCATTATTTTCACCCAGACATGATATAAGAAAAATAGCTCACCAATAGAAGCTGTTTTCGACCTTCTGCTTATGCGGGACGTGCCGTCTTCTTCTCTGGTTTAGCCACAATTCAAGTGGCCGATTATTTATCTGCTGGTTCTAACGTTTAGGGTTCTGTTCATCGATCTATTCAACCAGTCGGGCCAAATAATTAGGACTATTTCTTCACTTCAAGCCTGGATTCATCTTTACCTCGGCTATAGCGGCTCCTTGTGATCCGGATCTGCGCTATCGGTCTCATCTCCATTAGTGTTTCAGTTTGACCATGAGTTCTCGTTAGCGATAGCCCGGAAGTTGTATACGGACAGCGACCCTTTGGTAATACGCAATGTGGCGTGTAGCTATTACGTTAGTTACAGCTCCACTCAGCTCAGCAACACATAACCATAACCGTGACGTAACGTTTACGTTCAGAGTAAACACGGACTCGGAGAGAGAGCAGCATGAAAAATTTTCTTCTTTTTATCCTCCTATTTTTGACACCCCTTGCTTATGCGAAAAAAATCACAGGTCTTGCGCTGAACTATCAAGCCGCAACATTGCAGACTGGTAGTAGCTTCCAGTTTTCCGCGACCTGCACATACGCTGATGATTCGACAGATGACTGCAGTGCGGCAGGCGGCGTCACATGGAGTACAAGCAGAACCTCAGCACTCACGGTTAGCAATACTGGTCTTGCGACCTGGGTTACTGGTCCGGCCGCAGGCGTGTACGACTATGGTTATGTGATCGTCACCGCGGGCACGTTGAACGATCGTGCGACTGTCTATGGACAGCATATCGGCGATACCTGGTATCAATATCCAACACCGGACTATCGTAATTACTCCACCCTTAATGTTGTGATCGGGTCCACGGTTACCATTGGTTCGGGTGTTGAAGTCAACCGTACGGATACCAGTGTCACAGGGGAGCCCTTTCAGAATTCATGTAACTGGTCAAGCTCGGATCCGACAAAAGCCACGGTCGACCGGCACGGGCAGGTGACGGCTCTGGCTGCAGGGATCGTGACAATCACTTGCGGAAGAGAAGGGAATGGAGTCTTCGGCGACAGTTCGATGAATGGCTGGCAGGCGCCAGGAAATATTATTACGCTGAATGTAGTTACCGGTGGAACGGGAAATCAAACTTGGTATGTGCGGCCGGATGGCGGCTCTATTTATAACGCCTCCACCAGTCCTGCCGGGTTGTGCGATGGACAGTCAAATCTACCAGCAATAGGAGCTAAGGCACATCATTGCGCAGTCGACAATCTGCGCGACCTCTGGGCGGATGGTGTGAACCCCTATCAGGAGCAATGGGTCATATCTGGAGGGGACACCGTTATTGTGGCGCCCACTGCCGCTGGAGTTGGGTACAACATGAACCTCGACGCGGCCAGCCCATACCAGAACACAAACCCGGGACCGTCCTTCACGCCTATCAACTGTAATGGTGACCCAAATTGCACGATGCCTCCGATTCCTTCTGGAACAGCAGGCAACCATACGAAAATTCTCGGAGCTAACTACGCTAATTGCCATTCCGATTCGGCGAAAACGCAGCTGAACGTATCGTATGCTGGGTTTGCGGGAATCAATGTGGCTGATTCTCAATTTGTAGATGTCGCTTGTTTTGAAATAACAGATAAAGCACAGTGCGCTGTCGACGGCGTTTTCAACAATGCCTGCAACAACGACGGTAGCAACTGGGGAAAGTACGGAATCAGCTCCACCGCCTTAGCCAGTCAAGTAAATTTTAGCGATATCTTTATTCATGGCGTCGCCCAGGAGGCATGGATAGGCGCGACCGGTGTTGGCGTTGTTCTGGACCACGTCCATATCAAGGGTGTTCCTTTTGGAGGGATTGATATGGATGATGCCCCTTGGGGGTCGTCGAACATATCAGTAGCTGGTGGCCTGACGATGAACTATTCGACCACCGAATTTGTAGGATGCGTAGAAGAATATCCGGTAGTTCATAACTATCCTTACATCGAGTGCCGCGACCAAAACACGGGCGCTTATGGTGACGGATTAGGTACTGGCAGCACGGTAGGCGCCTGGAGTTTTGACCACGATCTATGGTTTGCAAATTTCCAGGATGGCCTGGACCTTCTTCATTCAGGAATGCAAACGCTTAGCGTTACAAACTCACAAAGCATAGCGAACGATGGGCAATCCTATAAGATCGGTTCCGCCGATACAGTCGTGTTCAGAAACAACCTCTCCATAGTAAATTGTGCCCGTATAGGCTCTGTGTTTGGTGATGAGCCGGCAAGTGCGATCGTCCCCGGAGTAAATCTCTGTCGAGCGGCAGGCGATGGATTGGTATTTCACTTCACGGATCTCGGATCATATACAGTTCAGAGCAATACCTTCATCGGATATAACGCAACTCCATTCGACCTTATTTGCGAGGATGCGTGGGACTTTTGCTCTGGAGCTAGCTCCGTGTTCCAGGATAATGTCGTACTAGGCTACACAAACCCTGCTTACAATCAAGGAATTGCGCCAGGGCTGTTTTACACGGAAACTGGGCATGGACAGGTATATCCGGCAAACTATGGATGGTCGGTTCGAGATCATAATCTCTACTACGGAATTCGTCCTGAATGGTGCCCACTTCCGTTGCAGATTGGCGAGACCTGCAATACTGCAAGCCCCTCATTTACAGGACAGCCCAGCTCGCCCATATCGGCAGATTCGCAACTGGATAATTTCGACTTCACGCCGTCAACGTCCAGTCCGCTGGTCGGTAAGGGACTGACTATTCCTGGTTTACTCACCGATATTTTCGGCCTTCCCCGTTCACACCCCCCATCCATTGGTGCTGTAGATGCAAGCGATGGAACAAATGGGCCCGCACCGAATGCGTCACAGGTAGCGTTAGCCGTCAACCCCAACACCATAAATGTGAGCCAGGTAGTTGTGATGACCGCGACAACGACTGCGGTTGATGGTGTAGTTCCCACTGGTACCATTTCATTTTTGAACGGATCATCTCCTCTTGGAACTGCTACCCTCGATACCTCCGGTGTAGCCACTCTCTCACTCTCGTCGCTTGCAGCAGGCACGTATGCTGTGACCGCCTCATACTCTGGAGATACGAGTTATGCCGCTGCGGTATCGAGTGCGGTAGCCTTAACAGTTAATTCGTCAACGACACCTCCTCCTATAACGACGACACCTCCTCCTGTAACAACCACTCCTCCTCCTGTAACAACCACTCCTCCACCCATAACAACGACACCTCCCCCAGTAACTGCCACGCCCGCAGACCTCTCAATCCAAATCGGCCAACCCACCTATGGATTCAATGTTATTCCGGGTTCAACTCGTCGTATCTTTGCTACAGTTACGAATGGAACAACGAACCAAGTCGTCTGGTCGGTCAAATCGGGTTCAGCGCAGATCTCTTCAACGTCTGGGTCATGGATCGATGTAACCGCTCCGACGGCAGGATCTTCCTGTTCCTATACGGGAACCAGCGCCAGTTATGGCGTTAAGTCCGCGACCGAGTTCACCATTGAAGCTGCTTCAGCGGATGACAAAACTAAGACGACATCAGCTACTTTCAATGTATGCAAGCCTGCCGTAGAAGTTTCCGTTGTTCCGTTCTATCGTGCACTCTATTCGAACCAGCCGGCCGACGTGCAGAGTCTCGTGCTCGGTTCCACGAACCAAAACGTTCACTGGGCAATTACGTCGCAGCCCAGCGGGGGAGACGGTAAACTCACCGATTCAACTTCTCGCGATACTCTCTTTACAGGGACTGTTCCAGGACGCTATCAACTTACGGCGACAAGCGTAGCAAACACTGGAGTAAGTGCGACCGCGATCATGTATGTGACTGGTCATGAAATACCGTATCGCGTCACTCCTAATCAAACCGAGCCAGTAGATTGCACCGTAGATCCATCAATGCTGGGTACCGTATATGAAGTCGGCCCCTCGCAGGCATTCAAAACCATCGCCTCCGTGCCGTTTTCAACAATGGCCCCTGGATCGACAGTGCGGTTGCATAACGAAGATACGACCGGTTTGCACCCGACCGTGTACCACGAGTATCTAGAAATATCTCAGCCAGCCACGGCAGCGCAGCCATTCCGTATGTGTGGTGTTCCAGATGCTATAGGAGATCTACCCATCATCGATGGGGCGAACGCAACAGGGCAGCCGGGTACGAGCAATGACCCAACTGGTTATGGGCTTTTGACGATTCATAACTCCAACTCTTTTGCGTACTGGCCAAAATTCGTCGCTGCGCAATACGTAGTCATAGAGGGCATCCAATTTCGCAACGCAAAGCCCGGCTACAGCTACGGATCAAAGCAAAAGTGGCAGAATTCCGCGGCATGTATTCATATCCGCGAAGTGCAGAACGCTGCTTTTGTGGGAAATGATATTGGAAACTGCGGCAATGGTGTGTTGAGTGACTTCAACAGCAATGGCGGTTGGGGGTCATCCGATCTGAACATACTGTGGGAAGGCAATCACATCCATAACAGCGGAATTAGCGGCTCAAATCTCGATCATCAAATGTATTTGCAGTCGTGGGGAAATATTGTCCAGTTGAACCGCATCGATAACTATACGAAGGGAGCGCTGGGCGCGAACATCAAATCCCGCGGTCTTCAGGATATCTTTCGTTATAACTATCTAGGCGATGGAGCACAACGTGAGATGGATCTCGTCGACGTAAAGGATGCGCCTGCTTACATGTCCTTTGCGGGATTTCTGAGTGGAGGAGCTAACTCTTTCCATGCTTTGTATCGTAATGACAGCTATCCCGCCAACCAGATTGCCGCAGAGCAAGAAGCGTGGAACTCGCATTACGTCTATGGAAACATCTATGAAAACAGTACATCTGCAGCCCCAATCCACTTCTCGATGGACACAAGCGGAGGGGAACTCGCGCGAAAGGGCTCTCTTTACTGGTATAACAATACGTTTTACGAAAAGGGATGCTCTAACTGCTCCGCTAACTTGTGGACCCTGTTCGACACGACTGGAGGAAATAGCACCTACTATCCCCAGGCTGAGTTTCCGACCGTTCAGGCCTATAACAACATTATTTGGATGGACAGTACGACTAACCCAGATTTCGAGTGGAACAACTACTCCGCGTTCATCGGAATGGGTGGCGGAAATACGCTGCCGTCAAACTGGGGAAGCGATTTAATGACCGGAGGTGCAGGCTCTGGCTGGAATAACACTTCAACGACTGACGCATACCAAAATAGTCAGCTTCTGGATCTGCACGTGACCGGCTTCGATACGAGTGACATAGCAACTACTGGTTCTATTCCCTTCGACCAGAACTCGTGGGCTCTCGCTAACCAGATTGCTGTGACCCAGTCAGTGCCATCGGCGGTCTGCGAGATGCCGACGAGATTCGCCTATCTCCCCAATCTTGGCTATGCTGTCCCTCGTTTATCCACTCCGAACGTTGGCGCAACCGATACGGTTGCGGAGACAGCAGCTCTCATCAATCAGACTTCAGGAAGCGGTCAGTACAACACATCAAATTGTCATTGATTGAAACAGAGATCAACCAGGAATTGTGGCCCCTCAAATTAGGCGGTGATCTGAGGGCGTGATCCGGGGCTCATGTAACCGCGCAGGTCGTTTCGGCGAACCCCGATACGACCTGCGCCTGCCAAGCCAGCACGCTTCATGACAATGTTTCGGTAGACTCATAGAGTACGTTTGCTTTGAGGGTACTTATTCATGAAATTCCGGTTATTTGCTTTAGTCGTCGGTTTATCTTTGACGACCGTTGCGGCCCAAGCTCAGTTTGGCCTCTATCTCAACCCCATCGCAACCCACGTGAGCAATGCGCAGGCCGATACGGGCCCTTTCGCTTTTCTCGGCGAAAACGCCACCTCCAGAATGTTCTACGGCGTGGATATGGGAGGCTACTATAACTTCTATCAGCAGGGCAAAACCGAGGTTGGCGTGGATATCCGTGATTCCATAGTGCACGGCAATAGCGCGTCGCTTAACAGCTTCCTTGTCGGAATCCGTGTCGCTGCCAAACCATTTAGCCGTCCGCTCAAGCCTTATCTTCAGGCCTCGGTCGGCGTCGGCACCACCCGTCCCCCCACTAGCATCGTACGAGTTAACAGGGCCCAGTATGGGATTTTCGGGGGCGCCGATTACTCACTCAATCGTCATGTAGATTTCCGCATCTTCGAAGTAGGTTTCAACTCTCTTGTGACCGCCAGCAGTTCCACGATCGGCGGTAGCAGCAGCAACTTTCCTGCTTCCCGGTTGCTGAGCGTCAGCACTGGATTTGTCTTTCGCTTCCGCTGAGTTGCCCCGCGTAAAACATCTTCCTGACCATGGCTGAGCCTTATCAACCGATAAGGCTCAGTTCTTTTTCTGCATCCTTTGCCGTCTGAGTATTCGGAGCGAGGGCGGCGGCCTTCTTCAGATGCAGCGAAGCGTTGGCTTTATCGGAGAGTTTGCTGTAGATCATGCCCAGGTGATATTGGACTGAGGCGTTGTCCGGAAAAGTCTTCAGCGTATCTTCCAATAGATCCCGTGCCGAATCGTAATTTCCTTTCTGGTAATTGACCCATGCCAATGTGTCGGCCGTATCGGCTGAATTCGGCAATTCGCGGCGTGCAGTCTGTGCCAGCGACAAGGCCACATCAAGGTTGCCTCCTGTCTCCGTCATCAGGTAGGCCAGGTTGTTTGAGGCGACAGCCTGATCAGGCTCAATCGAGAGTGCCTTTTTATAAGAGGCGCTGGCGCCATCACGATCTCCCTGTGCTTCCTGCAGGGTGCCCAATATGGTGAAAGCCTGGGCATCGTTGGGGTGGTCTTTCGTCCACTGTTGCCACGTAGCAATTGCATGTGCCGTGTCGCCGACGCCAACCTGCGCACGGGCGTAGGCCATCACAGCTGCCTGGTCTTTCGGGTTGATCTGCATTGCCTTCTGGGCCGATGTGAGCGAGCCGTGGGCGTCGCCCGTCTGCATCTGGAGGCTTGCAAGCAGGTCATACATCTCGCTGTTTTGTGGAGCCTTGGCAATCTGCTCCTGTACCCGGCTCAGCGCTTTTGCCGGCTGCTTTTCAAACAAATCGGTAGAAACCAGCAGACTCAAGGCGCGTGAAGAGTTCGGGTTGTACTGAAGCGACTCTTCCAGCAGACTCTGCGCCTCAGGAATCTTCTTCTGGACCAGGCGAAGCTGAGCCATCTCCAGATAAGCGCTGGGATTCTTGGGATCGATTTTGATGGCCTGCTTGAAGTCGGCCTCCGCCTTGTCCCATAGCTTCTGGCTCGCCTCGGCCATCCCACGCCACAGGTAGGGAATTGCCGACTGGGGAGCGATGGCGATGGCTGCCTCTGCTACCTGTGCCAACGTGGTGTAATCGTGAAGCTGCATGGAAACCTGTGCCAAGCCGCTCTGCGCCTCCAGGTTCCTCGGATTGATACGCGAAGCATCCCGGAAGCTCTCTTGGGCAACATTGGTGTCTCCCTTGGCCAGGGCAGCACGGCCCAGCCAAAGCTTGACCTGCAGGTTCTCCGGATTGGCCTTTGCAGCCTTTTGCAGCACTCCGAATGCCTCGTCCGTCTTGCCATCGTCGAGCAGGACCATGCTCTTCAATACAGCGACTTCCGGAAGATTGCTGTCCGTTTTGCTGAGTTCATCTGAAATCTGCCGCACCTTCGCAATGTCGTGTTTCGCCAGCAAAATTTGTGCATAGGCGAGCTTCAGGGGAGCACTCTTCGGATGCTTCGAAACCAGATCGGCATAGGCTGCGGCGCCCTTGTCGTACTGGTTGGTGCGTATATAGTACGAAGCCAGCAGATCGGCGCCGGTACTGTTGTCGTTGAGCTCGTCGGTCGCCTGGTGAAGGGTATCTTCTACCTTCGCGGTATCGTTGCGGCGGATATAGAAGTTGGCCAGACTGGCGCGCGCGATGATGTTCTTTGGATCGGCGGTGATGGCATTCTTCAGCTGATCCTCCGCTCCCTGCAGGTCATTCTTCTTTTCGAGTAACGCTGCCAGCACGAGATGTGCATTTACGTTCTTGCCGTCAAGCGATACGGCCTTGCGAAGTTGCTCTTCGGCGGAGCTACCGGTTGCCGGATCGGAGGCTTCCAGCAATCCAAGCGAGGCGTGGAAGGCCGCGCGGTTCGGGTCGATGGCCAGGGCTTGATTGATTTGCTTAAGCGCCTCGGCGCGGTCTCCCTTCGTCGCCGCCACGGCGGAGAGTAAAGCGTATGCATCGGCATTATTGTTTTGTATTGCGAGGACAGCGTTTGCCTGGTCGACGGCCTTGTCCATCTGATGGCCCGCCAGCAGCAGGTTGCCCAAGTCGATGCGCGCCTGTAGATTGTTGGGCTGCAGATCCACCGTTCGCAGCAGTTCCGTGTATCCCTGCATCATGGCGCCTTGCTTCAGGTAGACCTTGGATAGTTCGTAGTGCGCCTCCCCAAAGTTGTGGTCCACCTTTAGCGCGTTCGAGAATTGGATCGAAGCTTCCTTCAGTTTTCCCTGGTCTTCATAGCGCTTTCCACTATCCAGATAGCGGTGTTTCAACTTGTTGGGATCGCGTTTGCAGCCCATATTGAGACCTAATGTGAGAGCCAGACCCAGAACTACCAAAACCCGATATGCCGCCGGAGTGAGTGATGTCTTCATTACGCTTCCTCGATCCTTCTTCAAAACAAACTTTTGACTCGTAGTGTGTTATCTATGCCATTGGTGGCATGAAACACACATCCTGTATCAAGCAATCTTTGTTCCACTGCCTCTAGTTCGGTATAAACCGGGGCAGCATGGGCGCCAGCAGGCCGGTAAAGCGAACGGCGCGCCCGCGTGCATCCGCTACGGTCTCTGTTGGTGAAATCTGGGTGATGACGCGTACCAGGGCGCCATCGGTACGATCCATGCGGATAGCGTCGGCGACCATATAAGCCCTCGCTACATATTCATTTGGGATGCTTCGCCCATGTGCCTGGTACCAGTAGATAACGAACTGTCTCGTCTCTCCATTGCTTATCTGGTATTCCCCCACCCTGAAGCTCTTGCCAGTAGCGTCCGTGATCGTGGTGTAGCGATGGGAATCAAATGTCCAACCCGCTCCCGGCAGGCAATTCTGCGGCGAGTGAATGGACTGGCCGGTGCGTTGTGTCGGGAAGTAGCCGATAAAGAGTCCGATCGGCAGGTTGGCGTCCACCGGATCCGATGTCTGGCTTACGTTCATGGGTTGCGAACTGGTATAAACCCGATTGAGAAAGTCCCCCTTGCCCAGCACCGCGAGCACGTCGTCACCAATGGGCAGATCTTGCCCGGTCCACTGGCCGATCGTCTCCGGCATTCGGCTCAACGGTTCGCTGGCGGGGACGCGATCGGTATCGCCGCGGCTATGCAGGATCAATGCGGTTACGACAAGCAGAAGAACAACTGTCCAAAATCGGGGAGATTTCATGCTTTTTTTCCAGTCGCCGGCAAAATAAGCTCCATCACCCGATGAACGAGGTAAAGGCAGCAGAGAGAGATGACAAACATCACCCAGCCGGAAAACTCGTGAAAGAACCCAAGTGCCTTGTCCGGGTCCCAATATTGCACACACAGGCCAGTGCCGACGATGCGGACAACATTGGCTGCGACCGCGATGGGGATACTGGCAAGAGCCAGAATGGTCCGGCGCGATGTAGTGCGTTCAAGGAAATATCCATAGAAAATTGCCAGTGCAAACAGGCTCATCAACGAGCGGATACCGCTGCAGGCCTCAGCGACCTCTAGCTTCATCACCGGTAGTTGGATGACATTGCCTTCCTGGAGCACCGGAACGCCGAGCATTGGCAGAATGTCGCTGGCGATCCGCGACGCCAGGAGCTGCAGGGGAAACGTTATGTGGTTGAAGATGATGGCGGGAATAGGAATGGCAAGGATCAGGACGAGCAGGGGAAACCGCAGTTCGCGCAGCATCTTCCCACCAAAGAACGTCCATATCAAGCCCCCCATCAGAAAGATGAAGGACATACGGGTGGTAAAGAGCTCAACCCCGTAGACTCCGAGGATCAGGAGAATGATTGCAAAGACGATGAGGGATACTCCACTCCACGTCGGCCGAACAGGAGTGGCACTGAGGCTCTCTCTCTTGTCCCATATAAGGTATCCGGCAAAAAGCGGCACCAGGAACCCATGAGAATAGTCCGGGATCGTATACCAGTCGTAGATCAGTTTGCCTGCAATGCGGTAATAGATCACAACCAGCAGGGCAGAGATGATCGCGTACGGCAGCCAACCGTATCTGCGGGGTTCGCCAGCGCTCTCTAAGCGGACAGACCCACTGTCCTGCCGGTTTGCAAGCAGCTCAGGGGAGTGAGATTCGGCTTGGGCGCTGCCTGTCATTCGTAGGACGTTATACTTCACAGATCTCCTGTATGCAATTTACATGCCGTTGCGATGCGGTCCTATCTTTTCTGAAATGGACGTCTATCGTCTCCAAAGTGGAAGGTAACCGGTCACGTTATGGAAAAAAAGTTCCTATAGCTGTCGCTGATTTGCATGCACGTATGATGGATGTATCTTGTGATTCTCCTCCTTTTTGGATTATCGACCATAAATAAATTGAGCGATATGCCGCCTATCGACGGAACAAGCAAAATATTGCAGCTTTTTGGCCGAACTTGCTCCAATCCTCCTGTTTGGCATCCTTCGTGCATCTGAACAAGGGTACTTACCAAAGGATTCCCATGATTGTAGGCTTCACGAAAAAAAGCAGACAGTTCGCATGCCGGGCGGCTAGCAACAACAGCCATTCTCGCACCACGGTTCATTGCTGGGCCGGGTCAACTTCTGGAAAAGCCATCGATTCTACGCCGCTTGCACGGTATCCCTTATCGGGCCGCTACCGGATAATCGAGACAAAAACGCTGAAAAAGGAAGCAGATGAGGCAGAATGGAATAAGCCCGTTTCCGGCCTGAAGAGGGGAAGTTATCCAATGAAGTGGTCTCTAGTCATGTTCATCGCGATGTTGTTTGCGGTTCCCACTGCCGGAGTTGCACAGCAGGCGGAAGCCTCTGGGCCTGCAGCCGCTCAGAGCTCCGCACCATCTGTTGCTGACGCATCGCAGGCAATCGCTAAAGCGGACAAGTCGGATACAGCGCATTATGTGATCGGCGCTGAGGACACGCTCCAGATCACCGTCTGGAAGGAACCCACCCTTTCGGGTACGGTTCCGGTCCGGCCCGACGGCAGAATCTCGCTCGTTTTGCTGGGCGACCTCCCTGCTGCGGGAATGACACCCATGCAACTTGCCGCCGACATCGCACAGCGACTCAAGAAGTACATCCAGGATCCCAGCGTTTCGGTTGTTGTGCTTGCGGTCAACAGCCAGCGTATCTTCATCATCGGAGAAGTGGGACATGTTGGCGCAGTCTCCATGACGGCAGGAATGACTCCTTTGCAGGCAATTGCCGCTGCAGGTGGTTTAAGTCCCTTTGCGCACGCCAAAAGTATCTACATTCTGCGCGGCACAGGAGCTGCCCAGAAGAAAATTCCATTCAACTATAAAAAGGCGCTGAAAGGCGACGATAAACAGGACGTTTCTCTCGAACCTGGCGACACGATTGTGGTCCCATGAGCAACGAACCCATGAGAAGTTTACCCATAGCCCGATCTATGAAGATTTGTCTTGCCGTCCTGGCCTTCGCCGCGGTCACTGCCACAGCGGCCTCCGCTCAGGCCGCGCCTGCCGGTTCCATGTCGCCCACCGTCGGCCCAGGTCTTCCAGCGATCGACGGGCTCTTCCATTACGCCTTAAGCGGCGCGGAGCAAGTGGAGACCGGATATAGCGGCTCGGGTACCGGGTACTCGACTAGTCTCTCCGGCGATGCTTCTTACAGTTCCAAAAGTGAAGCTCGGCCATTCAGCATGGTCTATGCCGGTGGTGTTCTTTTAGGAAACCAGTATGGACGCAGTGCGACGACTTTTCAGAACTTCGCCGTCTCTCAAGGCCTGGTGACGGGGAATTGGCTCTTCGATGTCTCCGATTCGGTCAGCTATCTGCCTGAATCGCCGACCACCGGGCTCTCCGGTATTCCCGGTTTAGGCGATCTCGGCTCGCAACCCCTCCAGGGACCATCGACCGGCCCTGCTGGCGGCATTCTGACAAATAATTCCACCAGTATCAGCAACGGGCTCACCGGCAGCGTCGAACGTCGACTCACCAGCCTGACCTCGATCAGCGGCAATGGGTCGTGGACGATTCTTCGCTTCCCTGACCAGGGCGGCCTGGATAACACGCAATACTTGGGAGAGGTTGGTCTTAACCACCGGATTGACGCACGGGATACGGTCAGCGGTAATGTGAGTTATTCCACGTTCAGCTACGGATCAGGCATCAATCTCACAGTCCAAACGCGCGGTATCAACGGGGTATTCCAACGCGTATTAAGCCGGACGCTCAATGTGACCGTCTCCGCTGGTCCCCAGTGGATATCCAGCTCGAATAGCGCTTTGATCCCTTCCCGGGTAACTGTGGCGACCGACGCCAGCCTCGTCTACAGTAAACAATTTACAAATGCAGGCTTCAGTTATGTACGAGGAGTCAACGGAGGCTCCGGCGTCCAGCCAGGCGCATTGTCCGACACCTTCACTGGATCGGTGGCCAGATCATATGGCCGCGACTGGATGGCCTCTCTCACCGCAGACTACACTCGCACTTCGGGCTTGTTGCAGCCGTCGGCACTTGTAGCCGCTCCTGGCCTCGGGCTCGCGCTTCCCTACGCGGGAGGCTCGGGCAATACCGCCTACGGTGGCGTCCAGGTTTCGCGCAGACTAGGCAATTCGTTTTCCGGCTTCGCCAGCTATAACCTTCAACATCAATCTATCGACAGCTCGCTGGCCTCGCAAAATGCCTTCAGCGGTCTTATTCAGACGTTTGGAATCGGGATCACCTACTCTCCCCGCTCTACTCGCCTCGGTCAGTTTTAAGGAGTCATCATGCTTGGCCATCGCGTACTGAATCTCGAAGACTACGCCACCATTCTCAAACGGAGATGGTGGATCATCGCCATTCCGACGCTCATTTTGCCGATCGTCGCTTACGGAATCAGCCATTTCGTGCAACCCCGCTACGTCTCGCAAACGCTTGTTCTTGTCGAGCAGCAGAAGGTTCCCGACAGTTACGTTAAGCCGGTTGTTACCGAAGACCTGAGCGCTCGACTCGCCACGATGAAGGAGCAGATCCTGAGCCGCTCCCGTCTGGAGCCCATCATTGAGCGCTTCAATCTTTATGGGACCACCAAGATGTCCATGGACGACCGCATTGATGCGGTTCGAAAGAACATCGAGATCAAGCCGATCCAATCGACGATCCCCGGAGCGGGCGGCTTGCCGGGCTTCTTCATCTCTTACCAGGCCAGCGAGGCGCGCACCGCCCAGCTCGTCTGCGGCGAAATCACTTCGCTCTTCGTCAACGAAAGCATCAGCGACCGCACCGCCTCCGCCGAGGGGACCACTGCCTTCCTGCAGGCACAGCTTGCCGATGCGAAGCGCAATCTCGACGATCAGGATGCCAAACTAGCCCGCTTCCAGGAACAGAACTCCGGAAGGCTTCCCGACGAACAGGGCGCCAACTTGAATATGTTGAACAGTTTGAACACCCAGTTGGACGCTGCAACGCAGGCGCTGGCGCGGCTTGAGCAGGATAAGAGCTACGAAGAGGCGATGCTTGCCCAGCAGAGTGCCCAGGGTTCCACGTCCGCTGGAGGGACCGTAGCTCCGCAGACCCAACAAGCTGAATTAGATGGGCTTCTTAGCCAGGAAGCTGATCTGACCTCCCGCTACACCGACGATTATCCTGATGTAGTTACTGTCCGCCGCAAGATCAAGGAACTCCGCGCGCAGATGGCGAAAGCTCCCGAGCCATCTACTGCCCCGGCCTCCTCTGCTCCGAGCCGTCACGATTCCCTGAGCGTACAGCAGCTTCGCGCACAGCTTCGTGCGCTGGACCAGGCAATCACCCAGAAAAAGCACGATCAGGCCGAACTTCAGGTCCAGATCCGCGGCTACCAGGGACGGATTCAGTCCACCCCGGCTGTGCAGGAGCAGTTCAAAAATATCACTCGCGATTACCAGACCGCGCAACAGTTCTATGATGATCTCCTCGGCAAGATGAACCAGTCGAAGATGGCAACCGATCTCGAGAAGCGTCAGCAGGGAGAGAACTTCAAGGTCATGGACGAGCCCAACCTTCCCGAAGCGCCGACGTCTCCGAACCGTCTGGTCTTCGCGACTGTGGGTTTTGCTGCAGGCATCGCGCTTGGCCTGTTGATCGTGGCCCTCATTGAATATCGCGACACCGCAGTGCGCAGCGAACGCGATATCTGGGCGTTCACTAAGCTACCTACCCTGGCCGTCATCGGGTTCGCTGGCGACGAGCAGCCTGCGCCCTCTAAACATATTTGGCCATTTCGTCGTCGACCAGACATCCCAGCGGATACCAAGCCGCTGATGAACGCAGGCGGGTAAGCATGTATAAAAGCTTTTACAAACTGCAAAGCAGCCCGTTCGGGACCAGCCCGGACCCGCGGTTCCTCTACATGATGCCGCACACCCGTGAGGCGCTGGCCTGCCTGGAGTATGGCATCTCTGCTCGCAAGGGGTTCACTGTTCTCACTGGCGAGGTAGGCACCGGAAAGACGACCCTACTGCGTTGTGCCCTGAGTTCCTTCAGTACCCGACGCGTATGTACGTCCTTCGTCTTCAACCCTCGACTCGAAACATTGGACTTTCTGGAGTTCGTACTTACCGACTTCGGCATCGTTCCGGCGTCCCGGACCAAGTCCGGCATGCTCTTGCAGCTCAATCGCTGGCTGATCGAGCGGTTTCGCATGGAAGAAACCTGCGTCGTCGTCGTTGATGAGGCGCAGAACCTCTCCTGGGAGTTGCTTGAGGAGATTCGCCTCCTTACCAACCTGGAGACCTCGTCAGAGAAGCTTCTGCAGATCGTGCTCTCCGGCCAGCCCGAGCTCGAGGAGAAGCTTCGTCATCCGAGCGTGCGTCAGCTTCGCCAGCGCGTCTCGCTTTGGTGCCGCACCCAATCGCTTACCGACGCCCAGACCCATTCCTATGTGGCCGAGCGTCTTCGCATAGCCGGTGCCTCCTGGCCGATATTTTCCGATCAGGCGCTCAATCTAGTCCATCGCTTCAGCCGCGGCATTCCCCGCATCATCAACCTGCTCTGCGAGCACTCGCTCATTTTGGGCTATGTGGAGCAGATGCGCGAGATTACTCCGGCCATCGTGGAAAACGTAGCAATTGAACTGGAACTCGAGACCCAGCCATTTCTTATCTCCTCCGCAGCAATGGGTGGCGGAGGCATGTCGTCGCCGCGCTCCATATCCGACGAGGCCCCTAGCTTCGGCACAGTTTTTAATGGTGATCCCACGGGAAGGCAAGACCGATGAGCCGCATTTACGAAGCACTCCAGAAAGCAGAATCCGAGCGTAAGCTGGACCAACACGAGCCACGAGCCTCCGAGCAGCAGATTGATTTGGAGCCTCTCACGCAGACCGCTGTCGCAGAGGCGGAATATGAGTCGCCCGTCGCCGCACCACCGGCAGCGGAGCGTTCCTCCAGATATGTTGCTCCGGTTGCCACCGCTCCTGCCGTAGCCAACGGCACGCTCGATCTAAGCAAGATCGTCCGACGGCCCTGGAGCCCGTCGTTCTCCCAGCTTCCTGCTCTCCTGCAACGCGGACCAGCCGTTGAGCAGTTCCGCAGCCTGCGCTCGCGGATCTTCGAACTGCGCGACGTCAGCCCGCTTAAGTCGATCCTGATCAGCAGCGGCATGCCACAGGAAGGCAAGAGCTTTGTCTCCGTGAATCTCGCCCTTAGCCTGGCGCGCCATAAGAACAGCAAGGTGCTCTTGATCGATGGTGATATGCGTCGCTACACCACGCACCAGCTCCTTGGCTGCGAGTCCCAACCGGGATTGGCCGACTATCTCGGAGGCAAGGTCGGAATAGTGGAGATCATGCAGCGGGCTGAGGATATGCCGGTCACGGATGCCACAAAGCAGCAGCCCACGTTGCCCAACCTTACCTTTATCGCCGGAGGCAACGGTGGAGACAAGGCAGCAGATCTCTCGGGCAGCCCGCGATTCGGCGATCTGATCCGCCAGGCCTCCCCTTATTTTGATTGGATCATCGTCGACTCTTCGCCCGTCCTCCCCGTTTCGGATGCTGTCAACCTCGCTCGGTCCTGTGATGGCGTTCTTCTGGTTGCCCGCGGCGGAGTCACGAAATTTCCGATCGCTCAACGTGCGCAGAGCGAGCTGAAAGCCTCGAAGATTCTCGGCTTTGTGCTCAACGCCGTTCACGAAGCTCCCTTGATCGGAAGCTATTATGGATACGACGCGAAGAGTGAATAAGAACATGCTTAGAAATTAGAGACGAAAGATGTCTTGTATTGTTTGTATTACGGCATCATCCTGTCACTGGGCACAGCCGCGCAGGGACAGGCAGTGATACATTGCCGTCGCCATTCTTTGCTGTACTCCCGAACGCAGTGAACGCTCCCCCCGTTTCTTTTCACTCGTTATCTGGGAAGGTGATTGATATCGCCCGCTGTATTTCATGATTTTTTGACAGGTTTCAAGAGAGAGCAATCGACGTAATGATCCGGTTATTCAACGTCTACTATCCAACGCGCACCATCGTTCTACTGTTGTGCGAAGCGCTGATTATCGGCGGTTCCTTTCTGCTGGCGACCGTGCTGATCGCCGGGCCTGACAGTTACCTCATTCTTAATTTTGAATACGGCTGGGTTAAGATTGTCAGCCTAATAATCCTTACCCTCCTGATTTCCTACTACTTCGATCTGTATGAGCCGCAGCGCATCTCCGAGCACTGGGAGATCTACTTTCGCCTCCTTCTAGTCCTGGGTTTCCTGTCCTTCCTGCTCTCAGGTGTGATCTATCTCTATCCCGGCGCGGACATAGCTCACTCCGTCCTGCTGCTGGGCCTCATATTCCTTACCGGGTCGCTGGTGGCGTGGCGCAGGGCTTACGAGTGGCTCATCGGCAGGGAGGCTTTCCGCGAGAGAGTCTACATCCTCGGCAACGGTGAACGCGCCCAGATGGTCGCCCAACTCCTCCGCACCCGCAAAGATGCAGGCATGGAGGTCGTTGGATGCGATGGCTTCGCCGCAAGTGCGCAAGACCAAAATCAGGTATTTGCTGCGGCTCTTAGCGATGTCGATGGCAGCAAGCATCACATTGACCGTGTAATTGTTGCCCTAGAGGACCGACGCGGTTCGCTGCCTCTCCGCGAGATGCTCAAGCTCCGCTTCAACGGCGTAATCATTGAAGAATCAGGTGCTTTGCTGGAGCGGTTGACCGGCAAGCTATATCTCGACGGTCTTCGTCCCAGCAACTTCATCTATAGCGAAGGCTTCCGCGTAAAGCCGTCGCAGCAGATCGCCCGTCGCCTCGTCTCTACTTTGACGGCAGCCTTGGGGCTGCTTCTGTTTCTACCGTTCTTTCCTTTTGTCGTTCTGATGGTTCGCCTATCGTCCCCCGGCCCCATCTTCTTCCGCCAGACCCGGGTGGGCATGAACGGTCGCAACTTCTCCGTCTACAAATTTCGAACCATGCGAACAGACGCCGAAGCAGCCGGCGCCAAGTGGGCCACGAAAAACGATCCTCGAGTCACAAGAGTCGGCATGTTTATGCGCAAGACAAGGCTCGACGAGGTTCCTCAGCTTTGGAATGTATTGCGCGGCGACATGGGCTTCGTTGGTCCTCGCCCTGAGCGGCCTGAGTTCGTTCCCTGGCTCTCCGAGCAGATTCCCTACTTCGATCTGCGCCACATGATTCGTCCGGGTCTCACAGGATGGGCCCAAGTTCGCTACGGCTACGGAGCCACCCTCGCCCAAAGCCGCGAAAAACTGGAGTTTGACCTTTATTACATCAAACACATGTCTCTCGGGCTCGATCTTCTCATCATGTTCGAAACAGTTAAGACCATTATCCGTCGCCAGGGAGCGCAATAGGACAGGATCGTCAAAACCCCGTTGACTGGGACTGTCCTATGGAAAATTTTAGTAAATCCTGCCTCGCGATGATAGCGCCGGTTTCAGCGTTCTTTCAGATGTCTTTTTGACCAGCCCTGGAATCCGCAACGGTCGCGGTGGAACCTCAGGCATGCCTACCTCGCTCAACTTGTAAAGCAGCGACCGATAGCTGATTTGAAGCCACTTAGCCGTCTTTTGCCGGTTCCAGCTATTCTCCTGCAGCACTTTCAAAATGATCTGGCGCTCGAGATCCTGTGTAGCTTTTTTCGTAATGTCCTTCAGGGACACCGGTTCGCTCAGATCAATTTCCGTCGTAATGCCACTCCGCGGCGTCTCCGGCATCAACTCTGCAACCAGTGCATCTTCGCTACCTATAAGGACGTAGCTCCGGATCAGGTTCTCCAACTGCCGGATGTTGCCCGGCCAATGGTAGTTCTGCATCAACCGTACAGCGCTCTTGGAGAGTAACTCCGGTGCATGGTGGAAAACTTTTGCATAGTGGTCAATAAAATAATCGATCAGAATTGGAAGATCCGCGATTCGCTGCCTCAGCGGCGGAAGATTAATAGTTACCGCGTTGATTCTAAAGAGAAAATCAAGTCGGAACGTCCCATCCTCCACCTGATTACGGAGGTCGCAGTTTGCGGCGGATACCAGCCGGGTAGTAATCGTGCGAGGATCATGGCCACCCACGCGAGTAAAGGTTCCGTCTTGCAATACCTGCAATAACTTGGCTTGTACGGCCAGGTCGAGACTTCCCACCTCGTCGAGGAACAGAGTTCCCAGGTGCGCCTGCTCCACTCTGCCCTGTTTGGTCGACATGGCACCGGTAAAGGCACCCTTTTCATATCCGAACAGCTCGGTCTCCAGCAGAGAATGCGGTATGGCTGGACAACTCACCTTGACGAGAGATCCGCTGGCCCGCTTGGAAAGAGCATGGAGCAGGCGGACGCAGACCTCTTTGCCTGTTCCACTTTCCCCTTGAATGAGAACGGGCACGTCAGTCTCCGCAACCCGTTCTAACTTGTTCCGGACCGCCTGCATCGCTGCGGTCTTCCCAAAGATGATATCGAGAGGCGGGAGATTGAGTGCAGCAACGGATTCCGATTGGTGAATCAAGATTATTTTCCTATCAAGGTGCAGGGGCACAGTAAAAGCAATACTCTATCTGTTGCACGTCGATAACCAATCAGATAGTAGCAAGAGAGCTGAATTCGTTTTTGGCTTCAAAGGGAGAGCCGCGAAAAATATTACGGTCGAAGCGAGTCTGTAATCCTGTATTTATCAACCTTTCTACAGTCACAGGGAAAATGTTTACCAAAGTAATCTGCAAAAAAATGGTATTTTCTTATCTGCTGCAACGATCGTTGCATAGTAAGCTAGACCTGTCCGGGAAGGGGAAAGGGAAAACCTTTATCCCTTTTCTCGGCAAACTTGTTAACATTTTTTTCTTTGGCAGTCCTTTTAGCACGATCTAAAATTCCTTCATCTAAGTTTCCAGTGTTCCTGAGGGCCTGCTTGGACGAATAGATCGAAGGCCCAGTTTGGACTCAAATAGTGAAGGCTTGAGTTCTCGAGTATCGCAAGTTTTGGGTCCGTTGACCCAAAACGGCGAAAAGAGGTTTTTGTATGTCAGCTTCGCTGTCTTATCCGGTCTCTGCCTCGAAGTCCATTGCGAAATCGCGGGCCCAGATTCTTATCCTGGAGCCAGACCTGGCGGTTCTTGACTATCTCCGATCAACTCTCAGAGGGAAATACGCGCTTAACCTGTTCTCTGAAGAACAGACCCTGCTCGACCGACTCGATCAGCACGACGATCCTGATCTTTTGTTGCTCGCATTGCATAGCAATCGTGATCCCATTCCCCTCCTGACCCAGGTTCGTTGCACAAAGCCGCATCTTCCTGTGATTGTGCTTTCGGGCTCGTCTGAGTTGCGTGACATTGAAACGGTCATCAGGCTCGGAGTCCGCGCTATCGTGATGAAGCCGTTCGTTGGCTGCGATGTGGAAGCAACCATCGAAGAGCATCTTGCCTCTGCGGACAAGAAGACGTCCGCGGACACGCCTCGCGAAATTCCTCTCAATGAGACGCATTCCTTTGTCCGCTCCAGCAAACGTATGCGCGATCTGGAGTCCCAGGCAGCGCTTGTCGCCCGGGCAGATATCCCTCTGCTCATTCTGGGGGAAAGCGGCACGGGTAAAGAGATACTTGCGTTGTACACGCATATGATGTCGGCCCGCAGCCAGCATATTTTTTTGAAGGTCAATTGTGCGGCGGTTCCTGCCGAGCTTCTCGAAAGCGAACTGTTCGGTTATGAGCAAGGGGCGTTTACTGGTGCAATCAAGACCAAGCCCGGCAAGTTTGAGGTCTGCACCGGAGGAACAATTTTTCTGGATGAAATCGGAGAGATGCCGGCCATCCTGCAAGCCAAGTTATTGCAGGTCCTGCAGGACGGAACTTTTTCGCGTCTGGGTAGTCGTGCTCCCATGAAGGTTGATGTGCGCGTAATTGCGGCAACGAATATCAACATGAAAGAAGCAATGGCACAGAAGACGTTTCGCGAGGATTTGTACTATCGCTTGAATGGCTTCACGTTGAATATTCCGCCGCTGCGCGAACGCCGGGAGGAGATTCCTGTACTTGCTGAGTACTTTATGCGAAAGGGAGCGAAGCGATATGGCCGTGACGAGCTCTCATTTTCCCCGAAGCTGATGAACGCCCTGACTGAGCACGTCTGGCCGGGTAACTTGCGCGAGTTGGAAAATGTCGTGAACCGCTATCTCGTCCTGGGAGACGAACGGGCCATTCTGGAAGAGCTTTCTCCCTCAAACGGCACTCAAAGCACTTCCAGTCCGGTTGCGGAGACGCCTGGCAGTGCAGGGCTCAAGGCGCTTGTCCGAGGGTTAAAGGGCGATGCAGAAGCAACAGCGATTGCACGGGTACTCGAGGGCACGGGATGGAACCGGAAGGCTGCGGCAAGCGATCTTCAAATCAGTTATAAGGCGTTGCTCTACAAGATCAAGCAATACGATCTCTCGCCGCGGAGTCAAGCTTAGTGGCACACCTTGAAGATGGTGAAGCGGGCAATATACATAGGATCGTCGTCCGATATGAAGATCGTGCGGTGCGTGGGTTCGCGGATATAACTGATCTGGGGTCGGTTGAGGAGCTTCTGCATGGTACGCAGGAGTCTCCTTTGGAGTCCATTCGTTTGCGTTTATTGGACTCTCAGGTAGTCCAGGAGGTGCCCACCAAGGACGCCAAGGCGGTTTTTTTCGTCAAGACGTTTGAAGGGGATCTCAAACACCGTGCACTGCATTTTCATGGGCACGCTCCTGTGCTGGACGGGCTTTGGGTACGGGTGTACTTCCATGACAGCGAGATGATCGAAGGGATTGTTAGCAATAACTCCGATTTTGTCCTCCAGGACGGGTTCTTTTTAATGCCCACCGATCCGAATGGCAATAACAAGCTGGTTTATGTGCTCAAGGGCAAGCTTAAAGATTTTCACGTATTGGGCTTACGGAACCCGTCCAAGAGCCTCCATAAAGCTTGACGCGGAGAGGTGACAGTGTTCCGGTCCGCGAGTTAGTCTTTCTTCAGGAAGGAACTCGATGATCCGGAGCCGCATCCGACCGAACCCGACGACCTGCCTTCTTGTAACCGCCCTTGCGGTTGCTGTATTTTCTCCAATCCCCACATGGGCAGCCGGGCCTGGTACTTTGCCCACAGTCGCATCGGCGGCCAGCCCTTCGACCAGCGCCGCGGCATCCGATTCCGACGATACACCGGATCAAGCGTCACATCTGCTGGTGATGGCTGACTTTAACCGCGACGGTACCGCCGATATTGCGCGGGCTGTATTGCCTGCGGGAGATGAGTCCGGGCCAGCTTTGCTGACGGTATCGCTGGGCCAGGCAGATGGCACCTACAAGCAGGTGTTCTCTCGAACAGTGCTGGGACACGCCCCCCGGTATATCGTTGCCGGTGATTTTAACCAGGACGGATTTCCAGACGTGATCGTAGGAGACGATGACGGTGAACTGATGCTGTTTGCTGGAGATGGCACAGGCAATCTGGTTGCTGCCGGTGATATCGCCCACCTCAGCTCGGTCGTGTCGATTGTCGTTGCTGACTTCAACCACGATGGCATCCTGGACGTGGCCGTCACTGACTGGCGCGCGAGTTCGGTGACCGTGTTTCTTGGCGCTGGCAAAGGTCTATTCCGGAAAGAATGGTCCGTTCCTTTGCGAATGCCGGGCACTTCCCCACACCTCGCCGCAGCGGACTTTAATGGAGACGGAATTCCGGACCTGGCAGTGGTGTACGACGATGATGAAGGGGCCACTTTCGATGTCCTGCTTGGCAACGGCAAAGGCGACTTTACGCTTTCTCCAGGGCTGAGTTTGACCAGAGACCCGAACTCACATTGCGTGACCTAGTCCTTAACAGCGCGGCGCAGTGCTTCGAGATAGCTGTAGCCCCAGTACGTATCGGGAAGCAACACGCCGTCCTCGGTCCATTCGTTCCATGCGTTGAGATAGATCAGCTTCTGGTGTGGACTGGAAGCGACAAAATGCCTTGCAGCACGGACCAGCCGTTCGAACTGATCGGGACTGCGATTCGTCGCAACGCAGGAGAACTCACCGAAGCGCGGGCTGTCGTCCCATCCGACCGAGCAGGTGGGATGAAACGGAACCTGGGATTCCTTTCGCAGCTCCGGCCAGGATGCGACTGCCTCCGCGGCTCCGGTTCCGTAGGGAATGCGTGATCCGGGAGGCTTGGAACCATAGGTCCAGCCGAAGGTGCCGTACTGCACAGCGCTGTCGAAGCCAAGATCATGCAGACGGCCCTGATATTTACTGAAACCGTTACAAACCTGGAGATGAAGCTTGGGGAAGCCCAGTTTGTGCGCGCGTTCGCGCACCACGGCCAGCGACCGTCGCAGGCCATCTTCGCCTAATTGCTCGACCACCTTGCCGGCATCGAAGATTCCGAACACCGGAGCCCCATTGAAGGTGAGATAGTTCGACTGGCTGAAATAGTGCTCGGCGCAGTAGTTGCACACCCGCTCAAAATCTTGAATCGAATGTCGCTGAGGAGTAAGGATGGCGGCATCGTCCGGAGAACGCGCGGGGTAGACATTTTTCCAGTCGTGATTGGCCCACATAATGGCGAACTTCAGCTTGTCGCGATTAGGAGCCTTCAGGAGTCCACGTTCCAGCTGCTCCTGATAAAACTGCAGTCCATCGTGCCAGTACCAGTCAATCATCCATGCGTCGACGCCATAGGTAGAGGCGAGATCGATCTCTCTCGCGGCCCATGCTGGATCCGACTCATCGTAATAGCCCCACAGAGGAAAATGCGGCATCGTGTGACCGGGAAAGAGGGCGCGGGAGTTGCGCAGCGTATCGAACTCTGTCCATCCCTTGCCGAAGTGCTCTTCCATATAGGGCGACGGGTGCCAACTAGGGAAGTTGAAGGCGATGACGGTGACATCACGCGGCGCGCTCAGTTCCTTCGTTCCTAGTACCTGATGAAGACGCTCCGGGCTGAAGTAGGCCGCGGTTGCTGCGTCTCCGATCAACCCGGTCGGCGTCGAAGGGAGTTGGCTCGTTGCGGAGGTTTTGCTATCGGTGGCTTGTGCGAGGGAGCTGGCAGGCCGAAATGCGCCAGCTATTCCAGCTTGTACCGCGGAGGTGAGAAGTTTGCGTCGATTCAAGCCATTTTCTCCCTGCCAGGCGGGGAATACTGTATCGCCCCGGCCCAACCACTATATGCAAGTTGGGCTGGAGTGGAAAATCTTCGCCAGGGAAAGGAAAGAAGCTGCACATAGCTGTGTTTGCCCCCATCGCAATCGACTCCACTTGTACTGGCGACAGGAGAAAGCTTCCATCCATCCACCCTTCGTCCGTCTTGTAGCGAGACTTTGCTGACGATGTCGTACTCAAGAAATTCAGCTGATTCGGGCGCCATGGATTGCCGCTCCTTATCCTGTATCTTGTGTTACTTGAGAGGTTTGCAAAAAAACGAAGCGGGGAGTATCTCAGGATGAAGCGAAGGGATGTATTGAAGGGTCTTTCGATTGTGGCCGGTGGCGCGTTGTGTACGACACCTGCCTTGTCAGCGTTTGCTTTTGGAGAGGACAAGGCGCAGGCTCCGCCGCCACTGGCGCTTCCAATTCGCGGATTGGTGAGGAAGAATGGCAAGCTGATGCAGCCAATCCAGATCTCCATACGGCATTCCGGTGGGGACGCTGCCGCGGTGACGACGCTCGATGGCGCGGAGATCGACAGGAGGGCGCTGACCTCAGGACAGAACACATTTAATGTGCTGATTGCACCGGTGACGGAGGCACGCGATGGCTCGATCGTCGTGAAGGTGGGGGAAAGCGGCAGTTCGGCGTCGGTCAAGCTGCAACCAGTCCGCAAGGTGCTGATCTACGTGCTGCCGCACTCGCACCATGATCTTGGATACACGGATCTTCAGGCGAATGTGGAAGAGAAGCAGATGCAGAACATCACGCTGGGCATGGAAATGGCCAGGAAGACGGCAAGCTATCCCGAGGGGTCGCGGTTTGTGTGGAACCTCGAAGTGCTGTGGGGTGCGGACCTGTATATGCGACGACGGTCACAGGCGGAGAAGGATGCATTAATCGCAGCGGTGAAAAATGGCTGGGTGGCCATCAACGGGATGTATGCGAATGAGTTGACGGGGTTGTGTCGGCCAGAGGAGTTGATGCAACTGTTCCGCTATGGGACGGAGCTGGGGAAGACCTGCGGCGTACGTGTGGACTCGGCGATGATCAGCGATGTGCCGGGATATACGTGGGGCACGGTGACCGCGATGGCGCAGGCGGGGATACGGTACTTCTCAGCCGCGCCGAATTTCTTCGACCGTATTGGCAGCCTGATGGCGGAGTGGCAGGACAAGCCGTTCTGGGCGGTGTCGCCTTCGGGCAAAGAGAAGGTGCTGGTATGGATTCCGTGGACGGGATATGCGATGTCGCACGTGATGAAGCTGAGTCCCGAGTTTGTGGGTAAGTATCAGGACCGTCTGGATACAGCGGGATTCAAGTATGACATCTCGTATATTCGCTGGTCGGGTCACGGAGATAATGCGGTGCCCGATCCTGAGTTGAGCGAGTTTATTAAAGGATGGAACGAAGAATACGAGTGGCCCAAGTTTCACATCTCTTCAACGAGCGAGGCGTTCTCCGCATTCGAGAAGCGGCATGGAACGGAGATTCCGGAGATGCATGGAGACTTGACCCCGTATTGGGAGGATGGCGCGGGGTCGTCGGCACTGGAGACGAAGCTGAATCGCGTGGCGGCGGACAGGCTGACGCAGGCTGAGGCGCTGGGAGCGATGTTTTCGCCGACCGCCCTGAGCACGGCCAAGGTGAATGAGGCGTGGCGGAACATCCTGCTGTACTCCGAGCACACGTGGGGAGCGTGGTGCAGTGTCTCGGACTCGGAGAGCGACTTTACCAAGAAGCAGTGGGATGTGAAACGGCAGTTCGCGGTGGATGCGGAGAGTATGTCGAAGGCGTTGCTCGCTGAGACCCTGCAGGCAGCGGGAGCTGGTACGGATGCCTCGGTGATCGATGTGCATAATTCGACTTCGTGGCCGCGGAGTGAGCTGGTAGTGCTCTCGGCTGCGATGTCCGCCGCAGGCGACCATGTGAAGACTGAACGTGGTGCTTCGGTGCCGTCTCAGCGGTTGTCTACGGGCGAGCTGGCGTTTTTGGCACATGATGTTCCGGCGTTTGGGAGTGCGCGTTTTCGTCTCTCGGGCGCGAAGGCATTGGCTCCGGCGAAACATGCGATGTTCCAAGACGGCGTACTCGATAACGGGATCGTTCGAGTGAAGCTCGATCCGGCAAGCGGAAATCTGGTCGAGCTATCGCAGCATGGGAGGGCTGAGAATCTGGTCGATAGCAGCCAGGGACAGGCGGCCAATGAGTATCTCTTCCTCGAAGGAAGCGATGTGACCAAGGTGCAGCAGAGCGGGACGGCAACGATCCATGTCGAAGAGGCGGGGCCATTGGTGGCCTCGGTGCGGATCGAGTCGGCTGCGCCGGGATGCAAGAGCCTGGTGCGCAGGGTTCGACTTGTCGCCGGGGAGGATCACGTCGAGCTCACAAATATTGTCGACAAGAAGCGAGCTCCATTGAATCCTCATCCCGGCAAGGGCGGCCCCGGCGATGACTTTGCGCAGCGCGAGGCCAAGGAGAGCGTACAGTTCGCGTTTCCATTTGCGGTGCGCGATGGGGCCATGCGGATGGACATTCCGCTGGGGGTGATGCGCCCTGAGATCGATCAGCTTCCCGGAGCGTGCAGGAACTGGTTGCCAGTGGGGCGTTGGATCGACGTGTCGAATGCCGAGCATGGCGTGACCTGGGTGACACTGGATGCTCCGCTGGTGGAGGTAGGTGAGATTTCGGCGAATATGCTGGGATCGCAGCGCGACCCGAAGTTGTGGCGCAAATACATTGCGCCCACGCAAACGTTTTACTCGTGGGCGATGAATAACCACTGGGGCACGAACTATCGCGCGTATCAGGAGGGCGTGGTGGAGTTTCGCTATGCGCTGCGGCCTCACGCGGGATACGACGCGGCGGCTGCGGGTCGTTTTGCAATTGGCTTGTCACAGCCGCTGGTGACGACGGTGGCGAGTGCTGCCGCGGTGAAGCCCGCATTGTTGCGGATCGAGCCGGAGGATGTGCTCGCGCTGGCGCTCAAGACCAGCGAGGATGGCGAGAGCACCGTCATCCGGCTGTTAGGGGCATCAGGCGAAGAAAGGCAGGCGAAGTTGACGTGGGCCGCGCCGCAACAGCCGCAGCTTTGGCTGAGTGATTTGAGCGAGCAACGAGTGAAGCGCATCGACGGCGAGGTAACGGTGGCGGGTTGGGACCTTGTGACTCTGCGCGCCGATCACGCTTGATCCCTGCTCCCGCTTCGGCAAGAAGATGATTTGATGAGCACACAAAATATGGAGGGGTAATGAAGCGTCGAGAGTTTCTCAGGTCCGCAGCATTGACGGCTGCGGCTTCAGCCGCGCTTTCACCATGGCAGAGGGCTGCTATAGCGCAGCAGGGTACGCCAGAGCCAGCCGTTCAGGAGGACGTGAAGCGGGTAGTGGCGGTATTCAAGTGTCATCTCGATATCGGCTTCACGGATACGCAGGCGAACGTGATGCAGAAGTATTTCAAACAGTACTATCCGCAGGCGATGGCGATCGCGGCGCAACGAAGGCAGGCAGGGCAGGACCGGTATGTGTGGACGACCGGATCGTGGTTGCTCTACGAGTATCTGGAACAGGCGAGCAGCGACGAGCGGCGGCGTATGGAACAGGCCGTCGCTCAGGGAGACGTTGCATGGCATTCGCTGCCGTTCAGTTGGCAGACGGAGATGCTCGACCGCTCGATGATCGAGGGCTGCCTAGGACTTTCGACGACACTCGATCAACGGTTCGGACACAAAACGATCGCAGGCAAGATGACGGATGTCCCGTGTCATTCGCGGGGGATCGTCGCTCCTCTGGCGGCGGGTGGGGTCCGGCTGCTGGACATTGGAGTGAATCCAGCGAGCACGCCGCCGGAGGTTCCAGATGTCTTCCTGTGGAGGGAGCCGCAGGGTTCAGAGATTGCGGTGCTCTATCACAAGCACGATTACGGGAGCATCGTGCGGGTGCCGAATTCAGATCTGGCGGTGTCGGTGCAGGTGCGGAGCGACAACTCGGGGCCGCACACGATGAAGGAGATCGATGGAATATACGCTGGGCTGCGGCGGCAATTTCCCAATGCGAAGATCGTTGCGGGCAGTCTGAGCGACGTTGCGACCGAGATGGAAGCGACGCGCGCGAACCTGCCAGTCGTGACGGAAGAGATTGGCGACACCTGGATCTACGGAGCGCCGAGCGATCCGCCGAAGATCGCGCGGTATCGTGAGATGGCACGGCTACGCGGCGAGTGGCTTGCGGGCAAACGGATGAATGTGGGGGACGCGACCGATCGTCAACTGCTGCGGCGGCTGGCGCTGGCGGTTGAGCATACCTGGGGCACGGACACCAAGCGGTACATCGACCACGATCATTACTCGCCGAAGGAGCTGGCGGCGTACATCCATACGCCGGGCTACCAGACGATGGAGCGGAGCTGGCAGGAGAAGCGCGACGACATCGATGCGGGCATTGCAAATTTGCCGGAGGGGCTGCAAGACGAGGCGAAGAAGCGGCTGGAGACACTGCGTGTGAAAGCGCCAGACCACTCTGCAATGCAGGCGCAGGATGCGAAGAGGGAGATTCACACGAAGCACTTTGACCTGATGCTCGACCCGGAGACGGGATGCATTCAGAGGCTGGTGAACAAGCGGACGGGGCGGTCATGGGCGTCGAAGAAGAATCCACTGGCACTGTTCACCTATCAGACGCTTTCGCAGACGGATTACACTGCGTTTCTTGCAACGTATGTGCGGAGCAAGGAGTGGTGGGCGCCGCAGGACTTTGGCAAGCCGAATATTGAGCGTTTTCAGGCTGAGTCGCGCGAGTGGCATCCTGTGCTCAAGCGAATGTGGACGGCGGAACATCCAGAGCATCATCGCGTGTTGGCGGAACTTGCCGTGGACGATGCGGCGGCGGAGCAGCGCGGGCTGGTGGCGTGGCCGGCATCGATGTATCTGGAGCTGGTCTTTCCTAATGCCGAGCCTGTGATGCAGCTTACGTTTTATGCAATGGCCAAGGCCCCGAACCGTATGCCGGAGTCAATGTGGCTTACGTTCATGCCCGAGACGGTGGTCGAGCCGAAGTGGAGCTTTGAGAAGGTGAACCAGGAGGTACTGCCCGGCGATGTGGTGCGAGGCGGCGGCCGTAGGATGCACGCAGTAACGTCGAAGTTTACCTGCGCCGACGGCAAGGACCGGCTGACGATCACGACGCTCGATGCGCCGGTGGTGGCGCTGGGATCGAGGTCGCCGCTGAACTTCAGCAGGGAACTGCCCGACCTGCGGCAGGGCGTGCATGTAAATCTTTTCAACAATGCGTGGGGCACGAACTACCCGCAGTGGGCTGGAGGGGACTGGATGTATCGCTTCATGCTGTCGTAATGAGGTCGAGATAGAAACCTGCACTATTTTTCCCACGTCCTAAAATCCGGACAAGGAGACCTATGGTTTGGGGGGATCGGGCCGTTCATGGCCTCGGAACCCGATTTGGTACGCGATATCCACTGTTATTTAGTGGACCAGGAAGAAAGAAGCTTGATTGGTGCGGGTTTGGACGGCATACTGCAACAAGAGTTTTGCTGGATCGAACTTTCGGACGGGACAACAGAGACACTGACGTGACCCGATACTGCCGTCAAGACGTTTTACGAATCCTGCACTTGCATGCTCGCCAATTGGTGGCGTGGGAGCGAGCGGGACTGATTTCTCCCACTGAACATTACAGTTTTGAAGAGCTGGGCAGGCTGCGGACGCTGCGCGATCTGCAGGCTACGACGCGCATCTCGGCCAAGAGCATACGCGCTTCGGTGGATGCGATGCAGCGCGTGGGCGGCATGCGCAATCCGTTAATGGAGGCCAGCGCGGTAAGACGTGGGTCGCGGCTGGCGTTTCGGTATGGAGGCGCGCTGGTCGATCCACTGACCCAGCAGCTTGCCTTCGATTTTGCGACGACCACTGGACGGCAGTTGAGCGTAGTACGGGCGGGGGGGCACGATCCGGGCCGGCAAGCTGCTGAGGTGCAGGAGATGTTTCTCCGGGCGGTGAAGCTCGAAGAGAACCCGACGACGATTCCGGCAGCGATGGAGATCTACGAAGAGATCCTGGCGATTCGGCCGGAACATGCTCCGGCGCTCATTAATCTGGGAACGATTCATTACAATCTGCGGGAGTATGAGGCGGCGGAAGGTCTTTACCGGCGGGCGACGCTGGCCGACCCCGATTATGCGCTGGCGTTCTTCGATCTGGGCAACGTGCTGGACGAGATGCAGCAGTTGGAAGGGGCGACCGCGGCTTATCAGAAGGCTGTTGCGCTGGTCCCACAATATGCGGATGCGCACTACAATCTGGCGCTTGCCTATGAGCGGCAGGGGCAGCGGCGGCGGGCACTGCGGCACTGGTTAATGTATGTACGACTGGACCCCACGGGGCCTTGGTCGAGCCATGCAAAGGATCAGGCGCGGAAGATCCTGAATGCGGAGAAGTTGTCGATTGTGAGCCGGGGTGGCCGGTTGGTGAAGGTGGCTGGGTAGAGTCGTAACGTGGTGGGGTTCTTCGAGCCAACGCACATTTGGGTGGGCGTAACCTCTTTAACGAGGTGAATGAATGGGTGAGCAGTGTAGGGGTGCAGCTCCGCTGACGCAGTTGGACGAAGATGAGCGCATGTTTCGCGACACCGTGCGGCGGTTTGCCATAGAGCAGATCAGGCCTCTGGTGCGAGTGATGGATGAGGCCCAGCAGATGGATGCGGGAATCGTTCGGCAACTGTTTGGGCTGGGGTTGATGGGGATTGCTGTTCCCGAAGAGTATGGCGGGGCGGGTGGGAGTTTTTTTGAGGCGATCCTCGCGGTGGAGGAGCTTTCGGCTGTTGACCCAGCGGTTGGGGTGCTGGTCGATGTGCAGAATACGCTTTGCGTAAATGCGCTGGTCCGGTGGGCGACGGAGGAACAGAAGCGTCAGTGGCTTCCCCGGCTGGCGGCGGACACGGTGGGGGCTTATGCGTTGAGCGAGGCAGGCTCGGGGTCGGACGCGTTTGCATTGCAGACTCGGGCCGTACGGCGTGGGGATGACTATGTGCTTAACGGGCAGAAGCTGTGGATTACGAACGCTAAGGAAGCGGGGCTGTTTATCGTCTTCGCAACGGTCGATCCTGTGGCTGGATATAAGGGGATTACGGCGTTTGTAGTGGAGAAAGGCGCGGCCGGATTCACGCTCGGCAAGAAGGAAGACAAGCTTGGGATTCGGGCATCGAGCACGTGTGAGCTGGTCTTTCGGGATTGTGTTGTGCCTGCGAATCAGGTGCTCGGCGAGGTTGGCCGGGGCTACAAGATCGCCATCGAGACACTGAATGAGGGGCGGATTGGCATCGGCGCGCAGATGCTGGGGCTGGCAACCGGGGCATGGGGTTACGCGGCGCAGTGGGCCAGAGAACGGAAACAGTTTGGCAAGGCGCTGGTGGAGTTTCAGGCAATGCAGTTTCAGTTGGCGGAGATGGCGACTGAGATCGAAGCGGCGCGTTTGATGGTCTACAACGCCGCCCGGCTAAAGGATGCAGGTGCGGACTTTTTAAAAGAGGCTGCCATGTGCAAGTACTTTGCTTCGCAGGTGGCGGAGCGGGTGGCGAGTCTGGCGGTGGAGGTCTTCGGCGGGTCCGGATTTGTTAAGGACTATCCGGTGGAGAAGCTCTATCGCGATGCAAAGATCGGGAAGATTTATGAAGGAACCTCATTTATGCAGCTGGCCACGATTGCGAAGTTACTGCTTTAACTGCGTTCCCCGTAAAGCGCAATTTTAAGAGGTCGATCGTTTTACACTAGTGGTCAGGCCTCTTAAAACATGACAAAGACTTCCAGTGCAGCATCCCGCGCGCCGCTGCCCTTTCTTGGGCTGGCGTGTGCCGTGGGCGTTTCCACCATGTATTACAACCAGCCGCTGTTGCTTGAGATGGGGCACACCTATGGGGCGACTGCAGGGCGCACCGGGTTTGTCGCGGTGGCCACGCAGGTCGGCTATGCGATGGGGCTGCTGTTTTTCGTTCCCCTCGGCGATCTGCTGGAGCGGCGCGCACTGATGATGCGGATGTTTGCTGCGGTTGCGGTGGCGCTGGTGCTGGTCGCGTTGGCGCCGAGTTTGAGCTGGCTGATTGCCGGCAGCGTTTTGATTGGGATGTTTGCTTCGGTGACGCACGTGGTATTACCGATTGCCCCGGACCTGGTATCGGATGAGCAGCGGGGGCGTGCGATCGGCATTGTGATGACCGGGCTTCTGCTGGGCATCCTGCTGGCGCGGACGTTCGCCGGTTGGGTCAGCAACGTTACTGGGTGGCGTTATGTGTTTGTTATTGCGGCGGTGATGAATGCGGCGTTTGTGCCTCTATTGTGGCGGGTGATGCCGAAGCTGCCGCCGAAGCAGAAGCTGAGGTATAGGGATGCGATGAAGTCGCTGTGGACGCTGTATCGGACACAACCATTGCTGCGAGAGTCGAGTGAGCTGGGAGCGCTGGTGTTTGCTTCGTTCAGTTGCTTTTGGACGACGCTTGCATTTCTCCTGTACAGCCACTACGGGATGGGGGCTGGGATTGCCGGAACGTTTGGCATCGTGGGCGCGGCAGGTGCGATGGTCGCTCCGATTGCAGGACGGATGTCGGACAAGCATGGCTCGCGGTGGGTGGTTTCAGTGGGGATGTCGCTGCTGGCGGTTTCGTACCTGCTCCTCTGGGGCGAGGAGAGTGCGCGGATTTCGACGACGCTGCATATGATGGCGCTGGTGGTTGGTGTAGTGGTGCTGGATATGGGCGCGCAGATGACCCAGGTGGCAAATCAGACCCGGATCTTTGGGCTGGATGCGTCGGCGCGGAGTCGATTGAATACCGTATATATGACGGTCTATTTCACCGGCGCAGCGGTCGGGTCGGCGCTGGCGACGCTGGCATGGGTGCATTGGAAGTGGAATGGGGTGAGCGTGCTGGCGCTGGGACTTATCGGACTGGCCTTCGTTCGTCACGCGATGGGCGACAAGGGCGGGAATGGGTTGGAACATCGTCCTCTGACGATCGAAGACGAACTGATGGAAGCCTGAGTGCCTAGCGAAGGCGCTCGCATGGAAGACGGCGGCAGAGGAATGGTATCGTCATCGGGATGTTGATGAGACCCATTGTTTCGTTGCGAAACAAAAAAGGATCGACCTGATGCTGACTCAGAGGCTGAGATTTATTGGGGCTGGTGTACTTTTTCTTCTTCCCTTCGCGACGAGCGCGGCCGCGGAGATTCGTCTACCGCACCTCTTCAGCGACCATACCGTGCTACAGCGCGAGGCTCCCATCCATATATGGGGATGGTCGCAGCCGGAGGAGAAGGTTACGGTCCGGTTTCATGCGCAGACACGGTCTGCGGAGGCGAATGCGGAGGGCGAGTGGAGCTTGTGGCTGATGCCGGAGCAGGCAGGTGGACCGTATACGCTGACAGCGCAGGGCAGTTCAGGCGGTGTGGACTCCGCAGTCACTTTTTCGGACATCCTTGTAGGCGACGTGTGGGTGGCATCGGGCCAGTCGAATATGGAGTTTCCCCTGAAAGGTTTTGGGGGAAATACTGTGCTGAAGAACGGCGCACAGGAGATCGCTCAGGCCACCGTGCCGCAGGTGAGGCTCTTGCGAATCGAGCATAAGAGCTCGGATATCCCGGTGGAGGATGTCGATGGTACGTGGACGCTGTGCACCCCGGAGACGGCGGCGAATTTCTCCGCCGTCGCTTACTTCTTTGGCAGGGAGATTAGCCAGAAGGAGCATGTTCCGATTGGCCTGATCGATGCAACATGGGGCGGGACGCCGGTGGCGTCGTGGATCAGCCTGGATGGGATTGGTGCGGATGCCTCCTTAATGCCGCTCTTTGCAACGCGGGCGCGCTTCGCTGATGAACAGAGTAGCGTTCCAAGAGTGGAGGCTGCGGAGAAGCGGGAGGATGCGGCGGCGTTGGGTGCCCATCACGCATTGCCAAAGCATCCCTGGCACCCGGATGAGACCTCGTGGGTGCCTGCGGCATTGTTCAACGGGATGATTTCTCCGATGACACCGTATTCCATCAAAGGCGTGATCTGGTATCAGGGCGAGTCTGACAGCGCGCCGGCGACCGGGCCGATCTATGCGAAATCTTTTTCGACGATGATCGGTGACTGGCGCAGCCATTGGCACGAGGGGAACTTTCCGTTTCTTTTCGTCCAGATCTCGAGCTACAATTCGCCCGGCGAGTTGTGGGGAATCGTTCGCGACCAGCAAAGACGCACATTGGCGGTGAGCAATACAGCGATGGCAGTCTCGCTTGACGTAGGTACTCCCGATAACGTGCATCCGCCGGACAAGCAGACGGTAGGCGCGCGACTGGCGGTGGCGGCGCGGGGTCTCGTCTATGGAGAAGCTGTGGATTACTCGGGTCCATTGTTCCGCCAGGCCACGCGAGATGGCTCAGGGATACGCGTGTGGTTCGACCACGCTGCCGGATTGCGAAGTAAGGGCGGCCCGCTAACCGGGTTCGAGATTGCCGGGGCAGACAAGCAGTTTGTCCCCGCTGCGGCGGTGATTCAAGGCTCGTCCGTTGAGGTGACAAGTAGCGCGGTAAAGAACCCGGAATATGTGCGTTATGGATGGGAAAACGTCACGGCTGCAAATCTCTACAACCGCGCCGAGCTGCCAGCCTCGACGTTTACGTCTGAATAATAGTGACAGGTTTTCATCGCGGACTATGAGTCGTGTGTGTGGCCTCATTTGTCATACCTCTTGATATAGATCCACTTGCACCCGTGCGTCTGAAAATATTTCCCCCAAAACCGACTTTTGCGGTTTATATTGTTAGCGCTATCAGACTGCACTCCGGGTTGTGCTGGAATTCCTTCCTGCCCGGTCTTATTAAACAAATTTGAATGTTATTTTTGGGAGGTCCTTTGATAAATCGATTTAGGGTGGCAATAGCTTGTCTTGTGGTAGCGCTAACCTATACGCTGCCTGCCTCAGCACAGGAGTATCGCGGCACGATTCAAGGAAACGTGACCGATGCTCAGGGATATGTAGTTGGAGGCGCTGCGGTCGACGCGAAGAGCGAGCAACAGGACTACAAGATCACCTCGAATGCAAAGGGTTATTTCGTGATTCCTTTCGTACAGCCCGGGACCTATACGGTTACGGTGAAGGCAAAGGGATTTCGGACCGAGGTACGGCCGGGATTGATTCTCGACGTGGCACAGAAGATCAACCTTAACGTGGGTCTGACAGCCGGTGGCGTGTCAGACACGGTCACGGTATCGACGAACCCGATCCAGCTGGCGACGACAGATGCTTCTGGCGGAACGGTGATGGATCCGGAAAAGGTGCAGAACCTGCCTCTGAACGGCAGGCAGGTGTATATGCTGTTGTCCTTGACGCCGGGCGTACGATTTACGCAAAACCAGTTTGGCGCGGGCGGCTACTCGGGAACGCGTGGATGGGACACGTCGAATTCGTACTCGATCTCTGGGCAGCCGGGAATTACAAACCAATTTATGTTGAATGGCGCGCCGATCTCGGTGCAGGGCGGCGGACCGGCAGGAACCTGGAACATTTCGCCGAGTATCGACGCAGTGCAGGAGTTCAAAGTGATGACGATCACCTTCGACGCGCAGTATGGGCGTGTGGGCGGTGGCGCGATGAACACGATCCTGAAAAACGGGACGCCTCATTTTCATGGCACGTTATTCGACTACTGGCGGAATTCGCTGTTCGATGCAAATACCTACCAGTTGAATCAGCAGCAGGCAGCCAAGCCGTTTCACAACGAGCATGACTTTGGAGGGACCGTCGGCGGCCCCTTCCTGAAGCACAATGCCTTCTTCTTTTTCAGCTATGAAGGCTATCGCCAGGTGCTGCCGGCAGGCGTCGTCACTACTGTGCCTACAGCGGATATGCTGCCGGATGCCAGCGGAAATGTAAACCTGACAAACTATCTTGCTGCAGTCAACAAGACAGCGATTTACGATCCAAACACAACGACCTGCGTGGTTCCCTCGGGGAACGGTGGTTGCAAGACATATGGCCGAACGGCTTTCCCCAACAATACGATTCCGGCTTCGCGGATCAGTCCCATCGGCTTGAATATCCTCAAGTTGTTTCCTGCGCCGAACAGGCCTGGATATCAGAACAACTATGTCTTCAACGGAAAAGACAGATACAAGTACAACATGCCGATTGCGCGGGTGGACTACAACTTTACAGACCGGACGCGGCTGTATGGCATCTTCGCGTGGTGGGCAGGGCATGAGTACCGGAACTCAAACGGGTTCGCAGGGCCAGCTATTAAGGGCAATATCGACAACTACCGCTCGAGCATAACGCAGGTGCTTGACCTTACGCATACGTTTTCGAACACGCTGGTCTCGGACGTGCGAGCTTCGTTCAACCGCTACTATACGCTTGCTCCGGATGGAGCGTTGTCGGCAGGCGAGGCGAAGCTTTCGGCGGCCGACCTGGGGTTGAATATGCCGCAGTTGCCGACAACGAAGCATGACTACGCGCCGGAGATCAATATCGGCGACGGCTACCCGGGGATCATTGGAAACCAGGGCGATCCAACGATGTTCGAGTCGTACGACCTGGGACCGTCGATTACGCAGACGCTTGGACGGCACACGCTGCACTATGGTGGTGAGTTCTCGCTGTATCACGACGTTTCAGGCGGAAAAGGGCAGGCGAACGGAAACTTCGGGTTTGGCACGGGATTCACGCAGAATAATCCATTCAAGGGCAACAAGGACGGTTCTGCCATCGCCGAGACGCTGATGGGATATGCAAATGGCGGCAGCGTTCACTATGGGATCTCTCCCTATGAGTCGTACAAGTACTATGGATTCTTCGTGCAGGATGACTGGAAGGTGAATGACAAGTTCGCCATCAATGCGGGTCTTCGATGGGACGACGAACTATCGCCAACGGAGCGGCATAATCGACTGTTAGCGGGTGTTTGTCTGACTTGCGCCAATCCGATCTCAAGCCAGATCACCTATCCGGCGGGCAATACGCTGCCCAACGGGGCGACGATGGTCAATCCCATTCTTGGTGCAGTGCAGTTTGCCAGCGATAAACTCCCGGCGTATGACGAACACAGCGCTTACTGGCAACCGAAGCTCGGACTTTCGTTCACCCCGAACCGTTTCATCGTCTTCCATGGGGGATATACCATCTCGAAGGCGTATGGAATCGAACTGGGAGGAGCCTCGGCGTGGGCCCAGGACACAAGCTATAATGCCTCCCCGGATGGCGGTCTGCATCCGGCGACGGACTTCCGCAACGGCACACCGTTCCCGAATGGATATATCGTGCCTCCAGGCAGCTCGCAGGGCGCGGAGACGCTGGTTGGTTCGGGTTTCGGAATCGATCAGCGCAATCGCAAGGTGCCCATCGTGCAGCAATATACTCTTGGGTTCGAGGTGCAGATGCCATTTGGAATCGTGGGTAATCTCGCATATCTCGGAGTGCATACCACCCGGCTTCGCGCGTCCAGGCAGATCAATGGTATAAGTGCAGCCGACTTTGCCAAGGGCCATGCCGACCCGAACTATCTGGACCAGCAGGTGACGAACCCGTTTTATGGGGTGCTGCCAAAGACCGTCTCGCTGGGTCAGAATCCCACCATTCAGGCAAAGTACTTGATGGTGCCGTATCCGCAGTTCGACGGCAACCTGTACATCTACACCGATGCCAGCGGCTACAGCCACTACAACGCCATGCTGGCGAAGATGGAAAAGCGCTTCTCTCATGGGCGCGCTTTCAGCAACGGATTGAGCTTCCTGGGATCGTTTACCTGGTCGCGCCTAATGTCGGCGACTGGCCTTCTGAACAACAGCGGTGCGGGTCTGGTCGATGCCAAACCCTATTACGCGGTCGATGGCAACGATCGTCCGTGGGACTTTGCATTCAGTGGGCTGTACGGTCTGCCAATCGGACGGGGCGGCTCGTTCCTGTCTAACGCGCATGGTGTGCTGGGAGAGGTGGTCAACGGCTGGCAACTGGATTGGATATTCCAGAACAGCGGTGGTACGCCCGTCGGCTTCCCCAACAACGATATCTACACCTGCGGGCAATACAATCTGCGGCCGGCACAACGGTCGTATAAGAGCTACCTCAACAATAGTCAGAGCCAATGCTTCACGACGTTCCCGGAATATACGGCGGTAACGCAGTTGCCGAGGACGACGAAGTTGCGGAATCCATATGCGCAGCAGACGTCGTTTGGACTGGAGAAGAAATTCTCTATCACGGAAGGTACAAAGCTGCAGTTCAAGGCGGAGGCCTTCAACGCTACAAACACGGTAATCTTTGGCGGACCAAACACCGGCTCGCCAGAGCAGGCGCCCTCACGCAATACGAGTGTGGCAGATCCAAACCAGCCAGGAGCGTGGTCGGGCTATGGGACCGTCGGCTCGACGCAACAGAACTTTCCGCGACAGATGCAGTTTTCGCTGAAGCTTCTTTTCTAAGGGCACTAACTTGGGGAACACGGGGGCAGCATCTTTTATAGATGCTGCCCCTGCTGCTTTTGAGCAGGAAGAATATAGTTTCAAGCGAGGAGCCTCACAGTTCCAGGTTCTCAGAGGTGAGATGCGCGACTGATAACCTTTGGCGGGATCAGTAGGGTGAGAGCCGCGGGAACAACTTCAATTCTAGTTTCCGACTGATTTTCTGGCAGATGCGATTCTTGGACCTATCGGTCTGGGTTTTCGTGTGCCGATGCTTCTGATCTCACCGTTCAGCAGAGGTGGGCTTGTCTCCTCGGATCTCTTCGATCACACTTCTGTGCTGCGGTTTCTCGAAACGCGTTTCGGCGCCGAAGTTCCCAATCTGAGCGCGTGGCGTCGTGCAACCGTCGGTGATCTCACGAGCGCATTCAACTTCGGAAAACCCGATCAGTCGATTCCTGCTCTGCCGGCTACGCAGCCCGCAATTTCGCAAACCATTAACGGATGTCTCGCGAGCCTTGCCAGCACCACGCCGTATCCAATTCCCAACCCGCAGATCATTCCGACACAGGAAACCGGAACGGCCGCTCGACCAAGTGGTCTGTGCTAGCAGCGAACGACATCGCAGAGCGGTTGTGTTGCTTAGCCCTTTGAAACCCAGCAAATGCTGGCCGACCTTAATCGATGTCCCAATGCCACGTCACTTCTGGACGCTTCCATCCACAGATGGAAGTGAACCGAGGTAGCGTACCAGATCATTCAGGTCGTCTCCCGTAATTCTTCCTTCATAGGAAGGCATGGGATTGGTATCGATGATTGTGAACTGGCTGAGTTCTGGCTTGGAATAGGTGGTTACTTTTCCTGACGTATCGATCACTTGCACGTTGTGATCGTCCTGGCTCAGAATCCGGCCAGTAAGCGTCTTTCCATCAGCAGTGGTCAGTCGAACGAGGTCGTTGCTGGGGTCGAGCGTTGGCTTTGGGCTGACGATAGCCGCTCGGATTTCGTCAGGTGTGTGCCGCGCTCCTACACTGTTCAATGCCGGGCCGGTATACCCCCCTTGTTCTTGTATGCGATGACATGCGAGACAGTCGTTCTGGGTAATTAAGCTCTTCGCTTGTTCGATCTCTGAGGAGTTCAGCGCCGCTGCTGCACCTAAGGTTGAGGGAGGGATCGTAGATGGTGCTGCCGTAGCGGGGGCGGCTTTATCCAGGGCAAAATTTGTGGATAGGTAGAGGTAGACGTTGTCTATATCTTGCTTTGTGCCATCCGCACCACGGGCAGCCATGTCGTCGACGCTTTTTCTCCACTCTGCCTGGGTCTTTCTAGCATTGGTAACCATATCCGCGCGATGACAGGCAGTGCAGTTGTGTATGAACTCTGCCTTACCCTTGCCGTCGGGCAGATTCTGGCCAAAGGCTGCATTGGATATGCAAAGCCCGCAAAATAACGCACACATCGCCCCAAACACTAATTTGAATTTTTGGTCCATATCGTCGTCGCTTTTTCAGTTTTACAGGATGTGGAGTCGAGTGGGTCTTTCGCTTATCGACTTCGACTCGCCTTGGTGTGGATGTTCCGGTCCGCCGTCTGGATAGAACGGTGGACCGGAATATTGAGCTGGTTTACACGCATTTCTCTTGGTTGCAGAAAAAGAACGTGCTTATTTCGACTTCGGCGTCAGGTGGAAGAGGCGACCTGCCTTTGCATCCTCGATCATCCACAGCGAGCCATCAGGAGCTTCCTCGACGTCGCGGACCCGGTGAGCCATATCCCATCGCTCGGCAGGTTTCGCTCCTCCCTTGCCGTCGAACGTGATGCGGGTGATCGATTTCGATCCCAGCCCGCTGGCAAGAGCCGAGCCGTTCCACTGCGAGAAGTCGGAGCCTTTGTAGAACATGAGGTTGCCCGGTGCGATGACTGGGGTCCAATAGATAACAGGCTTCGTGAGGTCAGGGCGCGTGTCCGGATTGGGAATGGGCACGCCGTTATAGTTGGGGGCGTAGCAGACCAGCGGCCAGCCATAGTTTTTGCCGGGTTCGATCAGGTTCAACTCATCGCCGCCCTTGGGGCCATGTTCAAGCTCCCACAGCCGGCCATCCGGCGCAAAGGCCAGACCATAGGGAGTACGGTGTCCCATGCTCCAGGTCTCCGATGGCGTCAGGTTAGGGCCGGGGAAGGTATACGTTCTCACGACAGGGGCGGTTTTTGCGGCTTCCGTATCAGACGGTGGGTCGATGACGGGCACAGTGGGCGCGCCGATTTTGCCTGCCCCTGGATTGCCCGGGGCCGGTTTGCCATCGAGCGTCAGGCGCAGGATCTTGCCAAGAGGCTGGTTGGGGTCCTGGGCTGGTGTCATACGCTGCCGATCGCCAGAGGAGAGGAAGAGATACTTGCCGTTCGGAGAAAAGGCGACGGCTGCGCCGAACTGTCCGCCCTCACCCCTCTCGCCGTCGCGCCAGATCACCTTGAGCCCCTCGAGGCTCGCCGCATCCTTGCTGATCTTCAACTTGGCCCGCGCAAGCGCCAGGCTCGAACCTCCGTCACCCGGCTCTGAATAGGTGAGGTAGACATTGTGGTCCTTCTTATAGTGCGGGGAGAGATAGACGCCCAGCATCCCACCCTGACCTCTCCAGAGAACGGCTGGCACGCCCGTAACGGGCGTCTTTGCTCCTTGCTGGGTGACCAACTGCAAACCGCCGGTCTTCTCGGTAATAAGCATTCGCCCGTCAGGTAGGAAAGCAATCTTCCAAGGCAGGTTCAAAGTTGTTACCTGGACCATGTTGAATGGCAGGCTAGCCTCAGGCTTCTGTTCACCTGCGTTGATCTGCGCAGATGCGCCGCTCGCGGTCATGACTAAGAAAAGTCCCGCGATCGCTAAATGCTTCATCTCGTTCTCCCGTTATCGATAGAGTGATCCGACATCAAAAATCTTCTTTACGCCAATGCTTGTCGCCGCAAATACTTCTTCCAGAGTATCGCGTGTAGCAGATGTAGGATCGACGACGGCCATGTCTGAATAGTTTCCGAAAGGTCTCTGTCGGCGCGCTGTCAGGACGGAAGCTATGGTCCACTCCGAAAGCTGATCGTCTATTCGATGCAGTTTGTACTATGCGGTACGCAGATGTTCGCTCGAATGTGGAAGATATTGTCCGGGCGTCACACCCATAATGCGTTTAAAGTGGCGCGTGAAGTGGCTTTGATCGACAAAACCCGTGGCTGTGGCGACTTCCGCAATGCTATGCCCCAGTTGTAAGAGGTGCCGTCCCGCCTCAATGCGGATTTGATTGAGGTACGCATGCGGTGGAAGACCGACTGCACTTCGGAACGAGCGGAGGAGATGATACGGACTCAACTGCGCAATCTTTGCGAGGTCATCCAGACTGATATCGCACCCGTAGTTGGCGTCCATGTAATCTCGCACTCGTTTGATCTTCGCTTTCTCAAAGGCGGAGGTTTGTGGGCGTTGGACATTAGAAGTATGTCGCTCGAGCAGGCGCGCAAAAATCTCCAGGCTGGAAGATTCCACCTCGAGACTGCTGCTGTTAGTTTCGAACTTTCGATGCAGGCGGAGTAGCCATTCTGAGAGCGAAGCATCCTGAACAAAAGGCTTTGAAAAGTGAAAGGCGTCCCTTGAAAACGCCTTCGATTGCTTATCGAAGAACGAATCCTCGAAGTAAAATACTCGAAAACCCCACGCATCCGGACTGGTGGGGCGCGGCGCGTGTACCTCGCCAGCATTGAGAAGCAAGACCGTACCCGTGGGCAGAACATGGTCCTCTTTTCTGCAATAGGAGGCCATGGAGCCCCTTTCCACGATGCCTATTGCAGGAACAGAGTGAAAGTGGCGGGCAAACTCATACGTTTTATAGGTTCCGTGAAAAAGTTCCACTCCCTCGAGAGAGCGGTGCCGCCAAATCCGCGCGCTCTCGTTCCGGCCCAGTTCTCTTTCTGAGTGATCTTCCTTGACGCGAGAAGCATCCTGCAAAATCACCTGAGAAGGCGTTTGAGCCGCCGATATCTCGTGAAACGCATGATTTTCCTCGGAATGCATACCTTAACTTTAGCAGGGGCCAATCCAGGATGAGCAATTTTGTACAAGATCTGGATAGCGACACACAGGCATTCTTAAAGATATGACTTCGGTGCCTGTTTTTGAGTTCCTTTACCGGACCTCCTGGCGGTGTAAATTTCAAATTCTGCTGGCTTCATTGCTGATTTCCGGCCCAATATGGGCCCAAAGAGCTCCGAAAGAGCCTGACACACCTTGGCTACCCAACAGCTCCCGCATTGCAGTCGTGGGCGTTGCTCCTCATGAAGTGGAGCTGAACTCGCAGGAGCCATACTCCCTCGGTCAACTGATCGACATCGCGGAGTCCAATAATCCATCGACCCGAGCAGCGTGGGACCGCGCAAAAGTCGCCGCAGCGTCGGTTGGTGTGGCGAAGAGTGAGCTGTATCCAACCATTATCGCCAGCGCCTCCGGGAGGACCTTTCTCAACCCTCCACTTCTCTACCGTACCTTCGTATTGCAGGACATCGGAGCATTCGAGACCGCTCTCAACCTGAACTACACACTCGTAGACTTTGGAGCACGCCGTTCCGAGATCACGGCCACGCAGGCGCGCCTTCTCGCTGCAAACCTCAACTTCAACAATGAACATCTGGTTCTGGTGCAGCAGGTAAGTCTGGCCTACTACAACCTCTTGAATGCGATTGGATTGAGAGAAGCCGCGGCTGTCACGCTGAATGATGCCCAGGCTGTCGAAGACGCCGCTCAGGACCGCAAAAATAACGGCCTCGCGACGCTGCCCGATCTACTTGAGGCAAAAGCCGCAACAGCAAAGGCCAACTACGATCTTCAAAGCGCAATTGGCGCAGAGCAGGCAGCCTTCGGCGATCTCGCTACAATCCTTACCGCGACGCCGGTAAAGCCTTTCAAGGTGCAACCTCTCGCGGAGCTAACTATCCCGGATGCATTGGACCAGTCCGTCGAGGACGCCATTCACACTGCCTATCAGCAACGGCCTGATCTGCTGGCGGACATCGCACGGGTCAAGGCCGCCAACGCTGAAGTAAAGCACGCGCGCTCGGCCTATTATCCGCAGCTCGACTTCGATGGCGAAAAGGGATGGCTCCGCGCGTGGGGCGAGCAGGAGAAATTACCCGGCACCTACGGCAAAACCTACACCTATGATGCTCGCCTGAGCCTGAAGTGGACGGTCTTCGACGGCTTTCGGCGCGAGAGCCGCATCGCGCAAGCGAAGGCGGAAAGAACCGCCGCAGAAGAAGAAGTCCACGAGCGCGAAGACCACATCGCCGACCATGTGTGGAGCGACTATGCAAACGCAGAGACCGCGCTGCAGCAGCGAAAGGCCGCAACATCTCTTCTTGCGGCCTCCTCGGAGTCGTACTCCGCAGCCGTCGACTCCTACAAAGACGGCGTCCGCAATATCCTCGATGTCCTTTCGGCAGAGAGAGAACTGGCTCGCGCCCGCGCCGTCGATGTTACTGCCCGCACGCAAGTATTGGAATCCTTCACCAACCTCTCCTTTAGAACTGGAGATCTTCTGATCAACCATCCGAAAGGAAAAAACCCATGATCGATCGACCGGCTCGGAACGGCGCAGGAAGGCTACGCTGCTCCAACATCTTGCCAGTCATAGCAACGGTAATGCTCACTATGAGCTTAACCGGGTGCTCCAACTCCCCCTCCTTTGACATCCTGGGGTCGTACTTTCCTTCATGGATCGTCTGTTGCGCCGTCGCGGCAGCTCTTACGCTTGCTCTACATTCTCTCTTCACTAAGTTGAAGATCGTTCGCGAACTGTGGCCGCTTCCTTTGGTCTACACCGCGCTCTTCTCTTTTCTCAGTTGCACTTTGTGGCTCATCTTTTTCAACTAACGAGGACTTCTCTTTTGACTGAATCCGGGCAACAAACGCGATACACCACGCGAGGCAGATTCATCAGCGTAGGAATTATTCTCGGAGCGCTCATTACGGGCGTGTTTGTTCTTCATGAAGCTACGGTCTATCCGAGAACAGACGATGCCGAGGTCGTCGCAAACTTCATCGGCATGGCGCCTTTGGTCGAAGGGCCGGTGATGCAACTTCCCGTGCGCGATAACGACTTCGTGAAGAAGGGGAGTCTTCTTTACAAGATCGATGACCGCCCCTATCTTTATGCCCTTCAGAATGCGCTCGCCGCGCAGGCACAGCTTGAAGGCGACATTGAAAATGAGTCTCGGCGCATTGCGGCCCAGGTGAGCAATGTCGATGTGGCTCACGCCGGCACCGAGAACGCACGGGCCAACGAGACAAGATCAGATGATGAAATCCAAGCCAGTGAAGCAGCCATCTCTCAGGCCGCAGCCGCGCTGAAGCAAGCCCAGGCCGATGCCGATTATGCGACCAGTAACCTTCATCGCATTGAGCCACTTCTCGCAAAACAGTTCGTAACCCCCGACGATGTGCATCGTGCACGTTCGTTGGCAGAGGCAAAGACGGCGGCTGTCGATCAGGCGTCCTCACAACTCTCCGTCGCAAAGGCAAAGCTCTTGGCGGCAACGGCGCAGAAGCAGCAGGCGATCGCACAGATGTCCCAGAGCCAGGCGCAGGTGACAGAATCGTCGCACGCGGTCTCCGTCCTCGCACCACTCCTTGCCCAACGCGGAAGCCGTGCAGCCGCCGTTCGGCTGGCTCAATACAACTACGAGCAATGCAGCGTCGTCGCTCCCTTCGATGCCCGCGTCACGAACCTAACCATCTCCGAAGGGGAATATGCAAAGGTCGGGCAGCAGCTCTTCACCCTCATCGATACCCGCGAGTGGTGGGCACTCGCCAACTTCCGCGAGAGCCAGCTCATCCATGTACAGCCCGGAACCCCCGTCGATGTGTATCTCATGTCCGACACGAGGACACGGCTCCATGGAGTCGTAGAAAGCATAGGATACGGCGTCACGCCCGATCCTGACGTGGTGGGCAAGATCGGACTCGGTCTTCCGGATGTGCAACGTACCTTGAATTGGGTGCGCCTCGCTTCCCGTTATCCAGTGCGCATCAGGATACTCAGTCCGCCTGCCTCACTTCTACGGGTAGGACAGGTTGCGGTCGTCGTTATGCGTCCCCGAGGCGATGAGCGAAATGCCGGTCATTGAACGCAGTTCCAATGAATCCGCGCTTGACCGTGTCTTCAGCCTGCTCCAAACGGAGCTGACTCCATATCCGGGTCGGTTCTCGCTGGTCGCACGCATTGTTCTCGCCTGCACCTCCGTCATGGCGTTGGTGATGGTCTTTCGTATTCCAGGCGCAGCGCTTGGCGCTTACTATCCACTGCTGCTCTCGCGAGACAGTCCTCGTGCAACTCTCAAGTCCGCGAAGATGACCGCTGGCATCTGCATTCTGGGTACAACCGAGGTCATCCTCGGGGCGATGCTTTTCGCCGCATCGCCTTTCATGCACTTTCTCTGGGTTGCCGCGAATCTTTTTGCCGTCTTCTATCTCATCAGCAGCTTGCAGGTCTACGATGCAGCGCTCGCTCTGGGCTTGCTCATCGCGAACGCTATCGCTACCTGGGACCAACCGATGTCAGCTGATATGAAGGTGAAGCAAACTCTCTTTACCCTTCTTTCCATCCTCATCGGCTGTGCGATTTCGGTTGCGATCGAGTTCCTGTTTGCGCGCACGCACTCTGCGGACCGCATCCTTTCAGCAATTGAACTACGGCTGAGCGTATCGCAAAGATTGCTGCACAGCTATGCGGAAGACTGCGAGATCGATCCCGCCCTGGCCGTCGAAATCCATCGATACGGTATGCGTGGAACAGGAGACCTTCGTGACCTGTTGTCGCACTCAAGCTATGAAGACGACTACAAGGAACATCTCGCCGCTGTGCTCGCACTCTCCAACCGGCTCACGGAATTGATGGATGTACTTTACCGGTCCCCGCTTCCGTTTACCGTCGCTGACCGCGGCTGGTGCGCAACCATAGCCGACAACCTCTCCGCAATTAACGCAAGCCTTTTACAGGAAGAATCTCCTGTCTGGATCGATCTTCCTGTCGACGCCACACTGTCCCATCCCATACTGGTGGAGATCGAGCGCACCGTAGACCTCATTACGCAAAGCTTCAGCAGTGACGACCGCGCTGTACACTCCCACCTCCCTGAGCCCGGCGAAAGCAGGCAACCCCATCTATTTGCTGGCGACTTCTTTAAGAACAATGCGCACCTCAGGTTTGCGCTCCGGGGCGGTTTCAGCGCCATGGCGTGTTATCTCGTCTACATGAGCGTCGGTTGGACCGGCCTTAACGCATCCATCGCAACTTGCATGCTCACCGCTCTGACCAACACCGGCGCCGCACGCCATAAGCAACTGATGCGTTTCGCGGGTGTCATTATCGGCGCGTGTGTTCTGGGTTTTGGAATCCAGGCACTCATCCTGCCGCAGGTAGACTCGCTCTTCGCATTCGCCCTGGTGTTTGCTTCTGTCATTACTATCGGTGCCTGGATCGGCACCTCCGGTCCGCGCATTGCCTACTGTGGCTTCCAGATCATCCTTGCCTATGATCTGGTCAATCTCAATCGCTTTGGGATCAGTACTTCGCTCGTTCCTGCACGCGACGTTGTACTCGGAATTGCTCTCGGCATCGCCGCCATGTGGCTCATCTTCGACCATCTGTGGGCTACGTCTGCCACGGATACGGTCCAGTCGCTTTTTCTCTCATCGCTTCAACGCATCGGCGGGCTCGACGAACGCAGCACTCCAGGAAACCAAGCCTCAACTTTTCAGGAATTTCTCAAAGAATCCCGCGCGATCAATCGAGATTTCGATAGACTGCGCGCACTTCTCGATCTCTCTGTATTCGAGCCTTTTCCAAGGACAGAAGAAGAAATCTACATAGACCGCTGCGTGAAGACGCTGATGCCGCAGCTCCGCGCGTTTCTGTTGCTCAAGGCGGGCTTTCTTCATCATCAATCAATTGCGGCAAATGAGGATCAGTCCGACTTAGCATTAGAAGTACAGCACCAGGTCTCCGCCACAATTGATTCCATCGTCCAGACAGTTAGCGAGTACGGGCAGAGAAGAGCCTCCCCTGATACAGAAGCCGAACGCTTTCTCTTGTCCAGAATCAAGCGGGAGATTGACAACCCTGAGGTAGAGTTCAAAGACGACAAGACCATGGTGTTGCGCCTCTCACTCTCGTTGCTTAATCTTGTATATTCGCTTCGCCTTAGCATCCCAAACGCGTCAGATGGCGCTCCTCTATCACAGGCACAGTAACCTTGTTCGTCCTCGCTTTTCTTTGAGAGACGCCAGGCGTGATTTCTAAAATTTGCGATGAGTCTGATGTGGAGACGGATCGTTTGTGACTCATCTGGATTACTAGCTGTCGGCGGGGCAGGCGTTGCGGTATTCTTTGCCGCGCTAAGGCGCATTACACGCACGTAGCGCATAAACCAAGGATCGACCTGAGTCGCTTCTATGAGTATTTTCAGGGACTTGCAGAAGTTTCTGGCGGAGAGTGGGGGATTCTCCTGATAGTCCGATTTTTCTGAGCAACTTTTGACATACCTTGTGTTTAGTCCTACAAATGCCATCGAACGGCACAAAGGGAGAGTATGGGACACAAGAAAGCTGTTGCGCTGATGTGGTACTGCCGGACAGAAAAAGGGTGGCGTCGATTTCCTGTTGTGATGGGTGGAAACAACAGGGTCAAGCATGGGTGGGTGAAGGTCGCCGGGGTGCTGACTCAGTACCCGGAGGGGCGCTACGAGATACGGCTCTATGAGAACCGGAAGAAGGTCTACAAGCGCGCCGGGGATAATGCGGCTGATGCGATGGCAGCGAGAGATAGAGAGGAGCATCTAGTCTCTGCTAAACAGTTAGCTGGAGCGGCTGGCGTCAAGATTATCGAGGAGCCGGGGCGCGTTTACCTGCGGAGAGCTGCGCTCAAGTTCGAGGAGGATGCCAAGGAACGGAAGGCGATGGAGGCGGCAGAGATAAACCGCCATGTGACAGCGGAGTTCCTAGCGGTAACTGGTCTGACGTATGCCGACGAGGTAACGCGAGAGCACATCTTCAAATACCATCGTGCCCTTAGGGCTAGGGGATTGAGTGATCGAACGCTGGCCAATAAGCATAGGCGTTTAGGTAGCTTTTTCAAGTTCTGCAAAATCGATAAGTCCATCATGCCAGCAACGCCGAAGTATGACTCCAAGCTGCCGGATACATACTCGAAAGATGAGAACGGCAAAATCCTAGCGGCTGCTGAGGAGTACATGAAACTGGTTATCGAGCTTGGTCTCAAATGTGGCTTGCGCGATCAAGAGATGATGCACCTCGAATGGAATGACATTCACTGGGACGATTCCATCTTGCGAGTTACTAGCAAGCCTCACTGGGGCTTCAAAATCAAAGACAGTGAGGAAAGGGATATACCCATCCCATCGGACTTGCTACGGCACCTTAGAGCGCGAAGAAAGACGCATCCTGATGACCGTCTCGTTCTGCCAACTGGAGGTGGTAAGCCTAATGGCAAGCTGCTGCGGACGTTGAAGAGATTGGCGAAGAGAGCAGGGCTAAATTGCGGGGCATGTGCCGGGTGCAAAGGGGCGCTGGGCGAGTGCCAGGAATGGACGCTCCACAAACTCAGACGCAGTTACTGCACAACCCTTCTGCAATCTGGGCTAGACCTTCGCACAGTTCAGGCGTACATGGGACACGCTGACCTAGCAAGTACCATGCGGTATCTGAGACCAGCAACGGCGAAGGAATCCCAGAAGGCAGTCAATAGGATCAAGTGGGCTAGTTGATGGCTCTCTTCTCTAGCCATAGGGCGGTGGCTTCTGGGTCGAACCTGATGGCTCCGCCCATGCGATAGCAAGGTATCCTGCCACTCTTGGCGAGCTTGTAGATGTGCTTCCTGCTGATGGAGAGCACCTCGGCGAGTTCGTCCGCATTCCAGAAGCAGCCTTTGTTGCGGACAATGTCGATGACGCTGGTGAGAGTTCTGGCTGATGTGGTTACTACGCCCGGAACAAAGGAAGCAGTGGCCAGCAATGGCATGGTTCCGGGCGCGGTTTGTGGTTCGATCATGCGGTGATTGTTCTCCTGTTGGTTAGGCGGCTAGATGGCCGCGTTGGATTACTTTATGCAAGCCTTTGGTGGCTTGTATGGTGGCGATTGTCCGGGCGGTTCTCCCTGCCACCCACTCATGGAAGGGTGACTTCGATAGGTAGGAGCAAGCGGCGGCGAGGTCACGTACTGGCTTGACGTGCGTTCCTGTCTCCCTTGGGCGAAGGTCTGGAGGTAGTGAGTGTAACCACTGGGTCTCCCACTGGTCTGGTGAGATAAATCTCCTGCCTCCAGATGGCGAGTCAATGAGGGCGTGAGCATGTGGGTGATAGTCCTCTGACCATTTCTCAAAGGAGGTTTCGAGATGACATGCATAGTGTGCAGTTTCTAGTTTCGAGAACGTTTTGCGAGTGGAAGCCATGATTTCTTTACAGGCGGCTCTTAGAGCGGCCAAGGGTACATCCCTAACCGCGAATGTGGCGAAGCATAGGCGATGGCGTGGAAGCCCCATAGAGGCTTGTAAAACCGCCCGATAAAAGGAGTGTCCGCCCGAATGAAGGCAGTATGGGCAATAGATGGAACGGCACAGTGACCTGTACCTGCAATTCGATATCTTGAATATCTCTTGTGAATAGGTGGATGGATCGTTGGAGAGATGAGCAAGGATGGATTGCCTAATTGGTTCCAATCGGTCTGGATAGTTTGGATAAGTAGACCGATTGGGGTTTACTGGTCGAGACATTGTTACTTCCGGTTTATGGTGGGTGGTGAATGGTTCAAGTTACAGATAGACAAGCAGATAGGTGGTTGTCGGTGGGGTGAAAAAGGAGTGGCAAAGTTCTCTACTAAGTAATATAGGTAGCGGGATTTCCTACTTTCATAGCAAGCAATGACACGAGTAGAGACACGAATCCCCGGTCACAAACAAAACCGGGGAGTGTCGATACGAGCGAATCTCAAAAGTTCATCACGATGGATAAGAGTGCGCCGACCTACTCGGGTTACGGAAACCCTCTCATTGAAAATCAGATGGGTGAGCGAACGCTCGGAAATGCTGAGAAGACGGGCGGCTTCGCGGCGGCTGTAAAGCAAACGATCTATGGTCATATCTAAAATCTCCTACCCCTAGGATTAGCTAAGGGGTGTGTATACGCCATCGGCGCTATCGATTTTCTCATGAATTTTTCAAAAGTCAAGCAAAAAATATGGCTAGGATTTTCGACGAAGTAGGCGGCTCCTGCGCTTGGCAAAACGATTGACGACCTTCCGTTGGAGCACCACCAGGGCGGCGGCATCTCTAACAACTTGACGTGCTCGGCGCAGATCCTCAACGCGCTCCGCGAGGGTTGCCCGTTCTGCCCATAACTGCTCAAGGGTGTCTTCTGTTCTCTGATCGATCATCGGCTGATTACTCCGCTGCCGCCCGCGTCCTGCTGGGTGGCCTTGATGATGCGTTGCTGAGAGAGTTTGAGGTTGGCAGCGATGCTGCGGCCAATGGCCGTCTTCTTGATGGTTGGAACTTTTACTTTCTTAGTCATGATGTCCTTGGTGATTTAGAGGAGTGGTAGCGGCGTGGTGGGTGTGGTGGGGTTATACGGGGCTTGGGGAGGGCGATTTTGGGGCATATGGAGAGATCCTTGTAGCTGGTGTAGACAATGCTAAAAACGCAGCAAAAATGCGCGGTACCGACGCGGCTTTAGAAGAATCTGACCGCGCCCTACCATGCCATGACTCGGTCTAACTAGCTGAGGTAGCTAGGCTTAGGGGTGGTATGCGGACACAATTCAGGTGGCCTAGACTGCGTCTGAAGCAAAAGGCGCGTAAACATTGACGATTTCAGCCTTCCGTCTATCCGACGCGGTCCGGGCGAGTCAGAGTAACGACGATAGTGTGTCTATCTGGAGTACACTCATGCGAGACACATGCAAAGGGTTGGAAATGTGTCTTTCTAGGGTTAGAAAATAAACTGATTGACAGATTCCAGATTGCATCTTAGATTCATTCAAGACACACGGAGGTGTCAGTGATGGCAAAGGGACACATTGTTGGATATGTCAGGGTTAGTTCGGTAGACCAGAACACGGAACGGCAACTGGACGGCATGACGCTGGACAAGACGTTCTCAGACAAGGCAAGCGGCAAGGACACAAAGCGACCGCAACTAGAACGGGCGCTGGAGTTCTTGCGCGAAGGTGACACTCTGGTCGTGCACAGCATGGACAGATTGGCTAGAAACCTAGACGATCTGCGCAAAATCGTGCTGACGCTGACGAAGAAGGGTGTCAAGGTCCAGTTCGTCAAGGAGTCGCTTACCTTCACCGGCGAGGATTCGCCTATGGCCAATCTGCTGCTATCTGTGATGGGGGCGTTCGCGCAGTTCGAGCGCGAACTAATCAAGGAACGTCAGCGCGAAGGTATCGCCATAGCCAAGGCCAAGGGCGACGTATACAAGGGACGCAAACCAGCCTTAGATGCGGCGCGTGCTACCCTGCTGGTGCAACGAGCGAAGGCTGGTGAGAACAAAGCGGCCTTAGCGCGTGAGTTCGGTATCTCGCGGGCGGCTCTGTATGTGTACCTGAAAGACGCGGCCTAGGAATGACTAGGCTAGTGACGGCGTAGTTACGTTGTTCGCTACGCCGTCACAAACATCGCCCTAGGCGCTATGCCTAACGTTTTTTGGAGCGAGGGCGAATGGCTTTGATCTTGTCTAGAGCCTTGTGGTTTACATAGCCCTTGTGGGGCTGGTCGCTGACCGCGTTGGGCAGTTCTACGAAGGCATTCGGATTTTCCTTGTAGCGCCTTGTCTTCTCACTCAGTGGCAGCTTCATGAAGTCTTGGCGGGTCTTGACCTCGTTCGTTTCCACTGGTTTCGTGGCCAGTTTCTCGAAAGCATCAGCGCCGTGAGTGGTGATGTATGAGATCTTCTCGCGCGTGGTCATCTGATCTTTGGTGACGGTGCGTGGTGCAGATCTGCCGTCAATCAATTGACGATTATGTAGGCCGAATCTCAAAAAACATTCGTCCAGGGGGAGTACCTCCGCGTCATATTTTGCATAGAGCTGGCCATCTTCGGGATTGGCTACGATGTCACGATCTTGCTTGAAGGTGGCGAGCGCGGCGGCTCTGTCGTGGAACGTGAGAGTGGACTTGTCGAAGGCTTCGTTCAATTTCTCTGCGGTGATTTCCATTTATTTCTTTCCTTTTTTTCTAGTCGATGTAGGCTTGCCAGTGCGCATCAAGCGCCCGTTCGATCCGGCGGTTAGCTGCTGCTTGGCGACGGCCTGTGGCTGCTTGTTCTGTCGTTCGAGTCGGGCTTGCAGCCGTTGCTGCCTCATCTCGCGTGGAGTCAATGGCCGCAGTATGCCGGGACTTGGGTTGTGTCTGACTACGCCCCTTGGAAGTGTGATCTTGCATGGTGGTTTGTCTTGTCCATTCTCTAGTGCAATGATCCGACGGTTGACGGCGGCCAGTTCGTCAGATGTTTCCTTGAGACGGGCGAAGATGATTGCAAATACCTCGCTATCGGCGGTGATTGGTTTGAGGACAGGGATATCTGCCTCATCGGTTGATGGGTTCATTTACTTCTAGTTTTCCTTGTGATTGTTTATTTATGGCGGCGGGTTTGCACGCACAAACTTGGTGTCGACAATGCCGCCGACGGAGCACACGCCACCGAAGGAAAGACGGTGCTAGGTGCGTCGACATCGGCGGGTTGTCGATGGAGTAGGGCGGTAGAAAATCTCTATACTCTTATTATACATACGTGTCAAGTAAATAGCAAGCATTACTAGGTACTTATAGGTAGGATACAGCGTACAATGCAGCTAAACTGCCTAGCATTTACAAGGGATTTACGTTTTCCACAACTTATTTCATTACATTTAACTTTCTTGCTTTTGGTACGATAATCGCACATTCTCGGATCAAATGAACCTGAAAACTACCTCTAGGAACCTAGCCGTACCGTAACGCATGACTAGGTTCTATGCATACTTATTGGCTTTATAGAGGTAGACAGTTCAAAGTCGCTACTTTGGTGCGTGCAAAACCTAGGATTGGGCTACTAGTCGGTACGGGGTCTGACGGCGTCTGAGATTTAGAGGGGCACAGTGTGCATGACCTAGGGTTGTGGAGACTGGATATTGTGCGGACGTGACCTAAGACGCTAAGAGTCTTTTTACCCGCAGAGAGATGGGTTATAAGAAGCATCGAGCCATTGTGGGTAAGCAATGAAGCATAATCCATCTAATCGGATTCTGCATTGTCTGCTTCATCGCCTGATTGGTCTTCTGCTCCCGTCATCGCAAACGCTTTTCCCTGTTTGATTTCAAGTCCTTCCCTATACAGACTTGGTACTTTGAAATTTGAACCGATCTCCTCGAGAAAGCCTGCGTGTTGTAACGGTCTCACCGTGCTGCGAATGTCGGCCACGGGGACCAACAGCATCTCTGAAAGAGACTGGGCGTTGTGTTCTGCTCTTCCCCCTCGAAAGAGTTCAATCGTTTCGGCCAATTCCGGCGACTCGGCTAGAAGGGTATCTTCTACCCTTTGCTGACTGAGCTGCTTCTGAGCCTTCCTGACCGAGTCCGCCTGAATCAAGGGCTCCCCGGGGGTGACGTCTCTGGCGCTTCGCTGCTCATCTCTCAATTGGGTTTGGCGGGCCTTCTCGACAAGATCTAGAAGATTTCTCGGCGGTTTGATGTTGTTGCCGTCCCTAATACGAGTCATCATCCAATTCCAGGTATTCGGTTTGCGAGATCCCGGATCAATTTGTCCGGGGAAGATCTTATAGAACACCTCTATGTCGGTCTCACTTCCAGTGAGTGATAGGGCTTCACTGAATTGTGTGGATTCCCTCACACGAGCCGCCAGCAACGCAAGAAGATCCTCTTCGTCCCAAACGATTTCAATCTTTTGCGCGTTGATATGTGTAAGATTCACAAAGCCGCCGCTAATAACTTTCCTGAAGAGGTCTTTCCTGACGAACAGCTTGAGCTTAATGTGGGGGAAGTCCTGAATGTCTAGGTAGCTTCGCAATAAAGCTCGGAGTGCTGGTATCTCTATGTTTTCAAAGCCTTGAAACGCCTCATCCAAGCGATCAAAAGCTATCCACACCGTGATATTGGCTGTGCCCAAAGCTTTGTCTAAGGTCTTGAGCGCAGCCTCGTAGGGGATTTCGTTCGGATCGATCACAGGAGATGTCTTCTTTTCATCTTTCTCGAACTCAAGCTTGGGCTTCACAATGGGCATCCCCGTCTCGGACAGAGAAACCTCAACCTCCGCACTACTCGGCCTCAGCAACCTAGACACGGCTCCTACGATTCTGGAAAACACTGTTTCAGCGGAATCGTCGTAGCTTCGAAGACCTGCGACTGTCAACATATCTTGAAGCTCATCCATCTCTTCAGTGGTGTTCTCGTCGTATAGCTGAAGGAGCCAATTTGCCACGAGAGAGAAGATATACGTTTTCCAAATAGCTCGATACTGTCCTTCCGTGAGTGTCTGAATATGAACAAGCTTCTGAAAGACAGGATTGCCCGTGACGTTGAATCCAGTAATTATCTCGGTGTGAGCTAGTTCAGGAATCTTTGCATATCTCTGCTTAAGGGTCCGATAAAGCGCAGTTTTGCCTGTACCTTTATCGCCCGCGATAATGTCGACGGTATCAGTCGTCAGACTCCGGAATATCTCAGTGTCTACAAAATAGCGGTCTAAACCTTCATCGAACTCAGCCACTGATTTCCCGAGGTTTAACTCACCTAGCACAGTGCTAACCTTCACGTACCCTCCCCGTAATGCACTCACACCTTATCATTACGTTGGGGTGAGGGCGGAATCGACGATGGCGGTTGGGAGCTGGAATGTAGTACTGGGTTGGTTCTCTCGGCTTAAGGGTCAGCACAGCGACACAGTTGGCAGCCCTAGAACCGGGTGCTGCACGGGTGTTTGTCGAGAGAAAGACCTTAGTCCCACATAGTCCGCTTAGTCCTACAAAACCGGGGAGGCTGGGGAGTCGGGGCGAATGAGGCGACTATAGGACTAAATCTTGCCACCATTTTTCAACAATTTAGCTGTTTTACTGAATTTATTGCAGGACTGGCGGAGAGTGGGGGATTCGAACCCCCGATAGAGTTTTTGACCCTATAACGGTTTAGCAAACCGCCGCCTTCAGCCACTCGGCCAACTCTCCGTCTCTTGTTGCGATTGTGCTTCGGCTCTTGTGATTATAACTTGCTGGCGGAGGTATATGCTCTCGCGTATCCAAATTTATATGCCGCAACGAAAGAGAGCGGATTAAAGTCAGGACACCTATCCTGCCGGAAAGAGGCTCGCTTCCTTGAGTTTGATCTGATTCGTGACATAGGTATACGGAAAGTTATTTCCATTGTTGAAATAGCGAATTGCCTTCCTTCTTGAGTTGACGTATAAGACTCACTGTCCTCGCGGCTGCTTTTTAGCAGACCGAACCCCCCTTCAGGAGTCTTTCTTTCAATGACGCTCTCTAGAACACGTCTTACATGCATTGTTCTGGCATCGCTCTTGTTCTTTATCCCAGGGTTTGCTCCTGCACAGCAAGACGGCCTCGCCGCGCGGCCCCCGATGGGGTGGAACAGTTGGAACCATTTTCACCGCAACGTGGATGACGCGACGATCCGCGCTCAGGCAGAGGCGATGGTCTCAACCGGTATGCGGGATGCCGGTTACATCTACATCAACATCGACGATACCTGGCAAGGAACGCGCGACGCGAAGGGCAATATTCAGCCCAACAGCAAGTTCCCCGATATGAAGGCGCTCGCTGACTTCGTTCATAGTAAAGGTTTGAAGCTCGGCATTTACTCTTCGCCCGGGACAACGACCTGCGCTAAGTTCGAGGGCAGCTATGGCCACGAACTGCAGGATGCCCGGACCTACGCCGCGTGGGGGATCGATTATTTGAAATACGATCTGTGCGGGCTGCGCGACCAGATGAAAGCTGCACCGACACCCGAGACCGCCAACAAAATCATGGTGGACTCTTATATCAAAATGCGTGACGCGCTGCGCAGTACCGGGCGACCCATCGTGTACAGCCTTTGCCAATATGGCAACGATGCCGTCTGGCGATGGGGTACGACCGTCGGTGGCAATCTCTGGCGCACCACCGGCGACATCAACGACCACTACGCCCGCATGGCGGAGATTGGTTTCGGCCAAGCTGGACTGTCACGCTTTGCCGGTCCTGGCCATTGGAACGACCCTGACATGCTGGAGGTTGGAAACGGAGGCATGACGGCGGAGGAGTATCGACAGCACATGGCACTCTGGGCGATTCTTGCCGCGCCGCTACTGGCGGGTAATGACCTGACAACGATGACTCCAGAGACCATTGCGATTCTGACCAATCGCGATGTCATTGCTGTCGATCAGGATGCAGCCGGAAAGCAGGGCGACCGCGTAAGTGCCGAAGGCCCCATCGAAATCTGGACGAAGCCTTTGGCTGACGGCTCGAAGGCAGTTGGCGTCTTTAACCGGCATCCTTCTGCAATGACGACGCAAGTTGACTTCGCCAGGCTTGGATTTAGCGGACCAGTCAAGGCCAAAGATCTTTGGCTCTCCAAGGATCTTGGCACCATCAGCGCGCCTTACGCGGTTACAGTGCCCGGGCATGGCGTTCTTTTTCTCCGCGTCTCTCAGTAGAAGAGAAAGCGTGTGCGGTCGGAAGGTCTCAACCCAAGGCTCCGACCGCATACGGCACAAAGTAGCAAGCACGCACTATTGTGTGTCTATATCGATTTAGCTGCTCTGATGCGCCACAATGCTTTAAGAATCGCCGACGTTTAGTGGCTGCAGGGCAACCTAGCCCTTATAACCCATACCCGCAAGCACTCCGCGCATATAAGCGAAGCTTTTGATGACTCCCGGCATTGGATCGTCCCCGTTGATCTCATACTCCAGATCGACGTCCCCTGGATAATGCATATCAATCAGGGCTTGGAATATCTGACGTATGGGCATCAATCCATCGCCCACCGCAACCTGGCTTTCCTTTTCGGTGCTGTTGGCGAGGTCTTTCATGTGGATGTCGAACAGTCGCGGCCCAACTTTACGAATCGCCGAAACTACGTCTGTTCCTGTCCGCATGGTGTGGCCCACGTCAATACAGCAGCCTATGCGATGGTCCATATTCTTCACCGCGTCCAGCACGGTCAGCGGCGATGGCCATTCTTTATCTTCGGGGCCATGGTTATGGATGCCGACCCGGATGTTGTATTCCTTCACAAATTTTTCCATCCTTGGTAGCACCTGGTGCGTCGGCGCGCCAACGATTAGAGACACGCCCGCAGCCTTCGCATACTCAAACTTCGCGCGGACATCATCGTCAGTGTCTTCCTTGAAGTAGACCGTGCCAACTGCTGTGAGAGTCATTCCCGCGGCCCTGTACTCTGCTGCCCTCGTGGCCACCTGGTCAGCCGGAGTCATGGGAAGATGAGTGTCTTTCAAATTCAAATAAGGAGTTTTGAGTTGCTTCATGAAGTCGATCAGGTGCGCCTGGTCGAATTTTCTGAAGGTGTAGCTGGCAATTCCCAACCGTATCGGCAGGGAAGACGCTGGCTTAGTCTCGCCCGCGAAGGCGAATGCAGAGTTGGAAAGAAGGGCTGAGGCGCTTAGCGCCGCGCCTCCACGAAACAGGTTGCGACGGGTCATGGAAAGGCTCATGTTGGGCATCCTACCTCCGCATATGCAAGCTAGTCCAGCATCATCTCGAGCAGAATCAGGCGGATGGTTAGGCCCAGATTATTTCTGTTGCTATTGGTGGGTCCTACCTGATAGTGTTTCGTTCGTTCTTCAAACAATAATTTTTTACCGGCGCGTACATCGCCCGGTCATTTGCCGGAGGCTTCGTGAATCGCAATAAAATTCTCAACTGTATCGCCATTCTTCTATTCTTGAGTTCCTCAATTTTCGTTTTCGGTCAGGCCGTGAATGCAAATTTGCTGGGAACGGTCACGGACCAGACCAAAGCTTCGGTTCCCGGCGCAACGGTGACAATAACCGAGGTCAAGAGCGGCGCCAGCAAAACGACGCAGACCAATGCCAGTGGTAATTATGACTTCGAGGCCATTCAGCCTGGGACTTATGAGGTTACCGCAGCAGAGCAGGGTTTCAAGCAAGCTAAGACCGAGAATGTCTCTGTCGTGGTAAACACCAGCGTCCGTGTTGACCTGACACTTGCTCTCGGCTCCGCGACAGAGAGTGTGACTGTCAGCGCAGCGCCTGATGTCTTGAAGACCGATCGCGCAGACGTTGGGATCGATATTTCCTCAAAGCAGGCAGAAGACCTTCCCCTCGGGACGAATCGCAACTTTCAGGGATTGCTTGCTCTGGTTCCGGGAGCCACGAAGCCCCACTTTCAGCATTCGACCTTCTTCAATGCTGCTGCCTCACTTTCGACCGAGGTCAATGGCCAGTCGCGCCTTGCCAACAACACCGAAATCGAAGGCGTGGATGACAATGAGCGCTCGGGTCTTCTTCAGGTGCTTATCCCGCCCAGCGAAGCGATCCAAAGCGTAAGCGTATCGACCGCGAACTATCAGGCGGAATTTGGACGCGTCGGTGGAGCGGTGACGGATGTCATCCTGAAGTCCGGCACGAACGACTTTCATGGCGCGGCCTATGAGTTCAATCGCGTCAGCGCTTTGGCTGCCGAAAACTACTTTCAGAGCGGTCCGAATCCGGTAAGCACATATAACTACTATGGCGGGAATGTTGGCGGTCCGATCATCCACGATAAGTTATTTATCTTCGGGGATTTTTTGCATGTCAGCGATCACCAGGGGCAGTTCAACACGCTGACCGTACCCACTGCAGCTAATCGTGCCGGTGATTTCAGTGCTTCACCGAATAAAATCTACGATCCAATGACAGGAAATGCGGACGGAACAAACCGCAGCCAATTTAGCTATCAGGGCCGGGCGAACGTTATCGATCCTGCAAGAATCAGTCCTATCGCAAACAAGATTCTGGCGCTCGTTCCGCTCCCGAATGTGCCTGGAGCCGGAACCACAAATAACTATACTGGCGTGACTCACTACACTCGAGATACAAACTCCTTTGACGTCAAGGGCGACGAGAATCTTCGCGGCGAAGATCACTTGTCGATCCGATATAGCTATCAAAAGGTGAACCAGGTCCAGTCAGCTCTATTTGGTATGGCAGGCGGGCCCGCCCAGGGAGCCACCAACGCACGTGGCACTCAGGCCGCATACAACACGGCTGCCAACTATACCCATGTTTTTTCGCCCGCATTGCTGGCAGAGCTCAGACTGGGGTTGAATCATTACAGGAACACCGCCAGGAATCTTGATTATGGAACCAGTGCCTCAGCTGCCGTCGGCATTCCGGGAGTAAACGTTGATGCTGCTACGAGCGGTCTCGCCAGTATCGATATCGGGGGATACTCCAGCCCTATCGTTGGCACCAGCGCTTCGTATCCCTGGGATCGGGGAGAAACAAACATCGACGTCGTAAACAATTGGACTAAAGTCCAGGGAAACCATGGACTCAAGTTTGGAGCGGAGGTACGCCGGGTTCGTGACGACTTGATTCAGGGACAGGTCTTCGGTCAAAGAGGCAACTTCCAATATCGTGATGGCCAGACGGCGTTGAAGAATGGTCCCAAAACCGGTCAGGCAAATGATCTCGCCAGCTTCTTGATAGATGATCCCAATCAGGTGGGCAGAGATGTAGGTGTTAAGGATGCGTCCTGGAGAGAGACACAGGTCTTCGCTTACGCACAAGACACATGGCAGGCCAGCTCCAAACTCACTTTGAACTATGGACTTCGTTGGGAGCTGTATGTTCCCCCTACGCCGCGCCAAGCCGGAGATTATTCGAACTACGATCCTTCGACGAACTCGCTCATCATCGCGGGTATCGGGAAGAATCCGATGAACCTGGGCATGAAGACTCGGTATACGTACTTTGCTCCTCGCCTTGGCTTTGCCTATCGGATGAATGACAAAACCGTAGTCCGGGGCGGATATGGAATGAGTTATGAGTCCTATCCGGACAATCTCAATACCTATGCCACAAACTATCCACTCAAGCAGAACAACGCGTTTCAGTCTTTGAGCAGTTACACGCAGGCAGTGGAACCAAACGGCACTCCTGCCTCCATGGCCGCAGGTTTTCCTGCTCCCCTGCTTGCCGCCATACCTGCAAATGGCATCATCACCAACGCGCCTCAGCAGGCATACAACGTTATTAATTTGAACTGGAAGGCGCCATATGTCGAATCCTGGAACGCCGCAGTACAGCGTGCGCTGCCATCGGGATTCGTATTGGATGTCGCGTATGTCGGCAACGTAGGTGTGGGCCAGGCGCAAAACTACAACCTTAACGCAGGTCTCGTTGCCGGTGCCGGTGCTAAGGGACAGCCAGAGTATGCTCCGTTTGGCAGAACCGCATCAAGCACCGTCTTTAAGCAAACAGGCTCGAACTACAACTCCCTTCAGGTAAAGCTGGAGCATCGCTACACCAACGGCCTCTCTGCTACCAGTGCTTACACCTACCAGAAGGGGCTTGGTTTTGTAAGTTCTAATGGATCGGGAGTGGGTGGCACCAACTTCTACATAGACTTCTCCCGTAACTATTCGAGACTGGCGAATGACCGAACACATACCTTCGTGCAAAGTGCCATCTATGAATTTCCCTTCGGAAGAGGAAAGAAATGGCTGAATAGCGGGGTTGCAAGCTGGATCGCAGGAGGATGGCAAGTGAGCGGTGTCCTGTCGCTCGAAACGGGAACACCTTTCACGGTCACCGCCAGCAGTGCCAGCTTGAATGCTCCGAGCAACACTCAGGTAGCAAATATCAATGGTTCTTTCCACAAGCTCAAGGGAATCGGTACCAGCAATGCATGGTTTGATACCTCGGTATTCAGTCAGCCGACTACTGCGGCATACGGAGACACGGGGCAGAATGCCTATGTTGGACCAGGGTTCTTCAATCTCGATGCGTCTGCCTTCCGTAAATTCCCCATTACGGAGCGAGTGAATCTGGAACTTCGTGGAGAAGCCTTCAGCATTACCAACACACCGCAGTTTGGCAATCCGAGCAACAGCATTACAAACGCCGACTTCGGTCATATCGATGGCTCCAATGGCGGAGCCACCGGTAATCGTGTAATCGAGTTGGCTGGCAAGGTAACGTTTTAGCAATTGTTTCGAGTGCAGCGTCCTTGCCGCATCGGCGCTTGGTAGTTGAGGACAACGGGCCATCTCCGTACGAGATGGCCCCACTCTCCAGCCTAAGCAAACCAATTGATTTGAACCGAGTCAGAAGAATAGAGGGGAATTCAACATGGAAGGTTTTTCACGACGTAATTTTATCGCCGGTGCAGGAGCTGCCGCGGCTGCTGCTTGCGCTGCGAAGCCGCTCTTTGCCATGGTGCCCAAATCGCCATTCAAAATCTCTGTTATCAGCGATGAAATATCGCCCGACTTTGACCATGCCTGTTCGGTCATCTCCAAGGATTTCGGTCTGCAGTGGGTCGAGATTCGCAGCATGTGGGGAAAGGGCCTGCACGATCTCTCCGACGATCAACTCGCTGAGGCGCAGAAGATCCTTGCGAAATACAATCTCGGCGTAACCGACATGGCCAGCCCGCTCTTCAAGGTCGGTTGGCCAGGTGCACCACAGTCTAAATTCGGCTCGAAGCATGACTTTGGTTCTAACGATAATTTTAAGCAGCAGGACGACCTGCTCACCAAATACATCGCACTTGCAAAGCGTTTTAAGACCGACAAGATCCGCTGCTTCGATTTCTGGCGTCTGGATGATGTAAAGCCTTATCGCGCCGCCATCGACAACAAGCTCCAGGAGACTGCGGAGGTCTGCGGCAAGCATGGCGTTCTCCTGGTGCTGGAAAATGAGATGGAATGCAATACCGCAAGCGGACCCGAGGCGGCCCGCGCCCTCGCGGCTGTGCCCTCTCGCCATTTCGGTCTCAATTGGGACCCAGGCAATGCGGTGATGCTCGGCGAACTCGATGCCTTCCCCAAGGGATGGGATCTGTTGCCGAAGCACCGGATACTTCACTGCCACGTTAAGAATGCCATCAAAGGACCCGATGGCAAGATCGTATGGTCGCCGGTCGACAAGGGGTTCATCGATTGGGCCGCGCAATTCCGCGCACTCAAGAACAGTGGCTATCGCGGAGCTGTCAGCCTTGAAACCCATTGGCATGGCGCTCCCACTCACGAGGAATCCACCCGCATCAGTTGGGCAGGCATGAAGAAGGAGCTCCAGGATTCAGGAACTCTGTAAATGAGTCATTGATCTGTATCAATTCTCCACGCCGCAATGAACGTCTCGAATGGCGGTTCATTGCGGCGCATTACTCTATATATGGCGGGACTTTGGTCTTCCCGCAAGCCTCTGAAACGAAGCTGCATTAATTCGCCCGTCTCTCTATGTAGCAATCCCGAATTCCGATGGTATAAAGGCTACACACTAAATTCGTTGACGAATCACTGTGAATGAACAGATCGCCGGCTGACGAGAGCGGCATATCTGGGCGGAATAAATCCAACTATGCAGCACTTTATCTTTGACGGTAAACAGACCGCCTCCAATAAAACTCCCCGGCAAATCAACCGGAACCTGCTCTTTAATTTCATTCGCACGCGACCGTCGGTCTCTCGTGCTGATCTTGCCCGCCTCTCCGGCCTCCAGCGAAGCACCGTCTCTCTCATCGTCGAAGAGCTAATCACAGATCGCTGGATATTGGAGGGCGCAACAGGCCGTCTTCCCCGTGGCCGCCGTCCCACACTCATTCAGCTCAATGATCAGCGCGCCGTCATAGCCCTCGACATTCATCCTGCCCAGACTACCGTTGCCGTCGCGGATCTTGGCGGCAGGATCATCGCTCAGAACGTCATCGTGCTTCCGGCCGATGCCGGTAGGGCCCTCTCTGCGATCGTCTCCGGCATCCGCAAGCTCATCGCCGCACACAAAGAGAAATCCTTCGACGGCATTGGTATTTGCCTGCCGGGCCGCACCGACCTCCAACTCCAAAAGCTCATCTTCGCGCCGAACCTCAACTGGCCGGTCCTTAGTATCAAATCCCGCATCCAGCGGGCCACTAACCTCCGTGTCGAGATGGACAACGTAGCCAACGCCTGTGCCCTCTCCGAGGTTTGGTTCGGCGATAGCGACGGTCATGATCTCGTCGTCGTCAATGTCTCTGAAGGAATTGGCACCGGAATCTTCGCCAACGGCCAGCTTCTACGCGGCAACAACGGCATGGCGGGGGAGTTTGGTCACGTCCAGATTGATCCCGACGGTCCACTCTGCGCCTGCGGTAACCACGGTTGCTGGGAGACGCTCGCCTCCAACCGCGCCGCCATTCGCTACTACAACGACCTCTCCCCCTCCGCTCCCGCCACCGGCTTTGATCATGTGCTCAAACTAGCCCAGGGCGGAAATAAAAAGGCGATCAGCGCGCTTGAAAAGACCGCGGTTCAGATAGGGAGAGGGCTCCGCATGATCGCCTCCGCGCTCGCCCCCAAGGAAATTGTTGTTGTAGGAGATATCACTGGAGTCTGGCATAGCTTCGGTCCTATCGTCGAAGCGGAGATGCGAAAGCATTCGCTCTCGAAATCCCCCATCCTTCGCCCCGCCTACGACGGTAACGCCGCTCGCCTCCGTAGCGCGGTTGCACTTGTTCTAAGCGAAGGTACGGTCTAAGCAATAAGTAAATAGTCGATGATTGATTGCTACGATCTTGAAGAAGAGGACCAGTAGATGAAGCGACAATATGTCGGAGAACTGATTGCAGAGGCGATAGCAGTCTTCATCATTATTGCGTTCGGCGACTCCGTTGCCGGCATGTATACCCTCTATTCCCCCAGTCCCTATCAGAATGCCTACTGGGGCGTGTGCATTGCGTGGGGGCTGGCAGTCACCATCGCAATCTATGCGACGGGATCGGTCTCCGGCACGCACGCAAATCCGGCAGTCACACTCGCGCTGGCTCTCTACAGGAAATTCTCGTGGGCCAAGGTGATCCCCTACTGCATTGCCCAGGTGGTGGGAGGAGTGCTGGGAGCTTCCCTCGTTTATGTCCTCTATTCCCCCGTCATCGATCATTTCAACCAGATCTCGCACCTTACCCGTGCCGCTGGAGGCGCTGCCGGTGTTTTCTTCACTCATCCCGGTTTGGCGATTACACCCATGCACGCCTTCAGCGATGAGATCATCCTCACCGCATTTTTGATCTTTGGCATCTTTGCCATCACCGAAAGCTATAACGAGATGGCGCCCGGCGCGAACTCTGGCGCGCTCATCATCGGCCTGCTCGTCGCTCTGATCGGCGCATCCATGGGATATCTCGAAGCATGGGCACTCAATCCCGCGCGCGACTTTGGACCAAGGCTCTTTTGCTTCGTGACCGGCTGGGGTAGTTCTGCTTTCCCGTCACCAGAAAACTATTGGTGGGTGCCCGTTGTCGGCCCGCTTATCGGTGGCGTAGTTGGCGGCGGTGTCTATCAGTATCTGGTTCGGCCCTATCTTCCCGCCCATGTTCGCGCATTGAGCGGAGAATCAAAATAACCCAGGCATGAAATCCATCGGTAATCGACATTCCGTTATGCAGACTTAGTCTTCCCGGTAGATATACCCTTTTGCCAAATCTAAAAACTGTTGCAAATCTCTCTCTCGCCACGCGTCGCTTCTGCCTAATTCCTTAGCCAGCAGAGCCGAGACAACGGGGGCCGCTTCCATTGCCGCCCGCGCATCCAGAAAGAGCGCCCGCGTCCGCCGCGCAAGCACGTCCTCCACTGTCCGAGCCATCTCAAATCGTGCCCCCCAAACCACCTCACGCAGCCGGTAGGGAAGCCGCGGATGCAGAAGCCCATCCAGCGCTGCATCGTTCTCCGCCAGGCTTTGAAGCAACGGCAGGTCGGCGCCATAGACCCGCTCCGCCTCCGCCATACCACCCGATCTATCCGTCCATCCATGCAGCTTCAGGTCCGGGGTCCGCGAAGTTGTCTTTGCAAGTCCGGCAACTTCAGCAGCTTGGTTGATCGTGTCCTCACCCATGCGTCGATAGGTGGTCCATTTGCCGCCCGTCACCGTCACCAGCCCGGACTTCGAAACCAGAATTGTATGGTCGCGCGAGAGCTTCGACGTCTTGCCGCCGCCTTTGCGTACAAGCGGCCGCAGCCCCGACCACATGCTGCGAATCTCTCCGGTCTCCGGCCTGCGCCCGAAATAACGGGCAATATGCTCAAGCAAAAACGTCCTCTCCGAGGCCATCGAGCGCGGCTCTACGGAAGCTGCAGCTACCGGCACATCCGTCGTACCCACAATCGTCGATTCATGCCACGGTATAGCGAACAGCACTCGCCCATCCGCCGTCTTTGGAATCATCAATGCTACGTTACCGGGCAAAAAGGAGTGAGGCAGGACAAAATGTGTCCCCTGGCTCACGGCCAGCAGCGACTCGGCCGCCACCCCGTCCATGGCCAAAATCTCTTCCGTAAAGACGCCGCTGGCATTGACGACAACCTTTGCCTGCAAATCGAACCGGACATCTTCCTCGCACTCGCGTGCCTGAATTCCAACGATCTTGCCGCCTTGCTTCAACAGCCCAGTCGCCTCGACATAATTGATCGCCGTACCACCCAGATCTTCAAACGTTCGCAACAGGGAGATCGCATACCGCGCATCGTCGAACTGTCCATCGTGATACAGAATGCCGCCGCGAAGCCCCGCATCGGCGATCCCCGGCAGCATCTCCACCGTCCGCTTCCGCGAAAGCAGCTTCGACGGTCCCAGCGAAAGCCGTCCCGACATCCGCTCATAAACCTTCAGGCCAAATCCATAGTAGGGAAGCGAGAAGTAGTCGAACGCCGGCACCACGAACTGCAGATTGTGGACAAGGTGCGGCGCATTCCGCAGCATGTGCCCGCGCTCCCGCAGGGCATCCATCACCAGCGTGATATTCAGTTGCTCGAGATACCGCACCCCGCCATGCACCAGCTTCGTGCTGCGGCTCGAGGTTCCCTTGGCAAAATCGAACCGCTCCACCAGTACCGTGCGATAGCCTCGCGAAGCAGCCTCGACCGCCGCGCCCAGTCCGCTGGCGCCACCGCCAATGACCACCACGTCCCACGGCTCACTCTGTTCTCCGAGCCGTCGTAATATCTCAGATCTCTCGCTCAATCCTGTGTCTCCCCAGCCCAATCGCGGGCACGGTCCAATGCCCTGTGCCACGTGGCCTTCACCTTGCGTCTCGCCTCGGCATCGATCTGCGGTTTGAACACGCGGTCTATCTGCCATTGCCGCGCAATCGTCTCCTTGTCCGGCCAATATCCCACCGCAAGCCCTGCGAGATAAGCCGCGCCCAGCACGGTCGCCTCCGCATTCTTCGGACGGACCACGTCAATTCCCAGCACATCCGCCTGAATCTGCATCAGCAGATTATTCGCTGAAGCTCCGCCATCTACCCGCAACTGTGCCAGCGGCAGGCCCGAGTCCGTCTGCATTGCCTCCAGAACATCCATCGCCTGCAACGCAATCCCTTCCAGCGCCGCCCTTGCGATATGCGCTCGCGAAGTCCCTCGCGTCATTCCCAGCATCGCGCCCCGAGCATATTGGTCCCAGTGCGGTGCGCCCAATCCCGCGAACGCCGGCACCAGCACCACCCCATTCGTGCTTGGAACCGAAGCGGCCAGCTCCTCTATCTCCGCCGAAGTGCGAATCATCTGCAACTCGTCTCGCAGCCACTGCACTACCGCGCCCGCCATCAACATGCTGCCTTCGAGCGCATACTCCACCGTGTCGCCAATCTTCCACGCAATCGTCGTCAGCAATTTATTTTGCGAGGTCACGGGCTTTGTGCCGGTATTCATCAGCATGAAGCTCCCTGTGCCGAACGTGCACTTCGCCATCCCGGGCTCGCTGCACATCTGTCCAAACAGTGCCGCCTGCTGGTCTCCCGCAATTCCGGCAATGGAGATCCCGTCTAAAATTCCCTTCGTCGTTCCGCAATGGCCACTCGAAGCAACTACCTCCGGCAGCACAGCCCGAGGAATATCCAGCAGCTTTAAAAGTTCCTCATCCCACTCCAGCGTATGGATGTTGAAGAGCATCGTGCGCGAAGCATTCGTCGCATCCGTAACGTGCCTTTCGCCCTGCGTCAGCTTCCATATCAACCAGCTATCGACCGTGCCGAAGGCCAGCTTCCCGGCTATCGCCCGGTCCCGCGCACCGGGCACGTTATTCAGCAGCCAATTCAATTTGCTTCCGGAAAAATAAGCATCCGGCAAGAGGCCTGTCTTGGCCTGAATCATCTCGGAATTGCCGTGGCTCCGCAGCGTATCGCAGAACTCCGCAGTCCGTCTGTCCTGCCACACAATCGCGTTATAGACCGGTTCACCGGTCTCGCGGTCCCACAGCACCGTCGTCTCGCGCTGGTTCGTAATCCCAATGGCCGCAATATCACGTTCCGTCAGGTCCGCCGCCGCCAGCGTCTCAGTCGCCACGCCGCTCTGCGAAGACCAAATCTCGGTAGGCGAGTGCTCCACCCATCCCGGCTTGGGAAAGATCTGCTTGAACGGCCGCTGCCGAATGGACACCACATTGCCCGCGCCGTCGATCACCATCGCCCGCGAACTCGTCGTCCCCTGATCGAGCGCCAGAATGTATTGCTTCCCCATGGCTCAGTACCTCAACCGGCGACGTGGTTACCGGTAACTTCCAAAGATTTTCGCAACCACTCCAACCGCTACGGCCTTCAGTAGAGGATTCTACCCGCAACTTACATGAATGCAGAATAACTATCTACCACGAACTTTTCCTTATAATATCGACCGACAAAAAGGCCCCCGCCGCATTGAAATCATGCGAGACAGGGGCCTCGATACATCGCAGGAAACCCCCCTTACCGAGGCAGTGCCTTCGAGCCGACAATGGTGAACTGCTTGGTTACTCCGCCTTCGTCCGCGTCCGGCTGAGCTCCACCAACGAAGATGGAATACTCTCCAGCCTCGATGCTGCGCTTTCCATCCGCCGCCACCGTGCTCAGGCTGCGAGGATCGATCACCACATGCACATGCTGCCGCGCATGGCCATCCAGTGGAGTCCGCACAAACCCCACCAGCGAATGAATCGGAGCGGTGGCCGAAGCCGGGGCCTTCAGGTAAATCTCCGAAACCGCATCTCCCTTCGCCGAGCCGGTATTCTCCACCTCGGCATCCAGCGTCAACGGTTCGCCCGCCGTCAGCTTCTCCGCCGACAGCTTCACATCGTTCCACTTGAACTTCGAGTAGCTAAGTCCATACCCAAAGCCCCAAAGCGTGCTCCCAGTAAAGTAGCGGTAAGTCCGCTTCGCCATCGAATAGTCATCGAACGGTGGAAGCTCCTTCGTCCCTGCATAGAATGTAATCGGCAACCGTCCCGCAGGATTGTTATCACCCGCCAGCGTATTGGCAATCGCAGCGCCGCCTTCTTCGCCTGGATACCACGCCTCCAGAACCGCAGCCGCATTGTCCTTCGCCCACTTCACGGCCAGCGCGCTGCCATTCATCAGCACTACGACCACAGGCTTGCCCGTCGCAGCCACTGCCTCCAGCATTTCCTTCTGCACGGCTGGCAGTTCAATCTCAGTGCGGTCGCCCCCATCAAAGCCCTCGACATGCACCGGCATCTCTTCGCCCTCAAGATTCGGCGAAAGCCCAACAAACGCGACCACAATGTCAGCCTGCTTCGCTATCTTCACTGCCTCTGCACGTTCAGCTTCGACAGGCGGCTTCCACTCGAGCGAAAGCCCCGCGTCAAACAAAGACGCATGATGCGAGTACTCAATCCGCAGATCATGTGCCTGCCCATCGCTCAGGTCCAGCACAAACGGCTCCCCCCTTCGCGAATGTTTCTTCCCCTGTGCCTGTTCTTCGGTGACCTGCTTGCCATCGAGAAAGACCCGCGCTCCCTTCGCATCCCTGCGAAAGCTGAACTCATACTTGCCCGGCACCGGAGGCGTGATCGTCCCCGTCCAGCGCACGCCAAACTCCGTCGCCTTCACCTCAGGCACAGGAGCGGCCGCGTTCCAGTCAAAGTCCACCTGCTGGTCCACTCGCGTAACCATAGGCTTGCCCGTCAGCTCGATATTGTCGAAGTACTCTCCCTTCAGCCCAAACGCTGCGCTCCCCTTCGCCGGATGCAGTAAAGTCCGCGGCACGGGCACCATCAGCTCCGAAACATAAGGCGACCCCTGTGCGTAAAGAATCCTCGCCCGCCCGGCAAACTTCGCTTCCATCCCACTCAGCGGCAATATCGGATGCGACGGAATCGCGTTATAGTTCCCCTCGATGGCCGCCAGCGCAGCCGCATTCGGCCCAATCACCGCAATCGTCTTCACGTCTTTCTTCAGCGGCAGAATGCCATCGTTCTTCAGCAGCACCATCGACTTCTCCGCCACCACTCGCGCCAACTCGCGATGCGCCACCGAGTCATCTTCAGAAAAAGGTATCCGCGCATAAGCCACCTTCGCCGCTGGATCAAACAGTCCCAGCTCGAACCGTGCCGTAAACAACCGCTTCACCGACTGATCGATCTCTGCCTCCGAGATCAGTCCATCCTTCACCGCTTTGGTCAGGCTGGCATACTCATCGCCGCAACTTGTATCCGTCCCCGCCTTCACCGAGACCGCCGCAGCATGTTCCATATCCGGAGCAAATTTATGTCCCTCGGCAACGTCCCCAATCGCACCACAGTCCGACGTCACATACCCCTTGAAGCCCCAGGTCTTGCGCAGCATATCCGAAAGCAGAAACGTATTCGCGCAAGCGGGCTCGCCATCAATCGCGTTATAGGCGCACATCACGCTCCCCGCTTTGGCCTCCTTCACTGTCGCACGAAACGCCGGCAAATAGGTGTCTTCAAGATCATGCGGTGAGACATCGATATTCGCCGTATGCCGCGTGCTCTCCGGCCCCGAGTGAACAACATAGTGCTTCGGCGTGGCAATCGTCTTGTAGTAGTGCGGATCGTCTCCTTGCAGCCCTTCGACAAACGCCACCCCCAGCCGCGAAGTCAGAAAAGGATCTTCGCCATAAGTCTCCTGCCCGCGCCCCCAGCGCGGATCGCGAAAGATATTGATGTTCGGCGACCAGATATCCAACCCGAAATAGATGCTGTGATTGTCGTGCCGCAGCGCCTCCGCATTCTTGGCGCGAGCCTCGGTAGAAATCGTCGTAGCCACCTGATGCATCAGTGGAATGTCCCACGTCGCCGCCAGCCCAATCGCCTGCGGAAACACCGTCGCATAGCCCGACCGCGCAATTCCATGCAGCCCTTCGCTCCACCAGTCATACTCCGGCACATCCAGCCGCGGAATCGCTACGGCATGATTCTGCATCTGCGAGACCTTCTCCGCCAGCGTCATCTTGCCCACCAGGTCATCCACGCGCTGAGCCACTGGCAGCGAAGAGTCCATATACACCGGCTTCGCCTGCGCCACTCCCGCAGGCGTCCACAACATTACCGACACAGTTGCAACTAAGCCCGCATATAGAGGCAGCATCTTTCGCGACATAGGTTCCACACCAGCTTTCGAGGGGATAAAATCCACCTTGCCAATTTAGCTGGTCGCAATGATGAAAAGCAATAAAATTGCGAATACTAAATCGTTAAACCTTTGCTCTTGCAGCCCGCCCCGCAAAAAAACGCACTCCATAAACCAACGCCCCCGCAAGCAAAATCAAACCCGCCGTCCGCATCTCTCGTGCAAAGTTAGGCCGCGAAAACAAAATGAACACAAATCCACCCAGCGCCAGCAAAACCGGCAGCGGATAAAGCGGCATCCTGAACCCCCGCAGCTTCCGCTCGCGCCGATGCTCTGGCAGCAACACTGCCAACCCCTGCAGCAGAAACTGAAACAGAATCCGAACCACCACCAGCGTCGTAATCACCTCCTGCAATCGAAAGATGCAGCAGGCCATCGTCATCGCACCCAGCGTCAGCAGAGAGTGCTGCGGAATCCGGTGCTTCTCATGCACCGCCCCAAACCATGCCGGAAAGTTCCCATCCCGCGCCGCCGCAAATGGAATCCGCGAATACCCCAGCAGCAAAGCCAGCACAGAAGCCAGCGCTGCCACCGCGATCAACACCACCACCACGCCTGCGGCGGTATGCCCATACAGCCGCTCCATAAACACGGCCATCGTAAACATCCGCGCATGGCTGTCCGTATCGGCGGCCAGCTCTCGCCACGGCAGCACGCCCAGCACACTCACATTCATCAGCAGATAAAGCGTGGCTACAATCGCAATCGCTCCCAGCACCGCTCGCGGAATCGTCCGTTGCGGATCACGCACCTCTCCTGCCACAAAGCACACGTTGTAATAACCCCAGTAGTCATAGGCCGAGATCAGCATCCCCGCTCCCAGCCCCACAAAGAAAGCGCCATTCAGATGGAACGCGCCCGCAGGAAAATCAAACGCCCGATGCGCATCGAAGTGCAGAAACCCGGCCACAATAATCAGCACCAGCGTCAGCACCACCACCAGTCCCAGCCAGCGCACAATCCTGTCGATCTTCACAATGCTGCGATACAGCACCACCACCGCAACCGAGCACGCCGCCATCGCAATCAGCGTCTGCCCACTCAGTACAATCGGAACCCCCAGCCACCGCGCCGAAAAAAAAGCATGCCCCGCATTCGGCGCAAAGAACGAAACATACTGCGAAAACCCAATGCACCCCGAAGCAATCGAAAGCGGAGCACTGAACAGCAACTGCCACGCATAAAGAAACGAGAACGCGCGCCCCCATCCGCGCTCGCCATAAAGATGTTTCAGATACGCATACGATCCCCCGGCCTCCGGATAAGCCGTACCCAACTCACTCCAGACCAACCCATCGCACAGCGACAGCAGCGCCCCCAGCACCCATCCCAGCATCGCCTGCGGCCCGCCCATCACACCCACAATCAGCGGCAGCGTTATAAACGGGCCCACCCCCACCATGTCGATCACGTTCAGTCCCAGCGCCGAACTGGTCGACAGTCCGCGCTGCAACTCCAACGGTTTTGAATGAACCACTCTCTCCACAGCACTCATTTATAACTAGAAGATACAGAAGGGGTGTGCCCAACCATGCTTCCGCAAAACAAAACCTTCCCCCACGCCATGCTCCGCGAGATCTTCGAGCAGCCCAACGCCATCGCCGACACCCTTACCGCCTACACCGAAGACAACTGCCTCCGCGAGGACACCTTCCGCACCGCGCTCCAGGCCCTCGTCGGCAAAGAGAGTCTGCTCATCTCCGCCAGCGGCTCTAGCCGTCACGCCGGTCTCGTCGGCGAAATCCTCTTCGAAGACCTCGCCGGAATCCCCGTCGACGTCGAGTACGCCAGCGAGTACATCTATCGCTCCACCCACACCCTCAAAAATCCCTGCTTCCTCGCCATCTCGCAGTCCGGCGAGACCGCCGACACCTCCGAGGCTCTCCGCGAAGCCATCGCCCGCGGCACCTCCACCATCGCCATCACCAACAAGCCCGAATCGACCATGGCAAAACTGGCAAGCTGCTCTCTGCCCACCATGGCCGGTATCGAACGCGCCGTCCCCGCCACCAAGAGCTTCACCACGCAGCTTACGGTGATCTCGCTCCTCTCCCTCTTCGCCGCCCGCATCCGTGGCCGCATGACCCGCGCCGTCGTCGAATCCCACCTCGAAGAGATACAAGCCGTTCCCGCCGCCATGCAGGCTATTCTCCCGCAATGGGAGTCGCAGCTCGCCGACCTCTCCCCCCAGATCCAGTCAGCCGAATCCTTTCTCTTCCTCGGCCGCGGCGTCCACTACCCTATCGCCCGCGAAGGTGCGCTCAAGCTCAAGGAGTCCTCTTACATCCAGGCCGAGGGCTACCCCACCGGCGAGCTCAAGCACGGCCCCAACGCCCTCATCGACTCCAATACCCCGCTCGTCGTCCTCGCTACCAGCGACCCCCGCGCGCCCGACTCTCTCCTGCGCTACGAAAAGACCGTCAACCTCCTTCGCGACATGCGTAAGCAGGGCGCCGTCGTCCTCTCCATCGTCAACCAGGGCGACACCCGCATCGCCGAACTCAGCACTCACACCATCACCATCCCCCCCTGCGCCGAGTACATCGCCCCCCTTTACGAAGTCGTCCCGCTGCAACTGCTCGCCTACTTCATGGCCATAGGCCGCAACATCGACGTAGACAATCCCCGCAACCTGGTCAAAGCCGTAGTACAGGAATAAAGCTCCTGACCAGGCTGCTGAAGAACTCAATATTTTGCTCTTTTGTTGCCATTCCCGTAGGGAATCTGTGTTTCTCCTCGGCTCGCACAACTACGCCTGTAGGGAAAATGCTCTAGTTCCGCCGTAAGCGGTTTTCAGTACTTCCCTGTAGCCGTTGACGAAAAAATGCTGTCAAGCCGCCCCGTGCCCAAAAACGAGGCAAAATTCTCTCAAATGATACAAAATAAACAACTTCCACCGCTTAAAATAAATTACCCCAACCTGCAAATCAGTTCTGCCCAAATGGCTACAATTAAAGCAGCAGAAAAGCAGGGAAAGAGCCGGTATCGGCCTAACTCCTTTCGATAGAAGACTTTGCCTGTAAGCAATTTGGAATCAAGACTTTAGCTTTGTACCTTAAGTTTCAAGTTGTTGAATCTAAATACTTTGCGATTAAGGTACGGGGGAGGGGGGTACCCCAGATAAGAAAACAGATCACCGCAAGCGTGGTAAGACCAATTGCAGGTAGTATTCCGAAGAGCGCAATGCGCGCATCGGAGAAGGCATGAAAATCGGCGGCATTCGGTTTGTGGCAGTCACAGCAGCAGGGCTGATGGCAGGCATCGCCCTCCCCGCAATGGCAGCGCCCAGAGTCTGCGACGCCCGCACCTACGGCGCCAAGGCAGATGGAACGACGAAGGACACTCAGGCCATACAGTCAGCGATTGACGACTGCGCGAAGGCGGGCGGCGGTACCGTCAAGCTCTCCGGCGGAACCTTCCTCTCCGCTCCCATCGTCCTCAAAAACCACATCACCCTCGACATCGCCAAGGGCTCAACGCTGCTGGGCTCCCCTGACCACGCCGACTACCCTGCAAAGACGGAGTTCCGCGGTCCCGGCTACCAGTCTCTCGTCGGCGCAACCAACGCAGAAGACATCGCCATCACCGGCGGCGGCACCATCGACGGCAACGGAGCTAGTTGGTGGGCCCTGGCACGAACCCAGAAGAACGCCGGCGTCCTCGGCAGCGAAAACTCCCGCCCCCGAGGCGTAGTCTTCGACCACTGCAAACACATCCGCATCGAAGGCGTCACCGTTCAAAACTCGCCCTACTGGCAGATCGTTCCCTACTACACCTACGATGTCGTCATCCGCAATGTGCGCATCCTCGCGCCGCAGCACTCACCGAACACCGATGCCATCGATCCCTTCAGCTCCAGCAACGTCGTCATCGACCACGTCTACGCCGACGTAGGTGACGACAACATCGCCATCAAGAGCGGAATGATCAACTCTCCCGGCCCCGACGCGCCAAGCACGAACATCACCATCACCGACTGCGACTTCATGCATGGTCACGGCCTTTCCATCGGCAGCGAGATCGCTGGCGGTGCACAGAACATTCACGCCGAACGCATCCACTTCAACGGCACCGATCAAGGCATCCGCATCAAAGCCAACCGCGACCGTGGCAACGACGTCAGCAACATCTCCTTCAAGGACATCACGATGGAGAACGTGAAGACCTCGATCCTCATCAGCGAGTACTACCCCAAGGCGCTTCCTCAAGGTGAAGTTGCGGCGGAGCCCGTCCAGCGCCTCACGCCCCACTTTCACAACATCACCATCGAGAACGTCAAGTCAGTCAACAGCGCCTGGGCAGGCGTCGTCATCGGCTTGCCGGAGGCTCCCGTAAAGGACCTCGTCATGAAAAACATCGACATTCAAGCGAAAAAAGGAATGGCGATCGCATACGCAACCGTAACCGGAAGCAACGTAAAGATCACAGCATCAGAAGGGCAGGGAATCACCATCGCTCCCACCGCGAAAGTGACCTTCAAGTAGTCAGCAAAGTTCAATGGGAAAGAGCGCGGCCTGAACCTCAGCCGCGCTTTTTCCTGTGATGCGAAGCAGTTTCATTCGGCTCGTCACGCCGGAAAGAATGGCGATGCGCGCTCGCGGAACTCGCAGCAAATCCGCAATGAACTCAATCAAAGCCTCGTTGGCGCGCCCATCCACCGGCGGCGTAGTCAGCGAGATCTTCACCGCGCCAGCATGGATACCCGCAACGTCGTTTTTCCGGGCACCGGGGCGAACACGCACGGAGAGCGTGCAGCCGTCGCCAACATCCTGCACGAAAGGTGAGAATTCTTCGCTCATGCCGGATACACCCGCTTGCCGAAGAGTGCGGTTCCCACGCGGACACAGGTGCTGCCCTCTTCAATCGCAACAACAAAGTCGTTCGACATCCCCATGGACAATTGAGTAAGTGCTGGATGCATCTTCCGCGACTCATCGCGAAGCCTCCGCAGCTCGCGAAAATAAGGCCGCGCCGTTTCGGCGTCTTCGGACCATGGAGGAACAGTCATCAGCCCGACCACTTCAATCGAGGCAAGCACTTCCATCGCAGCCAGCAACTCCGGCAACTCTTCCGGAGCCAGCCCATGCTTCGACTCTTCGTGGCTCAGCTTCACCTCAACCAGCACTGGCATCTTCTTGTTCAGTGCGGTACAAGCACTACTGAGCCGCTGCGCGATCTTGAGCGAGTCGACCGTATCCACGGCATCAAAAAGCTCTGCTGCACGGTTCGTCTTGTTCGATTGCAGCGGCCCGATGAGATGGAAGCTGGCATCGCTGAGTCCAGCCAGATGCTGCGATTTCTCCTGAAACTCCTGCACGCGGTTCTCGCCAAAGAGCCGCTGACCTGCGGCGTAGGCCTCCAGAATGACCTCTACCGGATGAACCTTGCTTACGGCCATCAAAGCGACTTCGCTCTCTGAACGACTGCTTCGGCGGCACGCTTCAGCGATCTGGTCGTGCAGGTGGGCGAGATTATCGGCGATTGACATGGTTCTGTCTTATCTGCCGTGCTCTTCCAGATACTTTTCTACTTCGAGCGCGGCCATGCAGCCTGACCCCGCGGCGGTAATGGCTTGTCGATAGCGGCGGTCCTGAATGTCGCCGCAGGCATACACTCCGGGCAGCGGCTCTCCGTTCAGCGTCGGGAAGACGTTATTCTGCGTCAGGATGTAGCCGTCCTCGTCGAGGTCGAGCATTCCCTTGAAAGCGGATGCATTGGGAATGTGTCCGATGCCAAGAAACATGGCTGAGACGTGCAGAATGAACTCGTCGCCGGTGACGCGGTTCTTCAACCGCAATCCTTTTACGTCCTTTTCTTCAACGCCCAGCACCTCTTCGACCGTTGTGCTGGAGAGGAACTCGATGTTTGGATGAGCGACCGCGCGCTCGAGCATGATCTTTGAGGCGCGAAAGTGCTCGCTGCGATTGATCAGCGTGACCTTCGACGCAAACCGCGTCAAAAACAGCGCCTCTTCCATGGCCGAGTCGCCGCCACCGATGACAGCGATCTCCTTGCCCGAGAAGAAGAAGCCGTCGCAGGTGGCGCAGGAGCTGACACCGTGGCCGATCAGGGCCTGCTCCGACGGCAGGTTCAGCCAGCGGGCGCTTGCGCCGGAGGCGATGATGAGCGTCCGAGTATGGATGATCTCGTTTCCGAGGTTCAGCTCAAAAGGGTGCTTGGTCAGATCGACTGAGGCAAGATGCGCCATGCGCAGCTCTGCGCCGAAGCGGACCGCCTGCTTCTTCATGTTTTCAATCAGCTCGGGGCCTTGAATGCCATCAGGCCAGCCGGGGAAGTTCTCGACCAGCGTGGTGATGGACAACTGGCCGCCAGGCTCGTGGCCTTCGAGGACCAGAGGCTTGAGGTTTGAGCGGGCGGCATAGATGGCGGCGGTCAGTCCGGAGCAGCCGGAACCGAGGATGACGGTATCGCGAGTATTGTTTTCAGGCATATTAACTCTCTTAGTGTAAATGCGCGATTGAGGAAAAGGATGCAAGCCGCATTTAGTGACACAATTGAGGCTATGGCAAATCTCACATTGGTCTACGGAATGAGGCTGCTGCCCGCGGATGAAATAACGGCAGTGGGCGATGCACCCGTCACGCTGCAGAATGGCAACGAAGCGCATGTGACCATGCATGTGCTGGAGGGCAGCCGAGAGCAGATCGAAGCCCAACTCCGCATGAGCATTGACGCTTTCTTCGATTTTTATCCTGAAATCTAGACATCTTTTGCTTCCCGCCCACACCTAATCTCTTACTCTCAACAGGTGAGGCCCAGCGTTGGAGCTGGGCCTTTGCGTTTCCGCGCCACTCTGCTTCGCTTGTCTCGAAACAGGTCACTCGAGTCACGTTACCTGCCTTCTGCCGAAAAAGAAGCAGAGGAGGGTAACGCCAGATGGTCAGAAATCTGCGGATATTTCGGGGGTGGCTCGCCTTTTCGGCGGCCGCATTGCTGATGGGGCTTGCTCATGCACAGACTTCTTCCTCTGGGAGCTCCAACGGCGCTGCGATGCCGCAGAATGTGGAAGATGTCCTTCATCAGATGTCGGATCGGGCCGATATTATCTTCTTAGGCCAGGTCGCCGCGATCCGTCCCAGTGACGACGATGGCATGGCCGCCGGGTTTGTCGAGATCGATTTCAATGTGGAGCAGCCGATTCGCGGTTGCGCTGGCGGATCCTATGTCCTGCGAGAGTGGGCCGGATTGTGGTCTGGCGATGCGCGCCGCTATCAGATAGGACAGCGGAGGCTTATGATGCTGCATGCGCCCGGAGCCAGCGGCATGAGTTCGCCTGTCGGAGGCATGGATGGGGCCATTCCTATTCGCGGCGTAGCCGACGCCTCGCAACTTGCTATGGCTGCCGGAGATCCTCCTGTTCCTGTGGCCGACCTTCGCTGGCTTGGCGCAAAGGTGGCGCATCCCACGTCTTATGTGCTGCAACCGACCCTGTCGCCTGCGCCCTTGAACATGGAGCGACAGACGGCCTCGGCGGCCACCTTGATTGTGAATCCAACCCTGTCGATTGACGACACCTCAGCCCGTGCTTCGACTCCCGCTCAGCAGGCTTCGGTCGATGCCCTGGTCAAATTACTGACCTCCTGGAAAAAGGCGACGGACGATGTTCGCTGATCTCCCAACGTTGCGACGAGGATTCGCATTTGCCCTCTACTGGCTGGCCGCAGGCGCAATAGCCTTTGCGGGAGGTCCACGCTGGGTGACCGGGCCACCGTATTTCAGTACCGCTGGCATTCCAGTCGTCTGGTACACAAATCAGCCGCTTTATTTCACCGATCAGGGCGACCTGAGTTCGTACGTCAACCACGCTGCGGCGGATGCAATCGTAGCGGCGGCGGCAAATGTTTGGAACGTGCCGACCTCAAGCCTGGTGCTGGGCTATGGAGGTTCACTCGACGAAGATGTCAGCGGAGCAAATGTCTATCCGGGGCCAAATGGGCTGGTATTTCCGGCGGACGTACAAAGCAGCAACTACCAGGCCAAGCAGATTGCCGTGATCTACGACACTGACGGGTCGGTGACGGACATGCTTCTGGGCAGCGGAGCGAGCGACCCCTCCGGTTGCCGCCAGAACGCCGTGACGGAAAGCGTCGACTCCATCGTTCCGGCTGGGTACATCCAACACGCGCTGCTGATTCTGAATGGACGCTGCACGGGTCCGGCCCCGGAACAGCAGTTACAGATGCAGTACCAGCTGATGCGTGCCTTTGGGCGTGTCCTTGGACTTGGCTGGTCGCAGGTGAACGACGACGTCTTTACCGGAAGTCCACAGCCGACCTATCAGGAGGCGCTGAACTGGCCGATCATGCACCCGATCGACATCATCTGCGGGCCCTATACCTATCAATGCCTGCCGCAGCCGTTCACGCTGCGGCCAGACGATCTGTCTGCGCTTGGGATGCTGTATTTTATTCCCCAGAACCAGGCGCCTCCGGGCAAGACAGACACACTGTACCTGGCGCATCAGATCTCGGGAACCGTGGTCTTCCCCACCGGCCAGGGGATGCAGGGCGTGAACGTAGTCGTACGGCGGTGGCATCAATATCGGACTGCCGCAGAATCCTGGCAGACGGTCTCGGCTGTATCAGGCGCTCTATTTAAGGGAGCAGCCGGCAATCCAGTGACCAGCGCTTCGGCGTCCGCGGCGGGCAGCAGTGGTACTTCGAACCTGGCCTATGAGGGGTTCTATGAAGCGTTCCGGATTCCCATGTTCGATGGCAACTGGGACAGCGACATTCTGGACACCGAACCGATCAACCCGCTGTATACGGGTGAGTACGCAGTCGGACCCTATATTGCCAGCCAAGTACAACCCTCGGGCGCAAATTTCGAGCTTTTTACAGACATTATGAGGAGTTATCAGGTGGCTGCGCGGGTGGTCTTGGTCCCGGCCAGCGCGGCTAACAGTTGCAACACCTCAGCGGACGGTACCGAGGCGGCGCCAGCTGCCATTGCCACGCAAGGCTGGTGGACGGGAACGCTCTGCGCCTACGGGCACGCTGGATGGTCCTCGCTGAATGTGAAAGCGAATCGCAGCCTTACGATCGAAGTCACCGCGCAGGATGAAAAGGGGTTCGCTACAACAGCGAAGGCCATGCCGGTGATCGGGGTATGGAATGCGACGGATCCGCTGAAGTCGCTGCCAACCGTGGCATCGGCGCCCACTGCGTTTAATGGCTCAGCTTATGCAGCGACGGCGTTGACGGTGCAGAGTTCGCAGCCGAGTCAATTACGAATTTCGATTGCAGATCAGCGTGGAGATGGCCGCCCTGACTTCGCCTATCAGTCGCGTGTGCTGTATGCAGACAGCGTCAGCCCAGCGAGTGTTAGCGCGGAGGGAGGAGTGGTCACGATTGCGGGGATGGGGTTTCGCGCGGGAAATGTGGTGACGGTTGACGGTGTTGCGGCCACGGTGACGAGCTGGACGGCGACCTCGATTGTGGCCACCGTCCCGTCGGCCCGAGCGCTTGGTTTCAGTGTCGCGGCTACAGCGGATCTGACCGTTACCGACCCATCGACCAGAGGCACGACGACGATGACGGGCGCGCTGAACTATGCCGCTCCGCAGCCCTCGTTGAACCTTGTGACGGCGCCGTCAGGCACAGTGTTTGCCGGCGATACGGCCTCTGTCGCATTCGCGGTGAGAACGTTAGGCGCCGACGGAGTTAGTCCCATTGCGAATCAGTCTGTCAGTTTCACGGCGAACGGCGGTGCCGTTAAGTTTGGTGCCTGCGGAGAATCTGCTTGTACCGTAACGACGGATGCAACGGGCTTGGCCTCGACAACTGTAACTGCGCTCGAAGCGGGATCGATTACGATCTCGGCGGCCAGTTCCATGGGAACGCAGGCTGCCTCGTTTACTGTATTGACGCGGGTTCAGACAGTGACTCCTGTTTTGCCCGTGCTATATATCGCGGCCAATGCAACTGTTCCCTGGACGTCTCAGGTGGATGTAAGCGACAACTCTGCTTCGACGGCGGGGGTCCTTGTGAACTGGCAGTCAACGGCAGGAGCGATATTTTTTTCTCCGGCACAATCGAACGCAGATTCGCAGGGGATGGCTGAGACTCAGGCGACGGTTGGCCCGCTGGCCGCTGGGGGACAGGCGACGGCGTCGGCCTGTGCTTGGACAAACGTATGTGCAGCATTCGCGGCGCAGGCCGTGGACCCGGCGGACTGGCGCATCGAGGTCGTCAGCGGAGCAGGGCAGTCGATTGGGTATGATGGCGTGCTCGCGCCGATCGTGCTGCGGGTGACGGATACAACGGGCGATCCGATAGCCGGCGCTGTGGTCGAAATTCACCAGAGCCTGGATGCGTGGCAGGGGCCGTGTCCCGCTCGGGGACGCTGCCCGGTGCCACCAAGTCAGAGCGCGCAAATATCTTCGGCGGTATCCGATATCAATGGCCTGATAACGCTCGTTCCGTTGCAGCTTGCCGGAGTCGCGGAGGTTACAGATCTTGTTGCAGCTACAGGGACACAGGGATTCGTCTCTCTTTCATTACAGAAACAACCCTGAACCTGAGCTAGACTATTTTGCTGGGGAAAGAGCCGGATAGGTACAGTTCGCATCAAATAGATAGATAAAGTGGAGGAGCGCAAACGATGGCAGTAGGTACATCCGGAGGCGGTGTCGAACGCAAGCGTGTCGTTATTATTGGCGGCGGATTCGCCGGACTGAATGCAGCGCTGGATCTTGCTAAGCTGCCACTCGACATTTCTCTTATTGACCGTAGAAACCACCATACCTTTCAGCCGCTGCTTTATCAGGTGGCGCTTGCGGTGCTTTCTCCCGCCGACATTGCTCAGCCGATTCGCTCCATCTTGCGCAACTATCCTAATGTTGAGGTGCTGATGGACGAGGCTGTGGCCTTCCATCTCGACGAGCAAAGAGTGGAACTGAAGACGGGGGCTGAGCTTGAGTATGACTATCTCATCGTGGCTACCGGTTCCACGCACTCGTACTTTGGCCACGACGATTGGGCGAAGCTCGCTCCCGGCTTGAAGACTGTGGAAGATGCGACCGAGATTCGCCGCCGGGTTCTGCTCGCTTTTGAGCTGGCCGAACGGCAGATGCAGGAGACGGGCAGCCATCCTCCGCTGAACTTTGTCATCATCGGCGGCGGTCCTACGGGAGTGGAACTCGCAGGGGCGATCAGCGACATTGCGAAGCTCTATATGTCGAACAACTTTCGACACATCGATCCTTCAGAGGCAAAGGTGATGATCCTCGAAGGCGGCCCGAAGATTCTGGGTATGTATCCCGACGACCTGCAGGCGAAGGCGCGGGAACAACTCAATGCGCTTGGCGTAAAGCTGCGCGTGAATGCGCATGTCTCCGACGTGCAGCCCGGCTACGTGATGGTTGGCGATGAACGTATCGACGCGGTCGTCACGCTTTGGGCGGCAGGTGTGCAGGCTTCGCCTCTGGGCAAGTTGCTGGGCTTTGCGACGGATAAAAAAGGATGCGTAGTGGTGGATGAGCATCTCAATCCACCGGGGCATCCGGAGATCTTTATCTGCGGCGATCTTGCTCATTTTGAGCAAAATGGCAAGCAGGTTCCCGGTGTCGCGCAACCCGCCATGCAGATGGGTAAGTACGCAGCGAAGCGTATCTCACGTTTGGTCGCCGCGGAGCTGGGAAGCGATGGGACGGGAAGGAATGAGCCATTCCACTACTTCGACAAAGGCGACATGGCGACCATTGGACGCAAGGCTGCCGTGGCGAATATCCAATGGCCATTCAAAGCCCACTGGAGCGGCTTTCCTGCCTGGATGACGTGGCTCGTCGTCCATATCTTCTTTTTGATTGGTTTTAGAAACCGTCTCTCAGTGTTTCGCCAATGGGCCTGGACTTATGTCACCTTCAAGGACAGCGCTCGCCTGATTATCGGATCGCAGGAGCTGCCGGGATGGAACTCTGAGGATAACCAGCCGGTTGCCGTCGCCGCTGCGATGGCTCTCGATCTTGGTTCACCGAAGACGTGATTTGGCAAGGCTGGCGAAATTAAATGCTCTGCTGCTGAGTTTTCAGGATTGGCCTTCGACTGGTCTCCTGCTGAGCGACGCGCATGGTTTCGCCCTCTTCGAGCACTTTCACCTTGCTGCTGATTCCCAGGCGTGTGGCCTCAGCCAGCAGGCGTTGCACAGGCTCATCCATCGGTTCCCGCCCCAGATTGAACGTGCCGAAGTGCATCGGCACCATCCACTTCGCGCCCACTTCGACAAAGCCCCGCACAGCTTCTTCCGGGCTGGTGTGGACGGCGCGATAACTATCTGGGAAGTAGGCCCCGATAGGCAGCAGAGCCACTTGTGGATGAAGCCGCTTTCCAATCTCCTCGAAGCCTGAAAAATAAGCCGTGTCGCCGGAGTGATAGACCGAATACCCCACGCCCTCGACTACATATCCACCATAGCCACGATGGATATCGTTGAACATGCGCGCGCCCCAATGTTTGCAGGGAGTAAGCGTGACGGTCAGGCCGCGGACCTCAAGCTTTTCCCACCACTTCATTCCGTGCACTCTCGAAAAGCCGAGGCCGGATACGAGATCTTCCACTCCCCAGGGAACGACGACATCGGGAGCCTTTTTCCCGAGCATCTGCGCGCTGCGCACGACGCGCCGCAGCGAAGCAATGTTCAGGTGGTCCATGTGAGCGTGCGTCAGCAAAACTACATCGATGGCGGGCATCTCATTGACTAGAAGGCCCGCTCGCCTCTGTCGGCGCAGCAGGATCAGACGCTTGACGAAGACCGGATCGATCAGCACGGAGCGGCCGCCCACCTGAAGCAGAAATGAAGAGTGGCCGATGAAAGTCACCCCCAGTTCGTCTGGCCCGACAATCTCGGTGGGGCGAGGCTCACCCGCTATCGGCTGCGCATGGCTCTCCTGCACTAACCGCCAGAGTTGCTTGAGCTTCGTCACCACAAAGGGTTGCCCTCTCCACCTCTTAAACATTGGTCCTCTTTCCCCTAGATGCGCGCGGATGTAATTACTTTGCCTTGGGGAAGGGCACTCTCGCTCCTTCGATTGCAAGCTGGCTACCCGATACCACATCAATGCGCATCTATCTCATGGGACGAGCATATCAACCCCGAGTCAACCAAGGATTGCCGCTATCTCTGCTGACCACAAGCCCGCCGTGCCTCTCGATCCCCGCCAGCAGCGGATTTGGGATTATGTGTCCCATTCTCCCCTGCACTCACTCTGGGATCTGCAAGGGATTTCTCTCCGGGTCGTTGCGGTGCGCACCTGGAAGAACTTTCTCAGCGACAATCTCCTTGGCCGGGCTGCCGAACTTGGCTTCTACTTTCTATTCGCGCTTTTTCCTACGCTGTTCTGTGCCAGTTCTCTGCTTGGGCTGGCCGCGCGCTCCGCCTCGAGCGTCTATGACAGGTTGCTCCATTACCTGGCCTTCGTCATTCCTCACGCTGCAATGGGGATGGTAATTGCGACCTTCAATGAGACGACTGCGGCTGCTACCAGCGGCAAGCTGACCTTTGGAATTGTTGCCGCTCTCTGGTCTGCCTCGGTTGGCTTCTCGGCGATTCAGGACAGCATGAACACGGTTTACAAGGTCCCCGAGACACGCTCCTATTTTCACGCCCGTATCTCAGCCATCGGAGTCACGATCGTTCTGGCTATTCTGGTTTCGGTTACGCTGTCGTCGATGCTTGCCAGCGACTTTTTCGCCCGTGTCGCCCGCGACCGCATCTATCACCATTTTCTCGCCAGCGTTGTGGTTGTGGTGATCCGCTCTCTCGGTTGGATCGTCGTAACCGTCCTGATTACGCTTTTCTTTGCCATCATCTACTATTGGGCCCCCGATGTGAAAAAGAACTGTTGGCGCTGGCTCACTCCGGGGAGCGCCATCGGTATCGTCGTGTGGATTCTTGCCTCTGTAGGCTTCCGCGTTTATCTGCACTTCTTCAATAACTTCTCTGTTACGTATGGCTCACTGGGAGCGGTCATCATTTTATTGACATGGTTCTACATCACCGGACTGACGCTTCTGCTGGGCGCTGAGATCAACAGCCAGATTGAAGCGGCTGCTGCTGAAAAACGCCTCCTTGCCGAGCATCCTTCCACATTGCCCACGGTCACTCCTGCAGTGTGATTGGACGGTCTGTTGCTATCCACCTAGCCCCCCGATAAATAATCCACAAGATAAAATCGCACAACGACCATGAATCTCTACGCCACCGTTCTGGCTTTTATCGTTCTCACTCTGCTTGTTGTCTCGCTGGCCAGCCTTCGCAACGTTAAGACCAAGGCTGATTACCTTGTCGCCGGTCGATCTCTGCCTGCGTTTGTGCTGATCTTCACCCTTCTCTGTAGTTGGATCGGTTCGGGTTCTTTGCTGGGCGGGGCGGAGAATGCCTACCGGCATGGTTTTGCCGCACTATGGCAGGCTGGGGGCGGATGGGCAGGCTTGTTGCTTATCTACTTCATCGCACCGCGCGCACGCAAGTTCGCCAAATTCACCATCCCTGACCTGCTGGAAGCACGTTATAACGAGACCGCTCGGGTACTCGGCGTTATCGCCATCCTGTTTACTTATACTGCGGTCACCAGCTATCAGTTCGTTGGCGGTGGCGACATCCTACACCTCATCTTTCCCGACTTCATTACGCCTGTCCTTGGTCAATACATCATCGCCGCGTTCGTCATCGTCTTTACCGCCATTGCGGGTATGGCGTCGGTTGCTTATATGGACGTGGCCATCGGCCTGCTCGCAACTTTCACACTGATCGTTGCCCTGCCTACGCTTACGCATCGCGCTGGTGGCTGGTCCGCTGTTCATGCTGCTCTGCCTGCCACGCATTTTCAAGTACTTGGCGATCTGAGCTTTGCGCAGGCGATGGAACTCTTTCTGCCGACCTGCCTGTTGCTGCTCGGCAACCAGTCCATGTATCAGAAATTCTTTTCGGCGAAGTCGGAAAAAGCGGCGACTCGCGCTGTGATTGGATGGATCATCGGCACGGTCATTCTTGAGACGGTGATTGTGGCGATCGCCGTCGTCGGCTCTGCGCTGTTTCCTGGCGGGGAGGTTCATGATCGTCCCCGCGAGATTCTTGCCTATTGTGGTCTTCATGGTTTTGCCGGGTCACGGGTGCTGGAGATCCTTGGATCGCTCCTGGTTGGAGCGATCTTCGCCAAAATTATATCTACGGCTAATAATTGGCTGTTCTCTCCTGCTACGAACCTTATTAATGACATCTTCCTGCGCTACATTTCGCCCCAGGCCTCCAACAAGCGAACACTGGCCGTTAGCCGCCTGATGGTGGTGTTTCTGGGACTGTGGGCGCTCTATCAATCTCTCCACGTCCAGTCAGTTCTGAAGAAATCTCTCTATGCTTATACGATCTACGCGGCGGCGCTGACTCCTGTCATTCTTGCCACCTTTTTCTGGAAACGGGCAACGGCGAGCGCCGCTGTGGCCAGTATTGCGGTTGGAACCGTGGTCACTGTCACCTGGGACACTGCCTTCATTCATACCCATATCCCGACGGCCCTTGCTCAGAGAGATGCGATTTTCCCGGCGCTTTTGGCTTCGCTCATCGCTCTTGTTGCTGTCAGCCTGCTGACGCCGCCCCCGACTTCGGCCCAGCTCCAGCCGTTTGCCGAATCCTGATTCGCGTCCAGCGAACTAATTCCCGCATTCAGATTTTCACACTAACCTTATCGACTGCGATGCATCCAACTCCCTACATCACCCAGGAGGAACACCGATGGCCCGCGCGAAAGAGCATAGCAATTCCGACGACGACTTCATCAAGGTAGGACCTGATGCAACCGCTACCTTCGATAACTCAGCCAGCAACCCAACCGAACATGCCAGCAGTGAGAATCTGAATGCCGTTGAAACCGAAGATGACGATCTCGAAGACGAAGATCTCGACGAGGACGACGATGATGAAGACGAAGACTATGAGGAAGAGGAAGACGAGGAAGAAAGTGATGACGACGTAATAGAAGGTGATGAAGAAGATGATGATGACGATGACGAAGAGGATGAGGATCTAGCGACAAGCCCCCGGGCCTCCAGTGTCTACCGTAAGGCGTAGATGCTGGTTTGCGTTGAAGGAACGCTTGTCTTCCTCAACAATAAGCTAGAGCCCCAAAGGTCCATGGATGTAGTTTTGTCACTTCATAACGAAGCGGAGGAATCGGCTGTTAGGGCGCCCGTACGCCATCGAGGACGCTGCTAATAGCCGGCACCGGTTACGACGTTTTCCAAAGGTTTACCCGCGATGTACCGCCTGACCTGCTCCGCTCCAAAGCGGAAGGCGCGGTGGATAAACTCCGGCGTCGAGCCGCCGACGTGCGGCGTGATCAGACAATTTGGTGCGAGCCATAGCGGGTGCCCGGCAGGGAGTGGCTCAGGGTCGGTGACATCGAGGGCAGCACGAATCCGGTGCTGGGTCAGTGCTTCCACCAACGCCTCGGTTGCGACCACAGGCCCTCGGGCTGCGTTTACCAGCAGAGCTCCGCGCTTCATCAGGCCAAGCTCCGGCACCCCGATCAAACCGCGTGTGTCGTCGGTCAACGGCACGATGAGAATCACAACGTCTGCTTCGGGGAGCAGCTTTCGCAAGTCAGCGACAGCGTGAACCTCGGGGATGGGACGAGCGCTTCGTGCTACGCGGACAATATTCACCCCGAATGGATAGAGCCGCGCTTCGATCGCTGCTCCGATCGAACCGTAACCGACGATCAGTACCGTCTTGCCGGCAAGGTCGTCGCCCAGAACTCGATACTGCCCGACCTGTGCTCCACCCTCATTCAGAAATCCGTCTGCCACAGATGCCTGACCCTTCCACTCCTGACGCAACTGCATGTCGCGGTAGAGCGGAAACCGCTTCAGAGAAGACAGGATCGCAGTCAAAACCCACTCCGAGGCCGAGATATCGTGTATGCCCCTGCCATCGCATAATACGACGTTTTTGGGGAGCCAAGGCGTAATCCAATCGACGCCAGCCATCATCGATTGCACTACTTTCACTCCCCGTAGATGCGAGAATGCCTCCGCGGCATCGCGTCGCTGAAAGGGAAGAATCCAGAAATCTACTTCAACAGCACTGGTTGGATTGCGGGGAATTCGTACGATTCTTGCGTCCTGCGGAAAATCGTTAAGCAACTCATCGGAGAGACTTTCATCAACGCCAACACGGACCATACAGAAATAATATGCATCTTTCGAAAGATCTGCTCAGGAATGTCTCTCGTCTTGCACTGTCTTTTGGCTCGGGGGAATGCCAGTGATTCGCACCATTTCGTAGCCACGCAATTTTATTCAGCCGTGCGATTTAATGATTAGCGACAGAGGAGCAGCGGGTATGAAGGCGGAACACGTAGGCAGTGTCGGCCGGGAGGTTGGCGGGGACGGAGGACGGCAGGGTCAGGTGGAGTCCGTCGAGCTCCTCGGAGTAGGCGATCGACAGAGATGTGCCGAGGAGATCGACGGCGCAGACAGGGGCCGCGAGGTAGGGATTTCCGCGAAACAGGGTGTGTAGCGTGAGGGTGCCTCCAGTGGGCCAACCCAGGGCGGTGGCATAGAGAATAGGACCGGTGCGAGAGTGCCCGGAGGTGGTGTAACGGATGTCGTGCGGGGTATAGACCTGAATATCACTGTTCAATTCTGTAGGGTTTTTGGGGGCTTTGGTGGGGCCTTCGCCGAATACGGTGAAGGGACGTGTGCCGTAGACGGCCTCGCCGTTGATGCGGAGCCAGTCGCCTATGCCGAGCAAGACGGTACGGGCTTCTTCGGGTATGGTGCCGTCTGATTTGGGACCGACGTTAAGGAGTAGGTTCCCATTCTTGCTAACCGTATCCATGAGTTGGTGGATGAGAGATTTGGCGGTGCGATACTCATCGTTCTCTACATATCCCCATGAATGGATGGAGACGGAAGTGTCGGTTTGCCAGGGAAGGAGGCGGAGGGTATCGAGCTTGCCGCGCTCAATGTCCAAAGTGGCGACGTTGGCGGGCATGGATTCTTCTTTGTAGGTGAGAACGGGCTGCTGGTGCCGCATCGCGGAACGATCATAGTAGTAAGCGGCGAACTGCTGCAGAGCCGGTTTGCAGGCGGGCTGACCTATCCACCAGTCGAAGTACATGAAGTCCGGGTGATACTTGTCTACGATTTCCGTAGAGCGGGCGAGCCAGTTGTCGAGCCACGCCTGATCAGGAGGAAGCCAGCGCTCCAGGTGATCTGGGTCGGGCTCTTTTCCATCGTAGGTGACGCCTTCGGGACCCGGGAGATCCATCGCGGCGGCCGGCCCATAGAGTTTGGCGGTTGCCGGAGTTTCGTCGCGGACATCGGAGGGGAAGGAACGGCCACGTCCATACCACCACCAGTGCTCGGCGGTGTGGGAAGAGACGCCGAAGCGCAGGCCTCTGGCGCGGGTCGCGGTGGCGAGTTCGCCGACGACATCGCGGTGAGGGCCCATGCGGGCGGCATTCCAGGGGGTCATGTCGGAGGCGTACATGGCGAACCCGTCGCAGTGCTCGCCGACGGGAACCACGTAGCGGGCGCCAGCGCGAACGAAGAGGTCGACCCATGCGTTAGCGTCGAAGTGCTCGGCGCGAAACATGGGAATGAAGTCCTTGTAGCCGAAGGTGGTTTGTGGACCGTAGGTGGCGATGTGGTGCTCGAACGCCTCATTGCCCGGGACGTACATGTTGCGGGAGTACCACTCGCTTCCGAACGCCGGAACGGAGTAGACGCCCCAGTGGAGGAAGATGCCAAATTTAGCGTCACGAAACCAGTTCGGGGTTCGATAGGAGGCGAGGGAGGCCCAGTTCGCCTGAAAGGGGGGCTGCGTGTGGCTGGCTGCTGGCTGGGCGGCAGTGAGGGCCCGGACTTTGGCTACTTGGCGACCGATGTTCGCGGCGGAGTTCTGCGGGGGAGGGGGTGGCGCGGAGGACTGTGCCTGGAGCGAGAGGGCGAAGACGAGGACGACGGGAAGGAACGCAGTCGATTTCACGGCGACACAATAGCAGAAGACGGGTTCGTTTGATAGCGAGAATTGAGCTAGCGGCTACCAGGGTTTTGAACGGGCCACCGCGATGCCGCGAACCTCGTTGGGATACTTGCCTGAGACCGCGCAATAGAAGTGGTAGAGAACGCCTCCGTCATAAATTACGGACGGCTTGTGGGCGAAGGTCTCGTCGATGGTGCCCGGCGCTCCGGTGTCGATGAGAATCTCCGGAACCTTGGTGAAGTGGAACGGATCGCGGCCGAGAGCGAGCATCTCACAGGCGCGACCGGGGCTTTGATAGCCGAACCCAAAGTAAAACATCGCATACTGATTGCCATTCTTGACGACATAGGGATTGGAAGCGAAGCGGCTGTCGCGGGAGTCGGGGACGGCGGGAATTTTGCCGTGGAGCGGATTGGATACAGGGTAAGTAGCGGTGCCTCGAGCCCCGTTGGTGAGGATGGGATTGAGAGGGTAACGGGTCCAATGCTTCAGGTCGGTGCTGGTGGCGACACCAGTTTGCTCGTGCCAGCCTCCGCCTTCTGATTTGGGAAGAGTGTCAGTCTTGGCGTTGTAGTAGAGGTAGTAGGTTCCGTTGTCCAGCATCAGGTCGGGACGGTACAGGCCGCCGTGCTCCCATGCTGCTCCGTCTTGTGGAGTGAGGATGGGATCGGTGAGGGTCCAGTGGAGGAGATCGGGGCTGGTGGCGAGACCTATCACTGCTGCTCCTGCTTCGTAGCCAGCGGAAGGATAGGCGTTCCATGCGCCCAGATATTGACCATTTACCTTGAGGGCTTCACCCGTGCCGTGCAGATTTTTGTCGCGGAGGATGGAACTGAGAGCGAGGTTGTATTTCGTGTATTGCGAGGCTGGGTTGCGAGGGCCTACCAGAGCGGTGCGGGTCCAGTGGAGGAGATCGGGGCTGCTGGCGAGTCCAGTCTGGTAGCCGGTGCCGTCGAACCCGATGTAGAGCATGTAGAACCGTCCGTCGGCGCGGAAGACGATGGGGTCGTCAACGGCGAGGCTATCGAATGCCTGCTTATTGCCGGCGGCTTTGAGAACAAGGTTGGGGTACTTGTACGGCGTACGGTAAGGAGCGATTGGATCTTGGGCTGCAGCTAGTGCAAAGGATGGAGTGGCGAGGGTGACAGCGGCGGTTTGGAGGAATCGGCGGCGGGTATGGGTCATCGTAGAGGCTCCGAAGTGAGGATGGCGATACCCTGCCTGGGAAGATCAATTTGATTCGACTTGGCGGAAAGAACGTTGCATAGCCGCTAGCAGGTGACGTCCGTGAGTTCGTTACCGTGGTTGATGAGGATTGTAGACGGTACGGGTTGTGTTGGATCGGCGCCAGACGCCTGGGAAAGAAGAGTCAATCTAAAGGTGGAACATTACAACCTCCCTGGGGCCGAAGACAGTGGGCTCGGTCGATGGATAAACTTGAGCGATTCTCACCAGACCTAGTTGCAGTCGCGTTCGGACGCGATCAGGCGCTTGAACGCCAGATTTGGCCAGGAACTGACACCATCACACACATAAGGTGACGGGCAGGCAAAGCATCTTCAGGAGACACCATGAGACGCGGTCGTTCATTTCCCATCCTCTTTCTCGTTGCCCTATTTATTTCCGTATCCTTTGCAGGGGCGCAGTCGAACTACGCTTCCCTCAGTGGGGTCGTGATGGACCCGCAGCATCTTGTAATACCTCACGCGAAGGTGACGGTGACGGCAGTAAAGACAGGGGCAGAGCGCGTGGTTGTGGCCAACCCGCAGGGGGTTTATGAGGCTGATGGGCTGCTGCCGGGGGCTTATCTGGTGCAGGCAGAGAGCCAGGGGTTTGCCGTGGCCCGGCGATCGCTTCAACTGGAAGTGGGCCAGCAGGCGACGTTGGATGTGGCGCTGACGGTGGGGCCGGACAGCCAGACTGTGACAGCGGTGGCCGCAGCGGAACTGCTGAAGACTGCCGACGCAAGCGTAGGCGAGGTGGTGGACCAGCGGGCGGTGGCCCAGTTGCCGCTGAACGGGCGGATGCTGGTCGACCTGATGCTGACGGTCCCGGGGGCGCATGTAAGTCATGGGGCGCAGACGGGAGACATGAATCCGCTGTACTGGCGGCCGGGGGAGCGGTCAGCGATCAGCGTAGGTGGTAACCGTCCGAACGCGAATTATTTTCTGCTCGACGGCGCAACCAATACCGATCCTACGTTTAACACGCAGAACTTCAGCGCATCGCCGGATGCGGTGCAGGAGTTTCAGGTGGAGATTGGCAGCTACTCGGCTGAGATGGGCGGGGCGGGGGGCGGACAGGTGAACATTGTGACGCGGTCGGGCGGGTCGCGGCTGCATGCGACAGCGTATGAGTTTCTGCGCAACGGAGCGATCGACGCCCACTCGTTCAACGACATGGGAGGGACGAACCACCTGGTGCAGAACAACTTTGGCGGATCGCTGAGCGGGCCGGTTCTGCCGGGGAAGAAGACGTTCTTTTTCGTGAACTATGAAGCGCTGCGGCATGTTGAGGCAGACACGATGACGATGACAGTGCCGACCCCGCAGGAGTCGGGCGGCGACTTCAGCATGAGCGGGGTGACGGTCTACGATCCAGCGACGACCGTGGCCAATCCACACTACAACCCGGCGCTTCCTGTGAGCCCGCAGAACCCACAGTTCACGCGGCAGCCGTTTCCGAACAATAAGATTCCCGCGAGCCGATTGAGCTCAGTTGCGGTGACGATGCTGACCAAATATGTGCCGCAGCCGAATCTAATGATGGGCATGACGGCTGGGATGACCATGATGGGGCAACCGACCGTGGTAGGCGCCGGTAATGACTCCAACAACTATCTGGATGTGCGGAACGAGGTTCACGACACCGACCAGGGGACGGTGCGGTTGGATCGCCAGTTCAATGCGAGCAATACCGGGTTTGCGCGGTACAGCGCTGGCGGAGAACATGGATTCATGCCGGAGAACATGCCGGGGTTCGGGTATGTGCACGACAATCTCTCGCAGCAGGGAATGGGATCGTATAGCCACATCTTTACGCCGTCGCTGCTGAACGTGGCGACTGTTGCGGTGTCGCGGCTGAGCATGAACCATACAACCGAGAGCGCGAACAAGAACGACATTACGGGCGAGCTGGGAATTGCCGGGGTCGGGTTTGGTGGGCCCGCGGCGTGGGGAGCGCCGTACTTCGCGGTGCAGGGATATTCGCCCATCGGCGACAGCTTTTCGGCGACGCCGATGCACTCGTGGGACACGCTCGTGGAGGGACGCGACACGCTGACATGGCTTCTCGGACGGCACAGCCTGAAGTTTGGCGGGGTCTACCAGCGGTTCATCTGGCCGATGTGGGGCTTCTTTCAGAATCGCGGGTACTACCAGTTCACGAATGGCTTTACGACGGATATTGGAGCAAACGATGGCACCGGATCGGCGCTGGCGAGTTTTCTGCTGGGACTGCCCGCGGTTCGTCAACGGCAGGCGGGAATTCCGCAGATGAATCTGAGCCAGTGGTACGCCGATGGATATGTGCAGGACACCTTCCGATTGACGACGAGCACGGTTCTCGACTACGGCGTCCGTTATGAGTACATGACCGCGCTGATCGATCGGAGATACACCAACAGCAACCTGACCTTCGCCCCCAATGGAACGCCCAGTGTGTTTATTGGTGGACAGAATGGAATGCCGAAGGGGCTGATGTATCCCAATCGGACGGACTTCGCGCCGCGGCTTGGGATCTCGCAGAGTATTCCCGGCCGGGGACTGGTTCTTCATGCGGCGTATGGAATCTTCTATACGCCGGTGGACATGAACACGTGGTGCAATCAGCGGCATAATGTGCCCTACACCTTCCCGGAGACGAACCAGAGCGACAACTTTACTCCCTCAATCAACGGCTTCAATTTTGCCCCGGCGGTGCTGGGAAAGACCGTAGTCAGCTTTACCGCGATGGAGACGCATCCGTCCCCGCAGTACATCCAGCAGTGGAGCGCGTCGGCGGAGCAGAGCCTGGGCACGAGCACAATGATTGAGATCGGCTATCTCGGTTCGGAGGGATTGCATCTGCAGCGTTCGCATCTGATCAATAACGCGCTGCCGGGACCGGGGGCGATTCAGCCGCGGCGGCCCTTCAAGCAGATCAGCTTCGTTCCAAATTCGGTGATGCCGTCAAACGTTACAGTAGCGAGTACGACCTTTGGCGTGAGCACGATCAACCTGCTCGAAAATTCAGCGCAGAGCTGGTATGACGCGGGCTATGTGAATGTGCGACGGCGGGCAGCGAAGGGGCTGAGTTTCCTGGCGAACTATACGTGGTCGAAGAGCTTGTCAAATGCTCCGGATTTCCGCTCTCCGATGTTCGAGGCGGCGATTCCACAGAACAATAACGATCTGGCGGCAGAGAAGGGACCCGCGTGCGATGTAAGGAATCGCCTTGCTCTCAGCGCGGTCTATGACGTCCCAACATGGGAACGCAGCCGGTTGACGCGCACATTGACATCGGACTGGCGCACTTCGACGATCTTTCAGGCGCAGAGCGGATTTCCGCTGACGATCTCTGTGTTTGGTGACACCGCGAATGCGGGAACGGCGCTCGGAGAGAATCCCATACGGGCCAATGTTACTGGCACGCCGGTCTTTGGGCCGGGGACGAGAAATGCGACGCACTGGTTCAATCCAGCGGCTTTTGCGGCTCCGACTGCTTATACCTTCGGGAATGTGGGGCGTAACTCCGTCGTTGGGCCGGGTCTGGAGACGATGGATTTGAGCGTGGTGCGAAGCTTCGCGCTGCTAGAGTCAATGCGGCTGGAAACCAGGGGCGAGTTCTTCAACACGTTGAACCATACGAACCTGGGGACTCCGAATCGGTTCGTGAATACGGCCGGATTTGGATCAATCACCGAGGTGACGACGCCGGGGCGAGAGATTCAACTGAGTGCACGAATTTCGTTCTGACGGTGGCCGCCGACGGGTTCAGGGCCGTGCCGGTCTGTCCTGGTCCCGTCGGCCAAGCCGGAGGCGCAAAGCCGTCTGGATCGCTCAAGGAATGTCGGAGAAAGTGCTGCGAATCGCGTCTTTCTGCGAATCCGCTAAGTTGTTGGGTTTGTTGGTGGACCTGATCGGGATCGAACCGATGACCTCTTCCATGCCATGGAAGCGCGCTCCCAGCTGCGCCACAGGCCCACTCTCAGGAAGGACTCTCTCTATTCTGGAGGACTCGGCGACATTCGTCAACGTCTCCGGGAACTTATCCTCTATCTATTGGTGTCTAAACATATAGAGTCAGCACTTACTTACTCGATTTGTAATTTGCCAGTCGTTTCGCAAAAGTCGTACTGTAGAGGACACCCGATATGCAGGCGGGCATCGTGATGGGACATTTAGCGAGCGTAATAGGCGTCAGCACTGAAGATGCTGCCCTTGTAGCCGACCTCAAAGCCGGCTCCGAGGACGCGTTCGCCATTCTCATCGCCCAGTACCATCAGCCTCTTTATTCGCTAATCGCGCGCAGCATCAACGACCCGGCCGACGCCGCCGACATTACGCAGGAAGTCTTTATCAAGGTCTTCCGCAGCATTCGCGGCTTCCATGGGGATGCGAGCCTCCGCACCTGGCTCTATCGCATCGCCTTGCACGAGGCCTCCAATCAGCGACGCTGGTGGTCGCGGCATAAAAAACAGGAAGTGACGATCGACTCGCCGTACGACGAGGAAGAAGCTGGTGGCAGCGGCGTCTGCCTCAGCGCCACGCTGGCCGACGACGGCAATTCTCCCTTCGATAATGTAGCTCAAAACGAAGTCCGCGAGCGCGTCGAAGCCGCTCTGCGGCAGATACCCGAGGCTTTCCGCACGGTTGTGGTCCTGCGCGAGATCGAAGGCTTTGCTTACGAAGAGATCGCCGAAATCCTCAACGTCAATCTGGGCACAGTAAAGTCGCGGCTCACCCGTGGCCGTTCAGCCCTGCGCGCTCTGATCATCGCGGAGCAGGCTCCTTCACTAAATAATTCTGCGACTTCCTTTGCCAGGCACTCATCCGAAGAGATGGTGACGCAATGACCTCAAGCTGCGACAGTATTCGGCTCTCGTTCTCGCCCTATCTTGACGGCGCGATCTCCGGCCGTCAGATGCAGGAGATCGCCCGTCACCTCGAGTCCTGCGGCGACTGCAAGCGTGAATTCGACGGACTACGCTCTATGCAGCAGACGCTGGCTATCCTTGGCCCTGCCAAGGCTCCTGCTGACCTCGGCATGAAGCTCCGCCTCGCCATCTCGCACGAACGCGCAGCGATGAAATCGAGTTGGAAGGACGCCTTCAGCCTCAAGTGGGAGAATACCGTTCGACCGCTGCTCGTGCAGGTCTCGGCCGGTTTCGCCGGATCTGTCGTGCTCGTCGGAGGCATTATGCTTCTGCTGGGCATGGTCGCCGCCCCGGAGCCAGTCATGGCGAACGACGAGCCCCTTGGCGCCATCACCGTTCCTCACTACCTGTATACGGCGGTAAATCCACACGCCATTACCACCAACCACGGCGCGCCTATCGTTGTTGAGGCTTATGTCAACGATCAGGGCCGCGTCTATGACTACAACATCGTGTCCGGCCCGGTGGATGCAGGGGTCAAAAATCAGGTGATCGATCAGCTTGTGATGAGCGTCTTCCAGCCGGCCAGCGTCTTTGGCTCTCCGGTTCGGGGCATGGTTGTGCTCACCTTCTCCGGTGTATCCGTCCGCGGATAGCCACCGCCAATCCCTCAACGAAGCCATATCCCGGCGCAAGGGTTGCAACCAGCCTGTTGCTCCCCTAAACTCCATGGGAGCGTCGAATTTATCGTGTCTTTTCTAATCACACCCTTTTTCTCCCCATCCTCGTCCCGGCAACCAGCTTCGTGGTTGAAGTTCCTGAGAGCCGCTGCCATCGTTGGCGTCAGCTTTGCTATGGTTACCGCAGCGCGGGCGCAATCCTCCTCCAGCAGCAGTAGCAGCACACCGGACCACGCCGCGCAGGAGTCTACCAGCGCTCCTCCCCGCATCGCCCAGCCCGAGGCTGGTGGCGCCGCCGTCACCCTTGAGACCAGCGAACCGCTCTTCGACATCGCCGTCGGGCTCAACGCCTGCGGCTATGATGCCGACCTCGCGGCCTCCAGTCCGGTTCGCCTGGCCATCCGCGACGAGATCAACGCCGAACTCAGCACCTCAGCCGACGCCCGGAACAGCCGCGACGCTCTCTGCACCTATGTTCGCGAGCACACACTCAACGACAGTGGACTTAACCTGGCGCAGTACATCTCGCTTTCGCTCTACCTCTCTCCGCCGCCGGAACTCACTCCCACCGTCGATCAGACGCAGCTTCCTCCCGACTCCACTCAGGTCGTCAATGTATTGCCCCTGCTGCGGAAGTTCGTCACCGACGTTCATCTCCATGCCATCTGGATCGAGCATCGTCCTCAGTACGAAGCTCTGCTCAAGATCGTCCACGATCCGCTCACCCGCATGGTGCTCAACACGGACATCTATCTCCACGTTCCCGTCAGCAGCTACGATGGCCGTCGCTTCCTCGTTCTGCTGGAGCCCATGCTAGCGCCTTCGGCGACGAATGCGCGCATCTACGGCAGCGACTACATTGTCGTCGCGTCCCCCGCCGCTGAGCCTCTCGGCGCCGTCCACATGGACGAGATCCGCCACACCTATCTTCATTACGAGATCGAGCCTCTGGTCTACTCCCACGGGACCGCCATCAAGCGCCTCATTCCGCTCCTGAAGTCGGTGCAGGATGCTCCGCTCGACTTCGCCTACAAGTCCGACATCTCGGCCCTGTTGACCGAGTGCCTTATCAAGGCCGTCGAAATTCATACCATGGACACGGGCATCGTCAAACCTACACGTCCCGAGGCCAACGCTCCCCGCGCCGCCTTCGGAAGGTACAGCGATGCCATGGGCGTCTACGATCGCCACGCCGAGACCGTCCGCCGTCAACAGGTCGATCTCGCCATGCGTCAGGGATGGGTTCTCGTCGATTATTTCTACGGAAAACTCGGCCAGATGGAAAAGGACGGCGTGGGCCTTAAGGATGACATCGGAGAGATGGTCTACGGCATGGATGTCGATCGTGAGGCACACCACGACAAGCAGATTGAGTTTCTGGCGCAGGGGACGCATGATGTAGTCACCCGCACGTCTCGGCAGCTCACCGGCTTGGAACTGGCCGAGATGAAGCTCCTCAAGGGCGATGTGGACGGAGCCTCTGCCATCGCAAAGTCCGTCCTTAAGGACCCTCAGGGCGACCATGCTCAGGCCCACTATGTTCTCGCTCGCGTCGATCTTATGCAGCGCCAGCCCGGCGCGGCGATCAGCGATTTTCAGGAGACCCTGAAGCTGTCAAAAGATCCGCGCACCCTGGCCTGGTCTCACATCTATCTGGGCCGTCTCTATGACGTGATGCCCGACCGCGAAAAGGCCTTGGCCGAGTACCACGCCGCCCTCACCGTTCGCGATAGCCAGCCCGACACCAAGATCGCCGCCGAAAGTGGCCTCAAGCAGCCTTTTGCTGCTCCCGGCCAGCAACATCAGGAACCGGACGAAGACGCCCCACTCGATCCAAGCGGAAAAGCGGAAAAAGACTCTTACCGCCCCCCACCCACCAAGTAATAACTAAAGCCGACGCCAGGAACCGGCACTTCAGTTTTTGGGTGCCCCGTCCTTCGCAGCCTCACCGCGAAGGGTGGGAGTAACCTCTCACCCCGTCAGCTCTTGCAGTCCCGCATCTAACCTCATGTAATTCTAAGTTCCTTCATCTCAATCATTTCAACCTTTGGCCACTACTTTGGGCGTACACTCTTCCAACCTCTAGCTACTGTTGAAATTAGTAGGCATCCACTAACTCCAGTACAGTAAAGACAGGGGTTTGCAGGGAAGACATGACGACGCGCCGCAAAAAGACTGCACGGACACCCTCGGTTCAAGTGGCGTCGAACCTGTTCGACCATCACTTCAAGCAACCCGATCTGCTCATCTGGGCCCTTACCCATCGTTCGCTCGCCTACGAGACCAATCCAGAGACCTCGCCCGATCCCAGCTCCGACAACGAGCAGCTTGAGTTCCTCGGCGACGCTATTCTCGGCCTAGCCGTGGCCGAATCTCTCTTCCGCCGCTTTCCCCGCTCACGTGAGGGCGAGCTTACACGACTCCGCGCTTCCCTCGTCAGCCGCCGCCATCTCGGCGAAGTGGCCACCCGCATCGACCTCGGCGACCTTCTTAGGCTGGGCCGCGGCGAAGAGCAGAGCGGCGGTCGCCAGAAGTCTGCCCTCCTCGCCAACGCCATTGAAGCGGTCATTGCTGCTCTTTATCTCGACGGTGGTCTCGATGCCGCCCGCGCCTTCATCGAAAAGCACATCATCGAGCCAGCGCTGCCCGACCTCAACCTAGCGCTCAAGGCCGGTGACACTTTCAGCGGAGCCATTGGCGACCACAAATCCGCACTGCAGGAGTACCTGCAGGCCATGGGGGCAGGTCAGCCCCAGTACGTCCTCACCGCGCAGAGCGGTCCCGATCACCAAAAGCGCTTTCGCGTTGAAGTCCGCATCGAAGATAATGAGGGTACCTCGGTCGCGCTTGCCGAGTCAGAAGGCACTACCAAGAAACAGGCGCAACAAGAGGCCGCCCGCATCGCCTTTGAACGACTCCTCTCCGAAAAGCGCTCCAGCGCAGACGGCATCGGGAGAGCAGAAAAGGATGGCGCCGAGGTACAGAAGTGACTGAATCAGCCATCGATTCGAACCCGCTGCACGGCGCGGACGCTCCCCTCTCCCCCGCACCCCACTCACACCATTTACATCTCCCTCACCATGCCAACGAGGGCATCCTGCCCTCGATTCAGTCGCTGCTTGCCATCATGGTGATCGCAATCTTCATCATCACCTTCTGCATTCAGCCCTTCCGCATCCCCTCCGGCTCCATGGAGCCCTCGCTTCTGGTCGGCGACTTCCTTCTCGTCAACAAGCAGATCACCACTCCCGGTGTCTCAGACTGGCTCTTTCCCACGCCGCGCATTCACCGGGGGGAGATTGTTGTCTTCCACTATCCCATCAACCCCACCATGCATCTGGTTAAGCGGGTCATCGGCCTCCCCGGTGATCGCATCAAGCTCCGCGACGGCCGCGTCTACATTAACGGCCAAGCCCTCTCCGAGCCTTACGCGATGTACCTCCCCAGCGCCCCCGATGGCTACCGCGACAACTTTCCCCGCCTGCAAAGCGCCGACCCTGCCGTCGATTCGCGCTGGTGGATCAAGATGCACAGACTTATTGACGACGGCGAACTTACGATCCCGTCCGGCGACTACTTCGTCCTTGGCGATAACCGCAACGACAGCGAAGACAGCCGCTACTGGGGCTTCGTCCCCCGCGCGGCCATCGTCGGTGAACCCATCCTCATCTACTTCTCGCTACAGCAACACTCATTCAGCCAGGAGCTAGCCTTCGCCCCACTCTCCAACGCAGCGGTACTTCACCGCCATCGCACCAGCGCCGTCGACGCGCTCGCCGACTTCGCACGTTGGGGCCGAACGCTGCAGATAGTCAAATAGCCAATCAGTCTTTCTCAAAAGCCTGTCCGGAAACTATAAACACGTCATCTCAGCCGAAGCAGCGGACAGCCCCGTATTTCGCCTTCGCTGGGCGAAGGAACCTATCTCATTGGTGAAAAGGATCAGTCCCGGAAACCACATCAAACACACTGCAAGATAGCTCGCCCCACCACGCCAGTCATCTGGTCCTGCGCGGCGAGGGCCGCCGTCAAAGCAGCCCCATTCAGCCCTCTCAAATAATCCGCAAAATCCCAGGCCAGGTCCCGAGCCCGGCAAATGTTCCAAAAGGCCAGGACTCGCCCAATCTTCCCTGTATCCTGCGCTGCCAGTCCCAGAAGTCCCACCGCCAGCATCTTCAATGCAGCGGGCATTGCCTGATCGAGCAGCCCATTCACCGCCTCATAGTCCACATGCTGCGGACTTCCATATACCGGCACAACATTCATCTCTCGGTCCGTATCCAGCAGGGCAAGCGCGAGATCGTGGTTGATATGCGCATTCATCCCCGCCAACGCAAACAGGATGCGGTCGATCCTCGCCTCATACCGGGACTCCATCAGCGCGCTCCATGAACTGGCTGTATCGCCCGCCCCATTCAGAAACCCGGCGATTGCCCTCAAGTAGAACCCCGCAAATACCACATCCAGCCGCAGCAGCCACTCGGCAGCCTTCCATCCGCCTGCCGGAGGACTCATATCCACCTCTTTTGTCACCATCATGTATAGCCGGTTAAACCACTTCAACCCATCGCCGTCGGCCAGTAGTTCGTCGATCTGTTGCATCTTCATCAACACGTCGTCGATCGTCGCCGGCGCAGTACCACTCACAATCGCATACAACGGCTGGTCTCGCGGATCAACAGCGATACTCACAGTCGCCCTCCTCTTTTACTTTTACGCGAAAAGTATAGTCACAATGTCCATACGAAATATCCTGCCGTGGATGTAGAGCAGAATGCCCATTGGTGTAGAGTTTGGGTTTCCTTTTTGTTGTGATTCCGCAGCGAAGCGGAGGAATCTGAGGTTCGGAGTACCTATACCCCATCGGGACGCCGTTCATCCGGTTCGCAGTCACGGGGAAAATGCTCTAGCATTCTCTAACATGCCGATTACCCGAACCAAAGCCCTTCTGGCCCTCTGCCTCGCCTGCATTGTCATCGTCTTCGCCTCTGTACCCTCCTCCGCCCAGATGCTCGCCCGCCCCGGCTGGGCAGGCTTCGGCCAGAAGTCCGAGGCCTGGTGGAAGCATTCGATCATCTACGAGATCGATCCCCACGGCTTCACCCCCGAAGGGCTCCATGGCATCGCCCAGCGTCTCGACTACATACACTCCCTCGGCGCCGACGCCATCCTCCTCACCCACATCGCCCCTGACGCCACCCATCCCCAGTCCCTAGATCCCGCCATCGGCACCCTCGACGACCTGGACACTCTCAGTCGCGAAGCCAGCACCCGCAACATGCGCATCCTGCTCGATTTAGGAACACCGCCTGCCGGGACAGATCTCAACAGCCTCGCCCGTCTCTGGCTCAACCGCGGTCTCGCCGGATTCCGTATCGCCGACCCGCAGCAAGCCGACCAGCTCCGCAAGATCACTGGCTCCTACATCGGCGAGCGTATCGTCATTGGCGACCTCAACCCTGCCGCTAATGCTCATCAACAACCCCAGCTCCTCCTCGATTCCAGCCTCACCAAACTGAACCAGCTCAACGCCGCCACGCTTCGCCCTGCGATCGAAGCCATCCAGTCCAACTCAAGCTCGCTCCTCCTCGCCACTGACGGCCCCGATGTTACCCGCAGCGCGGCCCGCTTCGGTGATGGCCAGCATAACCTCGACATCGCCAAGGTCTTCGCCGCCATCCTCCTCACCAACCGCGCCTCTTCACTCCTCTACTACGGTCAGGAGATTGGCCTCGCCTCCTCGACCCCTATGCAATGGGGCACACCCGTATCGCCAGCACCCGCACACCCCAGAAGACTCGCCGCACCCGCGAACGATCCCATCAGCGTAGCGGCGCAGGAAGCAGATAACTCTTCACTCCTGAACTGGTACCGCCAACTCAGTGCTCTCCATCACAGCAACCAGACCCTCAGCTCGGCACCCAGCATCATGCTCGATCATGACGCCCAAAATATTCTGGCCTGGGTACGCAAGCCTGAAGGAGCATCGCTGAGAGATCCAGCCGTCATCGTCGTCTGCAACTTGACCGCACAGTCGGTCCACGTCTCGCTCAAGGACGACATGCAGAAGCTTCACCTGAAGGGTAACTTCCTCCGTACCATTCTCCGATCCGACAGCGGAATGGGCCCCATGAGTCTCGACTCCATGACGATCCCCCCCTTCGCCGTCTATATCGGCCAGCTTCGCTATTAGCGAGCGAGCCACTCAAAGCGGAGCAGACGCGTACGGTAATTGTCACCGCGGGCCGACTGTCGAAGCTTCTAATTGCAACGCGGCTCACGCAATGGACTGAGATGGGCCAAAATCGCATCAAATTCAGATACCTATCTCGTTTCCCGAAGTGATCTGGCGGAGAACGGGACCTTAACCGAGGGCTTTTCCGTGAAAATAAACGTGATGCGCCATCTTCTTCCGACCGCTCTTCTCATCATTCTCTGCAGACCGTGCGTTGCATTGGGGGCGCAAGCGCCTGCGGCCGCACCGCCAGCGACGGAGCAAACGCAGAATACTCCATCTGCGATCATGCAACCGGCGCTCGCCACGGTGGGTCAGACGATCGGCATGCTGCGGCCGGACAAATGGAAGACCTCGGACGCGATACGCGAGCAGACTTTAGCGAACATCGAATCCATTCATCGCGACCTGGAGATGACGCTGCCGCAACTGCTTGCCGCCGCCGATGGCGCGCCCGATTCTGTCTCGCAAGTATGGCCTGCCTATCGCAACATCGAGGCGCTCTACGATGTGCTGCTTCGTGTCGCCGAGGCAGGCAATCTCACCGCTTCCAGCCAGCAAAACGCCGCACTCGAACGAGCTAGGGCCGCGCTTGAGGAGGGCCGGCGCACTCTCGGCGATCGGTTGACGTCTGCTGCTCTCGCGCAGGAACAACAGGTGCGCACCTTGCAGGCTGCAGTTCGTGCTGTGCCGCCTCCCCCTGCACCTGTGGCCTGCCCGCCTCCGCCGCCTGTGAAGAAGCACAAGGCCCGCAAGAAAGTTGTGAAGAAGCCCGCTCCGGCTCCTGCCAATGCGCCCAGTAGTGTGCCTGCTTCGCACTAGACCGATCGAGCCTCCCTATCAGCGTGAGGGCTTGCGGATTGCCGTGTCGGTCGAAAGCGGCTTGCCGAAGTTCGGTGTGCCGTCGGCATTCCAGGTGAAGGGCTGTATTCGCGGCGAGCGCTTGCCGCCACAGCCCTCATTGGTTGCCGGATTCGCGTGGTAGATAATCCAGTCTTCCTTACCGTCGAGCGACTTGAAGAAGCCGTTGTGGCCTGGGCCAAAGACACCGGCATCGCGATCCTGTTTGAAGAAGGGATGGTCGAACTTTGACCAGGATGCTGGATCGAGCAGATTAGCACTGGACTTCGCCTGCGCTACTCCCAGTTCGTAGTAGTCCGTCCAGCAGGCGGAGCCGGAGTAGACGAGGAAGATGTCCTGCCCATGCTGCAGGATCTCCGGACCTTCGTTCACGCTGACATGCGGCATGGCGGGCCGCTGAAGCAGATCTCCGACGCGCTCCCAGGGGTATTGAGGATAGGAAAGTTGGACTCGCTTCGAGTCGACGGTCCAGGGGTTCTTCAGGTGCGCGAGATAGATACGCTGCTCGCCGTCGGTGTCACCCTCCCAGCCGGACCAGACAAGGTACTTTTGGCCTTTGTTCTCGAAGACGGAGGCGTCGATGGCCCATTTGTCCGTCGCATCGGCCACCTTGCCTTTAAAAGTCCAGTTGCCGTCGAGGGGATCGGCCGACGGGTTTTCGACAACATAGATACGGTGCGATTCATTCTGCCCGGCGTCGGCGGCGAAGTAGATGTACCACTTGCCGTCGATAAAGTGCAGTTCCGGTGCCCAGATGTCGTGGGAGTAGGGGCCTGTTGCGGGCGGCGTCCACACCACTTTCTTCTCCGCATGGGCGAGGTCGGTGATATCGCGGGTCTTCCAGACCGTCAGGTTTCGGCCTGTGGTGTTCATGTAGTAATAGAAGCCGTTCCGGGTGACGACCCACGGGTCGGGGCCGGTCGGGAGCAGAGGGTTGTGAAATGTTGCGGTCTGGCTGGAGTTCTGAGCGGTAGCTGGCGTCGTGAACGTCGGCAGAGCAAGCGCGGTGAGTAGAACCAATCCTGAAATTACTCTCGAAAAATGTTTCATGGTCGGCCTTGGCGAAGTCTGAATTCGAAGCAGCATGCGTTTTTGCTGTCCACAGCATCATCTCATCTGGCTTAATGTGGCTCCAGGCTTGACGGCACATCCTATAATGTCCTATGGTCAGCGCAAATCCGGCCTCTTCGGAGGCTGACCCGCAATCGCGGTCGCAGAACGAATCCAAGGATAGCTCGGAGATACCGAACACCGATACAGGAATGGAGCTAAAAGCTGCTCTTCCCGTTACGGACGTAGCGGATACTCCGGCTGCGGCTTTGCGGGCGGATGACCGGGCAGAGCCGTCGGGCTCACCAGAATCTTCAGCCTCGCACCTGGGGGGCGTCTCCTCCGGAGAGATTGAAACAGTGGATGAGAAGTTTCTCAGGCTGCTGGCTACCGTGCATGAGAACCGTCCCGGCGACGACCTCGACATTATTCGCAAGGCTTGGGCGTTCTCCCTGCAACAGCACGAGGGGCAGAAGCGGGCTTCGGGCGAGCCGTACATTATCCATCCGCTGGAAGTCGGACAGGTACTGGCAGAGTTGAAGATGGATTCGACCGCCATAGCGGCGGGCCTGTTGCATGACGCAGTCGAAGATACGGACGTCACCTCGATTGAACTGGGTAAGCGCTTCGGCGACCAGGTTGCGCATATCGTCGAAGGCGTCACCAAGCTGGACAAGATCAAGTTCGCCAATCGTGAAGACCATCAAGCGGAGAACATCCGCAAGATGCTGCTGGCGATGGTGACGGACGTTCGCGTAGTCATCATCAAACTGGCCGACCGGCTGCACAATATGCGGACGCTCGAGCACTTGAAGCCCGAGAGGCAGCAAAAGATCGCGCGCGAGACGCTGGATATTTATGCTCCGCTGGCCCACCGTTTGGGAATGGGAAAGCTGCGCGGAGAGCTTGAGGATCTGGCTTTCCGGTATACCGATCCTTACGCATATGAGCAGGTGTCGACTGAAGTGAATGCGCTGCGTGGGGCGGGCGAAGAGTTTCTGCATAAGATCGGGACGGAGCTCGAAGAAAAGCTGCGTGAGCACCACATTCAGGGACGCGTGGAATGGCGCATCAAGCGGCTGTATTCAATTCAGCAGAAGCTGGAGTCGCAGAAGATCCCGGTGGACCAGGTCTATGATCTGCTGGCGGTCCGGGTGATCTGTCAAACGGTGCAGGATTGCTATGCAGTGTTGGGGCTGCTGCACAGTGCATGGCGCCCGGTGCCGGGACGCATCAAGGACTTCATCGCCATGCCGCGGCCGAATCTTTATCAGTCGCTGCATACGACGCTGATCGCTCCGGGCGGACATCAGTTCGAGGTGCAGATTCGTACGGAGGATATGCATCGAGTCGCCGAGGAGGGAATTGCCGCGCACTGGAAGTACAAGGCCTCCGACAACGTCACCTCCAAGGACGAGCAGCGCCTGGCGTGGATGCGGCAGTTGATGGAGTGGCAGCGCGAGATGCCCGACCCCAACGAGTTCATGTCGACGCTCAAGATCGACCTGTATCCGGAGGAGGTCTACACCTTTACGCCGAAGGGTAAAGTCGTCGTGCTGCCCAAGGACGCCAGCCCCGTGGATTTCGCTTACGCGATCCACACCGAGGTCGGCAATACAACGGTGGGCGCGAAGGTGAATGGGCGCATCGTTCCGCTGCGGACGCGGCTGCGCAACGGCGACATCGTTGAGATTTCGACGCAGACAGGACACGCTCCAAGCCGCGACTGGCTGAGCTTTACCAAGAGTTCGCGGGCACGCAACAAGATCAAGCACTGGCTGAATGAGCAGCAGAGGGTGCGGGCGATCGAGATCGGCAGAAAGCTGCTGGACCGCGAGGGGAGGAAGTACAAGCTCTCGCTGGGTAAGTTCCACGAGGCGGATTACGACAAGGTGGCCGCCGAATATGGGCTGGGGACTCAGGCCGAACTGCTGGCGGGTGTGGGCTTTGGCAAGTTTTCTGCGCGGCAGGTGCTGAACAAACTGGAACCGGGATCGACCATGGCCGCGGAGCCGGCACAGCCTGAGGGTGCCGTCGGGCATGCGATTGGACAGATGTCCGACGCCGTGAAGAAGGTATTCTTCGGCAAAGGTTCGGACTCGCTGCAGGTGGAAGGGCAGGACGATCTGCTGGTCTACCGCGCTCGTTGTTGTAACCCGATTCGTGGTGAAGAGATCATCGGCTATGTCACGCGGGGCAAAGGCGTGGCGGTCCATGCCCGCAGTTGTCCGAACGTGCAGAATTTGCTGTATGAATCGGACCGGCGAATTCAGGTGGAGTGGGCGCCTTCGCCGATAGAGGCAGGAACAACCAAAGCACAGACATATCCTGTAAAGCTGACGGTGCTTTGTGACGATCGTCCCGGTCTGTTGAAAGAATTCACAGCGATCATTGCCGACGACGGAACCAACATCCGCAGCGTGGATACAAAACCTACTCCCGAAGGCACGATGGTGGTGGACTTCGTTGTGGAGACAGTGGATGTACGGCACCTGAATAAGCTGGTGCAAAATCTGCGCAAGGTTCCGGGAGTACGGGACGTTCATCGGGTGCAGAAGATTTGATCTTGATGCGAACTGCGACTAACGCTCCTGGCGTTCACGCTTTTCAATTCCTTTCTTTTCGCGAACTTTATTAGCTACTGCGCCTCCGCCTGCGCCAACTGCGCCGCCAATGAGTGCGCCTTTTCCTCCGCCGAGCAGCGCTCCGGCTACGGCGCCGCCAGCCGCTGAACCGACGACGATCTTCGCGCCGGTGTGGTGTCGATGATCATGGGCGGTCTGGGCCCGTTTGGCACGCTCATGACGTCGGGCCTGAGTCTCCTGCGAAAGACCTGAGACGGACAAAGATAAAACACCGATAAGCGTAAGGAAACCGATCCTCTTCTTAAAGCTGGAACTGATTGGATCTTTTAGTGTCATGGTTTCTCCGTTTCTGAGAACTAGGATGCAACAGACGCGAGCGGAGACCGGACAAGCGGTAGAAAGATAGGCCATCGTGAGACGGATTGGCTTGTTTGAAATTAGATTCATGCCAAATGCGGTGTGAACCTCAAGCGGTAGCTGCGGCCTGCTTCAAGTCGGACCTGTTGGCTCCCGTCGGTCTGCTGGGTAAGGGGTATAGTCTTCGCGCCGCTCTTGATTGACGCAATGGTTTGTCCCTTGGGTGCGCGCAGGCGGTGCTCTCCGGCAAAGTCGGGGCGAATCGTGCACTCCTGCGCCTTTCCTCCAGCCCAGGCAAGATCGATCTCCAGCCCACCTCGGGCGCGCAGACCTTTTACGGAGCCCTCGGGCCACGGTGAGGGCAGCGCAGGCAGCAGGTCAACGCTGCTGTCGTGGCTTTGCAGCAGCAGTTCTGCGATGGCGGCCGTCGTGCCGAAGTTGCCGTCGATCTGGAAGATGGGGGCGGGTTTGGAGGGGTGGGTGTCGAAGAGGTTGAGGTTGGTACTGTGCTGCATGAGCATGGAGAGCGACTCCCATGCTTTGTCGCCATCGCCGAGACGGGTCCAGAAGGCGATAGCCCAGGCCCGGCTCCATCCGGTATAGGCGCCGCCGTTGGCTAGTCGGCGCTCGAGCGAGACGCGTGCTGCGCGGGCGAGCTCCGGCGTGCTCCGAGGGGTGATCTGGTTGCCCGGGTAGAGCGGATACAACTGCGACATGTGACGCTGGCCGGGGGTGGCTTCATCGAAGTCGACCGACCACTCCTGCAACTGGCCGTACTTGCCGATCTGATAAGGAATAAGGCGCTTGCTGGCCGCGTCGAGCTTTGCGGCGAAGCTGACATCGATGCCGAGCTCTTTCGATGCCGCGATGCAATTGGCGAAGAGTTCGCGGATGAGCGCCATGTCCATGGTGCAGCCGGCGCTGGTCATCGCTGGTTTGCCGTCGGGCGCCATGAAGTTGTTCTCGGTCGACTCCGAAGGACAGGTGGTGAGGTGGCCTTTGCCGTCCTCGATCAGCCAGGCGAGGCAGAACTCCGCAGAGCCTTTCATCAGAGGATAGGCGCGGTTGCGAAGGAATTCGCGGTTGCGCGTGAAGAGATAGTGTTCGTAGAGATGTTCGCAGAGCCAGGGGCCGCTCATGCCCCAGTTTGCCCAGGTGGCCGCGCCGACGCCTTCGCCGACAGGATTGGACGCTCGCCAGAGATCGATGTTGTGGTGGGAGACCCATCCGGTGAGGCCGTAGGTTTCTTTGGCTGTCCTTGCTCCAGTCTTGCTGAGGCCGTCGATCAGGTCGAAGAGCGGACCGGCGCACTCGCTGAGATTGCAGGTCTCGGCGGGCCAGTAGTTCATCTGGATATTGATGTTGGAGGTCCAGTTCGAACTCCAGGGCGGCGTGATCTCCGAGTTCCAGATGCCTTGCAGGTTGGCTGGTTGCGTACCTGGCCGCGAGCTGCTGATGAGAAGATAACGGCCATATTGGAAGTAGAGCGCGAGCAGCGATGGATCAGGCGAAGCGGCGAAGTTGTTGAGTCGCTGGTCTGTCGGTTGCGACTTGCGCGGTGATCCGATCTCGAGCGAGACGCGACGAAACAATCGGCGATGATCCTCGACGTGGTGCGCCCGTATAGCCGCGAATGACTTGTTGGCAGCCGCGTCGAGTTGACGCTTTGCGTTGGCTGTGACCTCTTCCTGTGGCGTGTCCGGCTTGAATTGAAAGCCACGATAACCGGTCGCCGCAGTCAGCAGAATCGTGAACGAGGTTGCGTTCGTGATGGTGATACGGTCCGCATCTGCCTTGGCTGTGCCGCCCTGCACTTGAAGCTGCAAGGCCGAGGCGAAGTACATACCTGCGCCGGGGTCATCCGAAAGCGTGACAGGTTTTTCGCTGTGAGGATGGCCAGCTCCGGCGATGTGAGCTGCCGCTTTGCCGGTAAGCAAGACACGATTGCCGGGGAGAGCGGTGACTGCTTTCTGGAGCGGGCCATCGAGCGAGATGGTGCCGTTGAGCTGATGGGCCTTGCTCGCGGTGACGCGCAGAATGAGCACCTGGTCGGGCGCGGAGACAAACGCTTCGCGCTGAAAGCGGACGCCGCTAACTTCGTAGGAGGTGGTTGCGCAGGCCGTATCGAGATCGAGCTGGCGGCGATAGTTTGTTGCAGAGCCGCTATGAGCGAGATCGACTCTGAGGTTGCCCAGCGGTTGATAGGCTTCGGCGAATAGCCCCTGCATCTTCTGGCAGATCTTGTCGGCGAGGTGATAATCCTTCTGTTCGAGCACCGCGCGGCGTACGGCGGCGAGATGGTTTTTCGCGTCGAGGTTATTGCCGTCGCGTGGCTGGCCGGACCATAAGGTGTCCTCGTTGAACTGGAGGAGCTCCTTGCTGAAGTCGCCGTCTTCGCCGCCGCCGTAGACCATGGCGCCGAGGCGTCCGTTGCCGATGGGCAACGCGTCGACCCATTGGGCAGCGGGTTTTTCATACCACAGCGTCAGGTCGCTGGGCTCGGAAGAGGCTGATTTCAAGGATTCGGCGAACCCCAGCCGTTTCGAGAGAGACAGATCTCCGAGGACCGCGGAGGTTGTTCCGAGAAAACTGCGACGGGTAAATCTGCTCATAGGTAAAAACCTTTTCCTGGCAGTGAATTTGATCCATCCACTTTAGCTGACCTATGCCGGTTCTGGCTTTACGGCGCGCAAAGTGTTGCGGTGAGCATGGAAATCCATCGAATCGCTCGGTCGAAATCGAGGCGAAATCTTCGGTGAGCTTGCCGACGGGACCGACTCCATGTATCTTGGAAAGCAAGATGACTTCTCTCTCCAGCCGATTTTGGTTTACCTTCCGCTACTGGCACACGGTAGCGGCATCGGCGGAGTAGCTTCATCTGAGAGATTGCTGAGTTTCAGTTGATTCGATATCCACACGAGCCGCGACCACATGAGTCGCGGCTTTTTTCGTGCAGAGCTAAGGTTTAGGGATCAGGAGAGACGATGAGTACCAGTGATGTTGTAAATTCGCCAAGTGCGGCTGTCGCGGGACGGTTTGGAATCTATGGTGGGCGCTATGTTCCGGAGACGCTGATGGCGGCGCTCGAAGAGTTGGAAGTCGCCTATGCGCAGGCAAAAGACGACCCGGCTTTTCAAGCTGAGCTGAGCGACCTGCTGCATCACTACTGCGGCCGTCCTACTCCTCTTTATTTTGCGAAGCGACTGTCCGAGCAGCTTGGCGGGGCGAAGATCTATCTCAAGCGCGAAGACCTGCTGCATACCGGAGCTCACAAGATCAATAACGCGCTGGGACAGGGTCTGCTGGCTCGCCGGATGGGGAAGCAGCGCATTATCGCCGAGACCGGGGCAGGGCAACATGGGGTAGCCACGGCTACGGTTTGCGCTCTGTTTGGCCTGGAATGTGTGATCTACATGGGCGAAGAGGACATGCGCCGGCAGGAACTGAATGTCTACCGGATGCGGCTGCTGGGCGCTGAAGTTCGCGGGGTTTCGGCTGGTTCGGCGACGCTGAAGGACGCCATCTCAGAGGCGATGCGCGACTGGGTGACCAATGTTCGCACGACCTATTACATTCTGGGCAGCGCACTCGGAGCGCATCCTTACCCCACCATGGTGCGTGATTTCCATCGCGTCATCAGCCTCGAGGCCAAGGCGCAGATGCTGGAGCAGGAGGGCAAGCTGCCCACGGCGATTGTCGCCTGCGTCGGCGGTGGGTCGAATGCGATTGGCGCTTTCTATGAGTTTCTGCCGGACGCGAATGTCCAGTTGATCGGCGTCGAGGCGGGTGGACGCGGCACGGCGCTGGGGCAACATGCTGCCCGGTTCCAAAAGATCGGCGGCGGTGTCCCCGGCGTTTTGCAGGGAACGTATAGCTACGTTTTGCAGGATGATGCCGGGCAGATCTCACTGACGCACAGTGTAAGCGCCGGTCTGGACTATGCCAGCGTTGGCCCGGAACACGCCATGCTGCACGACTCCGGGCGAGCGAGCTATGTCTCCTGCTCGGACGATGCCGCACTGAAGGCCACGGTGACGCTGGCGCGGACCGAGGGAATTCTTCCGGCGCTCGAGAGCGCTCATGCTGTGGCCGAGGCGATCCGCCTGGCTCCCACGATGGCGAAGACGGATGTGCTGATGGTGAACCTCTCCGGCAGAGGCGACAAAGACATGGGAATTCTGGCACGTGAACTGGATTTGAAGGGAGCAGGGGCGAATGCCGATCGAGTTTAGAAAGAAACCGGGGATCGTTGCTTATCTGACGGCGGGCGATCCTGACCTGGCGACAACGCGGGACATTGCGCTGGCAGCGATTGATAACGGCGCGGACGTGATCGAGTTAGGCGTGCCGTTCAGCGATCCGCTGGCCGATGGCCCGGTGATTCAGCGCGCCAGCGAGCGGTCGGTAGCTCAGGGAACGACGCTGACCGATGTGCTTGGCATCGCGAAGGAGTTACGTGCAGCGCGTCCGGCTTGTGGGCTGGTGTTGTTCTCTTATCTGAACCCCGTGGTGCGAATGGGCATGAAGACGTTCTGCGCGAAAGCCGCCGAGGCAGGCGCAGATGGCGTTCTGCTGACTGACATGATTGTCGAGGAAGGCGGGGAGTATCTGGAGGCAATGCATGTTCACAAGCTGGCTCCGATATTTCTTGCCGCACCCACCAGTCCGGATGCGCGGCTGAAGGCGATTGCGGCTGCTTCGCAGGGATTTGTTTATGCGATCTCGCGGGTAGGAATTACGGGCACGCAACAAAACGTCGCGGGTGATGCCGCAGAGCTGGTGTCTCGCCTGCGAAAGTTTACGAAACTGCCGATTGCCGTGGGTTTCGGCATCTCGAACGCAGAGCACGTGAAGGCAGTGGGTGAGTTTGCGGACGCCGCGATTATCGGCAGCGCATTGGTTGCGTTGATCGAGAAGAGCGATCCGGCTGAGGCTCCTGCGGCCGTAGGGCGGTTTATCGCGGGGTTACGGGGATGAGAGCTGCCGATACAGATAAGGCATGCGCCGGCGCACACGTTTATCATTGTGTGTACAACAATTTTCCGCAGCGAGCGACGTCAGGGAAGGCAAAACCTGGGTGTGTACCGCTGCAACGTGAGGCTGATGCATGGATATCTCCGATTGGCGGCAAAAGATCGACGAACTGGATGAGCAGATCGTTCGCCTCATCAGTCAACGCGCTGAGGCCGCAAAGGCAATCGGCGAACTCAAGCGCATATCCGACCTTCCGGTCTATGAGCCGCATCGCGAGCAGGACGTGTTCAACCATGTCCGCGCCGCGAACCCGGGGCCATTGGCAGATACCGAGATTCAGCATGTGTATGAGCGCATTATCGACGTGATGCGGACCTTGCAGCGGCGGGATTCGTAGACAGCCCGATTTAGATCGAATTTAGTTACATAAAAATCAATTCAGTCAGATAAAAGAGAGCGAAACAAAAACAATGATCGTAGCGATGCAGGACCATGCAACCGAAGAACACATACAGCGCGTGATCGAGCGGATGGTTGAGCTCGGATTCAATGTTCACCGCACGACAGGCGCGGTACAGACAATTCTGGCCGGCGTAGGAACGCCGGAGCACTTTGAGGTCGCAGAGTTCAAGGTGCTGCCCGGTGTGCACGATGCATACCGTATCTCGTCGCCCTACAAGCTGGCAGGCCGCAGCTTCCGTCCCGAGGGCACGCAGGTCAAGTTCCCCAACGGCGTGGTCATCGGCGGCAACGAAGTCGTCATAATGGCGGGCCCCTGTTCGGTCGAGTCGCGGGAGCAGATTCTGCTTAGCGCGAAGCAGGTAGCGGCAGCGGGCGCAAAGTTTCTGCGCGGTGGAGCATACAAGCCCCGCAGCTCGCCGTATAGCTTCCAGGGTATGGGCGTCGAAGGCCTGAAGCTGCTCCGCGAGGTCGCCGATGAGACTGGTCTTCTGGTCATCACCGAGGTTATGGAGATCTCGCAGATCGAAGTCATGCTGCCCTACGTCGATTGCTTCCAGATCGGCGCGCGCAACATGCAGAACTTCAACCTGCTCCGCGAGCTTGGCCACATCCGCAAGCCCTGCCTGCTGAAGCGCGGCATCGCAGCAACCATTGAAGAGGTCCTGCTCAGCGCGGAGTACATCCTCTCCGGCGGCAACTACGATCTCATCTTGTGCGAGCGCGGCATTCGCACCTACGAGACCTACACCCGCAACACGATGGACATCTCGGCAATCCCGGTACTCAAGAAGCTGACCCACCTGCCGGTCTTCGGCGATCCCTCGCACGGCGTCGGCATCCGCGACCTGGTGCCGCCGATGGCGTTGGCCAGTGTTGCTGCCGGAGCCGACGGTCTGCTGATGGAGATGCATCCGAATCCGGACAAGGCAATGAGCGACGGTGCACAAAGCCTCTATCCTGAGCAGTTGGAGAAGCTCGTGGCACAGTTGCGCCAGCTCGCGCCGATTGTCGGGCGGAAGATCGCCTAGCCATGCCTGCTGGAACAATGGAACGCGTTCTCATCATCGGAACGGGGCTGATCGGTGCTTCGACCGGGTTGGCCCTGCGATCGGCAGGGTTTGCCGGTCGTATCGATGGCTGGGACGTAAGTTCGCTGGAGCGGACGGCGGCGGCGCAGATGGGTGCCATCGACGCTGCCGCCGCCAGCGCCGAAGAGGCGCTGGCGGCGGCGAGCAAGGCAGATGTGATCGTGCTCGCTGTGCCTGTATTGGCGATCAAAGACTGGATGCAGCGTCTTGCGCCCGTGGTCGGTAGCGGACAGTTAATCACGGACGTAGGCAGCACAAAGCTGGAGATTACCGAACTCGGAAGGTCGCTGTTCTCGGCGGCCGATACGGCGGCATTTCTGCCCGGGCATCCGATGGCAGGCAAGGAATCCGGTGGCGCCATGCTGGCCGAGGCCCGGCTCTTCAACGGCGCGATGTGGCTTTTTACCCCGTCCACGTCTGAGTCATCGCCGATGGAAAAAGAGTGGCGCGACTGGGTCGGTTTCTTCGGCGCGCGCACGCTCGATATGGATGCGGCGCGGCATGACGAGTTATGCGCCTGGGTCAGTCACCTGCCCCAGATGTTATCGACCGCATTGGCTGCGTTGCTCGAAGACAAGTTTGGCGATGCTCCCGAGATTGGGGCCATCGGCGCCCGTGCTCTCCGCGAGACGACGCGGCTCGGGGCCAGTCCCTACAGTATGTGGCGCGACGTGGCCATGACTAATACCGGCCCCATCGCCGATACCTTATTCGCCCTCGAGCAGCGGCTGGCGCATGTCCGCGAGAACCTGCGCACACCCGAACTTCGCGACGAGTTTGCGTTGGCAAACCGGTTCCGCCAGCGACGGTAAGGCCGGCAAAGCTGTGCTTGGCCATTGCCCTTCGGGTAACATCGGTACAGAGTGAACAAAGCCATCAACAATCTGAGCATCCGCCTAGCCGACGTGCAAGCGGCGCGCGAGCGCCTGCGTGGATCGATCTACTATTCGCCCTGTCCCCATTCGCAGATGCTTTCTGCGCTGACAGGCCAGCAGATCTATCTCAAGCTCGAAAACCTGCAGATGACGGGCTCCTTCAAAGAGCGTGGCGCGCTCAACCGTATTGCCACGCTGACGACCGAGCAGAGATCTCGCGGCGTCATCGCCGCCAGCGCGGGTAATCACGCGCAGGGCGTAGCCTACCACGCCACCAAGCGGGGAATCTGCAGCATCATCGTGATGCCTCTGGCCACGCCGCTGGTCAAGGTGACGGCGACGCGCAACTTCGGCGCCCAGGTCGTGCTGCATGGAGCCAACTACGACGAGGCCTGCGAAGAAGCGACGCGCATCTGTGCCGTGGAGGGAATGACCTTCATCCATCCCTTCGACGATCCCATCGTTATGGCCGGGCAGGGAACCATCGGATTGGAACTGTTGGAGCAGGTGCCTGAACTGCAAGCCGTGGTGGTCCCCATCGGCGGCGGCGGTCTGATCGGCGGCATCGCCTGCGCCATCAAAGAGTCGCGGCCTGACATCCGCATCATCGGTGTGCAGACCTCGCGTCTGCCTTCCATGGCCGAAGCCGTCCGGCAGCATCACCCGGTGACGCTCGATTCGGCAACCACGATCGCCGACGGCATCGCCGTTCGTCGCGCCGGAGAGATTACCTTTCCTGTTGTAGAGCGTTATGTCGACGAGATCGTCACCGTCGACGAGGACGAGATCGCCTCCGCAATCCTGGTGCTGCTTGAGCGGGAAAAGACCTTGGCCGAAGGCGCGGGAGCAACGGCGCTGGCTGCCTTGATTCAGAAGAAGACGACACTCAAGTCTGAGCACACGGCAGTAATGGTCTGCGGCGGCAACATCGATGTAACCCTGCTCTCGCGGATCATCGAGCGCGGTCTGGTGCAGGATGGCCGCCTGATCCGGCTGCGGATTCATCTGCTGGACAAGCCGGGAGCATTGGCCGAGCTAACCCGCCTGATTGCCGATCACCGCGCCAACATTGTGGATACGCTGCACAACCGAGCCTATTACGGAGTCAACCTTGGAGATACCGTGATCGACATCACCATGGAGACGCGTGGCCGCGAACAGGTCTCGGAGTTGCTGGCCGCCCTCACTGCCGGGGGCTATAAACATAGCCGCGTCCTTTAGGCACCTCTGATTAAGCCTTCGTTTGAAGCGGCTGGACTTCAGCCCCTCCGTAAATCGAGCTGAATCAACGCGGCTTTCGCCGCTGAGCAGGCTTGAACCATTAATCGAGTCTTCCTTGAAGGCCGCTGCCTCATCGAGCGGCATGTTGAAACACCAGCGTATACAACAGCGCAACTGCGGATAGGCCCATCACCCCGAAGGTTACCCAGACAAAGGTCCGCGACAGCGCTCCGCCCCGGTGGTCTCCCAATATCTCCGGATTGCCATTGATCTTCGCGATCAGAAAAAGCAGAGGCACTGCGGCAATCCCATTAAAGACAGCCGTGAAGACCAGCGCCTTCATCGGATCGATGCCCACAAAATTAAGCAGTAACCCGATCAGCATCGACAGAATGATGATTCCGTAGAACCCCCGCGCCTTCTTGAACTTCCTCGAAAGCCCTTCCTTCCAGCCGAATGCCTCCGCCAGCGCATAAGCAGCCGAGCCTGCCAGCACCGGGATCGCCAGCAGTCCCAGGCCAATCACACCAACGGCGAACAGGTCTTTTGCCACCTGCCCCGAGTTGGGAAAGGACTGCACCAGCGGTTCTAATGCCTTGGCGGCGTCGGCAGCGGTGTTGATCGTCGTCGTTCCGTGTTTGAACAGCACTGTCGCCGTCGTGATGATAATGAACCACTGAGCAAGCTCCGCCGATGCCATGCCCACTAGCGTATCGATCCTCATGTCGCGGATGAATCTTCGCGGAAGCCGAGGTTTGCCATCTTTGTCTGTATGCATCCCCACCGCACGCTGTTCTTCCACCTCTTCTGAAGCCTGCCAGAAGAACATGTAGGGCGAAATCGATGTTCCAAAGACCCCGGTAATAATGAAGAAGAAGGCAAATGAGAGTTCGATATGCGGCACCACGGTCGCGTACAAAATCTGCTTCCATGGCTGTTTCACAATAAGCGCCGTCGCCGGATACGAGAACAGCGCAAGTGCGAGCCACTTCAACCAATTCGCATAAGTCTTGTAAGTAACCAAGACTTCCGATACCACGAGGACCAGCGTCGCTGAAACTGCGAACAACCAGAACGGGAGGTTCACAACCAGTTGGGCCGCTGCCGCTACCGCGCCAATATCGGCGCCGATGTTGATGGTATTGGCCACAGCCACAAGCACCACCACGCCGATCAATATCTTGCGCGAATAATGGTCCTTGATAACGCCGGCAAGCCCCTTGCCCTTTACTGCGCCGATGCGCCCGCACGCCTCCTGAACGGCGAGCAAAAGCGGTATCTGGTAAAGCGCTGTCCATAGCTGGCCAAACCCGAACTGTGCTCCCGTCTGCGAATAAGTGGCAATGCCGGATGGATCGTCGTCGGCTGCGCCCGTGATAATGCCGGGGCCAAGAATCTTGAAAAACCCGAGGACCTTCTTCTTTAAAGAGCTTTTCGGCTCTTGCTCCACCATCTGGACCACGGTTTATCGGTTCCTTTTCATAGAAGTGGCATAAGTCTATCTCACCTGCAACGTAACTCAGGCCATCCAACCCTATGGCCAAATTAGTAATCCAAGAGCGCACCCAGTTCATTTACAGGCATACTACCCACATGGCAGTTCGCGCCGCCCATCCCGTGCGCACCTTGCGCGATCTGGTCGCAACTCTTGAAGCCGCGATCACTCTGGTCCGCACCAATGCCAAATCCAAACCCGTCCATGACCTTCGCACCACGACCCGCCGCATCGAAGCCCAGCTCGAACTTCTAGCGCTTCTGCCCGATCTTCCCGAGCACCGCAAGCCAGCAAAGAAGGCTCGCAAACTTCTTCGTAAACTTCGCCGTGCCGCCGGGCGTGTCCGCGACCTCGATGTCCAGCGCGGTCTCATCCGATCCAAATCAGACGAAGCCCACAAGCTCCGCAGCCTTTTCAAGCAGCAGCGCGGCCAAGCGGTGGAAAGGCTTCTCGATATAGTTCACAAGCATCAGTCCAAACTCGACCGCCATCTCAAAGCGCTGCTCGAAATGCTGACCTCCGCCCAATCCCTTGCCATCCCTGCCGAGCACTTGATCCAACTCACCCTGGACTGGTACGCTCACCAAACTTCGGCTCCGATACACCGGAACCATCGCCAACTCCATGACATTCGCAAAGCCGCTAAACTCGCCCGCTACATCATCGAGTCAGCCGGTTCTGCCTCTACCCGCCACCTCGCCCTCACCTTCGAGTCACTTCAGAAATCCGGCGGCGATTGGCACGACTGGCACACCCTCTCGCGCATCGCGCGCCGCGAGCTGAGTTCCTCATCGTCGCTTACGCAATCCTTCACCCACCGCCGCGAAAAATCGTTGGCAGAGTATCAGAGTCAACTCAAAGCTCTACCCAGAAATCTCGCTCCCTCTAATCCCCGGAATATTGCTTGACGCTTCCGCGACTGCAAACGACACGTCATCTCGGCCAAGGTGTGGATGTTCCCGCCGCAGTGGAGAGCCCTGCATTTGTCGTCTGAGGAGAAGAGTCAATCTCTGAAAACTGATTTACCGTTGAGCCGCATCTTCCGGCATGATCGCTCCGGCTTTTACCCACTGCTCCACTGTCGCTACATCCGCATTCGAAATCCTGGGCAACTTCGGCGGCATCGGCATGGGATCATTCGTCGGCCCCTCATGCCGGATCAGTCTTACCAGCAGGCTCTTCGCCGGATCACCAGGAACCACAACCGGGCCTGTATGGCCGCCCTTCAGAATTCCTGCCCGCGTAGCCAGATTTAACCCACCGCGATGGTTCATTCCTCCATGACACCGGTAGCAATGTTCCTTGAAAATCGGCTGCACGCTCGTCGTATAAAACTGGGGAGTCGCCGCCGTGTCCGGTGCTGCCTGTACCGTCCCTGTCCGCAATCCCCAGCCCAGCAAAGCCATCCCCACTACAATCCAGCCCACCAGCAACTTCCGCATCCATCCCCCTGTTTACCGACTAGTATACGGAACCCATCTGATTACTTACACTAGCTATAGATAGTCTCTAAGGTAGGAATTGCTCTGGCGTTCCGCGCCTCTCAAAACATGATGCGGTTGAACGCTCCACTTACGGCCCTGCTGGCGCTTGCAGTCTTGTTTCTCATCCCTGCCACGCTGCTCGCGAAACCCCCGCACCACCGTGCGCGCAAGACGACCAGCGTCCGCAAGCAGACCCGCACCAAGGCGAAGGCAGAACATCGCCACGCCTCCACAGCCAGGGTCTCTCGCGTCCACTCCAGCACCACACGAAAACATCTGACAAAGAGAGCCAGCACCCACCGTCGCGCCGCCTCGCCCCGCGTACTCGAAGTGTCCGATCAGTCACCCAGAAAGGCTACGGCAGACGACTTCCTGAAAGCTGCCTCTGTGAAATCGCAGCCCGAGGAGACTCCTGTAGCTCATCACACCGAAAGCGCCGCAGTGGTCTCCCACTCCCGCCGCTCGTCCCGCAGAAGCCGCTCTGTCGCTAAGTCCGTTTCCGTCGTCAGCGTCATCCGCCCGGCGCCGGAGAAACCCCAGTTGAAGAGCATTGCAGACGAGGCCGCTGCTCCGTCCGTTCTCCCTGCGCTCTACAACAAACGCGGGCGCCTCATCATCCCCCGACCTCTGAAGGGCTCCCACGAGATCCTCCTGCATCAGAACGAAGTCGCCGACCGCGAGGGACTCGACCGCATTCAGAACGACGCGGACCTCCTCGATATGAGAAACAAGCGGATGTTGGTTCCAATACCGACAAGTTACGCATTGCAGGTGGATGACCGTCTGCCCGCCGATCGTCGTTACACCCGCCCGTGGACCTCGGAGTTCCTCAGCAGCATGGCGCGGGCTCACTACGCTCACTTTCACTCCCCGCTACAGGTGAACTCTGCTGTCCGTACCGTCGAGTTTCAGCAGCATCTGATACATATCAATGGCAACGCCGCTCCGGCTGGAGGCGATACCGCCTCGCCCCATCTCACCGGACAGGCCGTCGATATAGCAAAGCACGGCCTGTCACGTACTGAAGTAGCTTGGATGCGCGGCTACCTTTTGCCGCTGATTCAGGAAGGCAAGATCGATGTCGAAGAAGAGTTTCAGCAGTCCTGCTTCCACATCAGCGTCTATAAGAAATATCTGCCGCCCGCAGACGTGCCGAGGCGCGATCTAGACACTCATCGCAGTGGCGAAGCCAGCGCACTGGCAACGGCCATTCGCTAGTTCATCTTCCTTGTAGATTCACATCGAAACCGAGTCCCCCATCCTTCGCGGCATTACCGCGAAGGATGGGGAGTAGATTCTTCATCCACGTGCGCTCTAAATCGTCTGGCGCAACCCAGTGTGCCAGCTCTTATAAGCCGCATCCAATGCGCGCATATTACGCACGCCATCCTCACCCGATGCGGCAAACGTACCCGTTCCCCGAAAAGCCTGCGCAAAGCTGTCCAGCATCCGCGTGTACCCATCGCCATTTTCGAGAGTAACGGTCTCGACCAGCTCCCCAGCCCTTCGCAGCTCCAACTGCACAGGACGATCCACCGTCAACCCGTTTTCGGCAACCAGCACGCCATCGCTGCCGGTAATCTCGACCAGAGTGCGGTATGGCGCACGTGCACTCACCGACACATGGGCATACACGCCGCCGGTCATCTCCAGTTGCAGCGATGCAACCGCCTCCACCTTGCCCGACGACTCATCCCGCCGCGCCAGCGTGCTCACACTCACCACGTCTTCACCCAGCACATAGCGAAGCGCATCGATGCAGTGCACACCCACATCCGCAATGGGCCCACCGCAAGCCAGCGTCGGATCGGTGATCCACTTCCGCGGGGCATTCCCTGCTGGGTACGCATACTCCGCATGCGCCATCTGCGGCTGTCCAATGCGGCCCGCCTCAATCTGATCACGCATCCAAGCCAGACTGTGGTTGAAGCGAAAGTTCTGCCCCACGCCAAAGAGCAGGCCCGCAGCCTTGGCTGCTTCAGCCATCTCCTGCGCCTCGGCAGTATTCATCGAGAGCGGCTTTTCGCACAAGACTGCCTTGCCATGCCGCAGAGCCAGCAAAACATCGTCCTTGTGCATCGCATCCGGCGATGTAATAAAAACCACGTCAACCTCGGGCGAAGCGCACAACTCCTCTCGTGTTGCGAAGCAACGAGCGATGTTGTGCGTGGCACACTCCTTCGCCGCCGCCTCCTGATCGCGTCGCCACATTCCCATCAGGGTCGTCTCTTGAGACCGTAAAAAAGCAGGCAACAGGCGCCGCACCGCATGGTGCCCAAAGCCAAGAATCGCAAAACGTACGGGAGCATGTGTCATAGTTTGAGTTTAGTGTGCGTCGTTTTTGAAGATCTGTTCGGCAAAGAAGTTCTCGACCTTGGCCTGATCGCGCAACATCTCGAAATAAGCGTTCTTCAGCAACTGCGACCGTCCTTCATGGAGCTGCTGGCGGATCTGCTGCTGCACGCTGGGGTCTTTCAATTCCCGCTGGCCCGCAGGCTCAATGGCGATCAGCTTGTAGACGGCATACCCCGCCGGCTTTTTGCTCTGCGCATCCAGCAGCGGAAGAATGTCGGTAACGTGGCCCGGCTTCAGCTTCATCACAGCGTTAAAGACCGCGGGGTCCGCCTTCATCTGGTCCGCCGTAACAAAACCCATATCGCCGCCATTTGGAGCCGTCTCCGGCTGTTCGGAGAAGTTCATCGCCAGCGTTCCGAAGTCTTCGCCGCTATCCAGCCTGTTCTTCAGCGCCTGAATCTTCTTCTTGGCTTCTATGTCCGAGGTCGCCTTGCTGTTCTGCAGATTCACCGGCTGTGCCGACGGCACGCTCGTCACCAGGATCTGTGCCAGATGGTATTCCGTCTGGATCAGGTTGTACTCGGACTTGTGCTGGTTGAAGTAGTTGGCGACGTCCGCGTCGGTCACCGTGATCTTGGAGTTGATCTCTTTATTGAGCAGCTTATTCTGCGTCAGCGATCGGCGAAGATCGTGCTTCACCTCATCCAGCGTTGTATTGCTGGCCTTCAACTGCTGATTGAACTGTTCATCGGTGTACCGGGCCTTCATCTCAGCCAGCTTCGCGTCGACCTCTTCATTGGTCGCCGTCAGGTTCATCTTGGCGGCGCGTTGCTGCACGATCTCTTCGTCGATCAGCGCGCGCAGCACATTCAGCCGCAGAGAATTGGCCTGGTCCTCCGATGGCGGCTGCTGTTGCTGTTGGCCCAACTGCTGTTCATAGGCCTTGTCCATCTCGGCCTTCATGATGGCATGGCCATTCACCGTCGCCACCACATCGGCTTGATGCTCGGTCTTGCAACCCGCCACCGGAAACAGTGCGGCAGCCATCAGCAGTGCAACAGGAATTGAAATCTGGCGCTGCAAGCGTCCAGACAAAACAGCATGGGTATCGGTCAGCAATCTCTTCACGTATCAATTCTCCTGCATCGAAGCTAGTTTCCGGGCTTGGTCGCCGGCGAAGTCGGGGTTGCCTGGACAGGTTCATCCGGCGGAGGTGGTGGCGGAGTCTGGCCTGCCGCTATCAGCGCATTGTCAATGATCTTATACACATACTTCATCGGAACCGCACCCACGACCCTCTCGCCATTGACGAAGAGCGCTGGTGTTGAATCGACTCCCAGCTCCTCGCCCAGCTTCATTGAGGCCTGGACCGCAGTCTCATCCTGCTTGGCGATGCACGCGTCCAGCGTGTCGGCATTCACCTTCTGCCGCGTTCCTTCAGCCTTGGTTAGCGAATCGAGCATCTCATTCGCCTTGGCGACGCTTCTCTCGGTGCCGCCTATCTCCGCAGCATGCGCGTGGACGTAATCCACCAGATTCCAGTAGCCCTTCGGACTCTGCGCCGCCAGACAATCCACGTCAATCGCCGCGTGCATCGCCCACGGATGCTGGCTTAGCGGAAAATCTTTATAAACGATGCGGATCTGGTTCTTATAGTGCTCCGTCAGGGCTGGGAACAGTTGCTCATGCATCTTCGCGCAATACGGGCACTCGAGATCGTCGAATCCCACAACCAGCACCGGAGCACTCTCCGGGCCTCCTCGTGCAGGGCGACCCTCATCGCTTACCAATTTTTTGGGGTCGCTGCTGATATCGAACTTGCTGAACTGCGCCAGTGTCTTGCCGTCGTCCGACAGGAGAAACATTACCGGCTTGCTCGTCTTTCCCTCGGATGAAAACGTGACCGCAATCGCATCGTACCCGGGAACTTCGCTCTTCGTCCGCGGCCCCACCGCGATGTCGTACTCCGGCGGAACGCCCGAACGCGACCGGATCAAAACCTGCACTCGCCGTGTCAACTCGGGAGAGAGCTTCACTCCGCTTGTCGTGGCTGGAACCTGTGCGTGGCAGCCAAGGGCCGCCAGGGTAAGGGCAAAGACAAGAATCCGGAAGGGTCGAACAGCAGTCAGCACCCCTTGATTATCTCAGACTCTTTCACGCAGAGGCTATTTGCCTGCATCGCATTCCGCGCCGTGCCCGGCTCAAAAAAGCCGTTCCGCCCGTCGCAGATTTCCCGCAGTCCCTATATTTGCCAGCGTGAAGTTGAACCGGTACGCATTCTCGTTTCGCACCGAACCCAGCTCATACTTCCGATACTCAACGCTCAAACCGCAGCAGTCCCAGTTGTACGAGGTCTGCAGCGCCCCATACTGCACCGACCCAAGGTTCAGATCCAGCCCCACATTTGCCGCAACGCCCAACCCCACCTTGGTCGGCGATCCATAGCCCGCCAGCAACCGCAATTGACTGAAGTTCGAGACTTGCGAAGACGTTCCCTGCGTGTAGGACCGCCCCGGAGCATTCAGCCTCGCATAGCTCAATCCGGCAAATGCGTTGCCCTCATGCAGATCAACCAGCACGTTATTGGACGTGAACTTCTTCGCTCCCGTATCCAGGTCGAAGTCCCACTCCACGTCCATCTTCGCCGAGGTCCTTACCCTCAGTCGCGAAACCAGCGGCGAGATCTCTCTCGCCTCGGTCAAAAACGCAATCCCTGAAAGATTTAACGTCGTATCAAAGATATTTCGTCGACCATTTACCACGGCACCGCCAAAGTTCTTATCCAGAAAATACTTCTGCGTAAGCCGCCAACTGATCCACTCCCGCGCGCCGCACTCGTTCGACACCGTGTCGGGATCGTCGGTCTCGGTATCTTTCTCCTTCTCCTTGCACGGCGTAGCCTTCCCTTTGGTCGGGCGCAAAAATAACCGCTGCGTCACGCCATATTGCAACTCATTCGTGTTGCTGACGATGTCCACATCATCGAAACGCAACACCTTCAAAAAATTATCGACCCCGCTGACATAGCGATACTTGAACTCCGGCTCGATCGTATGCCGCACGTCGTGGCCAAACACTCTCTCTACAAACTTCGAGTTGAACGTCCGCTCAATCACCGGCGCTCTCACGTCTACCTGGGCCTCCACATCGCTCCGGTTCAGCCCGCCCCGATGCTCCACGGACGGCCTCTGCCCAACCGCCGGTTGCTTCAAGCTGCGGCTGTAAATCGTCTCCCGGACCGCCAGAGAAGGCAGCAGCTTCCACTCCCCCAGCCGTAACGGATAAGTGATTTCGGGATGCAAATCGAACCGCTCCGTGACGCCGCCGCTCACAAAGTTCGGCTGTACCCGCTTCAGCCCGGCTGCCGAACTCTCAAAGTTCCACAGCGCGCCGCTCCTGCCCAGCGCATGGTCGGTCGAAGCCATCTCCACGGCAGGCGCATGAAAGATTCGGACCTCCTGTGCAGGGACTGCCGGTGTAGTCGGCGTCGCCGGCACCGCGACCCGCTTTAGCCCCTGATATCGGTCCGCGCGCACGTCCGACGCAAACCCATCCGTCTCATGCACGCCATACGCAAATGAAAGAATATCGGTCGAAACCGCCTGGTTGAAGTTCTCCGTAAACGCCTCGCGGTAAGGGTACGAGCTCAGATACTCGACATTCCCTACCATTCGCGTCTGCGCAGAAAAATCATGCCTCCCCGCGAACGTCGCATCCTGCCCACCCTGATTTACAATCTGTCCGCCGCTCTCATAGCCGCGGTCGATCAGCCCGCTGTAACGCGCCGTGACAAAGTCATTCTCCCGGCCGCGATAGTGAAACATCGCTGACTGCGACCAGCCTCTGCTCGAAAAATACTCCGCGCCCACCGTCAGGTCCGTGCTCCGGTTGATCGCGAAGTAAATCTGCTCCCCCAGGATCAAACCCTTCGTCGAAGATTCCCCGATCACCGGAATCATGAAGCCGCTCTGCCGCCCCTCCGTATTCACCGGATGCGTCACATACGGCATATAAAGCAGGGGAAGATTGAACAGGTGGAAGACGCTGTTATGCGCGCTGGCCATCTCTCCGTTCACCTCGAACTTCCCTGCATAGAGCAGCCAGTCCGGATGCTCCAGTTGGCACGAAGTTACCGTTCCGCCATATACCTCGTACTCCTGCGGCCCTTTTTTCACCACAACACGGCCCGTAAACAGGAAGGGATGCCCATTCGCATACACCATCTTGTGTCCCGAGTTCTTCAACCCCACCGACCCGGCCACATCATAGAACCGCCCCGTCTGCTTGTTCAGGTTGATCGTTCCATGGCTCGCCGAAATTACCTCATGATTCGCGCCGCCCGTGGTCTTCAGATGTCCGGTGATCTCCAACTCGCCCGTCGCGCTGTCGTATTCGATATGGTCGGCCTCGACCCTTCGATCGCCATAGGTAATCACTACATTGCCATCCAGCACATACCGGTCGCCCGTCTTCGATTGCGTGTCCGACTCCATCACCACGGGCGCCGTTTTCTCCACCTCGGGAACGACCACGGCCTCGGGATATCGCACGGCTGTAATGGCATCGGGGGGCGCATCCGGAACGGCCACCGCCGGGGTTGCCTCACTCGTCACCTCTTGCGCGCGAAGCTGTGGATGACTTGCCGCAATCATCGTGATAGTTATCAAGAGGTAAATGGTTTTCAGGGCGCGGTAACCGACAGATTTGTCGGGGAAATTATCAATAAGCTTAAGCGACGGCAGAATACGCCAGAGCAGTCGGCTTCGCTTATTGGCCCTCATCTCTCGTTCGCTGGTTTCGAAACTTGTTGGACGCACCACTCTCTGAGGCTAAACGATTTCACGGAAGCGGGTTTAGGTTTGAGCACAATGAGCTCTGCACAGCTTGACATACAGCCACTGGACGAAGCCGCCCCGGAACTCGAGGCAACCGGTACGCCTTTTGCCCTCAAGCAGCAGGTGGCCGAACGTCTCGCTGCTCACCGCGCCCGCCACACCCAGCAATCCGCCGCACCCGCATCGCCCGCAGCCCACCCCACCGCGGCAAAACCCCGCGCCGCCCGCATCGCCGCCGCTGTAGCCGAGCGCTACGCCCACTCCCAAAGCTACCGTGCCTTCCTCGCCGCCGAGGCCGAACGCGCAATTCAAGAGGCCCACGCCGCCGCCGAAGTCGCTGCCCGCAGCGCCCAGGCCATCGCCGATGCGCAAAATGAACTGCTCGCCGAACTCGACCAATGGGAACTCACGGCCCCAACTCCGGCCTTAGGGCCGATGGCCGTTATCGAGAACAATGTTGCACCCGAGCCTCCAACGCAGGTTTCCAGTGCCGGCCTCACCGTCCGACTCTACGAAGACAGCACTCACTCCATCCCTGAGCCCTTCATTGGCCGCTACCAGCATCATCATCAAAGCCCCTTCGAGGAGATCGAAGAAGACGAGCGCCTCGCTCTCGAAGATGAGATCGCCTTCCGCCAGTCGCCCACATTTGAAGACCCGATAGCTCCGGTAGAGATTCCCGCCAACCTCATCGAGTTTCCCCGCCAGCTTGTCGCCCCTCGCCGCGCCCGTCCCCGCATCGCCGAGGGTCCCCTCCGCGACGAAGCCGAACATCCTCATGACCCTACGCAACTGCGCATCTTCGAGGTCGAGCCGACCCAGTTCTCCACCGCACCCGCAGCCGAGTCCGCCGAATCCATCATCCCCGAGTGGTCCTCCATCCTGCTCAGCGCTCGTCCTGCGTCCACCTATGCCGAGACGGAGAGCGCCAATCTCCCTTTCAACCCTGTCGTTCCCATTCACACCGCATCGCTCAGTCTCCGCCTGATGGCGGCTCTCGTCGACGGCTGCATCCTCCTCGCTGCCTTCCTCAGCTTCGCCGCGGTCTTCGCCCTAACCCTCGACAAGCTGTCCGGAGCGCCAGTCATCGGCACCATCACCCTTCAGACCGCCGCCATCGGCACCGCAGGCGTCCTGGCAATTCTGGCGCTTCTCTACCAGGCCGTCTTTTTCACCTTCTCCGAGGCCACCCCGGGAATGCGTTACGCCCGTATCGCCTTCTGCACCCTCAACGACGAAAACCCCACCCGTGCCGCCATGCGCCGCCGCATCTTCGCCGCAGTCCTTTCTGCCTGCCCTCTGGGCATCGGCTTCCTCTGGGCATGGCTCGACGACGACGGCTTAGGCTGGCATGACCGCATCTCCCGGATCTACCAGCGCAGCTACTAGCCCAAACAACCCATAAACCGAGTGCCTCATGTCCTGCTTTTGGAACATGGGCTTTGTGCTATCCAAGCGGCGGTCCGGTAAACTCCTCCCAACCGCCTATCAGGTCTCAGGAGCGTTATGAACCGTCGTAAGTTCGGCAAATTGATTGCCGCAACCGCATTGCAGGGAACTCTCCTTCGCGCGGAAGCCCAAATAGCGGCACCCTCGGCGTCGGCACCCAGATTTTCCTGCGAGATTGGCATGCTGAAGCTCCCCTCCTTCGATCGTTGCATCGAAGTAGTCGCCGAGGCGGGTTATCAAGGGGTAGAGCTGACTGGCTATTTCCAGGAGTGGACGCCAGAGGAGCAACGCCGCCTCATGGCGAAGATGCGTTCGTTGGGCGTGATGATCGACATGTTGAGCGGTCTTCAGGCCAGCTTTGCCATTCCCAACCAGGCGGAGGAGTTTGTGACAAAAGTGCGGGAACATTGCCATGTTGCCAACGGGCTGGGGTGTCCGCAGATCAACATCAAATCCGGCAAACGGCTCGAAGGTGTGGCTCCGGAGGCGCAGATGGCGGCCGCTGTAGACAACCTCAAACGGGCTTCCGACGTTGCCGCCGAGAACGGGATCAATATTGTGATCGAACCAATCGATCTGATCGAAAATCCCACGATTTTCCTTACATCGGTGCAGGAAGGATTCGAGATCGTGCGCGCAGTCAACAGCCCCAACGTCAAGGTGCTGTACGACTTCTACCATGAGCAACGAGCCGGGGGAAACCTGATCGAAAAACTCGAAAAAAACATCGAGTGGGTCGGTCTGGTCCACATCGCCGACGTTCCTGGACGGCATGAGCCGGGAACGGGCGAGATCGACTACACAAATATCTACCGCGCCCTGGGAAGGTTGCACTATAACCGCTTCATCGGGATGGAGTACAGCCCAACCACCGATCCCGTCGCCTCGCTTCGCAAGTCGAGAATGGAAGCACAGCAAGCGATGGCCTCGGTTTAGAGCAGAATGCCCGTTAGTGTAGAGTTTTTTCCTGCTCTGCCAAAGGCCGGAGTGCAGTCCAAAGACACAACGCCAGACCTATTGCCTTTGCTTCTCGCCCGCATACCTACAGACATTCAAAAACATTAGCAAAGCGCTTGGCAACAATCTGCATGCGCAACCTTCTCTAACTTGATTGAATCGTAAGGATTTACGTGACGGGCCTGCCCGTGGGAACGAAGGGGTTTCAGAAAGCGAACGTCATCCCCGTTGACCCTCCCCAAAGAACGCGATACACTTCTTAAGTTTGGCGCTGTAACTCGTGTGTCTCGATTCTGGGTTACAGGGACGACCGGCTTGAGTCTGCAATATTGCGACGATTCAGCCAGTTGGCTTGATGCAGTGCTCCTGTATTCGCCCCATGCAGCACAATCTATGTGAAGAAGCGCCAGCGTTCCAACGCACGCTTGAGGTTTTAGCTATGTACGCAGTCATCCGCACAGGCGGCAAGCAGTACCGGGTTGCCCCAGGCGACAAATTGAAGATTGAAACCACCGCCCACGAAAACGGCACCGTAGAATTTTCCGACATCGTCGCAATCAGCGGCGAAGCAGGGAAGTTCGAGTCCGAGCTGTCTGGAGCGAAGGTTCTCGCCTCCGTCCTCGGCGAAGGCCGTGGCGACAAGATCCTCGTCTTCAAGCTAAAGCGCAAGAAGCAGTACAAGAAGATGCAGGGCCACCGCCAGAATTTCGTGGAAGTCAAAATCAACGAGATTCAGTTCAACGGTAAAAGCTTCAAAGAAGAAGCAAAATAAGCAGCTCACCCAGTTGCTCACAGTTCAGATTTCATGCGCGAATGCCTGAGGGCCGCGCGAAAGAGGCAATGCAATGGCACATAAAAAAGGCTTAGGCTCTTCTAAAAACGGCCGCGACTCAAACGCACAACGGCTCGGCGTTAAGCGCTTCGGCGGCGAAACCGTCACTGGCGGCTCCATCCTCGTCCGCCAGCGTGGAACACCGCTCAAGCCCGGCGCAAACGTAGGCCGCGGTAAGGACGACACCCTCTTTGCCAAGATCGACGGCGTGGTCCGCTTTCAGGACCGCGGCCAGATCGGTCGTTTCGTATCGGTCGATCCTATCGCCGTCTCGGCATAGCAATTCGGCAGCAATAGAAAGCCCTGCTTTGGCAGGGCTTTTCCGCGTTCCTCCGACATTATTCTGTCGCAACGACCACCGGCTTGCCCTTCTCATTCAGCCCGATCCGCGCCATCGGCGTCCGATGGTCATGCGTAAACAGGACCAGCCACTTCTCCGGGATCGCCCGCTGATAGAACCGCTTCCGCTGGACGATAGTCTCCAGCGGATCGAGGTCGTAGCCCATCACCCAGGTAATATCCAGGTGGGCGCTGGTTGGGATCAGGTCTGAGATGTAGCACGCATGCCCTGTCCCCGACTCGATGTGGACACCCATCATCTGCGCGGTGTGGCCCGGAAAAAGTTCAACGCGAACCCCCGGACAGATCAGCATGTCGTGGCCATCGATTAGCGTCATCTGTCCAGACTCGATAAGCGGGTCGTAATTCGGCGAAAGATAGCTCACACGGTCACGCTCCAGTTGAAGGTGTCCATGTTCCACCTCGCCACGATGCGCAAAATACCGCGCGTTCGGAAACGTCGGCGTCACCGAGCCATCTGCCTGAAGAGTCGTGTTCCAGCCGCAATGGTCGAAGTGAAGATGGGTATTGACGACAAAGTCCACTTCTTCGACCGTGATTCCAGCCGCCGCGAGTGAAGCAGGTAGAAGCTCCTGGTTTTCATAGATCTCGCGCAGCTTCGCCGGCTGTTTGTTGCCGATCCCTGTCTCGATCACGACCGTATGTTTACCAGTCCGCACGACGACAGTGTTCAGCCCAAGCTGAATGCAGTTCCGCTCATCAGCAGCAACCCGTTTCTGCCAGAGCATCTTGGGCACAACGCCAAACATAGCCCCGCCGTCGAGTTTGTACGTTCCATCCGTGCAAACCGTCAGCTCAAAGTCGCCAACCTGCGTTCGCGCCCGTACCAGATCAACATCAGCCGTCTGCATAAATGTCCTCTCATTCCATCGTAATGGGAGGAACGGCTGTTTGCAGTTAGGCAGACGGAGCGGAAGTCCCGGGGTCCGCGTTGGCGGGTCGCGCCTCAGAGGCTGCAGCAATAAGATCCGCAGTCATTGCCGAGGCAGGCTGCTTACGCTGAAAACATTGACGACAAAGCACAGGCCGCCCTTGTGTCGGCTTGAAAGGAACAGTTGTCTCCACGCCACACTCTGAGCATTGAGTGCGTGTTTCGGTACGTGCCAGTACGGCCGAAGAAGGACTTGCGCCTGGGCGCAAGGACGCGACACCCGCCCGCTTGAATTTGCAGGGTTTACAGCGCTTGGGGTCGTTCTTGAATTGTTTGTCGAAGAAGAAGAGTTGTTCGCCGGCGGTGAAGATGAATTCACCACCACAATCTGCGCATGTCAAAAGTCTATCTACGAATTCCATAGCCGCTTCTCCCGTCTTGCGGAAAAAGGGTGAATACCCGTAGGCAGGGGTTATTGCGAGGCCAACGGGCGCTCAACCTTGTTCATAATCTTTCCTTGCAGGATGTATAGGGGCCCGTGCTTCGAGTTTTGAACGAATTGATGTTTTCCGGTCACGGTGAGCCGCTGCGCAGGTTCTCTCTGCCGGAGTACCAGTCCAATGGCGGGAGTCCATCTTCTGGTGGTTGTGGTTTCAGGTGGCCGTCCGCAGCTTGAGAGTTGGGACGGCCTGACCTAGTTTAGGGAGCGATTAATCCTGCTCCTTGCGGACCTTCTTGCGATTGCGCTTGCGTGCGAGCGCTTCTTTTACGCGCTTCTTTTCACCTGGTTTCAGATAAAAGGAGTGACGCTTGACTTCCTTGATAATGTCTTCGGTCTGCACCTTGCGCTTAAAGCGGCGCAGAGCATTTTCAAGGGGTTCGCCTTCTTGTACTCGAACCTCTGCCAAGAAAAATACACCTCCAAACAGTCCCGGATTGGGAAATATATCCCGGGTGGGATACATATATATACCAGAATACCCTAATTTGGAAATTTATTTATAGAGAGGTTGAGAACCTTATATGGCGGACAGATCGAATATTGATTCGTAGTGAGACCATATAGCAGCCCCGTAAAATGGAAACAGGAGATAGAGACCATGGCTCGTGAGATTGAATGGACAGATTCGGAAGAGATTGGAATTCAATTGCAGGAGAAGTTTCCGGATACCGATCCTTATACTGTTCGGTTTACCGACCTGCACCGCTATGTGACCGAGCTGCCCGGGTTTGCCGGAGACCCGGCAAAGTCGAATGAGGGCATTCTGGAGGCCATTCAGAAGGCCTGGCACGAGGAGTATGAGGACGCGAAGTAGATACAATGGAAGGGATGACTCCAACTGCTGAGCTGGTGCAGATTGATTTGTCGCCGCGGAAGCCAGCACGGAAGCCAGAATGGCTGAAGGCCAAGGCCCCCGTGGGCGAAACCTTTCATGCGCTGAAAAAGATGGCGCGTGAGCTGAATCTGCACACGGTCTGTGAGAGCGCGCAGTGCCCGAATATTGGCGAGTGTTGGAACCAGAAGGCCGCTACCTTCATGATGTTGGGAAACCTGTGCACACGGCGGTGCGGGTTTTGCGCTGTGCCCAAGGGCAAGCCGGAGCCCATTGATTTCGACGAGCCCCGCCGGGTGGCTTATGCGGTAGCGCAGTTGGGCCTCGCTCATGCCGTAATTACCAGCGTGAATCGGGATGACGACAACATAGGCGCTGCGCGGGCGTTTGTGAAGGTGATCGAAGAGATCCGGTTGCAGGCTGTGGGGTGCAGGGTCGAGGTGCTGACCCCGGACTTTCAAGGGGTCGAAGAGGCGCTGCGGCTGGTAGTCGCGGCCAGGCCGGAGATTCTGAACCACAATATCGAGACTGTTCCGCGTCTGTATCGCGTGGCCAAGAGCGGTGGCCGGTATGAGCGCTCCCTGGGCTTTCTGGAGAAGGCCAAGGCGATTGCAGCCGAGACGGGCGAAACCCTTGTGACCAAGACAGGCATCATCGTCGGCATGGGTGAAGAGATGCACGAGTTGCTGGCTGTATTCCGCGATCTGGCCGACCGCAAGGTGGATATTCTCACGATTGGACAATACCTGCGGCCTTCGCGGGATCATCTGGTGATGTCCCGGTACTACACGCCGGAGGAGTTCGCATTCCTGAAGCATGAGGCGTTGGGGATGGGCTTTCGGCATGTGGAAAGCGGGCCGCTGGTGCGGTCGAGCTACCACGCGCACGAGCAGGCGCAGAGTACCGGGTTAGCATAGGCGATCGGCGCGATGACGAATACTTGCCAACGGAGGATAAATGCCTCCCTTCTCTGAAGTGACGCGGGTTGAAGCCGCGATTAAAAACAAGAGTGCCAAAGATCTGGAATGGGCTGTGTGGTATTGCCGAATGCGGCAGGCAATCCCTTCTGCGCGTCCCGCAGACCTGAAGTATTGGGGCGGGATGGAGGAGAAGGTTCAGGCGGCGATGGCAAAGCCGATTGAAGCGAAACAGTATCCAGCGCGGAAGAAGAAGCCGATCCGGGGACTGGGATCAGGGCCGATGGGCCCGGATTCCAAGGACGTAGCTGAAGAATGAGACTCCATCTCAAAAGATGGAGTTTTTCGCAGCTTATCGCACCATCAACACCCGGGTCTCATAGGGCTTCAGCTTCAACTGCACTGACATTGTGCCTTCGCCGCGCGTAGAAGCCACTGACGAAACCGCACCGGTCGAAGGGTCCCATTCCTCCACCAGTTGCCCGTCGTTGCGAAAGGTGACGGAGTCGGAGGTCGGCGTCAGGCCCTCATTGAAGAAAAGGTAGACATCCGAGTCCTTCAGACGACGCTTCATGCATCGCAACGACGCGTCCGGTGAATTCAACCACAAATCAGGTTCACTCACCGCAGCCTTTACCGCCTGCAGAATCGCTGGAGCGACTATCTGCGGAGCCGGAGGAGCAGATGGAGGATAGGCTGGCGGAGTTGGCGTTGCAGACAATTGTGCTGAAGTCTCCACCGATGCCCAGGAGAAGTCGGCAGCGGTAGTTGCCCGCGCATCGAGGATTGTTCGTCCTGAGATCAGCCCCGGTGTTCGGCCTAGAAACAGCACCTTACCGCCGTCCGCCGCGAAAGCCCGCAGCCGGCCCAGCGCCGCCTTTGAGAGCACCGCGGCACCCGGCAGAATCACCGTGCGGTACTGGTTGCCGCTCATCGTGTCGAGTGTCCCGTGGCCAGCCTTCAGATCCGTTGCGAGTGCGTCCTCGTTCACGATGTCGAAGTCGATCTGGTGCTCCGAGAGCAGCCGTTCGGTCGAAACGAAGGCAGCGTCAGAAGCGGCATCACCCAGCCACATCGAACTGGAAGGGATGAAGAGCGCCACGGAAGCTGCCGGCTCGCCCATCGACAGCAGATAGCTCATGCGCCGCACGTACGTCAGCAGCGACGGATAAGCCGGGTCCTTCATGTATCCCGACAGCGGATGTCCGCCCGTGCTGGCAGGGAAGTACATCGTCTCCACGAGGTTCACGCCACGCACAAACTGCTCGTTCAAGATGTAACGAGCCATGGTCACGTCGGGGGCGGGGCGGTAGGCCGCGAAGCTCTCCGTAAACGCGCGCGGATGTCCGTACACATGGGCCGCCGATGCAGCCAGCCGTGGGAAGTCTGAGACCGTATCCGTCCAGATCTGATGCCAGATTGTATCGATGCCCGGCACCTCCACGTACTTCATATCGCGCATGAACTCGCCTTCACTACGCGTCAACTGCATCTCCATCTCTTCGTGGTTCAAATGCACCTGATACTCCAGGTGGTTCTCCGCGCACCACTCTCCCTGCGGCTTGAAGAAGCCATAGCGAAACATCTGTGAGAACACGTCATAGTAGTCGGCCTTCGCACGCTTCTGCTTTTCCGTCATCGCCGCGCCTTTCGGCAACAGAAACGTCGCGACATAGGGCCGAATGTCATACCCCTTCAACTGCTCAAACTGCGTGAAGAACTTCGGTGTCCAGGGTAGTCCAGCGATGGAGTAGTCGGGCTCGTCTCCTCGGAATCCCATAATTGTCTTGCCGAACTCATCGCCGACGGCCTTCTTGTACTGTTCATGCGTGAATTCGAGATATTGCTGCGTAGCTGCCGGGTCCATGTAGTCTTCGAGCGACTGCGAGCCATCTTTCTTGCGCTCAGGATTCGTATCCGACCGCGTCGGCGAGGTTCTGAACTGATGCTCAACCACCATCACCGTCCAATTGCCCGCAGGTGCAGTCCAGGCAATGGTGCCATTTGCAAAGGGAACAGTTACGGTTGCGCCGTCGGCTGAATTGATCGCCGTGACCGCAACCGTATCCGGCCCTACCGCCAGTTTCACCACATCGCCGCCACGGGCGGGAATCCTCTGCGCGACCTCCAGGGCCTGCATTCGCAGCGCTGGTTTCAGTTGCGTAAACTTGCCGCCGGCAAATCCGCTCGGATACCCGGCGTCATCCACAATCCACACCCGCATGTCGCGCGTCTTCGCTTCCTGCACGAACATGCGGAAGAACTTGAAGTACTTCGGCGACAGATAGGCGAACGGCATCCCGAACCCGGCCTGCACCGTCACTGCGCGATAGCCTAGCGACTTCATCGTATCCAGATCGCGCTTGATCACCGTCTGGTCCACCGCGCCATTGAGTCCGTAGTACGGCTCCGGCCCGTACTCGGATGGCGGATTGACCCACGCCTGCTGCACGCGGGCCGCTGTGGGCATCTGTATCTTCTGCCAGGGCTGTTGGGCCAGTGCGCCCATCGAAACAAAAGAAGCCAGTGCACCTACAAACATCTTCTTCATGAACTGTTCCTGTCTTTTCATTCCCGAGGGCAGAGGCATCCACTGCCAAAATTTGATAAAACCCGCCCAGCAAAATTTATACAGTGTTGGGGTGATAGCTGGAAACTATTTCATTTGCGGAATTCTCTCGCGGACGTGCTCATTCAAGAAGGCATTATGGGGAAGTCGTATTGTGCGGAAGCGCACTCCGTGTTTTCATCTCACTACGCATCCGTGCGCAACATGAGTCACCGACAGGAGCGCTCCGCTATGCAATATCAGGTGTCACGCAATGGCCAGATGTACGGCCCCTATACTCTCGAAGATCTTCAGCGTTACGTGGCCTCCGGGCACATACTGTATACCGACCTTGCTAAAGGCGAGGACATGTCGGAGTGGCTGCCGGTCTCACAGATTCTCGGTGCAACGTCCCCCGGTGCTGCACCGGCGTATGCGGCGCCCACGGCCTACGCGCAGCCACCTGCCAGCGCGTATCCCGATGCCCCGGATCTCAACTGGGCGCTCGAACTTCTGCTCGGTTTTCTTACCTGCGCTCTCTTTGTCATTGCGTGGAACCTGGTCATCGCCTCGTGGGCCAAGCGAGTTCAGCCTACCAGCAAAGCGCTGACGTACTACATCATTGCCACCGTGCTGATCGTGCTCAACTTCGGCGGCTCCTACGGCGGAGTACTCGCGGCCATGCACCATCAACCGCACCACCAGAGCATCTTCGGTGGCTTCATCGCTATTGCCACCTGGGTCATTCGGCTGATCGCCCGATTTACGCTGCGCGACACGCTCGAGCAGCACTACAACGGCCCTGAGCCTCTCGGCCTGCGCCTCAGCGCCGTCATGACGTTCTTCTTCGGCGGCATTTATTTCCAGTACAAACTCAACCGCATTAACGAGATTAAGGAAACTCTGCGTTACCGGAACGCAGGACGATGACTGCCAACGGTCGTAGCCGTATCGCAGATACATTGCGTGCGGCTACGCCTCTGGTCATCATCGCATTGGCCTCAGTGATTCTTCTGCGTTTCCCGCCTGAGCAATATTCGTTCTATCCCCAGTGCCCCATTTATCGCTACCTTCATATTGAGTGTCCCGGCTGCGGAACCACCCGCGCTCTCGCCGCACTTCTCCATGGCCACATTCTTGAAGCTTTTCGTCTCAACGCGCTCATCACGTCCCTCATGCCGCCAGCAGCAATCTACGCTGTTCTCTGCTACTGCCGTTTCCTTCAGGGCAAAACCTTGCGCCTGCCGCATCTGCCCTCGGCAGCGGTCTATGCAGCTCTGGCTGTTGCCGCGGCCTTTATGGTCGTCCGCAATCTACCGCATATCTAGATTGAGTAGCAGACGCAAAACAGCCCCGGCAAACGCCGAGGCCGCTTTGACAAATCACGGAAGAGTTTAAGCGTTTGCTGTTACAGGCTCTTGGGTGGATACAGGGCTTGTCGCCGTGCCGCCCTTCAGGTCTGTACCGCCTGGCTTGCGGATGTCGATGCCGCCCTTGAAGAACGCGCCATCCTCGATTGAAATTCGGGCTGCAATTACGTCGCCCGTAAGCGAACCTTCACTGCGAATGTCCACGCGATCGCTCGCCTGGCAGTTACCGCGTACTTTGCCGAGGACCACAACTTCGCGGGCAACGATGTTTGCAGCGACCTGTCCATTGCGGCCGACGGTCACGCGATTGCCCGGCAGATTGATGGCTCCTTCGACCTTGCCGTCGATGTACAGCGACTCAGAACCAGACAACTCTCCTTTGACAATGAGGGACTTGCCAATCGTCGCCTGCTCGCCCGTCGGCACCGCCGAAGCGGGGGTCGCGCTGCCTACACTCGCCTGCCGCGTTGGGCTGGCCTCGTAATTATTCGGGCTCGTCGCCGGCGCTGGACGTACTGGTTCGGGAGTTGAAGGGTTGGGGCTTCCAGGCTGATTCGGTTTCCACATATGTCTCTCTATCCTTTCGTACTGCTTAAATATTCCCGCCGCGGGCTATCGAACGCGCTACCACGACGGCAGCACGCATTCATTCCACGATACTACTCTGGAATTCCATTGCATAACGTGGCCATCCACAATGAAATCCACAGTTTTTGCGCCCTTTTCAGTGTTCCGGGAGGTTCTTCCCGGCTTCTCGCTACTTTCTTCCGGACATCTGCCCATTTATTCCACTCCCCAAAAGTGTTATCTGCTTTCTGATCCCAAGGGCGTGGAAAACCGCGCCAGCTAAATTAGCATGGCAACACTTTGAAATTATCCATTTTTCGATGGTTGTCGCTCGCAGACCTGATTCTGGGTTTTTCTTGTCGGCGTAGATATCTCCTTACCCTTTTTCTGGCGTTGTTCACGCTTCAGACGGCACAGCTTCTCGCCGCGCCCAAGGTTCACACGGTCACCCTCGGTCCCAATCGGCGCGTCCCCTACGTGCCCGCCGACGCCACACCCGAAACCAAGTCCGACGAATCATCTACCCTGCGCGTTCGTGCTCTGTACGTAGACGACCGCCAGAAGGAGTGGACGACCGGCGAGATTCACGACGTCACCGATCGCACCTTTACTGTCCGCCGCGCCCTGCGTCTCAACGATGCCCTCCCCACCGACTCCGCTCCTCACTGGGTCTGGGAGCCCGGTCCCTGGCTGATGGCCGACCGCACCACCGGCCACATCACAGCCCTGCATCTGCCGGATTTTGACTCCGCTGTCTCGAACGTGGTGTGGTTTCGCGACTACGCCGCCTATTGTGGCGTCTCGGCCACAGCAAAGGGAGGCCTGTTCGCCATCGTCGCGCAACTGGGAGCCCGCCGCGCCGTGGTTCAGAAACAGATCGGAAAATGGCCTCAAACCAATCACTTCATCCCGGTCTGCCAGCCCGCCAAATGGCAGCGCCTCCCGATGCGGGTAACCATCCAGCCCACCAGCGGCGAAGCTACCACCTACGACGTGCTCGGGTCTTCCTCCCTGATTGAAGAGGGTGACAACGCCGACGAGAACTAGTCGAGAACTAAACGTCTAACAAATGCGTATCTCTCGGCGGTAACATTGCTGTAGCTCCGCCTCTGCCGCAGGAGGAGCAGAACCAGACGAAAGGCCTGCCCGTGAGACTTGTCATTGCATTCTTCTTCCCCTGGTTGACCTTCTTTACGATTGGCCGCCCGCTCGCTGGAGTCATCTGCCTGCTCCTCCAGATCACTGTACTCGGCTGGATTCCGGCCACGATCTGGGCGGTCTACGCGCTCAGTCAGTACAAGACCGATCAGAAGATCCATCGGGCACTCAGCCGGCAATATTAAATTCCTGCGGAGCGGCACAGTCCTATGAGCGCAAGCAAGAAGTTTCGCGGTCTGCTCGAGCCTTACAGCAAGCTCAACTGGACGATCGTCAAGCTGCCCTTCGATGCGACGAAAGCATGGAGGACGCGCAACCGACTTCGCGTCAAAGGCACCATCAACGGCTTCGCCTTCCGCACCTCGCTCTTTGGCTCCGCGCAGGACGGCTACTTCTTGCTGGTCAATAAACAGATGCAGAAAGGCGCAGACACAGGGGTTGGCAACATGGCCGAGATCGCCCTCGAGCCTGACTTAGAAGAGCGCGCCACGACTGCGCCGCCCGAGTTAGCCCGCTTCCTCAAACAACACGCTGCACTCAAAAAGTGGTATGAGCAGTTAAGCCCCTCTGCCCACGCCGATATCGCCCGTCTCATCAGCGGCCCCAAAAGCCCCGAAGCCCGCCTCCACCGCGCCGAACAGACAGCCGAGCGCATGATGCTGGCCATGGAAGGTGAACGCGAACTTCCACCCATCCTGCAGATGCAGTTCACGCGCTACCCCCAGGCGCGCGCAGGATGGGATGCAATGACGCCCGTCCAGCGGCGCGGCCATCTGCTTGGCATCTTCTACTATCAAAGCCCTGAGTCCCGCGAAAAACGTGCTCGCAAGGCCGTGGACGAAGCCCTCGCTGTATCGCGAGCCCAAGTACGTCAGGCTTAGGTAAATCCTTGAGTGCGCTTTACTGCGAGATATAAGCCTCAAGATGCCGGATCCTCTCCTCCTGCTCCGAGATCACGCAGTTCACCAGATCGCCGATCGAGATCATCCCCACCACCGCGCCGCCATGCACCACCGGAAGATGCCGGATGCGATGGTCCGTAACCATGCGCATGCAATCTCCGACGGTATGCTGCAAAGACACCGAGATTACCGGGCTGGTCATAATTTCTGCGACAGCCGTTTCCTTCGAAGACCTCTCCTGCAAGATCACCTTTCGCGCATAATCGCGCTCCGAGATGATGCCGACCAACGCTCCGTTGTCCATCACCAGCAGCGCGCCCACGCCTTTCTCCGCCATCAACACGATGGCCTCATACACGGAAGCGTCCGGCCTCGTGGACCAGACCTCCCCTGCCTTCTGCTTCAGCACAGCGCCAATGGTCGTCCTTAATTCACTCATAGGCAGCCTCGGGCCTCGGATAATACCCCTGCTGCCATGATGTATGCAAGATGGTGCTCTTTACTGCCTTTTGCCGATCAGGGCCGGCCCGCCTATCATTACTGTATGCAGACCTTTGAGGTCCTTCTCCGCGAGGCCGAAGTTGCTCATGGCCATCTCTGCGCCGGACAAATCCTCGGCGTCCGCATGGCCATGCTCGGCTGCAAGCGGTTGGGCATCGACGATCCAAAGGGTGCCGACCGCAAACGTCTCGTCACCTTCGTCGAGATCGACCGCTGTGCTACGGACGCCATTGGGGTCGTTACGGGTTGCCGACTCGGCAAGCGCGCCCTCAAGTTTCGCGACTGGGGCAAGATGGCCGCCACCTTTCTCGATCTTCAGACTGATGGAGCGATCCGCATCGCCGCACTTGAATCTTCAAAACAGCGAGCCCGCGACCTCTATCCGCAGATCGAAGACAAGAATCGGCAGCAGATGCTCGCCTACCACGACCTTCCCGACGAAGAGCTCTTCTCCGAGCAACTGGTCCACGTCCCGATGCATGCCCGTGAACTTCCTGGGTACAAATCCGCTCGCATTGCCTGTGCCCTTTGCGGGGAAGGCATCAACTACGACCGGCAGATCGAACGTGACGGACAGGTTCTCTGCCAGGGATGCGCCCATCCCGAAGCTCGCTACTATCAGCTCTTATAGCGCAGGCCAATCAAGCAACCTTTCCTCTCCGCATCCCCTCTTCTTTAAACAGTATTTACATTCTGTTCATATTGGGGAGGGAACGTGAGTAAACACAGTTCTACTGCGAAAGCACTTTCCGACCCGACTCAGCTTAGGGCAATCGACAAAAAGGACGGACTTCTTCAGGTCATCATCGAAACCCCCAAGAACAGCCGTAACAAGTATGCGTTCGATGTGGAACAGCGAATCTTCTCGCTTAAAAGTGTTCTCCCCGCTGGTATGGCGTTTCCTTATGACTTTGGCTTTCTTCCATCCACGCTTGCCGGAGATGGCGATCCGATCGATGTCCTTGTTCTGATGGACGAACCGGCTTTTCCCGGCTGTCTGCTTCGCGCCCGCCTCATCGGCGTGATCGAAGGGGAACAGCTCGATGGGAAAAAGCGCATCCGCAACGACCGGCTCGTCGCCATTGCCGAAGCCAACCACTCCTACACGAATGTTAAGCGCCTCAAAGATCTCCCTCTCCAATTCGTGAAAGAGCTCGAGATCTTCTTCGTCAATTACCACCAGCTCGAAGGCAAGCAATACAAACTGCTGGGCTGCAAAGGCTCCGCCGCTGCCCAGACACTGATCAAACAGGCACAGAAAGCCGCCTGATATGTGGCATGTCCGGCCCTGCCTATGACCGACCTCCTTCTCCGCTTCCTCTTCGGCGGCATCATTATCAGCGCCTTCGCTGCTTTAGGCGACATCTTCCGGCCCAAATCTTTCGCCGGTCTCTTCGGGGCAGCGCCCTCCCTCGCGCTCGCAACTCTTGGTCTCACCATTGCTCATAGCGGGCGGACGTACGCTGCGATCGAAGCTCGTTCCATGATTCTGGGGGCCATTGCTTTTTTCGTTTACGCATCGGCTGCAAGTTTTGTACTGATGCGTTATAAACCACCGGCGGTCGCGGTTACGTTTGCTCTTCTTCCGGTGTGGCTGGGAACGGCTGTCGCTCTGTGGGCAATCCTGCTGAAGTAATAAATTTCCATGAAAATCGAAGCCGACCTCTCCGCTCTCAAGACCGTCAAGCCGCATGAATATGCAGTCCGTTTTTTCTTTGGCGGTCTGGTAACGGTGCTTGCCGGTCTCATCGCAAAACATTACGGCCCTGTCGTCGGGGGCCTCTTTCTTGCTTTTCCGGCCATCTTTCCGGCGAGTGCCACGCTGATTGAAAAACATGAGAAGCAGAAGAAGCAACGGGCCGGTCTTGACGGTACCCGCCGGGGCAGGGAAGCGGCTTCCGTAGATGCTGCAGGAGCGTCGCTTGGTGCCATCGGATTGATCGCTTTTGCGGTCATTCTGTGGCGATACCTGCCCTCTCCTCCGGCGTGGCTGGTGCTGGTCATCGGGGCGATTGCGTGGCTGGCCCTCTCCATCCTGCTTTGGGTGCTCCGCAAGCTCTTTTGACCGGACTTTGACCTGGACATCTCGGCCTGGTGCCCTTTTCGCCCTCCACTGCGGTAAACTAATAGTGACCCGCATTTCTACCCTTCGCCCATCCCCAGGCGCACAGACAGGACATACAAAGCAGTGAGCACCTCTACCGCAGTTGCCGTTAAGCCCATCTTCAATATCGCCATCATTGCCCACGTCGACCATGGCAAGACCACCCTCGTCGATGCCATGCTTCGCCAGTCCGGCACCTTCCGCTCCAACGAAGCCGTCACCGACCGCGTCATGGACTCGAACGATCTTGAAAGAGAGCGCGGCATTACCATTCTTGCCAAGAACACCGCTCTCTACTATCACGACAACAAGATCAACATCGTCGATACACCAGGCCACGCCGACTTCGGCGGAGAAGTCGAACGCGCTCTCAAGATGGTCGACGGCGTCGTCCTTCTCGTCGATGCTTCCGAAGGCCCCCTGCCGCAGACGCGCTACGTGCTCTCCAAAGCCCTCGAAGCCGGTCTTACCCCGATGGTCGTCATCAACAAGATCGACCGCCCCGACGCCCGCCCCCAGGAAGTTTTGAACGAGGTCTACGACCTTTTCATCGACCTCGATGCCGACGAGTCCGTACTCGACTTTCCCGTGCTCTACACCAACGGCAAGCTTGGCACCGCGACCACCGATCCCGCCATCCCGGGTACCGACCTTCAGCCCCTCTTCGAACAGATCATCAAGACGATTCCCGTCTCCAAGGGCGATCCCGAAGGCACTCTTCAGATCCTCGTCACTAACCTCGACTACTCCGACTACCTCGGTCGCCTCGCCATCGCGCGAGTCTTCAATGGCACCATGCGCACCGGCCAGGAATACAGCGTCGCGAAGATCGACGGTACGTTCACAAAGCACAAGATCACCAAGCTCTTCAGCTTCTCCGGCCTCAAGCGCACCGACATCGAAGAGACCCAGGTAGGCGATATCGTCGCCATTGCCGGCATCCCGGGTATCTTCATCGGTGAGTCCTTCTGCGATGTCGAAAACCCGCAGCCGCTGCCGCAGATCATCATCGATGAGCCGACGATCGCCATCCAGTTCAACGTCAACAACTCGCCTTTTGCTGGCCGTGAAGGCAAGTTCGTTACCTCGCGCAACCTCCGCGACCGACTCGAAAAAGAACTGCTCACCAACGTCTCCCTCAAAATGCAGGACACCGGTTCGCCGGACTCCTTCAAGGTGCTGGGTCGCGGTGAACTTCAACTCGGAATCCTTATCGAGATGATGCGTCGCGAGGGCTTCGAGCTCATGGCCAGCCGCCCTGAGATCGTCACTAAGCGCATTGACGACCAAGTGATGGAACCGGTTGAGCAGCTTTCCATCGACGTGCCGGAGAGCTTTGTCGGCACCGTCATTGAACGCCTCGGACCCAGAAAAGGTGAGATGACCAAGATGGTCAATCACGGCTCGGGTCGTGTGCGCATGGAATTCCGCATCCCTTCGCGCGGCCTCATCGGACTCCGGTCTGAAATGCTAACGGAGACCCGTGGAACCATCATCATGAACTCCATTCTTGATGGGTACATCGCCTACCAGGGCGAGATTCCGCAGCGTCAGTCCGGCGCGCTGATCTCCGACCGGCAGGGAAGCACCACGGCCTACGCTCTCGAAGGATTGCAGGACCGCGGCATCCTCTTCGTCGGCGATGGCGTGGAGGTCTACGAGGGAATGATCGTCGGCGAGCACAGCCGCGACAACGACCTCGACGTCAACTGCGTGCGCGAGAAGAAGCTCTCGAACATGCGCGCCTCTGGTTCGGACGACGCCGTCCGTCTCGTTCCATTCAAGAACCTCACCCTCGAACAGTGCATCGAGTTCATCGCCGACGATGAACTCGTAGAGGTCACTCCCAAGTCACTCCGCATGCGCAAGAAGGTCCTGCAGGCAAATCGTCGCCCACGCAAGAGCTCTGGCGAGTAAACATCTCGGTCTACCAGACAAAAGAAATGGCTTCCCGAGGGAAGCCATTTCTTTTGCAATCAAACGAGCTTACTTCTGCTTAGCTGTCTCAAAGCGCTTGTTCACTTCGTCCCAGTTCACCGTGTTCCACCACGCGGCGAGGTAGTCCGGGCGCTTGTTTTGGTACTTAAGATAGTAGGCGTGCTCCCAGACATCATTGCCCAGAATCGGGTAGTGCCCCTGAGAAAGGGGGCTGTCCTGGTTCGGTGTGGTGACAACCTTCAGTTTGCCGCCATCGAAGACCAGCCAACCCCATCCCGATCCGAACTGCTTCGCCGTCGTTTCGTTGAACTGCTTCTTGAAGTCCTCGAATGAGCCAAAGTCCGCCTTGATCTGAGCAGCGATCGCGCCGGTCGGTTCACCGCCGCCCTTTGGCTTCATGATCTGCCAGAACATGGTGTGATTGACGTGTCCGCCGCCGTTGTTTCTCACGACAGTGCGTACATCTTCGGGAACGCTGGCGAGGTCCTTCAGTAACTCCTCAGGAGTCTTCTTGCCCAACTCCGGGTGCTTTTCTACCGCGCCATTCAGGTTCGTCACATATGCCTGATGATGCTTGTCATGGTGCAGCTTCATCGTCGCTTCGTCGATGTATGGCTCAAGCGCCGCATAGTCATAGGGCAAAGGGGGTAGTTCGTAGGCCACGGTTGTTCTCCTGTCGCTCTTGTTTCGGCCAGGCTCGGTCACACACTGGCGGGTTCATAGTGTTTGGATGCCGTCGGGACAGCTTACGATGCCATCGGCGATCCACTCGACCCTCGAATCATATCGCATACACTCCATTCATCTTCCATTCACCACTGCGCGTCACCATTACCCAGGTTTTAGAGTCTAATAATGCAATGAGCGATCTCGCCGCCGCCTACCGCTGGCTCGACGATCAGGGAGCTGCATTTGGTTCTCCCGGTCTCGAGCCTCGCTGGACCTCTAGCCAAAAGGCTGCCGTCTCCACTGCCTATTCGGCCGCCAGCCGTATCTGGTTCACCGTCTCCCACGGCATTCTCAACGAGATTTACTATCCCACCATCGATCGCCCGCAGACCCGCGACATGGAGCTGATCTTCACCGACGGCGAGACCTTCTGTCACGAAGAGAAGCGCGACTTCGACTACAAGCTGGACTATGTTCACCCCAACGCTCCTGCCATCCGCGTTGTCGCTCCGGATCCTACGGCCCGCTACACCGTTACCAAGGAGTTCATCAGCGAGCCTCACCGCCCCGCCGTCCTGATGCATGTCAAGATCACGGGCGACGAGCAGATCCTCGCTCGCCTCAAGTGCTACGCCCTGCTTGCTCCCCATCTCAATGGCGGGGGAGCGGGCAACTCCGGACGATCCGTCGAAGTGGCGGGCCAGCGCTGTCTGCTTGCCTGGAAGGGCAATCTCTCGCTCGCCATGGGCGTCAGTTGCGGATTCACGCGGTCTTCCTGCGGCTATGTTGGTGCCAGCGACGGCTATCAGGACCTCGCTACCGACATGACGATGGACTGGGAGTTCGGCCAGGCCCTCGAGGGCAACATCGCCATCATGGGAGAGATCGACGTCACGTGTAGTCGGGAATTTACCGTTGCGATTGGATTAGGCGACGGCCATCACGCAGCGCTGGCCTGCATGATGCAGACGCTCGCTACTCCCTATGAATCTCATCGCGAGCGGTTCATCGAGCAATGGATGCGCGTCGACTCGCCCAAGCTGATTGCTGCTTCTTCAACCGATGACGGTAGACTCGCCAATATCAGCCACAACGTCATTCTTACCCACGAAGACAAGACCTATTCGGGAGCTTTCATCGCCTCCGCCTCTATCCCATGGGGAGCTTCCAAGGGTGACTCTGATCTCGGCGGCTACCATCTCGTGTGGACGCGCGACATGGTTCAGTCGGCGACCGCCCTGCTTGCCTGCGGAGACACCGAGACCGCTCTCCGTGCCTTGGTCTATCTTGCCTGCACGCAGCGCACCGACGGCAGCTTCGCCCAGAACTTCTGGATCGACGGAGTGCCGTACTGGTCTGGCATTCAGCTTGACGAGGTGGCCTTTCCCATCATCCTCGCGTGGCGCTTGTGGAAGCTCGATGGTCTTGGTAACTTCGATATCTTTCCTCTGGTCGAACGTGCCGCCGCTTTCCTGGTCTGCTACGCCCCGGTGACGCAGCAGGAACGCTGGGAGGAGACTGCAGGCTACTCTCCCTCCACCCTTGCAGCGGTGATCTCCGGTCTTATCTGCGCAGCCGATATCGCCCGCGCCAGAGAGTCGGACGAACTCGCTTCATTTTTCGAAAGTTATGCCGATTGGATCGAAGCACATCTCGACGAGTGGACGACCACAACCGAGGGCGTCCTCGATCCCAAGATTAAGTGTCACTACATGCGGATACGACCACCAGCTCCCGGCGAGCCCTTCTACAACGATCAGATCGCGCCCGGTCACATCCATATTGCGAATCGAGGGTCTGACGAAAAGCAGGTCTTCGAGGCCCGCGAGATCATCGATGCGGGTTTTCTGGAATTGGTGCGCTATGGCATCCGCCGCGCAGAGGACCCGCTCATCGTCGACTCACTCAAAGTGGTCGACGCTGTTCTCAAGATCGAAACACCCTTTGGCCCCTGCTGGCGCCGCTACAATCACGACGGCTACGGGCAGAGGAAGGACGGCGGACCCTATGAGGGCTGGGGACAGGGCCGCGCATGGCCACTGCTCACCGGCGAACGAGCACATTACGAGCTTGCCGCCGGACGCACCGTCGCGCCGCTGATCTCGGCATTCGAGAAGTTCAGCTCAAGCGGAGGTATGCTTCCCGAACAGATCTGGGATCGCGCCGATCTCCCGTCTGAAGGCATGTACTTCGGCAAGTCCGCCGGGTCCGCCCAGCCGCTAGTCTGGGCGCATTCGGAGTACATCAAGCTGCTCCGTTCCGCCACCGACGGCCATATCTTCGACCGCATCTCCGCCGTCGAAGAGCGCTACGCGGTCCCCCCTGCAAAACGTTCTTTCACCAGCCAGATCGAGATCTTCCAGGCCGCCCGACCTGTCTCGTCCATTCCGGGGGGACTTACACTCAGGATTGTGGATAAAGGCCGTTTCCGGGTTGTTTATACCTTCGACAACTGGGTCACGGTCCAGCATCTGGACTCCCATAGCCTGGGTCCCATTGGCTACTACGCCGATATTCCTACGGAAGCCGGGCAGATAGGAAAGATCATCTTCACGCTTTGCTGGCCTAACTACGGCCAGGAGCCTAACCAGCCCGACCGATGGCTAGGAAAAAACCTCGAAGTTTCGATTATGGCGCTGACTTCTACCGACAAATCTTGATGATGCGCCTAGGCCCCGCCCGGCTTGCTACACTGTTATTGAACGACCAAAAATCATTGCACAGCAGATTCGCCGCCCCGCGCCGCGTCTCTACCAACAAAAAAGGAAAAGAATGAGCGACCAGCAGTCAGACAAGCAACATGCGTTAGATCAGCTCTCCATCAACGCCCTCCGCTTCCTCGCCGTCGACGCCGTTGAAAAAGCCAAATCCGGCCACCCCGGCGCCCCTCTCGGCTGCGCCCCCATCGCCTATCTGCTCTACCACAAGATTATGAAGCACGATCCCGCGGATCCCATGTGGATCGACCGCGACCGCTTCATCCTCTCGAACGGCCACGCCTCGGCCCTGCTTTACGGTTCGCTCCACCTCTCCGGCTACGACCTGCCCATGGCGCAGCTCGAGCAGTTCCGCCAGTGGGGCTCCCATACCCCCGGCCATCCGGAGTACGGCGAGGCCCCAGGCGTTGAAGTCACGACCGGGCCGCTGGGCCAGGGCTTCGGCATGGCCGTCGGCATCGCCACGGCTGAGAAGCACCTCGCAGCTGTCTACAATCGCGACGGTCACAAGGTCATTAACCATCACACCTATGTCCTCTGCGGCGACGGCGACCTGATGGAAGGCATCTCGCATGAGACAGCATCGCTGGCCGGAACGCTGAACCTCGGCAAGCTGATCGTCCTTTACGACGACAACCTCATCTCCCTCGATGGGCCGACCGAACTCAGCTATACCGAGGACGTCACACAGCGCTTCGAGGCTTATCACTGGCACGTTCAGATGGTTCACGACGGCAATGACCTCGTTGCCCTTGAAGCCGCCATCGCCGCCGCCAAGGCGGAGACCACTCGCCCCTCGCTCATCCGCGTTCGCACCGTCATCGGCTACGGCAGCCCCAAGGCCGGCACCAGCAAGGTCCACGGCGAAGCGCTCGGCGGAGAGGCTGTCAAGGAGACCAAGAAGAACCTTGGCTGGCCCGAAGACAAGACCTTCTACGTTCCCGAAGAGGCCCGCGCCAACTGGGACACCATCAAGCCTCGCGGTAAGAAGGCGCACGAAGCCTGGAATGCCGACTTCAAGGAATACAAGACGGCTTATCCCGAACCGGCTGCAGAGTTCGAGCGCGTCATCAAGGCCGAACTGGCCAAGGATTGGCAGAAGAAGATCCCTGTCTTCCCGACCGACAAGCCGGTTGCCACGCGTAACGCCGGTCAGGTTGTTATGAACGCGATTGCGGGCGTCGTTCCCGAGCTCTTCGGGGGTGCGGCTGACCTCACCGCTTCGACCAAGACTATCTTCAAGGACTCGCCCAGCTTTCATGTTGATCCCAAGGGGCGGAACGTCTTCTTTGGCGTTCGCGAGTTTGGTATGTGTGCCATGGTCAATGGCATGGCGGCTCACGGCGGTCTGATACCCTTCGGCTCGACCTTCTTCGTGTTCTCCGACTACTGCCGCCCAGCCCTGCGGCTGGCTGCGCTCATGTCCGTTCATTCTCTCTTCGTCTTCACCCACGACTCAGTTGGTCTCGGCGAAGACGGCCCCACGCACCAGCCGGTCGAACATTTGATGGCTCTCCGTGCTATCCCTCAGTTCACCGACTTCCGCCCCGCGGATGCAAACGAGACCGCTGCCTGCTGGCAGCTTGCTCTCGAGCGCAAGAGTGCCAGCTTCATGGCTCTCTCCCGCCAGGACCTTCCCGTTCTCGACAACGAGAAGTACAAGGTGCACGAAGGCGTAAAGAAGGGTGCTTACGCGCTCGATAACTCGGGGAAGGACATTATCCTGATCGCCACCGGCTCCGAGGTCGCGCTTGTTCTGAAGGCTGCCGAAGAGTTGAAGTCACAGGGTATCAACGCCTCGGTTGTCTCCATGCCCAGCTTCAAGATCTACGACGAGCAGTCGGACGAATACAAGGCGAGCCTGCTGCCGGAGAACACTCCGAAGCTGGCCGTCGAAGCCGGAGCCACCATGGGCTGGTACAAGTACGTCGGTCACAATGGAGCTGTCATCGGTCTGGATCGTTTCGGCGCATCCGCCCCGGGTCCCATCGCGCTCGATAAGCTGGGTTTCAATGTTGCCAATGTCGTCGAACACGCAAAGAAGCTGGTCAAGAAGTAAGGAAGCGAAGGCGGGGCCATCAGGCTCCGCCTTCGCCACATAAGCAAGTCGGAGCATCTTCGGAGAAGGTTATGGTCAACAGCGAACGCGAAATGGTGCGTCGAAAGGAAGAGTCACCTAAAGAGGAGCGCTTTACCTCTTTGCAGCCGACCTACGAAGACAGTGTGCCTCCTGAAGATGACTGGGAACTGGAGCAGGATTAAAAGCGCTTCCCGCCCGCTGTTTTTACTCGAACGCAGTTTTTTTGTTTTTGCCAGTTCTGTGGCCGACCTTCTTCACCACCCATCACGAAAACCAGAGGTAGTTCCAACCCATGAAAATCGCCATTGCCTCCGACCACGCCGGCTTTCCTCTGAAAGAAGAAGTCCGCGATTACGTTCGCAAACTTGGCCACGAGGTTGAAGACCTCGGCGCCTACAACACCGAGCCCTCGGATTATCCCGATTTCGCACTCCTTGTCGGCAAAGCCCTGATCGCTGGCACGGTGGAGCGCGGCATCCTTATCTGCGGCTCAGGCGTTGGTGTCTGCGTTGCGGCCAACAAGATGCCTGGCGTTCGCGCAGGCATGTGTCACGACACCTATTCCGCTCATCAGGGTGTAGAGCACGACGAGATGAATGTCCTCGTCCTTGGCGCGCGCATCATCGGCTCTGCCCTCGCTTACGAGTGCGTCGATGCTTATCTCAAAGCAAACTTCATCGCTTCCGAACCCCGCTTCGTTCGTCGCCTCAACAAAGTTAAGGCAATCGAAAAGACCTACATGCCCGACGCCGCAGGAACTACGCTCGCTTCATAATCCGGCTGAATTTCACGTTGGCTCGACGTAACTTCGCGGCGTGTCGAGCCGAAAGCTGCCGCAAAAGCATCTGAAATACATGGCAAACGTCACTACATCCCGCACGTGGTTCATCACCGGAGCCTCTACCGGCTTCGGCCGCATCCTCGCTGAAGAGGTACTCAAAGCCGGCGGCAAGGTAATCGCCACCGCTCGCAAGCTCGATAAAATTGCGGATCTCGAAGAGAAGTATCCCGGCAGAGCCAGAGCGTTTGCGCTTGACGTCACCGATCCGGCGCAAATTCTTTCCATCGTCGCCCAGGCCCTCACCGGCTTCAGCCCCGTCGATGTTCTCGTCAACAACGCAGGGTATGGTCTCGCGGGAGGAATCGAAGAGGCTACCGAAGATGAGTTCATGCCCGTCTTCGAGACCAACGTCTTTGGCCTGATGCGCGTCACTCGGGCGTTCCTTCCGCACTTTCGCAATCAGCGCAGCGGAAACATCGTGAATCTTTCCTCTATTGGAGGTCTTATCGGCTCCCCTGGCTGGGGCTATTACAACGCCAGCAAGTTTGCCGTTGAAGGCTTCTCCGAGGCGCTTGCCGGCGAACTCGCTCCTCTCGGCGTCCACGTCACCATCGTCGAGCCCGGCCCTTTCCGCACCGATTTTCTTGGCCGCTCCGGTGTCGAAGCCAAAGAGCGTATTGCTGACTACGACGCCACGGCAGGCAAGACCCGTCAATACTTCCACGAACAGGCAGGCAAGCAGAAGGGCGATCCCCTCCGCGCCGTCCAGGCCATCATCCAAGCGGTTGAGTCTCCGCAACCACCCCTGCATCTCGTCCTCGGGGCGCTCGCTCTCCAGCGCATGAGGGGCAAACTCGATCAGTGGAAGAGTGAGCTTGACACCTGGCAATCCACCACTCTCGGCGCGGACTTTCCGGAGGGCAAGTGAGCCTCACTCCCATAGAGACGATCTTCTGGGACATTGGGGGAGTTCTGCTCACGAATGGCTGGGACAGGAAGCAGCGAACTCGCGTCCTCACCGCTCTTGGCGTCAACCTCGATGCCTATGAAGCGGTTCACGATGAAGTCAACTACTACTGGGAGCGCGGCCTTATGACAGCCCAGGACTTCTTCCAGCGGACGGTCATCGAAACCAACCCCGATCTTAACCTGACCTTCGAGCAACTCTGGCCTCTCGTCTGCAGCGAAAGCAAAGTCCTCCATCAGGAGAGCTTCGAGATCCTCGCTACGCTCAAGAGCTCCGGCCAATATCGTCTCGCCACCATCAATAACGAGTCGAAGGAACTGAACGCTTATCGTCTCGACACCTTCCAGCTCCGCCAGTATTTCAGCTACTTCATCTGCTCCGGCTACGTTCACGAGATGAAGCCACTGCCAGACATCTACCGTGCGGCCATCGACATCTCCGGTCTCCCCGCCGAGACAGCTCTTTTCATCGACGACAAGCTAGAGAATTGCGAGGCAGCTCGCGCCTTTGGCATGAACGCCGTTCACTTTGAATCACCCGCGCAACTTCGCGCTTCACTTACTCACCGCGGCATCGCCGTTTAGCAACGAAAGGAACTACTCATGGAACTAGGAATTATCGGACTCGGCAAAATGGGCTTCAACATGGCGGAGCGTCTCCGCCTCGCCGGTCACAAGGTTGTCGGCTTTGACTTCAACAAGGAAGCCACCGCCAAGCTCACCACTACCGGAGCGCTCGGCGTCAATTCGATTGAAGAGCTGGTCAAGAGTCTGCCCGCTCCTCGCGCCATCTGGATCATGGTTCCCGCGGGCGATCCGGTGGACGAGACCATCGCGCAGCTCGAGCCTCTGATGGAGCAGGGTGACACCATCATCGACGGCGGCAACTCCAACTACAAGAACACGCAGCGCCGTCACGATGAGGTCAAAGCCAAGGGCTTCCACTTCGTCGACTGCGGCACCTCCGGCGGCGTCTGGGGACTCAAAGAGGGCTATAGCCTGATGATCGGCGGCGACCAGGAGCCTGTGGAACGCCTCACTCCCATCTTCCAGGCGCTCGCTCCGTCGCCCACCGAAGGTTGGGGACACGTCGGCCCTTCCGGCGCAGGCCACTTCGTCAAGATGGTTCACAACGGCATCGAGTACGGCATGATGCAGGCATTTGCCGAAGGCTTCTCCATTATGCAGGCGAAGGAGCCTCTTCATCTTGATCTCACTCAGATCGCGCACATCTGGCAGAAGGGTTCGGTCGTTCGTTCATGGCTGCTCGACCTTACCGCCGGTGCGCTTGATAAGAACCCGACGCTCGACGGCCTCGAAGCCTGGGTGCCCGACTCCGGCGAAGGCCGCTGGACCGTCACCGAAGCCATCGACCTCAACATCTCTGCGCCGGTGATCACTGAATCGCTCATTCGCCGCCTCCGTTCGCGCGAAGAGAACAACTTCACTGACCGAATGATCTCCATCATGCGCGGCGCCTTTGGCGGCCACGATGTTAAAAAGAGCTAAGACTTCAGAAGAGATCTGAGCTTCGAAAAAGCCCGAGCCACCACCAAGCTCTAACCAAGCACGAGAGGTAATTGAAATGCCAACCACCACCGAACCACACATCACCCCTGCGGTTACGCCTGTCAGCCCGCAGCCCGAGAGGACACCTGACCCCTGCGTCGTCGTCATCTTCGGCGCCTCCGGTGACCTGACCAAGCGCAAGCTCCTGCCCGCGCTCTATCACCTCGAACAAGCCAACCTCCTGCCCAAGGACTTCGCCGTCGTCGGCGTCGCCCGCCGTCCGCTCGAGGACAGCTTCGCCGCCGACATGAAGGAAGGTATCGTCGCCGGCGGCGGCGTCGAGGAGTCTGACCCTAAACTCGATCCCTTCGTCGATAAGATCCAGTACCATGCCATGAACTTCGACGATGCCTCGGGCTATGACGCTCTCAACAAGCTGCTTGCCGAAATCGACAAGCAGTTCGGCACTTGCGGCAACCGGCTCTTCTACCTTGCAACCGCGCCTGAGTACTTCTCCGACATCATTAACTTCCTCGGCCAGCATGGCATGTCGAAGCCCTGTGTCGGTCCTTCGTCGGACGGCAAAAAGAACTGGGTGCGCACCATCATCGAGAAGCCCTTCGGCCACGATCTTGACTCGGCCAAGGCGCTCAATGACGAAGTCAACAAGGTCTTCGACGAAGACCAGATCTTTCGTATCGATCACTACCTCGGTAAAGAGACGGTCCAGAACATCCTGGTCTTCCGCTTCGCCAATGGCATCTTCGAGAACGTCTGGAACCGCAACTACATCGATCACGTCGAAATCACCGCTGCCGAGTCCATCGGCATCGAAGGTCGCGGGCCTTTTTACGAGACTGCCGGTGCACTTCGCGACGTTGTCCAGAACCACGTTATGGAACTACTCAGCTTCGTTACCATGGAGCCACCTGTCTCTTTTGAGGCGTCCGCGGTTCGTGCTGAGAAGGTCAAGGTCTGGCGCGCCATTCAGCCGATTCACCCGGCAGACACCGTTCGCGGCCAGTACGGTCCCGGCACGGTCGATGGCAAGCCTGTTATTGGCTACCGCCAGGAAGACCGCGTCCACCCACGCTCGCAGACAGAGACCTACGCTGCTCTGCGTCTCGAGATTGAAAACTGGCGCTGGGCCGGTGTACCGTTCTACATCCGCGCAGGCAAGCGACTCGCCAAGCGCGTCACCGAGATTACCATCCAGTTCAAGAAGCCACCGCTTCTCCTCTTCAAGGGTAAGGACGGTAGCAAAGCCGATGTGCAGCCGAATATCATCTCCATGCGCATTCAGCCTGACGAGGGTATCACCCTTCGTTTTGGCGCGAAGGTTCCCGGACAGGGAATGAATATCAGTCCGGTCAATATGGACTTTAACTATGCCGAATCGTTCGGCAAGTCCTCCGCTAACGGCTATGAGCGGCTCCTGCTCGATGCCATGCTTGGCGACGGCACGCTCTTCGCTCATCGCGATGGAGTGGAAGCTACGTGGGCACTCATTACCCCCATCCTCAAGGCCTGGGCGGAGAAGCCGGTCAAGGACTTCCCCAACTATGCCGCCGGAACCTGGGGTCCTACCGCTGCCGACGCCCTCCTCGAAGTCGAGGGTCGCAAGTGGCGAAAACTCTAAACTGTAATCTCAGCTTCTAGCTCCTAGCTTTTAGCCCATTAGCTAAAAGCTAGGAGCTAAAGCCAGGAGCTAGAAGCTAAAATGCCCCGTCCCGTCACCGTCACTTACCGTATTTCCCCCGCGCCTGCTGCCGTGGCTCAGGCTGCTGCGCAACTCTTTGCCGATGCCGCGAAAACAGCAGCCGAAACCAGAGGCCGCGCCCGCATCGCCATCTCCGGGGGCACCACACCCAAGGCGATGTTTGCCCTTCTGGCCGACCCCGCCCAGCCATTCCTCAAGCAGGTTCCTTGGGACAAGCTCGATCTCTACTGGGTCGACGAGCGTTGCGTCCCTCCCACCGATGCGGACTCCAACTACCGCATGACCAACGAGGTACTGCTCTCGAAGGTACCCCTCGCCCCCGAGCGCATCCACCGCATGGAAGGTGAGCTCGACCCCGCTGTCGCGGCCGCCCGTTACGAGTCCACCATTCGCAACTCCTTCCGGCTCGAAGGAGCCGAGACACCCACCTTTGATCTCATCCTCCTCGGTATGGGTGACGATGGCCACACTGCCTCGCTCTTCCCGCATACCGAGGCGCTCAACGACCTCACCGACATCGTCACCGCCAACCACGTACCGGAAAAGGACACTTGGCGCATCACCCTCACCTGGCCGGTCATCAACCAGGGAAGGGAAGTGGCCTTCCTCATCGAAGGCGCTGCCAAGGCGCAGGTCCTCCACGACGTTCTCCTCGGCCCCTATCAGCCTGAGACTTACCCCTCACAGATCATCCGTCCAGCCAGCGGACACCTTACCCTCTTGCTTGACTCCGCGGCGGCGTCTAAGCTTCCCGTACCCGAAGATTCAGGGACTACAGGTACGTTGGAGCTCAAATAAATGATCCTAGCTGGCGACGTAGGCGGCACCAAGGTTCACCTCGCGCTGTACGATTTCAACGACGGCAAACTCCACCCGATTCGTGACCAGAAGTTCCCTGCCCACCAGTTCGCCACGCTCGACTCCGTCGTCGAGCAGTTTCTCGGCACAGATCGAGATACTCGCGGCCAGATTGCTGCTGCCTGCTTCGGCTGCCCCGGGCCTGTGCGCGGAGGCCGCCTCAAGCTCACCAACCTCCCATGGGTGCTCGATGTTTACGAACTCGAGAAGTCCCTCGGAATTGAACACATCTTTCTGATCAACGACCTCGAAGCCAACGGCTACGGCATCCTCGAGCTGAGTCCCGATAAGATTTACACCCTTCACGCAGCCAATACCGCCGCCGTCGGCCATCGCGGCCTCATCTCTGCGGGCACCGGTCTCGGCGAAGCTCTCCTTATATGGGACGGCAAGCACCATCGTCCTATCGCCTCGGAGGGCGGCCACTGCGACTTCGCTCCCCGCACTGACCGCGAAGTCGCTCTCCTCCAGTATCTTCTCCGCACCCTCAAAGGCCACGTCAGCTATGAGCGGGTGCTCTCCGGCCCCGGTGTTACAAACATCTACGCTTACCTGCGCGACGTGGAAAGGCTTCAGGAGCCGCAGTGGCTTCGCGACCGCCTCGGTGCCGAAGACCCTAACGCAGTCATCGGCCAGTGTGCCCAGGATGGATCGAGCTCTATCTGCTTCGAGACCATGCGAACCTTCAGCGCGATCTACGGAGCCGAAGCGGGCAATATCGCCCTTAAGCTGCTGGCAATGGGCGGCATCTACCTCGGAGGAGGTATCGCCCCGAAGATCATTCAGACCCTCCAGAACGGTGACTTCATCCAGGCCTTTCTCGATAAAGGCCGCCTCTCACCCCTGCTCCAGTCCATCCCGGTCCGCATCATTCTCGACGACACCTGCGCTCTCCTTGGGGCCGCCGCATACGCCGAAGCGCGTGCAGCCGACATCTCCAACTACTCCGAACGCGCCGCCTCCATCAAACACTGATTTTTGAAGCTCCGTTCTGGCTTCATACCCGGCGGCGCACAGATCTCTGGGAGGCTCTCAGCCTAAGCCGGCAATGTTCCACTTCGTCACGCCCTCCGGCTCTGCTCCAACTGCTCCTTCACCTGGTAATCGCTGACCTGACCGAAGTCCTCATAAAACTGTCCCACCGCTTCAAGCCGTGACGGAGTGTAGACACAAACCGCCTCATCCGCCTCCGCACCCACCCAATCCAGAGTCTCCCGCAGCGCAACAGGGACAGCAACGACCACCCGCGCTGGGCGCTGCCGGCGAACGGAGCGCACCGCCGCCAGCATGGTGTATCCCGTGGCAAGTCCATCATCGACGAGAATGACTATCTGCCCTTCCAGCGCAAGCGGTGGCTGGTCGCCGCGATAAAGCCTCTCCCGCCGAACGAATTCCTCCCGTTCGCGTGCGATGATCGCATCCAGCGCAGTTTGTGAGATATGCATCATTGCAATCGCCTTTTCGTCGAGCACGATAAGGCCATCTGCAGCTACAGCGCCGACGGCAAGTTCGGGCTCGCTGGGAGCGCCAATCTTGTGTACCAGGAATACATCGAGCGGCAATGCAAGTGTCCGCGCAATGACCGCAGCTACCGGAACACCCCCACGCGGCAGAGCCAGAATGACTGCATCGGTGCTCCCTCGATAACCGGCCAGCAACTTGGCCAGCAACTCTCCCGCATGTTTGCGGTCGCGGAACATGGATATTGAGATGCTCGTGCGATGGCTCAGTGTTTGTCTCAACCACTCCCAGCATGTACCGTTTAGATAGAACACATGCTGACCACAAAGACCCTCCTCTCCTCGGCCCTCCTCGTCATCGCATCCTGCATCGCTCCCCTCGTGGCTTCAGCCCAGCGGCTTCCGTCCGGAGTTCATCCTGAGCACTACACCCTTGCTCTCACGCCCGACCTCAAGGCCGCCACCTTTGCGGGTACCGAGACCATCGACCTCACCCTCGACGCCCCCAGCACCACCATAACGCTCAACGCCGCCGAGATTAAGTTCCTCTCCGTCACGGCAGGCACACAGACCGCGCAGGTCTCCCTCGATCCCGACAAAGAGCAGGCCACCTTCACCTTCCCGCAGGCCCTTCCTGCGGGCAAGGTCACCCTCGACATCCGCTACACCGGAATTCTCAACGACAAGCTGCGTGGCTTCTATCTCTCGAAGACAGCGAAGCGCAACTACGCCGTGACCCAGTTCGAGCCTACCGACGCCCGTCGTGCCTTCCCCAGCTTCGATGAGCCTGCCCTCAAGGCTACCTTTGACATCGCCCTTACCGTTGACCGTGGCGATACCGTCATCTCCAACACCAACATCGTCTCCGACACTCCCGCGCCGGACAAACGGCACACCATCAAGTTCGCCACCACGCCGCGCATGTCGACCTATCTCGTGGCTTTCCTCGTAGGCGACTTTCAATGCAGCAAAGGCAGCAGCGACGGCGTTCCCATCCGGGCCTGCGCTACGCCGGACAAAGTGAAGCTTACTCAGTACGCCGTCAAATCCGCCGAGTACATCCTGCACTATTACGATACCTACTTCGGCATTAAGTACCCTATGCCCAAGCTCGATATGGTCGCACTCCCTGATTTCGAGGCTGGTGCCATGGAGAACTTCGGCTGCATCACCTACCGCGAAACCGACCTCCTCATCGACAGCAAGACCGCCAGCATCCCCGAAAAGAAGAACGTAGCTGCCGTAGTCGCTCACGAGATGGCGCACCAGTGGTTCGGTGACATGGTCACGATGCAGTGGTGGAACAACATCTGGCTCAACGAGGGTTTCGCCACCTGGATGGAGCACAAACCCCTCGCCCAATGGCATCCCGAATGGAACATTCTGCAGGACCAGGCGCACGAGCTGGACGCCACCCTCAACTACGACTCGCTGGCCACCACCCGCACCATTCGCGCTACTGCCGATACTCCGGCACAGATCAATGAGATGTTCGACGGCATCGCTTACGGCAAGGCAGGGGCAGTCCTTAACATGGTGGAGAACTACGTTGGGGAGGAGACCTTCCGCCAGGGCGTCCACAACTATCTCGCCGCCCACCTCTACGCCAATGCCACGGCAGAAGACTTCTGGAACGCCCAGACCGCTGCCAGCCACCAGCCTGTGGACAAGATCATGTCCAGCTTCGTGGAGCAGCCCGGCGTCCCTCTGCTCACCTTCTCCAATACCTCCGGTCCCGGCGCGCCTGTAGTCCAGAGCCGCTTCTTTCTCTCTCCCAACTCCGCCAGCTACACCAGCCAGCACTGGACGCTTCCAGTCTGCGTCAAGACCAGCGACAAACCCATCTGCCAACTCCTTACCCCCGGCGAAACCACTCTCCCCATTTCCACAGAGACTCCGCAGCCCTTCTTCTACGCCAATGCCGCTGCCAAGGGTTACTTCCGTACCGCCTACACGCCGGAGCAGTATAAGGCCATCGAAGCCAAAGCCGAAACCGCCCTCACCCCGCCTGAGCGTATCAACTTCATCGGCGACCGCTGGGCGCTCGTTCCTTCAGGCCGCTCTTCCATCGCCGATTATCTTGACCTCGTCCTCGCCCTCAAGCAGGACCCCAACTCCGCCGTCCTTGAAACCGCTCTCGCCAAGGTCTACACCATCAAAGCGAAGATCGCCACCGGCAAAGATCTTACTCAGCTCAACGCCGCCCTTCGTCGCGAGTTCGGTCCCATCTATGCCGCTTTAGGCAATCCGTCGAAGAACGACTCTTTCGACCGTAGCCAACTTCGCGCCGTGCTCTTTGAGCTGCTCGGAGCCGCCGACGACCCAGCCATCATCGCCCAGTCGCGCCAAATCGCCGACCGTAGCTTCGACAAAAAGAAGAACCTCGACCCGGCTCTAACCGACGCTGCTATCGTTATTGCCGCCAGCAATGGGGATGCTGCGCTCTACGATAAGGTGCTTACCGCCAGTAAGGACCCCAGCGACCCTAGCCTCCAATCCCACGCCCTTCAGACCCTCGCCCGCTTCCTCGACCCGGCCCTCGTGACCCGCACGCTCGATTACGCCTCGTCCGGTCAGGTTCGCAATCAGGATAGTTGGCGAATCTTTTCCATCCTTCTCGAGCAGCGCGCTACCCGCGACCAGGCGTGGACCTATATTCAGCAGCACTGGGACAAAGTCCATGCGCAGTTCACCACCAACTCCGGCGTTCGTGTCGTCGCCGCCACGGGCTCCTTCTGCACCGCTGAGGGTCGTGATCAGGTCAGCAGCTTTTTCAGCACCCACTCGGTCGACGCCTCGGCACGAACCCTGGCCAAGTCCATCGACAGCATCAATGCCTGCATCCAGTTTCGTGCCACCCAGGAGCCGAGTCTTCACCACTGGCTCGAATCGCAACCTGCACAATAGTCTCGTTCTGCGCAGTGAGGAGACAACCGACCTAAGATTCTAATCCCCTCAAAACGCTGATGCCGGCCATCATGGCCGGCATCAGAAGCAGCGGTGCTCACCAGCGTGATGCCTTACGGCATCACTTTTACCATGACCACTCCATGGCTGGGAACCTCAGCCGAATAACCGTCAGTCTTCCTTCCGACGTCCTTCTTTGCCCAAAGATCCCTGACCGAGGCGCTCAGCGTATTCGGATACCCAATATCAGTCCACGCCACTGAGATCTTCGCCGCCGTCGTTCCGCGATTCAGGAGCGCCACGGCACGGCCGCCATCCGCCAACTGCTTCGACCAGATCTCCAGATCGCCGTCCTTCTTCACCCTGCGCCCCTGCTGCCCCAGCCCGTCCTGATCGATGGCGATGACCTCTTTATTCAGCAGAGTCTCCTTCGTGTCCGCCGACATATGTTCAATGTCGTTGCCCGCCAGCAGCGGAGCAGAAAACAGGGCCCACATGCTGAAGTGCGCTCGGCCTTCTGTAGTCGTCAGCCCGCTATTGCCTACCTCCAGCATGTCCGGATCATTCCAGTGTCCCGGCCCGGCATAGCTCTCGATCCCATTCATCAAATCCAGAATCTGGACCACGCCGTTGCCGCCCCAGGTCTTCTTACAGTCCCAGCAATCCTGAATGTCTCCCGTAGCGCGCCACATATTTCCAACCGGCCCGGCCCAGAGCCACGGTTTCGTAGATCCCCATTCGCAGATGCTGAACAGGATCGGCCTTCCCGAAGCCTTCAGTGCATCGCGCATCAGCGTATAGGAGGACTCGCTGCTCTGGCCCGGCAGGGTATTGCACCAATCTTCTTTCAGATAATCCACGCCCCATGCCGCGTACTGCCGTGCGTCCTGATACTCATGCCCGATGCTCCCCGGCCGCTTTGCGCAGGTCATCGTGCCCGCATCGGTATAGATCCCGAACTTGAGGCCCTTCGAGTGGATATAGTCGGCCAGCGCCTTGATGCCGCCGGGAAACTTGTCCTTGTCCACGATGATGTTGCCCTCGGCATCGCGACCCGTCTGCCAGCAGTCGTCGATGATCACATATTGATATCCAGCATCCTTCATCCCATTGCTGGCCATCGCGTCTGCGGTCTCACGAACGACGCCTTCATTGATGCCTTTGCACGCATACTTGTTCCAGCTATTCCACCCCATTGGCGGGGTTCGCGCCAACCCGTTTTCCAGAGCGTGCCCGACGGCGGGGGCCATCAGCACAAACATCAGCAACGAAGAAATCCAAACCAGACGCAACACTTTCATCCTGTCTTCCTTTCGATTTTGCAAAGATTTCCATCCCGACCCGCAAAGCCGCGAAGAGCAGCAGAGCTGAGGACACCGATAAAAGCTCCTCGGTGGTCGCGCCAATTGTAATGTAACCATTTACACGGTGCGCTTACGGCAGCCGCTTTTCATAGCAAAGGACGCGCAGGCCGGGACGAAACGATAGCCCAATCTCCCCCACCTGCACGTATCCCAGTTTGGAAAAGAGCCGCTGCGCCGCTGTATTCTCCCTACTTGTGTCGGTGCGCACCGCCGGGATGCCACGCTCCGCCGCGACTTCTTCTGCTTTCTGCATCAGGGCTGCCGCCACCCCTGCTCCACGAAACTTCGGATCGACCGCCAGCCGATGCACCATGACTCCGGCCTCTTCGACATCCCAGCCGGCGTGCCCATACTCCGGTTCCTGGCCGGTCGTTACCGCTATCATCCCCGCAAGGGAGCCATCGATCTCTGCTACCCAAAGCTGTCTCTGCTCAACATCATGCTCAAACACAGCCTCAGTGGGATAATTTTCATCCCACTGCAGATTTCCCGCCGCCCGCATCGATGGCACTACGCGCCGCAACAATTCAATTACTGCCACCACATCCTTCCGCACAGCCAACCGTATCCGCATATTCTCAAGCACTCAATCAGTAAAATTTACATAATGCGGAACCGTTCCCGCATCAGCCGCTGAAACCGCGGCTTCCAGATCAGGTCATACGCCAGTTCCTTCCCTGGAAACATCGCCAGCGCGGCCTTCCTGCTATCGCCGATCATCTGTGCCGCCTCGTCTATGGTCAGCGATCCATCCTGTGCGATGACCTGCATTACCATGTTCATCATCATCTGCATCCGCCGAATCAACTTCTGTTCCTCGGCTCGCTCCTCAGCGCTACCCTGTGCAACCACCTCGCTCGTCTCATTGAGTTCCATCGAGATACCTCCGGTCCTACTGGTTAGATATCCAAAACCCTCTGGCAGATTCCTGCTGGACATCTTCTACTCGCGAACCAAAAAGATAAAGGCCGGAAGCAGTATCGCTTCCGGCCTTCCCCATCAAACAACCAACTAGGCGTTGTAGGTAGAAGAAGCAACCCGTCCGCCGCGTCCGGTCCAGTTGGTGTGGAAGAACTCCCCTCGCGGCTTGTCGACGCGCTCGTAGGTATGCGCGCCGAAGAAGTCACGCTGTGCCTGGAGCAGGTTCGCCGGCAGTCGCTCGGTCCTATAGCCGTCATAGAAGGCCAACGCGGTCGAGAACGCAGGCATGGGCACGCCAATCTCGATCGCGTGAATGACAGCCTTCCGCCACGAAGCGCCATACTTGTTCAGCGCGTCCGAGAAGAAATCATCCATCAGCAGATTCTGCAGCTTCGGATTCTTGTCGAACGCCGCTTTGATATCGCCGAGGAAGGCGCTGCGGATGATGCAACCGCCGCGCCACATCAGCGCGATACCGCCCATATTCAGGTTCCAGTTCATCTCTTTTTCAGCAGCACGCAGCAGCATGTAGCCCTGGGCGTAGCTGATCATCTTCGAGCAGTAAAGCGCACGCCTAACATCTTCGATGAACTGAGTCTTCTCCGCGATTGTCTTTGCCTTCGCCGGTCCCGTCAGCACCTTCGAAGCGGCAACGCGCTCATCCTTCAAAGCCGACAGGCAGCGTGCAAACACGCTCTCGCCGATCAGTGTCACCGGCATGCCCAGGTCGAGCGCAGAGATGGCCGTCCACTTACCCGTCCCCTTCTGCCCCGCCGTATCCAGAATCTTGTCGACCATCGGCTTGCCGTCTTCGTCCTTTTTGGCAAAGATCTCAGCCGAAATCTCGATCAGGAAGCTGTCCAACTCGCCCTTGTTCCAATCATTGAAGACCTCGGCAAACTCATCGGCGGTCAGGCCAAGCCCGTCCTTCAGCAACTGGTAGGCCTCGCAGATCAACTGCATATCGCCATACTCGATGCCGTTATGCACCATCTTTACGTAGTGGCCTGCACCGTCCTCGCCCACCCAGTCGCAGCAGGGAGTGCCGTCTTCCACCTTCGCTGCGATGGCCTGAAAGATCTCCTTCACATGGGGCCATGCTTCCTTATTGCCGCCGGGCATGATCGACGGGCCGAACCGCGCACCCTCTTCGCCGCCACTTACGCCAGTACCGATAAACAAGATGCCCTTGGCGGCAAGGTCCTTCGTGCGCCGGTTCGAGTCGGTGAACAACGAGTTGCCGCCGTCAATGATGATGTCGCCCTTCTCCAGGTAAGGGAGCACGTGTTCAATTGTCTGGTCGACGACTTCGCCCGCCTTCACCATCATCATCACCCGGCGCGGCGTCTTCAGCAGTTTGCACATCTCTTCTACAGAGTGCGCTCCAACTACCTCGGTCCCCTTGGCCTCATTGTTGATGAAGTCATCGACTTTAGAAACCGTCCGATTGAACACTGCGACCTTGTATCCGTGGTCGTTCATGTTGAGTACAAGGTTCTGACCCATAACAGCCAGACCAATCAATCCAATATCACAAGTTGCCTCTGCCATTTCAATCTCCAAAGCGATCCGTTCATACGCATCGCTGAATGTGTGGGGTTATTTGTCGGCCCATTATCGTCGTGGAAAGCGGTCCGGCCAAGGTGTCTTTTTATCATATGGAAGCAACGATAAGATAGACCCGCTCCGCAGATTGCTCACGGAAGCGAGCATCCTCTCAAGCAACATTTGCTTTACCTGCAACGGTTCCGAATCGATACAATTGGTGCCAATAGGGTGTTGAGCCTTTCGCGAAGATCCAAACTACTATTCGTCTGCCGCTCCGAGAACCTCGCGAATGCCGCCATCGCGCCCCAGCAAAAACGTAGTCAGGCCAAACTCATCCGTGCGGTAAAGCCGCGTATGTGCCGCTGCAATTCGGTCGATCACCTCTACCTTCGGATGCCCGAAGGTATTTCCCTTACCCACAGAAATCACCGCATCTTCCGGAGACGCCTCGGCAAAGAACTGAGAGGTCGTTGAGCTATTGCTCCCATGATGGCCCACCTTCAGCAGAGTTACTGCCTTTATCCGTCCATCCGCCACCATGGCCCGCTCACTCGGAGCCTCTGCATCTCCCTCCAGCAACGCCGAGGCCTTTCCATATTGCATCCGCATCACCAGAGAGTCATCATTTACCGGAACCCCGTCATTTCTGTAACTCGCCTCCGGGGCAAGCACCGAGACCTCAGTCCCACCCCAAGGCAAATCCTCCCCGGCATGAAGGTGCCGCACCACCACCCCAAGCTCTTTCGCTTCAGCCAGCAAAGCCCTGTAGGCCTCCGAATCCGGATCGATCCCCACCCACAACTCCCTCGGGCGAAAGTCTCGCATCACGGCTGGCATACCGCCCATGTGGTCGCTATGCGCATGGCTCAGTGCAATCACATCCAGCCGCCGAATGCGCCGCGACCAAAGATACGGGGCCACCACCTCCTCACCCACATCGAACCCGCTCACCACCGCCGCCGCTTCTGACGGCCCACCCACCGGGCCGCCCGCATCCACCAGCATCGTCCGTCCCTCCGGACTTACCACCAGAAGGGAATCCCCTTGCCCGACGTCAATCGCCGTGACCTCCATCACTCCCGGCGAAGTTACCGCCCGCTCCGGTAACAACACCATCAAGGCAATCAGCGGCAGCACAGCGATAGCCACCCAGCTCCACACTCTCGATCTCCTTACCGCCCAACAGCAAAATCCGCAACCCACCACCGCAAGCAAAGCCACCCACCAGACCGGCCCCGGAACCCTCATATCCGCCGCCTGAATCTGACTTACGTGTCCAATCACACCTCGAATCCCATGAAGCAAAGCTGCCGTCACCGCCCCCGGAATCACAGCCAGCACGGGACTCACGAGCGCCGCGCAAAATGTCACCAATGCCAGTGGAGCCAGCACCGCCACCAGCGGCACGCTCAGCATATTCGCAGGCAGCGCAAACATCGTTGCTCGATGAAAGTACATGGCCATCGGCAGCACCATTAACGTTTCCACCACTACTCCGATCAGCACCAGCTCCAACGCCCAGAATCCGCACCGCACCATGTACGCCGGAATCCCACGCGCCCATCGCCCCAGCAAGCCTGCGAATGCGTCGCCCCAGACCCGCAGCATTACGCGAAACTGCGCTACCCGAGGTCGTAGACGCACATCCTCCCACTCGTCCCAAAGCTGCCGCGCCGCCCGCGCATAGTCTCCCGGGCCGCGCTCCCACAGCGGAACCGCAATTCCACCAATCGCTACAATCGCCAGAAACGTCATCTGAAAGCTCGCCTCAAACAAGCTGCCCGGAGTCCATACCAGTACCCCCAGCGCCGCTGCACCCAACGCATTCAGCACGTTTCTGTCTCGCGATAGCAACCGCGCCACAAGAAAGATAACGATCATCCAAAAAGCCCGCTGCATGGGAACCCCAAACCCGGTCAGCAACGCATAACCAGCCGTTAGCCCAATCGTCAATAGCGTGGCCAGCCACTCGCTCAGCCTCAGCCGCCGTGCCATCCAGAAAACCAGCCCCGCCAGCAGCGCTACATGCATCCCCGAAACCACGAAGAGGTGAAACGACCCCGTCCGCTCAAATCCCAGCCGCAACGCGCGGTTCAATCCGGAGCGGTCGCCAAACAGCATGGCATTCAGCATCCCCGCATCGTCTGCGCTCAACCGCAACGCAGGAGGCATCCGCCGGTTCGCACCCGACCGGACATATCCCGAAATCCTGTCCGCCGCCCAGCTCTGCGTCGCATACACCCTACACTGCAGGTCACGCGTACCCTCTCCCAGCAGAGTTACCTTACTGGCCTTGACCGTCGCATGAAACCCCAAGCCCTGTCCCAGCAAATAGTCCGCATACTGCCAGGCTCCCGGGTCGCGATACCGCTCCGGCACCTTCAATCGCATCGGCCCTTCAATGACATCACCGCACTTCAAATCGGGTAACGTGGCTGCATTCGCCAGTACCGTGACCCGCACCCCACCATCCACCGAGACCATCCGCGAAATGTCCGGCGTCAAATACTCCACGTCCTGCACCTGCAAGTCGACCGAGACAGCCTCTGCCGCGTCGGGCTCCTTCTCCAGCCACCATGCCGGATCATTATCCTGATCGACAGCCTTCTGACGAGGAGGCAGCTTCCGCACCCTCACCACGCGCCCCCTCACCTGTCTGCTCAACCCATCGGCATAGTTCTGCAAAGCGGTCTGCGGAATTGGAACCGGCTGTACCTCGGCACACCACATTCCCACCACCATCCAGACCGCAGCCACCGGTAAAATTGCAACCCGAAGGGACCATCGCAACCCAACGATAGCTAGCCCCGCCAGAAAAGCCAAAGCCACCAGCAGCACCACCGCTGGCTGCCGGTTCCGTGCCATGACTTCACCCAGTGCAAACCAGACTGCCGCAGCCAGCAGAGGAGCCCGCCCAAACCGCAGCCGCTCGACCCCAGTCCACCTCCAAAGCGCAGGATCAGGCCCACCACTCGCGTTGTCAGTTTTTAGAGCTCTGCTAACTGACCGCATCCACCATCCATTGCACCGCCTTCATAAGTTAGAGGCGGCGCAGAATCACAACTGTCTCCTGGTGAAACGTCTGTGGAAACATATCGACAAGATGTAACTCATTGATTCTGTAGCCGAAGTCTACCAGAGCCTTCAAATCGCGCCCCAAAGTTACCGGGTCGCAGGAGACATAAACTATCTCTCTGGCCTTCAATCGCCCCAGCAGCTCGCAAACCTCCGCGCCTACTCCGGCACGTGGGGGGTCCATCACCACCAGATCCGGCCTCTCCCGTTGCACCACCGCCCCACGCAGAAACTCCAGGGTGGTCGCCGCAATTGCTCGCCTTCCGGGTCCTTTGAAGGTCTTCGCCAGATCGTCCGCCGCAGCTTCCACCGCGACGACTTCGTCGAACCCTGCTTTCAAGGCCCGTGAAAAAAGTCCCACTCCGGCATACAGATCCCAGGCCAGCGCCCCGCTGCGACCATGCGCGACGATCCGCACCAACTCCTCCACTAGAAAGCGATTCACCTGAAAAAATCCGCCGCGGCTGACCCAATATTTTTCTCCTGCCGCCGCGTAGCTCAACCCCTCGGCCCCCCATGCGGCTATTGGTCGCGGTCTCTCCATCCGTCGCCCCTGCAGCGAGCCTTCTGGCCTCAGCATCATCACACCAGCGCCTGCCAACTCCGGCAACAATCCTTGCAAGCACTCACAAAAAGTATCGAATCCCGAAACTGGAGATGGAACCTGATTCTGCCGCACATACACCGTCATCTGTAACGCGCGTGCATCTTTCGTCGTAAAGAACTCAATCTCCGCCGCCGCTCTTACCCACCTCGCCGTGTCAGCATCTTCCGCTAGCTTCAACACTGCCTCGGCCGCACGCCACAACACCGGCGCTGCAATGGGGCACTCCTTCACCGGCAGAAACTCATTCGACGCCCGCCGCAGGTACCCAACCCGCGGCGAACCTTCTACGTCAGCCACGCGCAGCCGTATGCGATTCCGATAACCCCACGCCTCGCTCGCGTGAACCTGCACCTCCGGCAAGTCCACCAGGGCCGCCCGCTCAAGCGTCTCCCGCAGAATCAGAGTCTTCAACTCAAGCTGTGTTTCATACTTCGCATGTTGATAGTGACATCCGCCACACGCCCCAAAGTGCACGCAGTTCGGCTGCGCCCGCTCATTCGAAGCCTCCAGAACCTGGATCAACTCTGCATCCGCAAAGCCGTTCCTGCTCTCCTTCAGGCGAGCCTCGACCAACTCTCCCGGCAGTGTAAACGGAACAAAGACGGTCTTCCCGGCACCCTCTTCTTCTGTTTGATGAGCCAACCCAGCCCCACCATAAACCACCTTCTCAATTCTTACCTTCATCCGTTGCTGTCCTTCTTCGCTCACTCAGACACCGGCTAGGGGGTTCTATTCATGGCTCATATAAAAAAGGCTCAGCCTCGGCAGCTTCCACGCTTCCAGCATCCGCTTCTGTAGAAACTGCTGCTGGACCTGTTTGATCTGTACTGCCTGCATCTTCCCCTTGTACGGCGCAAGCTCACGCGCAGCCTGTTCCCGAAGTCCCACCATCTCCTCTTCAGGCGCAGCCATCAGCAGAGCCGCAAACAGCTTCTCCTCCAGCACCGTCAGCGTCCGGTCGAGCTCTTCGAGCGACATCACCGGGTCAGCAACCAGCCCCAAAGCCAGCGCTCGCAGCCGTGCCGCGACCTCTACCGCGACTGCATCTGCCGGTGCGCTCAACTTCGCCCTCTCGAGGATAACCGCGTTTGCTTCGAGATAGCGCCCCACCCGTTCCGTCTCAAAGCCACTCTCCGCTGCCTCTGCCCCGGCGGCAGAAACTGCTCCAATCGCGGCCTCGCGCGCCTGTTCCACTGCTTCCATCACACTCTGCGCGCACCATGCAAGCCCATTCACCTTCCGCGCCCTGCCCGCAGCCCGTAACACCTTGGCATCATGCTTATCAAACGCGTTATCAATGCCGCGCAGCACAGCCTCCAGAGGAATGCCCGCCTCGCGCCACGTCTCAATCAGCGCCCAGTCCAGCGTGGACAGCATCAGCAGTGACCCGCGCCGCTGCTGAAACCGCTCCTCGATCTCCGTAAAGTAATTGAAATAGTTCTGCATGGATATCTAAGCGTGCGGCTGTTTGTTCTCTAATGCAACAGTCCCGCGCTTCCTGTGCCGGTCAAGATTGCGCTCATAGACAATCCGCAATCCCGTCAAGGTCAGCATCTCATCGACCGCCCCGATATACTTTGACCCTTCGGCGATCAGTTTCGCCAGGCCACCCGTGGCAACGGTCTTCGTCCCGGGCCCCGTCTCCGCGATCATCCGTTCTAAAATCCCATCCACGAGCCCGATATAGCCGTAGTATAAGCCGATCTGAATGTTATCGACCGTTCCTGTTCCAATCACCTTCAGCGGCTTCTTCACGCTGATCCGGGGCAGCCGCGCCGCGCGGGCAAACAACGCATCAGCAGAGATTCCTAATCCGGGTGCAATCGCCCCTCCCATAAACTCGCCCTTCTTCGAGATCACATCGAAGGTCGTCGCGGTGCCCATGTCCACTACGATCGTCGGTCCGCCAAATCGTTCGAACGCTGCAACGCAGTTCACAATTCGGTCTGCGCCGACCTCTGTCGGATTGTCCGTCAACACCGGAAGCCCGGTCTTCACCCCCGGCTCGATGAACAACGGCTTCACATGAAAATAAACCTCGCAGACCTGGCGCAGCGTCGAATCCAGGGGAGGCACGACCGACGAGACCGCAATCCCGTCCACCACTCCAATCTCCAACCCTCTCAGCCCAAACAAATTCCGCAGCAGCACGCCAAACTCATCTACCGTCTGCTTCGCCGGAGTCGTAATTCTCCAGTTCGCAACCAGCTCTGTAACGGCAGCGTCAGTGGAGTTTCCGTCTCCGAGCCGGTAAAGCCCAAGCACGGTATTTGTATTGCCGACATCCATCACCAACAGCATCGCAATCTCGCCTCGTTACCCTTCCCGAACCCCGCCTGAAAGCACGGTATGCAGTACGCCATCGTCCCCATCAACCAACAAAAATCCGCGTCCATCGAGCCCTGCCGTCACGCCAGTATAGCCGCCGCCTTCGTCCACCTTGACGCGCTTGCCGCGCACCCAGCTCGAAGCGCTGGCAAACCGCTGCAATAACCCGGCACCGACCTGCCGCTCCCGATGTTCCTGCATCAGAAGTTCAATTTCCTCATCCAACGCCCGCAGCAACGCTATCAACAACGCTTCCCGTGAAACCTCGCCCCGGCTCTCCATTCGCAACGAAGTAGCCAGTGCTTCGATCTCGGCAGGAAACGCGGCATGGTTCACGTTGATGCCAATGCCAATTACCGCATATCGCAGCATCGCTACTTCCACATCCTGAGCCGGAGAGGCGGCAGTCTCGACCAGTATTCCGCCGCATTTGCGTCCATTCAGCAGCAGATCGTTCGGCCACCGAATATCCACTGCGATTTCTGCCACCTCAGCAATCGCGGCCTGCGCCGCCAACCCCGTGGACAGTGGAAGCCATAAAGCCATCGTCATTGGTAGAGCGAGAGCGACCAGCGCACTCGCGTAAAGCCCATCGCCTGCTGCCGAATGCCAGCTATGGCCACCCCGCCCACGGCCTGCCGTCTGCTCATCGGCAACCCAGACACCGGCGCGCGCACCAGACTGCGCCGCCTCCAGCGCCAGCGCATTCGTCGATCCGACAGAAGGGAAGTGCAACACGCGCCCAGAGAAGGTCGTTCCAGCAAGACCCGCGTCCACCGCAGCTAAATCAAACGTAGTCAAAATTCATCCCGTAAAAGGAAAGAATGTCCGTGTTCCTTCGCGCAAATCCGCGGTCTATTCACGCCGCTCTCAGTAAACATCCGCCGTAATCTTCATGCTCAAATCCACAGCCACAGCTGAGTGCGTCAGCGCGCCCACCGAAATGAAATCCACACCCGTCAGCGCGTAGTCTCGCACTGTCTTCAAATTCATATTGCCCGAAGCCTCAATCGGCGCGCCCGGCAGCCCAGCACGAATCTGCTTCACCGCCTTCTTCACTACCGCAGGCGTCATATTGTCCAGCAGAATCGATTCCGCCCCACCCGCAATTGCCTGCTCCAGTTCCGTCTGGCTGCGTACCTCGACCTGCACAATCTGCCCGGGTTTGCGCCCTTTGAGCGCTCGCTCCAGCGTCACAGGAAGGCCTCCGCCGAGCGAGATGTGGTTGTTCTTAATCAGGATTCCGTCCTGTAGATCCAGCCGGTGATTCACGCCGCCGCCGCAGCAGACAGCGTATTTATCCAGCGCCCGAAGCCCCGGAATCGTCTTTCGCGTATCCAGAATCTTCGCCTGGGTTCCGGCAACGGCCTTCACAAACTGGTTCGTCAGCGTCGCAATGCCGCTCATACGCTGCATCAGATTCAGGGTCACGCGCTCGCATGACAGGATTGCCGAAGCATTATGCCGAATCACCGCCAGCGATTGTCCCTTCTTCACGCGCACGCCGTCGAAGATCTCCGGATGGCTCACCACCTCGAACCGTCCCAGCGGTGTCGACGACATCTTCGAAAAGATATCCAAAATCGCTGGAATGCATCCCAGCCCTGACACTACGCAGTCTTCCCTGGCAATAATCGTGCCCGAAGCACGTAGCCCCCTGTCGATGGTCAGCGCCGTCGTCACATCGTTGGCGACCTTATCTTCCACCAGCGCCGCTTCAAGAATCGTTCGTATCCGTTTACTCTTCCAGTCCATTCTGTAATCCTAAACCCGTCGTCCGCATCTCAATGGAAGCACTTTCGAGGAAGCAGCCATGCTCATGTCCCTGCATCGCCAATTCGCCTACCTCTTCCTGCTCGCGCTGCCGATTGCCTGCGCCTCATGGACCGTTACCCACGAAGAGGTCTTCCGGGAACCCCGCGAATGGTGCAAGGACAGGAGCCAGAACTGCCATCCTCTTCCCGTTCGGAAATTTTTCTATCTATTTACCTGCGAATATTGTTTCAGCCACTATATAGCGGCCTTTTTCCTCATCATCACGCAGTTCCAGATGCTGTACGATGGCTGGCGCGGCTATCTCATCGCCTGGTTTGCCCTGGTCTGGGTCGCCAATATCTATATGAGCTTCTTCAACCGCCTGCGCCTCGACATCAAGCACGAAAATGTAGCTATCGCCACCGACGAGATCGTCAAAGAGAAGGTCCAAGCCCAGCCATAGGCAAGTTAGGCCACAGGCAAAGCCTCCAGCGCAGCCTTCGTCTTGTCGTGCAGCATTTGGGTCTCCGCCGCCTGCTTGCGCAGCCCATCCACAATATGCGCTGGCGCCTTGGCCATAAACGCATCATTTCCCAACTGACGCTCAGCCGCCGCGAGCCCCTTCTCAAACTTGGCCAGGTCTTTCGTCAGCCGCTCACGCTCTGCGACCACATCGATCTGACGCTCGTACACCACAGCCACATCGAAGTCGGCTGTACTCCGCGCCCCATCACCGGTCAGTGCAGCCGATGCAAACTCAACCTCACTAACCCGTGCCAGCCGCCTCAGTAGATCGGCATTGTCATCGGCCAGCGCCACTACGCGGTTTGCCGCAAACACGCGAATCGGAGCAGCCTCTTTCTCTGGAACCGCCATCTCTTTTCGAAGTCCACGCACCGTCACAATCATCTGCTGTAGCACCTCCATCGCGGAGACACTGGCAGCATCCGCAGCCACATCCTCAGCCCGTGGAAACCGCGTCAGCGCAATCGACTTCGCTGGCTTTGCAGCGTCGTAAAACGCATTCCAGATCTCCTCCGTAATAAAAGGCATAAACGGACTCAGCAGCCGCAACGCCGCTTCAAAGACCGCCAGCAAGGTCGTCAGCGCCGTCTTCGCAGCAGTCAGGTCAGCCCCTTCGCCAAATTCCAGCCGCAGCTTCACAATCTCGATATACCAGTCGCAGAAATCACCCCAGAAGAACTGGTACACGGCACTCGCCGCCTCATCGAACCGGTAAGCCCTCAGCGAAGCATCTACGGCGGCCGCTGTCGCTCCCAGCCGCGACAATATCCATCGCGTCTCCAGCGGAGCACTCTCGACATTCTTCAGCGCAGCGCCCAGTTTCGTCAGATCGACGACTACTCCTGCTTCGCACGCCCGGTCCACCTGCATAAACAAGAATCGCGCCGCATTCCAAATCTTGTTAGCGAAGGCTCTATATCCGTCTGTGCGCTCCTCGCTGAAGGCAATATCCGTTCCGGGGCTGGCCATGCTCGCCAGCGTAAACCGCACCGCATCCGTGCCGTATTTTTTGACCACCTCGATGGGGTCAATCACGTTGCCCTTCGTCTTCGACATCTTCTGCCGCTCCGCATCCCTCACCAGAGCATGGATGTAGACCTCACGAAACGGCACCGCATCCTTCAACTCGCGCTTGCTGCCATCCGGCATCGGCACATCCAGCATGAAGTGGCAGCTCAGCATAATCATCCTGGCCACCCAGAAGAACAAAATATCGAAGCCTGTCACCAGCAACTGCGTGGGATAAAACGCCGCCAGATCAGGCGTTTTTTCCGGCCACCCGAAGACGGTGAAGGGAAGCAGTCCTGAAGAGAACCACGTATCCAGAACATCGGTCTCCTGCAATATTTCAGTCGACCCACAGTGCCCGCACTTCAGCGGAGTCTCCCGCGCCACCGTCGTGTCGCCGCAAGCCCCGCAATGCCACGCCGGAATCCGATGTCCCCACCAAAGCTGGCGTGAGATGCACCAGTCATGGATGTTCTTCATCCATTCGTCATACGTCTTGCGGTACTGGTCGGGCGTGAATTTGATGTAGCCCTTGTCCACCGCTTCGATCGCTTTGTCCGCCAGCGGCTGGATCTTCACGAACCACTGCTGCGAGAGCCGCGGCTCAATGACAACGCCGGTCCTCTGGCTCAGGCCAATCGACAGCGTGTGATCCTTCACATCCACCAGTAGCCCGAGTTCTTTCAGGTCTTCAACGATCTTCGTACGCGCGGCGTATCTATCCAGCCCGTGATATGGCGACCCGGGCAGCAGCACATGCGCGGTCTCATCCAGAATCGTCAGGTTTGGAAGGCCGTGCCGCTGCCCAATCGCAAAGTCATTGGGATCGTGCGCCGGAGTTACCTTCACCGCGCCTGTACCGAACTCGGGCTTAGCCCAGTCGTCCGCCAGAATCGGAATCTCACGGTCGGGCCCACTATTCACGCCGCTTAGCGGCAGCTTGACCATCTTGCCCTGCACCGCAAGGTACCGCTCATCTGTAGGATTCACCGCGACAGCCGTATCTCCGAGCATGGTCTCCGGCCGCGTCGTCGCCACGACAATCGATCCCGAACCATCCGCCAGAGGATAACGAATGTGATAAATCTTCCCCAGCCGCTCCTCGTGCTCCACCTCCAGATCGCTCACCGCAGTCTGAATCGCCGGGTCCCAATTGACGATGTACGCTCCGCGATAGATCAGTCCCTGCTCGTGCAGGCGGACAAATGCCTCTTTCACGGCCACGCTCAACCGCTCGTCCATGGTGAAGTATTCGCGGCTCCAGTCCACGCTCGCGCCCAGCCGCTTCATCTGGTCGAGGATGGCCCCCCCGTAAACGCCCTTCCACTCCCAAACCCGGTCCACAAACGCTGAGCGGCCAAGTTCCTGCCGTTTTGTTCCTTCAGAGGCAAGCTGTCGTTCCACCATCATCTGCGTGGCAATTCCAGCATGGTCCGTTCCCGGAACCCACATCGAGACCTCGCCTGACATCCGGTGCCACCGGGTCAGAATGTCCATCTCCGTCTGGTTGAGCATATGGCCCATGTGCAACCGACCGGTCACATTCGGCGGCGGCAGCAGCATGGTGAACTTCTTTACGCCTTCCTGCGTACCTTCAGCAGTGGCGACGTCAAACAGGCGCTCCCGCACCCAGGACTCGGCCCAGCGCTCTTCAATAATGGACGGATCATATGCTTTTGGCAGTTCGTGGCTCATGTTCTTTAACCCTAGCATCGACAGATAGTGAAAATGTATGGTTTTGCCCTTAGCTTGCCGGAAACACTCACCATTGTTTTTCTTCGTCCATCCTGCCCAACGCCGCCGTACACTACCTCCCACGAGGACATTCATGACTAAGCTGTTTCTTGCCGCCGCCCTCCTTCTCTTCGTTTTCACTCCATTCGCGAGGGCGAAAAGCAACCGTTCCAGCTTCGGCAGCGACATTACTGTCGTTGAAGGCGAAAGTGCCGATAATATAGCCTGCGCCTTCTGCTCCGTCCACATCCAAGGAGACGCGCAGGGCAACGTAGCCGTTCTCTTTGGCAGTGTCACAGTTGCTCCCACTCACAATATCTCCGGCAATGTAGCCATTTTCGGCGGAGACCTGAATCTCAACGACGAAGCCGTAGTCGGAGGCAACGTGGCCATCATGGCCGGCAACGCAAACCTCGCTTCAACCGCCACCATCCACGGAGCCCGCACCGTCCTTCCCGGACGCCTCTGGCTCCTGCTCCCCTTCACGCCGCTGTTCATCTTCATCGGAATCATCTGGCTCATCGTCTATCTGGTATGCCGCAACCGCTATCAGTTTCCCGTTTATCCCAACGGCCGCGGGTTCTGATATTGGCAGGGAATATAGATCGAAGCTCGCCGCAGGCTCTAAAATGGATACTGGAGTGAGCCGATGACGACAAGCTCTGCAATTGCGAGAACCACCCATCCTCTACGAACCGGCATCACCGATTTCGTGGCAGGTCTGCGCGAATTAGAGCGCGATCTGATCACCAAGGATCGTATCGCCGAGTACATGGCTGCGACCACCCTGCGGCCCGAGGCGCTCCACGACTACGTCTGGTGGCGAGACAGCTTCTACACAAGAAACCTCATCTACCGGGACGAGCTTTTCGAGGTGATGACCATCTGCTGGTCCCCCGGCCAGAAGACCGCGATCCATACCCACAACGGCCAACTTGGCTGGATGACGGTGTCGCAAGGCGAAGTAAGTACCCACGAGTATCACCACACCAGTTGCAATGCGCCCGAGAATCAGAACGTCGTGAACATCGATTGTCTCGGCGGCGCGACGGAGTTGCAGATCGACAAGGTAAGGACGGTAGTCTGCGCCGAAGGCAGTGGCATGGTGACCGTGGACAAGTTGCAGACGATCCACCAGATCGAGAATTCCGGGACCACCGGCTGCATCAGCCTGCATGTCTACTCAAAGCCATTCGATAGTTGCATCGCCTTCGATCTCGAGAAACAGCGGTGCTATCGACGCCAGTTGAGCTATTTCAGCAAAGACGGCCACCCGTTGGAGAAGTAGCCGCGCCGGTCGCATCACAGATTGAGCTTCTTGAAGAACCGCTCCGGGATGTGCCGAATGATGAACATGATCGGCTGCCACTGGAAGGGCACATAGAGAACATCGTGCCGCTTATCGATCGCCTTGACGATACTTTGCGCGACCTTATCGACATCGGCGAATTTCTCGCTCCCCTTCATGCCGGAGGTCATTGAGGTCTTGACCGGCCCAGGCTTAATCGTCAGCACTGTAACGCCTTCGCGGTCAATGCGGTTACGCAGGCCATCTAGAAACGCCGACAGGCCAGCCTTGGACGAGCCATAAAGGTAGTTCGACTTGCGCCCACGATCGCCCGCAACCGAGGAGATGACGGCAAGCGTCCCTGCACGGCGCTGAACGCAGAAGTTGGCCAGCCAGGTCAGCAGCGAGACCGGTGCCATGTAGTTGGTGTAGATGATCTGCGCAGCAGTATTGAAATCCTGCTCGGCTTTGGCCTGGTCGCCGAGGATGCCGTGCGCCAGATAGGCGATGTCCAGGCCGGTAAGTGAGTTTACGGCATGAGATAGCAGCGCCGGATGGTTGTCTGTATCGTCGAGGTCGGCGACGGCGGTGTCGACGTAGCTTGCTCCGCGTGTCCTTAGATCCGCGGCAACCGCGGCAAGCTTCTCCGCATTGCGGGCTACAAGAAAGAGGCGTGCGCCCTGGCTGGCCCAGATGCGGCAGGTTGCTTCGGCGATACCGGAAGTTGCCCCGAGAACGAGGATTTTGCGGGGATTTGTATCAGTCTGACTCATAAGCTTGCTCGATCCGGATTAGGAATTTGGGGTAACGCGCTCCCAGAAGCTGGAGGTAAGTTGCGGGTCGCGGTAGCGGGCGAACTGCTGCCACTGCGGATAGAAGGCCTGGAACTGCGCCGCGGTCATGGCTGCGTCTTTGGCCGGATAAAGCCGTCCACCAAACTCGCGGGTCATGTCCGCGAGCCGTTCAAACAGAGGAAAACTCTTGTCCGGCTTGATGGGGAAGTCCAGTGCCAGCGTGATACCGGGCTTGGGGAAGCTCATCATGCCAGGCGAAGGAACATCGCCGAAGACTTTGAGCACAGCAAGGAAGCTGGCAAGGCCCGATTTGGCGACTTCTTTGAGAATCGCGATGGTGCCTTCGCGAGCATGTTCCCAGGGAATCACGTACTGGAACTGCAGCAGACCGCGCTTGCCGTACATGCGGTTCCAGTGCAGGACCTTGTCGAGCGGATAGAAGAAAGGTTCGTAATCCTGCAAAGCGACGACGCGCTCGTGGATCTGCTTGTGGAAGAAAGCAGTATTGAAGAGGCTGACCGAGAGATGATTGAGCGCGAAACCAGGCGCATCGAAGGGAAAGACCAGCTTCGGCGCGGGTGAGGGCTTCAGTTCGCTCCTCTTCGTCGAGTGATCGCCCTGCATGAAGACCCCGCGGGCGAAGTTCTTGCCGGTGGAGGCGCAGTCGATCCAACTCACGGTGTACTCGATGTCCTGGCTCTGCCGGGTAAGGTCGAGGAACTCGTCGATACCGTGGAACTGGATACCTTCGTAGTCGATCAAGCGCGAGACGATGGGTTTGAGCCGCAGTTGCGCCCAGGTGATGAGCCCGGTGAGGCCAAGACCGCCGATAGTTGCGGCGTAGAAGTCTGAGTTCTCGGTTAGCGAGCAGAGTTTGCGCGTGCCGTCGGACCGGATCAGCTCGAACTGCGTGACGTGACGGCCGAAGGTTCCCGCGACATGGTGGTTCTTGCCGTGGATATCGTTGGCGATTGCTCCGCCAAGGGTCACATATTTTGTCCCGGGCGAAACGGGAAGGAAGAAGCCGCGAGGAACGGCAAAATCTAGGATCTGGGCCAGCGTGATTCCCGCTTCGGCGGTCAGCAGACCAGTCTCGGGATCGAAGGCGATCAGGCGGTTCAGCCCTGTCGTCACGAGCAGATTGCCGCCCCTGAGCAGACAGACATCGCCATAGCTGCGTCCCATGCCCACCGGGAGCACACCGTTGTGCATCCCGCTGGCTACGGCGGGATAGTCGCTCTGCCAGTGCAGCGGAACGACATTTGCGTCGTAGTTCGGGTAGCGTCCCCAGGACTCGAAGGGCGCCTTACCCTCGAACTGCTCGTCCGGGGTGCGGAAGTCGAGTTCCGGCGTTGCTGGTGGGGCGGTCGGCATGGTCTTAGGATACCTTGCCTGTGTAACAAACGCGCTGCAGAACCATACGGATGAGCGTTGAAGGAGACGAAGATATATCCGTTAGCTCAACTTCATTGCAGCTACTCCAAAAACGCGATCATCGGGTGAAAAGAGGGGGATGAGAAGAGGCGACACGAAGATGGCCGATTTTGTCCGCTTCTTGTCCGCAAGCGTCTTTCGATCTGTTCGAGGATGCCATATGCTCAAGCAGGGTGGCATGTAAGCGGAAGGAGAGCAGCACATGGCTAACTCAAACCAGGCATCGGCCGTGATCAACCTATTCGAACCGCAACGAGTTCCGGTGTATGTGGTTTTGCCGCCGCGTACGCTTTTGCTGAATGTTGCAGGCCCCCTTGAAGTATTGCGACGGGCCAATCAAGAACAGACGAAGATGCGATTTGACGTCTCGTATGTGGCGGCAGCCGCTGCTGTGAATACATCGATCGGTCTGACGCTTGCAGATCTGGATTCGCTACCCGATGAGCTACCGCTTACGGCGATTATCGTGGTTATAGGCAATGTGGACCAGGTGATGAAAGATCCCGAGAGGTTCAGGACAAGCGTGGAGGATGAACAGGAGAAGGTCATCGTCGAGTGGCTAAGACGCGTAATTCGTCCCGAACACAAGCTGATTACGCTGTGTTCTGGCGCTCTCCTGGCAGGGCGTGCTGGTCTTTTGAATCATCGCATGTGTACAACGCACAATGTGGACTGCGATGAGTTGGAGGCGCTTGCACCGCGTGCGAAAGTGCTGCGGAATCGGCTGTATGTTAAGGACGGAAATCTATACAGCAGTGCGGGCGTGACCGCAGGGGTTGACCTGATGCTGCATGTTCTGCATGAGTTGACGGAGATACAGTGCGTGCTTGCGGTGGCGCGGTATCTCGTGATTCATCTCCAGAGAAGCGGGTCCGACCCACAGCTTTCGCCCTGGCTGGAGGGCAGAAATCATATGCATCCGGTCGTGCACCGAGTGCAGGACGCCATTGGAAGTGATCCGACGCGCCCATGGACGAGAGCGCAACTGGCCAAGATTGCCGGAGCCAGCGGGCGTCATTTGTCACGACTCTTTCATGAGCATACGGGTATGGCGATCGTGGACTATCGAAATCGGCTGCGCGTTGCGATCGCAAAGGAACTCCTGAACCAGAGCCAACTGGACATGGAAAACATCGCGGAGAAGGCCGGCTTTGAGTCGACGAGGCAGCTTCGCCGCGCATGGAGCAGGGTGTTTGCGACGAGCCCCAGGCAAGCACGGCCACCAAAAGTGAACGTGCAGCGCGTCGCCTGAAGATCTTCGCGGAAGCCTAAAACTGCTCGCATGTCCTCTCCATGGCCGATGTGCAGACCACTGCACGGACCTTTGGCAGGGCATTCTTCCTGCCAAATTGCGTTAGGGAATTTGCTATTTGACGATGCCGGATCTGACCAAAGAGCCTTATAGGACGAATGGCCTTTTATGTCCTCTCTTCGTCCGGAGCGATGCTTTTTCGAATGCCTGGAGTTGCCTAGGCTTTGACTGTACCTACTCTTCAAGGAGGCAGTCATATGCGCTTACAACGGCTATTTTCAGGCATGCTCGTTTTTGGGGTGCTCTTGCCGGTATCGGCCATCGCCCTTCCACATTCGATCCCAGTCATGAAGGACCATACCGCTCTGTCGGTCTTCAGCCGAAAGAAGACGATTAGGCTCAGCTTTCGGAACGTCTCGGCCGCGGCATTGGAATTGCGCGCTGGGGAGAAACTATTGACACTGGAACCGGGCAAAACCGAGACATTTGTGCTGCCGCTTGGGGTGCAGGTCTGCCTCAATAAGGCGACGTCAAATGGTAAAGCTGGCGATCTTGTGCTGACCGCCGCCGGCTATCTTGATCGAACAACTGTTAGCGTGCACTAATCACCACAAAAAGAAGAGGCACGGCCTGAGCCGTGCCTCTCGCTGCATTCGTAGTTTACTTATGCTGCGGTACGTGCATCCTTCGCGGACTTCAGGGCTGCCTTGGCCTGCTCTGCCAAGGTAGCGAAACCGGCGGCGTCGTTGACGGCGATGTCGGCGAGGATCTTGCGATCTAGACCGTTGCCGGCCAGCTTGAGGCCATTGATGAAGGTCGAGTAGCTCATGCCATTGATGCGGCAGGCAGCATTGATACGCACGATCCAGAGAGCGCGATACTGCCGCTTCTTCTGTTTGCGGCCGGTATAGGCGAACATGAGTCCGCGCTCGACGGCTTCCTGCGCTGCCTGATAGAGCTTGGATTTTGTGAGGAAGTAACCACTCGCGCGCTTGAGGATCTTTTTGCGGCGGTCATTGCGTTTCGTACTCCGTTTTACACGGGGCATGGTGCATCTCCTTTTGCGTACATCGTTTGAGCGGCTGGAGGTAAGGTGGCCTCTTCACTCGCTATGCAACTTCAGATCTCAGTGGACTGGCTTGCGCTTATCCAGGGGCCGGAACGCTTTGCTGGCCCTTTGCTCTTTTAGAGCGGCTTGATCTGAAAAACCGACAACTCCCTGCCTGAGGCTCAGGCGTAAGGAATCATGCGTGCTACTTTGGCGTGATCCGCCTCAGAGACCAGAACCGAGCCGCCCAACTTGCGCTTGGTCTTGGTTGCCTTCGAGGTGAGGATATGGCGCATCTTGGACTGGCCGCGCTTGAATTTGCCCGTACCGGTCTTCTTGAAGCGCTTTGCGGCGCCGCTGTGTGTCTTCAACTTTGGCATTGGTGTTCCTAACGAAGTGCTGCTTTTGTACAACCCTTTGAGTATATACGACGGCTGCCAGATTGGTGAACCTGGGTCGATATCTTCTGTACACAGGTGGATTGGATAAGGTTGGGGAAGTGAACGAAACCGGGGAGACGTATTGATGTTGAAAAGCGGAAAGTTGTGGACGAGAGCGGGCCGATTTCTGGTTCTGATGGTGGTCACCGCTGCCGTGATCGCCAAGGCGCAGGACCCGGCGTGGACGACGCCGTTTCCGTCATACCGCATCGCGGGCAACCTGTACTACGTCGGCAGCAAGGACCTGGCGTCGTACCTGATAGTGACGCCGCAGGGAGACATCCTCATCAACAGCAGCCTGCAAAGTTCGCCCGCGCTGATCAAGAAGAGCGTTGAAAAGCTTGGGTTCAAGTTCAGCGATGTGAAGATCCTGCTGATCAGCCATGCCCACTGGGATCATGATGCGGGCAGCGCCGAGGTCATGAAGCTCACCGGCGCGAAGTACATGGTGATGGATGCGGACGTTCCCGTGGTTGAGTCCGGTGGAAGGAAAGACTTCCACTATGGACGGTCGCCGGAGGATCTTTACCCGCCCGCCAAGGTAGACCGCGTGCTGCACGATGGCAGCGAAGTTCGGCTGGGAGGGACCGTGCTGGTGGCGCATCTGACGCCCGGCCACACCAAGGGCTGCACGACCTGGACGATGAAGGTTACGGAGGGCGGGAAGACATACAACGTTGTCATCGTGGGCAGTCCGAATTTGAATCCGGGCTACAACCTGGTGAATGACCCGGCCTATCCACAAATTGCACAGGACTATGAGAAGACGTTTCAAGTGCTGAAGTCCTTGCCCTGCGATATCTTTCTGGGGGCGCATGGCAGCTACTACGGGATGCTGGCGAAGTATGCCCTGCTGAAGCAGAGGGGGCCGAAGGTATTTGTCGATCCGCAGGGGTACAAGACCTATGTGGCCGATAGGGAGAGGGCTTTTCGGGCCGAGTTGGCGAAGCAGTTGAAGGGCGGCAGGTAAAAATACCGGAGCAGTTCCGACACAAAACGCCGCCGGTAGGAGTCCTACAACCAATGCGCCTTCGAACGATCCTGCTTCTGCTTGCTGCCCTGGCCGCTCTCGTCTCAGCGCCCCAGTGGGTAAAGAGCACAAGCCCAACCGAAGCGCGTGCACTATACGCAGCGGCGCATGATCGAACCGCCTATACGCTGCCGCCTGCGAAGTTGAGACAGGCTGAGGGCCTCTTCCGCACGCGGACGATACTCTACTTCGCCGGCAGTGCATGGAGCATTCTGCAACTCATCCTTCTGCTCGCGGCAGGGGTTCCGCAGCGGCTGCGCGATGGGGTAGTAAGGGCTACGAGCAATCGCCTCGCGCAGTGCTTCCTGTTTACGCTGATGCTTTTTGGGGCCATCGCAGCGCTGGATGCTCCGTTGTATATCTATGGGCATCATCTTGGACTGGCCTATGGGCTCTCCGTGCAGCATTGGCCGAACTGGCTTTGGGACCAACTCAAGAGTTTTCTGCTGGTGTGGATCGTGGGCGGCATGTTGGTAATGGTGCTGTTCTGGGTGATTCGGCGTTCGCCAAGGCGATGGTGGGTATGGTTCTGGGTTCCGGCAATGGTGGCAGTCCTGTTCGGAGTGTTTCTCGCGCCCGTGCTGGTCGATCCGCTCTTCAATAAGTTCGAACCGTTGCAGCAATCGAACCCCGCTCTGGTCGAGCAACTGGAGAAGGTCGTCGCCCGTAGCGGCATTAGCCTGCCGCCGGATCGGATGTTCTACATGCGCGCCAGCAGCAAGGTCACGGACCTGAACGCCTATGTAACCGGCTTTGGGCCGTCAAAGCGGCTTGTCCTCTGGGACACGACGATTGCGCAGGCAACGCCGGATGAACTGTCCTCTGTGTTTGGCCACGAGCTGGGCCACTATGCGCTGCATCATATCGCGCTTGGGCTGGTGTTTACCGGATTGCTGTTGTTGGTGGCCTTCTTCCTCGGCCAGAAGATGACCGAGTGGCTGCTGCGCCGTTATGGTCTGCGCTGGCGTATCCATTCACAAAACGATTGGGCTTTCCTTGCCATCCTGCTGCTGGCGTTGAATACCTTGTCGTTCTTCTCCGCGCCAGTCGAAAACGCCTTCAGCCGGGCTATTGAGCACGCTGCGGACGTCTATGGGCAGGAGGTAATTCACGGCATCGTCGCCGATCCGCAGGCGGTGACGCAACATGCCTTTCAGCGGTTGGGGGAGGCTTCGCTCGAAGATCCCACAGCGCACCCCTTTGTCGAATTCTGGACCTACAGCCATCCTTCGATTGAGAGCCGTGCAGCCTTCGCCGCCGCATACAATCCGTGGTCAACTGGCGAGCATGCAAAATATTTTTCAAATTCTGATGCGGTTTATCTCAAGTAAAATAATCCCGAACCTAATCTACCCATGACCACCGACTGCCTGTTCTGCAAAATCGTTGAAGGTAAGATTCCGGCGAGCCGCGTGTACGAGGACGAGCTCTGCATCGGGTTTCCCGACATCAATCCTCAAGCCCCGACCCATTTGCTCATCGTTCCCAAACAGCACATTGCCTCGCAGGCGAAGGCCGCCGCCGAACATACACCGCTGCTCGGCCATCTGCTCGCCACCGCGGCCAGCATCGCGCGCAGTCGCAATCTCGACAAGGGGTATCGCGTCGTCGTCAATACCGGTGAGGACGGCGGACAGACGGTGAACCATCTTCACCTTCATCTGCTTGGTGGACGGCACATGAACTGGCCACCGGGCTAGATCAAGGCAAAGACAAAATACAGGGTGTCTCTCCGCTTTCCCAGTGGACTCGCCAAGCGAGATGACGTGCTTGCAGTGTTGGATGAGACGGCGCTGCAATTTAGTTGAATGCTTCAACTATTTAAAGCTCAACTGTTCCTGTTGCAATTGAAAAAGCCCTGCGAGAGATTTCGCAGGGCTTTTTCATATTTCTTTGGAGTAATTATTGGTTGAAGTTTGGTTCATCCTCTTCCACCAGGCCATAGCGGCGCAGCAGATTGGGCAGATTCTGCGAGAATGCCGCACGTGGCATTACGGTATCGCAGCCTGCCTCGACGGCCTTTGCCTTCAGGTCCCCTTGTAAATGAGAGAGGAAGCCGACAATCGACGTGCTCCGCTTAAGCTTGGTCTTCAACTTCGGGATCAAGGTCAGCGGCTTGGCGTTGGCGTTATTGAGATCGAAGACGATCAGGCCGGGACGATCCTCTTCTTCGAGGCCGGTCAACTTCGCAATCGACTCTTTGTCGTTTTTAATGAATGCGATCTTTACACCGAGCTTGCGCGCGGTTTCCTGAATCTTCGCGATGAAAAAGAGGTCTTCGATAAAGAAGAAGATCTTGGTCGGGGCATCCTCTGGAATGGGGATGGTACGGCCCTGCGAGTAGTCGATGGGCTGCGAATCGCTCTGATAGCCGCGTCCGCCGCCGCCGCGGCCCTGGAAGTTACCGTGGCTTTCGATGGTTGAGGGCGGCGTGTCGGCGAAGTTGCCGTTGACTGCGCGATAACTGTGATCCATGGGGCCGACGAAGCTACGTGGCCCGCGTTGCTGCTGCTGTCTGCCTCCGCCTCCGCCACTCTTACGCTTGAAGCCGTTGTTTCCGGGTTGATGGCTATTGCTATCGCGGAAGCCGCCCCCGTTGCTGCCACTGGCGATGTTGCCGGGGCTTTCCGGCGAGCGCTGACGGTCGCGGTCACGAAACTTCTTCTTCCAGCGTTTGCCGGTGGCTGACCCGCCGGTGGCGTTCTGCTGACCGGTATTTGCCTGGAAGCTCGGGGAACTCTGCGGTTGTGACGGCTGCGCACTTGCGGCCTGGATGAAGCCGACAGGCTGGCCAGGGATCTGTTCAGCGCCCGGCTGCGCGGCCTGCGGAGCTTCGGGCCCTTTGCCCTTGCGCTTGCGCCGGCGACGGCGACTGCTTTTGGACTGTCCCATGCCATGGGGGACATTTGCCCCTGAAAACTGGTCGTCGCCGTCCTGTTGGGCGGCTGACATTGGCGAACCCTGGGGCGACTGCACCTCGGGTACATTCTGCTCTGAAGTCATGCTTCCACTTCCTATTGCACTAGATCGCAATTAGCGGTTTACTCTCACGCCACGGGCCTCGTCACCCTCGCGAAGATTTCGCGGAGCCAACCAAACCGGGATTGCAGCGTCGGAGGAAACGGTCTCAAATTACACTCGAACGGACGTCTTGGTATTGCTATCTGCTGCGACCAGCGATCAAATCACCAGATCTAATGCAGCCCGGAACGCCTTACCTTGGCGAACCCTCAGCCTCTACCTGTTTACGACAGAGTCCCACAAATCCACTGTGTCCGGGCTGCTGGGCCCCCAATTTCTGCATCATCACATTCAATTGGCGGTTACACAATGATCGGCACCCACAGCCGGTTCACGAGGCAAGACTTAGAGTACGCGCAATAGCCATGATTGGCAAGAACTCTCTTCATATAGACGAAGCTCTTAGTTAAAGGGTTCCCCACCAACAGCGACAACAAGCAAGTAAAAGCCGCTCAATAATTTATTGAGCGGCTTTTACATAACTGATGGCCAGTCACTGGCCTCCTGAAAGACTTCCACTCATGGAAGTGAGCCTCTCGGTCGATGGCCAAACCCTCATTCGGGGAGTAGCTTCTTTCGATCCGGGGCATTACAACCGCGCTTCAACTTCGACTCGGAGGAGTAATACTGATACAGATAGCAATCAGGCGGCCAAACTGACAAGTGAGAATTCAGAGGACTTAGGGTTCGCCTTCGGGGTTAAATATCAGAAAACAGAAGTTTCATTCAGGTTGGCTACGGTTTTTAGAATATTTTGAAAGAATTTGGAGTTTGACCGGCTACCAAGGCAGCCCTATAATCCAAGATGTTCCGCCAACCCTCTCGCTTGCCGACGGTTTGCTTGTTATGCTTACCGCGGTGTTCGAGGCAAAAGATGGTTACGCTCTTCGAGCGTTGCCATTAAGTGGATGCAGGAATGGCTCGGAAGGTCGCGATTGTGCGCCTACGGCCGGATGATTTTGGAATGATCCCCGAAGGAGTATCACACACCGCATGAATCGTACCCTTACTCTAGTCTCCGCCCTTGGCGCGGGATTGATGACCGTTGCCGGTATGGCCCAGGCACCGCAGCCCACCACCCAAACCGCCCCTGCCGCAGCTGTGGCGCCACAAGCTGTACCTGCGAAGATTGCTCTGATTGAATATGAGCAGGTTGCCGCCGCCACCAATGAAGGTCAGCATGCCATTCAGGGAATCCAGACCAAATTTGCGCCGAAGAAGGCACAGATCGACTCTGAGTCGACTGAAGTGGATTCGCTGAAGAAGCAGCTGCAGAGCGCGCCTTCCACTCTCTCGGATGAAGAGCGTGCCAGTCGTCTCCGGACCATCGACACCAAGGAAAAGCAGCTCCAGCGCGATGCCGAAGATGCGCAGACCGCCTATAACGCTGATCTGCAGGAAGCACTGGGCAAAGTAGCCCAGAAGCTTGGTCCTACCGTGGTCAAGTATGTTCAGGAGAACGGCTACACTCTGCTTTTGGACCTGAGCCAGCAGCAGGGAGGCGTTTCAGTCATGTGGGCTCAGCCGGGAACGGACATCTCCCAGGCCATCATTACCGCCTACAACGCCTCTTCCGGTGTCGCTGCTCCTACGCCTTCTGCCCCGACCCCGTCGCATCCGCGTTCGACCACCTCACACTCTTCAACAACGAAGAAGTAAGCAGCAATTTTTCGTCTAAAAACGGAGCCCTCCCAGGAGGGCTCCGTTTTAGTTTGTCTGTGGAAAATTCTGTGGATTTTTGGTGCACCCTATGATTTCGACACAAATTGTTAGCGGGATAGTCTGTCCAGACTCGGAGAAGTGGTTGCTATAACTCATCAGGAAACAATTACCTACAGAAAAGAATGCAGATATTTGCAACTATTTCATTTGTATTTTGTCAAGTATAGCGATTTCAAGGGTTTCCACAGATCGACGTTACTGATGGGTTACAGATCCCGCTTCAGGCCTTCACTCGTAACGTCAGATGGATCATCTGTTTTGCGGTGTGCGGCCCCTATAAAAGGTGGAACATCTGGTTACTTCTAATCTTCTCCGACCTTCAGCACGGCGAGGAAAGCCTCCTGGGGAATGTCCACTTTGCCGATCCGTTTCATCCTCTTCTTGCCCTCTTTCTGCTTTTCGAGGAGCTTGCGTTTCCGGCTGATGTCGCCTCCGTAGCATTTGGCGATGACATTTTTGCGAATGGCGGTGACGGTCTCACGGGCGATGACCTTGCTGCCGATGGCTGCCTGAATGGCGACCTCAAACATCTGGCGAGGAATGAGTTCGCGCATCTTGGAGACGAGCGCACGGCCCCGCTGCTGTGCGAAGTCCTTGTGGATGATGATGGAGAGCGCGTCGACGGGGTCCCCGCCGATGAGGATATCCATCTTGACCATGGGGGAGACCCAGGAGCCAGCGAGGACATAGTCGAGGGAGGCGTAGCCGCGGGAGACGGTCTTGAGGCGGTCGTAGAAGTCCAAAACAATTTCGTTCAGCGGTAGCTCGTAGGTGATCATGACGCGGGTGTCGGAGACGTACTCCATATTCTGCTGACGGCCACGCTTATCTTCGACAAGCTTCAGAATGCCGCCGACGTATTCTTCGTTGGTCAGGATCTTGGCGATGATGACTGGCTCTTCGATCTGCTCGATGTTGGAGGGATCCGGCCACCGTGAGGGATTGTCGACTTCGATGACACTGCCGTCGGTGAGCGTGATCTTGTAGCGGACGCCGGGGGCGGTGGTGATGAGGTCGAGGTTGTACTCGCGCTCCAGCCGCTCTTGAATGATTTCGAGATGGAGCAGGCCGAGAAAACCGCAGCGGAAGCCGAAGCCGAGGGCAACGGAGGACTCGGGCTCGAAGGAGAACGAAGCGTCGTTGAGGCGAAGCTTTTCGAGAGCATCGCGCAGCATGGCATGCTCGTGCGAGTCGACGGTGTAGAGACCGGCGAAGACCATGCTCTTGATGTCTTCGAAGCCGGGCAGCGCTTCGGCGCAGGGATTCTCGACCGAGGTGATGGTGTCACCAACCTTCGTGTCGGCCACGTTCTTGATCGTCGCTACAAAGAAGCCGACTTCACCCGCGGTAAGTTCCGCGATCTCGATGGGCTTCGGGGTCATGACGCCCATGCTTTCGACATCGAAGGTCTTGCCGTTGGACATTACCTTGATCTTCATGCCTTTGCGCAACTTGCCGTTGATGATGCGGGCAAGGACGATGACGCCTCTGTAGGGATCGAACCAGCTGTCGAAGATAAGCGCCTGCAGCGGAGCCTCAGGATTGCCCTGCGGCGGGGGCAGAAGCGTCACGACAGCCTCGAGGATGCTGGCGACGTTGAGGCCGGTCTTCGCGGAGACAGCGATCGCGTCGTCGGCGGGCAGGCCGACCGATTTCTCGATCATCTCTTTGGTGCGCTCGATATCGGCGCTGGGAAGATCGATCTTGTTGATGATGGGAATGATCTCAAGGCCGTTCGAGATGGCGAGATATGCATTGGCGAGCGTCTGCGCCTCGACGCCCTGTGAGGCGTCGACGACGAGAAGCGCTCCTTCGCACGATGCCAGCGAGCGAGAGACCTCGTAGCTGAAGTCGACGTGGCCGGGCGTGTCGATGAGGTTGAGCTGATAGGTCTCGCCATCATGGGCCTCATACATCATGCGGACGGTGTGGGCTTTGATGGTGATGCCGCGCTCGCGCTCGAGGTCCATGGTGTCCAGCACCTGCATCTGCATCTCGCGTGCGGTCAGCGAGCCGGTCAGCTCGAGCAGCCGGTCGGAGAGGGTGGACTTGCCGTGGTCGATATGCGCGATGATCGCGAAGTTGCGGATGTGACTTGGATCCATACGGGGTGCGAACTGCCTCAACCTTCGATGCTATCACTGCGGCAGCGTGTCGTGAGGGCGAGGTGTCGAGAGTGGAGCATGTGAGGGAATGTGCCGGTTTGAGCGCGCAATCCGTCTTACAATGAGCAGGGAAGATGGCGCGGACAATTCAACGATTCAAAGATGTGCGGCGATGGGCACTGGTGGCAGCTTGTGCGCCGCTGGTGATGCTTGCGGGTTGTCCGCAGAACCAGGGCGCAGCGAAGGCCAAGGTGCCTGCCAATGCGACGGCTCCGGCCATTGCCAGCGGCCGGAGCGGTCAAGCCGGACAGGCAGTGAAGTCTGCCGTAGCGAAGGCCCAGCCTGTCGACCCGGCCAGGGCATACAAAGACCAGCAGTTGATCAATCATGCCGAGCAGCTTTATCGCAACGGCGTGGACAACTACAGTGCGGGGCATCTCGATGCGGCACGCGCCTCCTTCGATGCGGCTGTTGATGCGATGCTGACGAGCGGGATGGACCTGAAGGGCGACCCGCAGCTCGCCGATGAGTTCGACCATCTATTGAATGCGGTGAACTCGCTGGAGATGGCGGCGTTGAAGCAGGGCAACGGGTTTTCGCCGACCATTGAAGAGGCTCCTCTCGATGCCGCCAACCAGGTCACGTTTCCTGCGAACCCGGCATTGACCGCGAAGGTCGAAGCGGAGTTGAAGACGACGCAGTCCGACTTTCCATTGGTGATCAATCAGTATGTCGCCGGCTTCATCAGCTATTTTTCGAATTCCCAGACTGGGCATGCGCATCTGCTGCGTTCTCTTGAGCGTGCCGGAAAATACAAGGCAATGATCTCGAAAGATTTGCGCGATCAGGGCGTGCCGCAGGACCTGATTTATCTGGCGGTCGCCGAGTCGGGTTTTCAACCGCAGGCGCTCAATGCCCACTCCGGCGCCGGGGGCATGTGGCAGTTTATGCCGACGGGTGCGTACGGCCTGACGCGTAACGGTTGGTTCGACGAACGATTTGATCCGGAGAAGTCTTCCAAGGCGTATGCGCAGTACATGAAGTCGCTGTACAACCAGTTTGGCGACTGGTACCTCGCGATGGCGGCCTATGACTGGGGCCCGGGCAATGTGCAGCGTGCCGTCATGCGCACAGGCTATGCGGACTTCTGGGAGCTCTACCGGCGCAACGTGTTGCCTGGTGAGACGAAGAATTACGTGCCGGGCATCATCGCCGCGATCATCATGGCGAAAAACCCGACCCAGTATGGATTAGACAAGATGGTGCCCGAGCCGGCAGTAGTCTCTGACACGGTGACGGTGGACGATGCGGTGGATCTGCGTCTGGTGGCCGATATCACCAACACGACGCTGCCGGAGATCGTTGCGTTGAACCCTAGCTTACTTCGCATGACCACGCCGCGCGACGTACCGTTCGATCTGCATATTCCCGTCGGCACGAGCGAGCTTTTTGCGTCCCGGATTAAACAGATTCCCGAGGACAAGCGCGACACGTGGCGGTTCCATGTCGTGCATGACGGGGAGACGCTTGATGCGATTGCAACAGCGTTTCATACTCATGCGAGCGATATTGCGGAGGAGAACGGCGTCGCTGCGAATGACAGCGTCGACGCTGGCGATGAGTTGGTCATCCCGATCGCAACTGCGAGGGCGGTCGCACATCCGCAGACGTACAAGGTGCGGCGTGGCGATACGCTGGTTACCGTCGCCGACCGTTTCGGCGTAACGGTGGAGCAGTTGAGACGCTGGAACCATCTCCGATCGAACGCAGTCAGAACGGGAAGTTCGTTGCGGGTCTCCGAGCCCGTGAAGCTCGCGCCAAAGACGAGGATGCGTGGGAGATCGTCGCATGGACACGCCCGTTCGCATAACTCTTCCGTCTCGTCGCATTCGAAATCGACTTCATCGGAGCGGGCGACGTCGAAAAAATCGAGCGCGAAATCGAAGCATGTCGCGTCCAAAACGAAAAGGAAAGCTGCACGATAAGCTACCTCGCAAAAAAGATTGCTTGCCTTCGGTAGCGCTTCGATGCATCCTGTTGCTAGAATCTCGTCGCAGGAAGTTAAGATAAATTTTGTTGCATCGTATTTGTAGCGAAGAGTCAGAGCAGTGATTGAGGGGAAACGAAATGACGTTCGACGACACGATCCGGTACCGTGCAGCAGCGGCAGATGAAGACCACGACTTCGCCGATGAAACAGAAGACGACGATCAGCGCCACAGCTTCGAAGAGGACGACGAAGAAGAAGAAGAGGTCACGCTGAACTCTGACGACGATGAAAATGAGATCGACGAGGAAGAGGATGACGAGGCTACCCGGCCTGACACTCATGCCGAAGAGGCGAGTCTCTTCAGTCTGCCGCCGTCGCCGGTGAGCGGATACACCCCCTCGACCAGAGAGGCGATTGTTCCTGCTCGCAATTCCTCCGCGGAGCGAACTGTGACGTCAGCGACGAAGAAAGCTTCCGCGAAGAAAGCTGCGGGCCCGAAAAAGGCTGTTCCTGTAAAAAAGGCTGCCGTGAACAAAGCGCCTGCAAAGAAAGCTGTCGCTACAAAGGCGACCAAGTCTGCGTCGAAGAAGCCTGTTGTCGCAAAGAAGGTCGCCGCCAAGAAGACTTCCGTGAAGAAGAGCCCGGCTAAGAAGAGCCCGGCTAAAAAGACATTGAGTTCTGCCGCGAAGAAATCCAGTGCTCTGCGCGGCGGTAAGGGCGCCTCCAAAAAGACGTCCGGCAACAAGAGCACAGCCAGCAACAACAAACCAATGAAGAGAGGTACTACCTTGGCAACCAAGAAAGCAGCAGCAAAGAAGGCCCCTGCAAAGAAGGCAGCGGCAAAGAAGGCAGTAAAGAAGGCCCCGGCAAAGAAGGTCGCGGCAAAGAAGGCTCCTGCGAAGAAAGTCGCGGCAAAGAAGGCTCCTGCGAAGAAGGCAGCCGCAAAGAAGACCGCAAAGAAGTAAGCATTAACTAAGGCAAGCAAAAAGGCCCGGACACTCGATTGAGAGCCCGGGCCTTTTTGCGTCTGGCGGTATCTCTACTTCTTAGCTTCGGCGATTGCAGCGAGGACCTCTTCGCTATGGTGGTTCACTTGGACGTTGGGCCAGAACTTGACCACCTTACCCTGAGGCGAGATGAGGAATGTCTGCCGGCTGGCAAAGTGCATCGGTCCCACCGACTTTACGGGCACGCCGTATTCGTCGACTACTTTATGCTCGGGATCGGCCAGCATCTTGAAGCTGAAGGTGTCTTTCGCGCACCATGCTTTGTGGCTGGCGACTGTATCGAGGCTGACCCCGAGGACGACCGCATTCAGCGCATCGTACTTCGCCTGATCGCGCTGGAAGTTGTGTGCCTCGATAGTGCAGCCCTGGGTCTGGTCCTTCGGATAGAAGTAGAGGACAACCCATTTGCCTTTGAAATCACTGAGGCTGATGGGCTTGTCTTCCTGTGAGGGAAGGGTAAAGTTGGGCGCGGTCATACCGACCTTCACCGTGTCTGTATCGGCGGCATGTGCCTTCAGACCGACGCCGCATGTTGCCACCAAACCTATAATCGCTGCAATCCAAATTCCTTTGCGCATCTTTGTTCCCCTTTGTGAAGCATGATGAATATACGGGCCCATCTGCCTATAAGACTCCTGTTTCAAGTTTTCTGGCGTGATTTTACGGCGTGGCGACAACATTGTGACAATTGAGCTACTTCGCGAGGATTGCAATGTCAGCCGCATCCGCTGCGGCGATGATCGCAGCGGGGTCAAACATCAGCGTTCTGCCTGCCTCGATGGCGAGACAGGTTGCACCAGCATTACGCATGGTCTCGATGGTAGCGAGGCCAATGACGGGAACGTCGAAGCGCATGTCTTGATTAGGTTTAGCAACCTTGACGACAGTCAGCGATCGGCTGAGTGTGGTTTGGCCGCCGTCGCCCAGCGTTTGAAAGAGGGCGCCGGCGCGCTCGATGGTGGCGTCGGTGCCTTCCATGGCTTCGACGGCGACGCAGGCCTGGGCAGCGATGACTACGGTCTGCCCGAGGTCGTAGGCCGCGATGGCCTGGGCCACAGTACGACCGTAGGCGATGTCCTTGAACTCCTCGTCACTGGGAGCGCGGCTGGTGAGAACACCGGGTTGAGCAAGCAGCGGTTCAAGATAGGCGGTCGAAGAGATCAGTTCAATTCCCTCGTCGCCTAGAACTTTTGCGACAGCACCGAGCAGCATGTCGGTCGAGCGGGTGCGGAGGTTGAGCAGCAGCTTTGCCAGCCGCCAATCCGGGCGAATACTAGAAAAGATCTGCTTGTGCTTTACCTGACCTGCCATGACGGCGCGGGTGACGCCTTCGGCCTGAAAGGTTTCGATGAGGCGGGAGAGCTCTCCGAGTGAAAGCCAGTGAACGTGGATGTTTGGATCGGCGGCGGCGCGGGCGTCGATCTCGGGGTCAGTCTCCTCCTTGATCGCTGCGACGACGACCTGAAGGCCGTGAGCGCGTGCAGCGTCAAGAAGGAGGAAAGGGAAGCGTCCGTTGCCGGCGATGAGGCCGAGTTTATCCATGGGGTAACGAGCTAATACCGATGATTTTCCAGCGAAACTTACTGCTTGCCTTCGACTTCGGCTTTGAGATGGATGGTGCGTCCAGTCTGCGCAGAGCGGCGAGCTGCATCCAAAATGCGCACCACGGTAACGTTGGTGTCGAGCGATGTTAGATCGTGTTCAGGCTTGAGTGTGCCGTCGAGAACTGCGCTGAGGTAGTTGAGCGAGTTATCGTGAGGTGGGGTGAGCGCGGGTGCGTCTTCGATGTGTTCGGCGTGCTCGCCCGGTAGACGGATACGGAGCTTAACGCCTGGAGCTCCATCCTGATAGAGAGTGTCGACGTAGCCTTTGACCCCGTAGACTTCCATGTCTTTGCGGTCAAAGGGCCAGTTCCATGAGCCTTGAATAATGACCTGCGCATGCGGATAGGTAAGGATGATGGTGCTGTCGTCATCCACTTTGGGATAGATTTCTGGCTTGATCTGAAGGGTGACGGCGGTGACGGTGAGCGGCAGTTCGCCGTGCGTCATCCATGTGGAGAGATCGACGCCGTAGCAGCCGAAGTCGAATAACGCTCCGCCGCCGTTCTGTTGCGGATCGGTGAGCCATTTGAAGAAGTCGGGGCTGACGCCGATCTCTTTGGGGCCGCGATGTCCGTCATGGAAGACGAGCTTGCGCAGATCACCGATCTGGCCGCTTGCGAGCAGATTGTTCGCTGCGGTGTTGGAGGCATACCAAGTGGTCTCGTAGTTGGTGAGGACTGGAATGTTGTACTTCTCTGCGAGCTTCTGAATGGCCAGGGCATCTTCAACGGTAGTGGCGAGGGGCTTCTCGACCATGACCGCGATGTGGAGCGGCGCGGCCTGCTCTATGGCGGCGCGATGTCCAGCGATGGAGGTGTAGACGAGGATCGCCTGTGGGTGAGTCTTGGCGAGCATGGCCGCTTCAGACGAGAAGAAGAGGTTATCGGGGAGATGAAATCTTGAGGCGTACTTCTGCCGCAGAGCGGCATCAGGTTCGGAGATGCCGACAAGTTCAACCTCTGGGTGTGATGGCAGATTGTGCAGGAAGCCCAGGATGTGGTCGTGATTCAAGCCGACGACGGCAACGCGGATGTGAGCAGGACTCTGCGCAGAGGAGGAGGACGAAGCAGTGAGGACGCCAAAGACGAGGAGTGCGAGAAAAGCTTTGAAGGCGCAACGGAGAGAGTAGGTCATAGATGGAGACCAGTCTACCTTTCTTGTGACGAGCAATGCTTCGACTGCCGAACTTACTTGATGATGCCCCGGTCGCTGTTGGCGATGAAGTCGGCGAGGTAAGCTACATGTTCGCCTGCGCCTTTGCTTATCGTCTCGCGGATGGCCTCAAGGGCTTGCGTTGTATTCAGCTTCGAGGCTTGCAGCAGACGGTAGGCCGCGCGTAGTTCTTTCAACTGTGCCGGCGTGAAGCCGCGGCGTTGCAAGCCAACTTTATTCAGCCCGTAGGCGTGGTTATTGCGCTCGATGCTGGTGAGCGAATAGGGCAGCACGTTCTGCGTGATGGTCGTGCCACCGCCGATGTAGGAGTATTTACCGATGCGGCAGAATTGATGAATCGGACAGAGTGCGCCGACGACAGCATAATCCTCTACGATGACGTGCCCGGCGAGGGTGGCGGAGTTGGCGAGAATGCAGCCATTGCCGATGATCGAGTCATGGCCGATGTGGGTGTAGGCCATGATGAGGCAGCCTGAGCCGACGCGGGTTACTCCTCCTCCGCCAACCGTCCCGCGGGAGATGGTGACGTATTCGCGAATACTGTTGTCATCGCCTATATCGAGGCGCGTGGGTTCGCCTGCGTACTTGAGGTCCTGCGGTGCGATTCCGAGGCACGCAAAGGAGTAGATGCGGTTCCGGTTGCCGATGGTCAGATGTCCATCGAGGACGACGTGCGAGACGAGTTCGCAGTCTTCGCCGAGGACAACATTCGCGCCAATGGTGCAGAAGGGGCCGACCGTGCAGGATTTTGGGATGGTGGCTCCAGCGGCGACGATTGCGGTCCGATGGATGCTCACTCAGCCGGTACCTCTGGCGTGGGTTTCTTGGCGGCGCGAGGGACGAGCTGGCACATCACTGTCGCTTCACACGCTACCTTGCCATCAACCGTGGCGATGCCCAGCATCTTGACCGCGCGGCTGCGCCACTGGAGCACGGTGACTTCGATGCGCAGTTGGTCGCCGGGAACTACTGGGCGGCGAAACTTGGCATTCTCGATTCCAGTGAAGACCATCAGCTTGTCGGCGCGGTCGGGAATCTCGGTGAGCAGGAGCGCGCCGCCAGCCTGGGCGATGGCTTCAACCATGAGGACGCCGGGCATGATCGGATAGTCGGGAAAGTGTCCCTGAAAGTGCGGCTCGTTCAGGGTGACGTTTTTAATGGCAACGATGCGCTGCTTGCGCTCCATCTCGACGACGCGGTCGATGAGCAGAAATGGATACCGGTGCGGCAGGATGGACATGATCTCGACGATGTCCATCGTCTGTTTGGCGACCTCGGTGCCTTGCGGGGAATCAGTCATAGGTTCACTCATGGCAGCCCTGAGTATAAACCGCCGAGTCATTTCTTTTTCAGCAGGTTGTCGGGATTGAACAGCTCCGGCGGCAGGCCGGTGTTGTACTGCACCTTGTTATAGAAGCGTTGGTTGGCCATGTCGCCGTTGTGGTAGCGGGTGATAGTGAAGGCCGTGGGCAGGCCCTGAACGGTGTGGTAATCGTCGTATTCCTCTACGTCCTCGTCATAGTCTTTGAAAGTGGTGTTGCGCCACTGGAAGGTGCGACGCACTGGGAGGTGCGTGGTTGAGTCCAGATCGATAGTGACCGCGTCGTTGTTCGCGCTGAGGATCGTCACTTTATCGGCCATACGGCGCTCGACCATGCTGGTTCCGTCGTAAAGGATCATGACGCCGGGGGCCTTGATCCAGTCGCGGACCACGTCTTCGATGGAGTGGGCCTGCCTGCGGTAATAGTCATCGACCTGGTCTTTCGGCAGAGTGGTTTTGCCCTTGTAAGTGACCTCGTAGCCGGTGCCCCCGGTCCAGATTTGGACGACGTCAATCTTCTTGCCGGGGAAGATCATGCTCTTGTCGGTCAGGAAGCCGATACGCTGAGCTTCCTGATGGGTGCTGTCGGGAAACTGGTGCCAGGCGTCGAATTCGACGATCATGCCATTTGGCCGCCCCTGGAAGAAGCTGGCCATGCGGCCGTGGAACTGCATGTCCTTGCGATTCAGCCACTCTGGGCCACCGAGTGCGGCGATCATCTGATCCATCAATTGGCGGCCGCGTTGTTCCTGCGTCAGCGCGCCAGGTGGAGCAACTGTCGCGCCGGGAGTGTCACTGGTCTGCGCCCTCAGCAAAGGGGAAGCGAATGCGGCGAACAATATGCCTGACAACAGGGTGCAAAGAACTCTCTTCATCAAAACTCCGTTAGCCTGTGACACCATCAACGTCTTGGATGGTAGACGAAATGTTCAACAAAAAATATTCTGCACACCTTCCGCTGATTCGATAATCTCATCCTGAGAATCGAACTGCTTTCGTGACGGTTGCCAATTCCTTCCGCTGGAGCCTGTGAATATGAAGATCGCCGTAGTGATAGCGCGCGTTTTGCTTGGCCTGATGTTTCTCGTCTTCGGCCTCAACTACTTCTTCCATTTTCTTCCAATGCCTCCGCCGCCGGGCGACGCCGGTGTATTGATGGGTATCTTTTATACTCACGGCTGGCTGACCTTCCACGGGGTGTTGTACGTGATCGCCGGCTTGCTGCTGCTGTCTGGATGGTACGTTCCGGTCGCTCTGACAATCCTCGGGCCTATCATCGTGAACATCCTGCTGTTTCATCTCACGATCGCTCCGGGTATCGCGCCGGGTCTATTGGCAGCTGTACTGGAACTCTTCCTGATCTGGGCATATTGGCCAGCCTTCCGCGGTATCTTTACGGCGAAGATGGAGACCCTCTAGTCTCATCTCACATCCGTGGGTTGGTGTGATACTGGACGCGGGGCGGCGTCGCGCTGCCTGGAGCATTTATTGGGTGGTCTCGTATTGCAGTGCGAGGCGGGTTTTATGAGAGTGAGCGAGCTTATCGCGCAGAAATTGGAAGACGTCCTGCATGCCGGATCCGGTCTTGGCGGAGACCTCGAAGATCTGCATCCCAGGGCGCACACTCTCGATGTTTCGCCGAGCGGCGGCGAGATCGAACTCGGCAGGGCCGGCCATATCCATCTTGGTGATAATCGCGACGTCGGAGCTATTAAAAATAGTTGGATACTTTAGAGGCTTGTCTTCACCTTCCGTGGCGGAGAGCAGGACGAAGCGGAGCTCTTCGCCAAGGTCATAGCTGGAGGGGCAGACCAGATTACCGACGTTCTCAATAAAGAGAAAATCGAGCGCGTCGAGCTGCCATCCTTCAAGCGCTCTTTCGATCATCTGTGCATCGAGATGGCAGATGGTTCCGGTCGTGATCTGGCGCACGTTAGGCGTCGCGCGCTTGAGGCGGGCGGCGTCGTTCTCCGTGGCAAGATCTCCGACCAGCGCAGCGACGCGGAAGTTGGCGGCGAGGGTGCCGAGAAGCTTTTCGAGGAACGCGGTTTTTCCCGAGCCGGGGCTTGAAACCAGGCTGATGACGCTGACGCCCGAAGCCTCGAAACGTTCTCGGAGTGCGTGGGCGAGAAGATCGTTCTGCTTCAGAACCTTCGCGCGTACTTCTACGATGCGTGTGCTCACGCGGCCACCTCCAGAGAAACGACTTCGAGTTCACGTCCTGTGACGATGGTCTCGCTCGGTGTGTTGCATTCCGGACAGCAGAGTTGATAGAGCGAGGGGGGGGGCCGGTCTTCATGGCAAATGGCACAGTGGATGACAAGCGGAACGGTCTCAATATCGAGTCGCGAATCTTCGAGTCGCGTGCCCTCACAGGCGAGCTCCCAGGCGAAGAGGAGTGCGTCTCGGTCTACACCCGAGAAGACACCGATTTTGAGGTGCACGACCTCTATGTCATGGAGATCGCGCGCTTCAGATTGCTCGTCGATCTCGTCGATGATGCTGAGAACAATCGATAGCTCGTGCATGAACTGCCTTTCATGCTTGCTGCGTGAAATCCGGGCGGTTACATTGTGCTGATTTTGATGTAGCGCTTGATGTCGGGCGCAACCATGATTGCCACTAGGATGAATGCCAGACTCAGTGTGCCAACGATGATTTTTCCTGTCATGATGTCACCTCTCTGTTACCCGTAACATGTGTATGCACCTGCATCGGAGGGTCTTTGCTTTCAAGGATTTTTCCGATCAACTCTTCGATCATGTTGGATGCTTCTTCGACCGTGGCTTGCACTTGCGGTGATAGCCCCATGCGGCCTTCGAGTTCGTCGCCGAAGTCCCTGGGCTCGCAGCCGACGACAAGGATACTAGCGGCTATGGGGCCGAGCGAGGCGGCAAGATTTAAGACCCGCATGGGATCCATGCCATGAGGGTTCAAGTCCATGCCCGCTGCATCGGGGGCGCCGAGCCCCGTCAGATCCGGTTCAAGGACGAACAGAGTGCCGGGCACCTCCTTGCGGGGCAGCGCGTCGACGAGGATGACGGTGTGCCACGGGTCGAGCAATGTGTAAGCGAGGTCGAAGCCCCGGATGCCGAAGTCTTTCACCTGCACTTCGCTGGGAAGGGTCCGCTGCGAAAGCGAACGGGCAACCTCGACTCCGAATGCGTCGTCTCCGAGGAAGATATTGCCGATGCCGGCGATGAGAATCGTCCCGGTCATGTTGAGGCTTCCTCTCGATAGGGCTCGATCTCTTCGGTGCCAAAAAAGAAGCGGTGGCCAGGTTGGCGCATCATGCCGAACTCGCGTCCGGGGTCGTCGTCGAGCACGACGGCAAACTGGATTCGGTCTTCGAAGTCCTGCTCGATGGCCTCGATGATGGCAACCTTGCCGGTGAGAGCGAGGTCCATGATGTCCGCGGACTTTTGCGGCCAGATGCGGATGCGATCGCCGACGCGGAGATCGACGCTGCCTTCGGCGGTCCACACCCGCACGGACTCTGGCGCTGCTTTCTCCTCCGCGAAGGGATTCCACTCTGCTATGAAGCCATCTGGTGAGTCGGGATTCATGAGGTGCCTCCGCGGACCTCGCGCATTGGACGGATGATGCCATGGGTTTTCAGCATCTCTTCGCCGGTCAGGGCTTCGGTGCGCTCGAGGATGCGGCGGGCGCGAGGATCGCCATTGCGCACCTCCTCCTTTTCGGCGTCGGTCAGGGTAAGGACGCGGAGGGTAAGCATCTCGTCCATCTCGGTGCCGTCAAAGAAGTCGCCGGCGCTGTCGGGCGATGTTTTGGGATAGTCGTACATGATGATGGGGGAGAGAAGCAGGATGGAACGGTCAGGCTCTTCGCCGGCAAGAACGGGAAAGACGCCGATGTTGGTGCAGGCCTTGGCATCGGCACTATAGAGATCGGGTGGTTCGAGGAGCGAGATAAACTCTCCGTCTGTCAGGCCGATCAGGAGGTGTGCGGAGACGAGCGACTGGGACAACGCCTCGTCCCGGTGTGCATCGGTGCCGCTCGAAAGCGGGCTCGCGTTTTCGAGTTCGAGATGCAGCTTGCAGATGCCACCAGGCATGCTTTGGGCGCTGATCGTAAGGCTTGCCGCGAGGTCTGAGGTAGGGGTGATGTGTAGATTCAGGGGTGCGTCGAGGATATCGCCAAGACTCAATCCGCAGTGGTCGGACGTGCGTTCGATGGCTTCATCCCAATCGAGCGATGGGTCAGCGAGGGTCTTCAGATCGTCCGAAGTTATTCGTGGCTGAGGCAGAAGCTGGAGGAAGCTGACTTTGATGTCAATCGACGCGTTGTGGCCGGGAACCAGGAGACACTCCGAGACTAGGCGGAAGGGTTCCTCGGGGTGTTGGGCTTCGGCGTAGATGCGGGGATAGAGAGTGCCGAAGTTCCAGCGCTGTCGATTTTTGATAGCAGTGGGGCGGTAGGGATAAAGAATGTATCCCTCGTAGAGCACGGCGGCAGCGATCTTTTCTACCGAGGCGAAGTTCATCTCTGGACCTCCTCGGGGATCTCCGCTGAAGCATCTGCGGCGAGGGCTCTGGCTATGGCTTGTTCCCAGGTGGGGAGCCCATGGCGAACCTTGTAGTTGTACAACTGCTCGAAGGTGTCGCGGCGAAGACAGAGCCACGCGGAGTTGGGGTAGTGCATCTCCATCATCTCTTTCCAGACGGATACAGGAAGACGATAGCTGGCCTCGCGGTCCCATGGAACCTGTGAGATCTGCAGCGCTCCGTCCAGACCCTCGTAGAAGAGTGTGCCGCTGAACATGACGGCGACTGGTATATCACCTGAATCGAGTGCGTGGAAGTACTTGGTCGCCGCGACATTGAAATCGAAGGTACAGGGAAGCTCGAGATTGACGAGCACTTCGCCGGTGAAGCGCGGGATCGCGACGCTGGTGTTCATCCAGAGTAGCGGCTTGACGGTGCGGGCCCAGCGCTCTGGCGTTCCGAACAGATCGAGCAGCTTCTCTTGTTCGTTGGGGACGTAGCGGCGCTTGGCGGGCTCGATCTGGACCTGGCAGCGTAGGGTAATCGCGTGGATCGCTTCGGCGGCAGGGAAGTTGGTGATACGCAGCTTGAGTGCGATCAACGGCATAGCCGCGTGGGGCACCGCTTCAGCACCTTCGATCTCGAAATGGAGCTCAGGCATGGATTGGCTCCATCTGCTGGTTCGCGGGAGTTTCTCTTATTTCAGTGCTGCGGGCTTTCAGGCTCGCGAAGAACTCGTGGATGTGCTTCCAGACATCCACGCCACCGGAGAGACCACGCCAATGCATACGGATGAGGCCGACGAGGTGGAAACACTCGTCGATTGGCACAATGTAGTACTCATGGGCTGTGCCCACACGATTGACGAGCAAGGTCTCGACATCGGGCTCCATCTTCTGGAGAGAGAGATGCTGGGCCGCGATTTCGGTCCAGGATTCCAGGCTCAGCAACGATTCAATGGCTCCTGCTGGACTGGGATACATGGCCATCATCCTGCCGCTTGAGGTGGCGTAGTAGAAAAAAGCCAGATTGATAGGAATCATGAGAGATTCCCATTGCAGATTTGGCATTTCGAAGTCGGTGAGAGCGCGGATGCGGCGGGGGATTCGCAGATAGTGGGCTCCAGGCTGGCCGCAGAAGAGTACGGCACAACCATCGCAGGAGCAGGCGATCTCGCGTTTACGGGGATCGAGTAGATGCTGATGCACGGGTGCGAGCTCGGCGCTGCAAAGCTCGCAGCGTTCCGCCCCATCAGAGATAGGGCGTCGGCGAGCGACTTGCCTCAGAAACGACGGGACCGGAGTCCGTTCCTGTTCGGCTTCGGGGAGTTCGTTCATGCTGGGCTCCCGAGGCTAGGCAGGTGGCAGGTGGGGCATCTTGGGATTGATGGGGCCACGCTGGCATAAGTTGATGCCGGTGGCGTCCTTCGCGAGGCGGGTGGGCCGTTGGGCGAGCGGTCTGCCGCGGCTCTCACCCTTGCGAATTCCGACGGCGTGGAATGAGGTATCGGGCTGTGCGTCCTGTTTGGCCATAACGGTTCTCCTTACTTGATGGTTACGAGTTGGGGTCCACTCTGCGCTTCGGCTGCGGCGTTCTCGGAGACGATTTCTACGATGTCGGGCGCGACCTCGAAGAGTGCATCTTCGACTGCGTTCTTCAGCGTAATGGAGGAGCTTGGACAGCTGCCGCAGGTTCCGTGAAGGCGCAGGTGGACGATGCCATCTCGAACGCCGGTGAGTTCGACATCGCCGCCATGAGATTTGAGATAAGGACGAGCTTTTTCAATGCCACGTAGCACACGCGTTTCGATGTCATCCGGGTGGAGGTTGTGCAGCAGGAGCATGCTGGATACCAGATCATTCTGCAATGCCTGTCCGAGGGCATGTTCGCCCGCCGGGGTTTGCATGAGCGAGTCGATGAGACGCTGCAATCCCGCACCATGCAATTCAACGACCGACTGCACAAGGTCGAGCGCAGTGGCCCGGATCTCCGGATCACCTGCGCTTTGGAGGCGGGCTGCCAGCTTTTCCACTCGTTCCGTCTGCAGGCGAAACTCGCCACGCTGCGGAGGCGCGATGCTGCCGACGACTTCAGGTTGGACATCGGTTTGGGGTGCAGCGGCCATTATTCATGCCCCGCTACGCCAAACATGGGAGAGTGGCGCGTTTCAAGGATTTTGCCGTCACCGAGATACATGTGGACGCCGCAGGGCAGGCACGGATCGAAGCTGCGAACCGTGCGCATGATGTCGATTCCCTTGAACTTGTCTGGGCCGTTTTCCTCGAAGAGCGGCGTGTTCTGGACCGCGTCTTCGTAAGGTCCGGGAGTTCCATACATATCGCGGGGGTTGGCATTCCAGGGAGTAGGTGGGTACGGATGATAGTTGGCGATCTTGCCCTCGCGAATGACAACGTGGTGCGAGAGAACGCCGCGAACTGCCTCGTGAAAGCCGCAGCCGATGGCCTCTTCCGGCACTTTGAACTCGCTCCAGGTGGCGGTGCGGCCGGCATTCAACTCGGCGAGAGCTTTTTCGACGAAATGCAACGCGGTGGCGGCGGCGTAAGCCTGGAAGTAGGTGCGGGCGCGGTCGCGTTCGAGGGTGTTTGACCACTTAGGGATGTGCCACTCGAACTCGGTCTCGGGCAGCAGAGCGGTCTTGGGGAGGTTGATTTTTACGCTGTGACCGGTGGCCTGGACGTAGCCGATGTCTACGAGGCCAGATAGCGCGGTCGACCAGAGACGTGCGATGGGTCCACCGCCGGTATCGAGAGCAAGGTGGTCACCGGTGCGCTGATCGAGCCAGCGCGGCGACATGACCCAGGTGTAGTTGCCTTTGAAGTCGCGCTTCTGCGGACGAGGAATAGTGGTCTGGTTCCAGGGGTGGCGCTTATCGATCGGGTTGCCGAGCGGGTCTTGTGCAACGAAGGTCTCCTGGCCCTGCCAGTCATCGTAATAGGAACTGCCGAGGAGTATCCGGATGTTGAGATTGATGTCAACGAGAGAGTTCGTGACCAGCTCACCGTCGACGACCACGCCGGGAGTGACGAACATCTTGCGGCCCCATTCGGCCATGTTCTTGTACTCGTAGTCGCAATAGTCGGGATCGTTGTACGAACCCCAGCAGCCGAGCAGGATGCGGCGACGGCCGACTTCTTCGTATCCCGGGAGCGCGTCATAGAGAAAAAGTCGAAGAGATCGTCGTGCAGCGGTACGACCTTCTTCACGAACTCGACGTACTTCATCAGCCGCACGAGATAGTCCGTGAAAAGTTGAATCGTGGCTACCGTGCCCACTCCACCGGGATAGAGCGTCGACGGGTGGACGTGCCGTCCTTCCATCAGGCAGAACATCTCGCGGGTGAGGCGGCTCATGGCGAGCGTCTCGCGGTAGAAGGTGCCGGTGAATGGATTGAGCGCGGTCATGATGTCGGAGATCATGCGATAACCGTGCTTGTCGGCGTTCCGACAAGGCGTGTGCTGAGCCTTCTCCCAGACGTTGGGATTGGTCTCCTTGACCATCTGTTCGCAGAAGTCGACCCCGACCAGATTGTCCTGAAAGATGTTGTGATCGAACATGTACTCAGCCGCTTCGCCAAGGTTTACGATCCATTCGGCGAGCGCGGGAGGGCGGACGCCAAACGCCATGTTCTGCGCGTAGCAGGCGCATGTGGCGTGATTGTCTCCGCAGATGCCGCAGATACGGCTGGTGATGAAGTGGGCATCGCGCGGGTCTTTGCCCTTCATGAAGATGCTGTAGCCGCGAAAGATGGACGAGGTGCTGTGACACTCGGCCACGGTTTTGTTGGCGAAGTCGATCTTGGTGAAGATGCCAAGACTGCCGACGATGCGGGTGATGGGATCCCAGTTCATCTCGACGAGATTGCGCTGCTTCTCCTCAAGTTCAGGGACGGTATCGGGATACGTTGCCATGGCTTGATCCTCTTTTTCAAGTGGTTAGAAGGCGTTGGGCTGCTGCGGGCGATAGCCGGTGGTGAGCTCCGGGCGATTGTGGCGCCACTTCGGCTCTTTGTTGACCGTAGAATTAGTGATCCCGCGGAGCGCACGAATCATCCTTCCGTATCCGCTGACCAGCGTGGCTGAGAGCATCCCTCCGGGAGGTTCGTCCATAAAAGGCATGAACTTGTCGGGGAAGCCGGGCATCGTGCAGCCGATGCAGATGCCGCCGACATTGGGGCAGCCGCCGATACCGCGCATCCAGCCGCGTTTCGTGACATTGCAGTCGACGACTGGCCCCCAGCAGCCTAATTTGACGAGGCATTTTGAGGAGCCGTATTCGGTGGCGAAGTCACCCTGCTCGTAGTAGGAGCCGCGATCGCAACCTTCGTGGACAGTCTTGCCGAAGAGCCAGGTCGGGCGAAGCTGCTTGTCGAGGGGAATCATCGGGGCGAGTCCGGCAACCTGGTAGAGCAGGTAGAGAACGGTCTCCATGAAATTGTCGGGTTGTACCGGACAGCCAGGGACGTTGACGATCGGTAGACCTGCTTTGGAACGCCAGCCCCAGCCCAGGTAGTCCGCGAGTCCCATGGCTCCGGTTGGATTGCCGGCCATGGCATGAATACCGCCGTAGGTGGCGCAGGTGCCGGCGCCGATAACGGCCAGCGCCTTCGGGGCGAGGCGATCAATCCACTCGCAGGTCGTGATGGGCTGACCTGTGTCATGGTTTGTTCCCATGGCAGCCCAGTAGCCCTCTTTCTTAATCTTTTCGTTAGGGATGGAACCTTCGACGACAAGGACGAAGGGGTCGAGCAGACCCTTCTCGGCATCGTAGAAAAACTGCATGAATTCGTCGCCATTCTCGTACGCGAGTACCGGATTGTGGAGATGCACCGTCGGGAGCCCAGGAATCGCGCCGAGGAGAACATCCTCGATGCTCGGCTGCTCGGCTGCTGTGACGGAGACGCTGTCACCGTCGCAACTGAGACCCGCGGTAATCCAAAGAATGTGAACATCGGATACGGGTGAAGGCCTGGTGATCTTGCTTACGGAGTCAGCCATGGAGTTCTCCTTGAGACCAGCATCGTGACCTATTCCGCGAGCCCGCTCGCAGCCAAGGTCTGGGATATCTCGCGACCCGTAAGCCGGGGGCGGAAGAGTCGCAACATAAGAACTGTGATTTGAGATTCGTCGAAGCGGGATGGTAGAAAGCAGGACATGCCTGTCACCCTCGCGAAGCTGAGTGTGAGCCCTAACTTATAACCCTGCGACCTACGGCAGGAATCGAACGACAATGACAGTACGCCGGTCCAAGGGTGCTGTCAAACGCAACAAAGAAAATACTTTCGACGTTTTTTCGATGCAATCTCTAGGCCTTTTCAACGTCTATTCGCGATCTACCAATGTTTATGAGCTCAGCAGATGCGCGGAAGCTGCTCGCCGAACATTACGTCGAGGACACGCGTGCCGCCGATCTCAGTCTTCATCAATACCATGCCGGGATGGGCTTCGACGACCTCGCCGATGATGACGGCGTCCTGACCCAGGCGATGTTGCCGCATCTGTTCGAGGACGGCATCTGCCATCTCAGGGACGACAAGGGCAAGCAACTTACCTTCGTTCGCGACATACAAAGGGTCGAGCCCTAGCACCTCGCACGCTCCCTTGACGGACTCGCGCACAGGAATGGTGCGTTCGTCCAGCAACATGCCGACGTTGGCGTGTTTGGCAATCTCATTGAGAGTGGTCGCGACGCCGCCGCGGGTAGGATCGCGCAATGTGTGAATGAAATCCTTTGCGGAAGAGGTGGTCGCAAGCATGGTGGCGACCAGGTCGTTGAGCGATGCGCAATCGCTCTCGATGGCGCTCTCAAATTCGAGCCCCTCGCGCTGACTCATGATCGTCATGCCATGATCGCCGATATAGCCGCTGAGTATGATCTTGTCGCGGGGGTGAGCGCGATCGGCCGAGATGTTGCTATCGTGCTCGATTATGCCGATGCCGGTTGTCGTGATGAAGATCTGGTCTCCTTTGCCACGGTTGACCACCTTGGTGTCTCCGGTGACAAGTTCTACGCCAGCCTCGGCGGCGGCGGTCCGCATCGACTCGACCACCCGGCGCAGATCGTCGACCGCAAGGCCTTCTTCGAGGATGAACGCGGCGGAGAGATACAACGGGCGCGCTCCGCTCATCGCGAGATCGTTCACCGTACCGTGAATCGCCAGCCGGCCAATATCTCCGCCCGGAAAAAAGATTGGCGTGACCACGAAGGAGTCGGTAGCAAAAGCTAGTCGTGTGTTACCGATGGTGACTACTGCTTGATCGTCAAGCTTATCGAGCGTGGGATTGCGAAAGGCCGGGAGGAAGATTTTATCGATCAGATCCGCAGTAAGCTTGCCGCCGCTGCCATGGCCCAGCACAATGTTGTTGTGGTCGAACACCGGAAGCGGACAAGACGCCGACAGAAGCGAGGCCGCACTATTTTCCTCACCATTCAGGTCCAAATCAACACCGGTCTTCGAGACATTCCCGTCAGGCTTCATCAAATCACATCCTCCTCACCCATCGAGACGTGGATCAGGTCCCACAGTATGTGAAGCAGCGTAACGTGTGACTCCTGAATGCGATGCGTGCTGTAGCTCGGTACTGTAAAGCAATACTCAGCTGCTCCTGCAAGCCGTCCGCCATCCTTACCAGAAAAGGCGATCGTCAGCATGTCCTTGCGTTTCGCTGCCTCCAGCGCATAGATCAGATTCGGTGAGTTGCCGCTGGTCGAGATCGCCAGCGCCATGTCTCCTGGTTTGCCATGCAGTTCAATCTGGTCCACAAAGATTCGCGCATAATCTTTGTCGTTCGCAATCGCAGTCAGCACAGCCATCTGACTGACCAGATCGAACGCCGGCAGAGCTCGTCGTTTTTCGATAATCGGATGAATGAACTCCACGGCAATGTGCTGCGCATCGCACGCACTCCCGCCATTTCCCATTACCCAAAGCTGATGTCCTTGCTCGAATCGCGCGGCCATCTTGGCGCTCAATTCACCAATCAACTCCGCGTACGTCTCAAAAAACTTCTCCTTCACCTCGATGGACTCTTTGCATTTATGCATCACCATGCCGCGCCAGTCATGCTTCTGCGCCACTGCTGCTGGCGTACCGTCATTGCTCCTCGAAGCTATCCCCTCGCTCATGCAGCACCTCGAACCGACTCCACACTTACATACTGGGTTGCCTCCCTGTGCTGTTCGAGGTGCCGCCCATAGGCGTAATACGCCGCGCATGCTCCCTCCGCCGATACCATCGTGGCTCCCAGCGGCTTCTGCGGCGTGCACCCCGTCCCGAACGCGGGGCAGTCATGCGGCTTCTTCAGACCGCGCAGAATCTGTCCGCTGATGCAGGCCTCGGGCTCCTTCGTATCAATGTGCTTTACATCGAACAGCCGCTCCGCGTCATGGTCGCGGAACTCCCATCGCAACTTGTAGCCGCTCTTCGGAATCGTGCCTACGCCGCGCCACTTGCGGTCGCTGATCTCGAAGACGTTAGCCACCAGCTTCTGCGCTCCTATGTTCCCGTCTCGGTTCAGTATTCGGGAGTATTCGTTCTCCACCACGGCCCGCCCCTCTTCCAGTTGACGAATCGTCATCAGGGTTCCCTGAAGGATGTCCAGCGGCTCGAAGCCCGTAATTACGATCGGCACCTTGAAGCGCGCGCTTAGCGGCTCATATTCGCGGTACCCCATTACCGCGCACACATGTCCGGGCCCCAGAAAACCCTGCACCCGGTTGAGTGGCGATTGCAGAATCGAAGCGATCGCGGGTGGCACCAACACATGCGAAACCAGGATGGAAACGTTCTTCACGCCTTCTTCCCGCGCTCTCCACACCAGCATTGCATTCGCTGGCGCGGTCGTCTCAAACCCGATCGCGAAAAACACCACCTGCTTGGCCGGATTGGTGCGAGCGATCTTCAGACAATCCAGCGGCGAATATACGATCCGAACATCGCCGCCCTGAGACTTGATCGTGAACAGGTCTCCATTCGAACCAGGGACCCGCAGCATGTCGCCAAACGAGCAGAAGATCACATCCTTCCGTTGAGCGATCGCATGCGCCTTATCGATCATCTCCAGCGGAGTCACGCAAACCGGACACCCCGGCCCATGCACCAGTTCGATTCCTTCGGGCAGCAGATGATCGATCCCATGCTTCACGATCGAATGCGTCTGTCCCCCACACACCTCCATCAGCACCCATGGCCGCGTCTGCACGCGCCGAATCTCCGCCACGATCTTCGCTGCCACATCACCATCGCGATACTCATCGAGATATTTCATTGTCGATCCCCCCCGCCGTTCGTGCCGCCTTTCATCCACGCGGGGGAGGACGGCTTGTCCGTCTCCGGGATCTCCTCGACCACGGGCGATTCCAACTCGGTTAGCTGATCCAGATCTTTCAGCGCCTGGTAGGTGCGCTCGGCCTCCGCTTCATCGACGCGGCTGATGGCGAAACCAACATGGACCAGGACGTATTCGCCCAGTTGCGTGTCGGGTACGTACTCCAGGCATGCTTCGCGAACAATGCCCCCGAACTGGACCTTGGCCATCCGCAAACCGCGTTGGTCGTAGGTCTCGACTACTTTGCCGGGAATCGCCAGGCACATGTTAGTCTCCTCGACGTAACAGTTCATTCGCGATAACGGCTTGTCCTAATGAAATACCGCCGTCGTTCGCGGGCACCAACGCGTGTAAGAATACTCCAAACCCCAAACGCCGCAACTCTCGCGCCGTAAGCCCCAGCAGAATTTGGTTCTGGAACACCCCGCCGCTCAGGCAGACGCGGTCCAATCCATCGCTCTTGCGAATGCAGCAGCAGACCTCGACGATGGCGGCGCTGAGCGTGTTGTGAAAGCAGGCGGCGATTTCGTTTGGCCGTCGCCCTCTGGCAAGATCTCTGACGACCGCCACGACGGTTTGACGAAGATCGACGACGATGGGTTCCGCTTGCTGCAGGCCGTATTCGTAGCGGTCCGTGACGCTTGGCTCCACGGCCATCTCCAGCGCGATGGCCGCCTGCCCTTCGAATGTGACCTCGGAACCTAATCCCAAGAGCGCTGCGACAGCATCGAACAGCCGCCCGCACGAGGAAGTCTGGACGGTTTGTATATGGCGCGAGATCATGGTGTCCACGAGATTGAGCTGTGCGCCAGGAACTGCTTTCAAAAAGGCAATCTCCTCAGGGATCTGGGATCCGAACGAATCCCGGAGATAGCTCAGGGCCATCCGCCAGGGCTGACGTATAGCCGCATCGCCGCCGGGCAACGGCACCGTGCGGAGGTGGCCGCGGCGCTCGAATCCGGCTAGATTGGCCACCAGAAATTCGCCGCCCCAGATCGTGCCATCGGTTCCAAGCCCGGTGCCGTCCATGGCGACGCCGATGACCTTTCCCCGAAGGTGATTTTCGGCCATGCAGCTGGCTATGTGTGCGTGATGATGCTGTACGGCAAATCTGCGATCGATGCCGGAGTCAAGCGCCATGCGTGTACTTCGATAGTCGGGATGCAGGTCATATGCAATGGCCGTAGGCGAAATCTGGAAGAGATGTTTCATCTTCTCCAGCGTCTCGCCGAAGAAGCACATGCTTTCGTAGTTTTCAAGGTCCCCGATGTGCTGGCTCAGGATGGCGTGTCTGCCTCGGGTAAGGCAGAACGTATTCTTCAGCTCAGCCCCTACGGCGAGGACTTGATTCAACTCAATATTCAGGTCGATGGCTAAGGGAACGAAGCCACGGGATCGACGCAGCACGCGTTCGCGCCGCTCGAAGATACGAACCACCGAATCGTCCACTCGCGTGGCTATGTCGCGGTTATGCAGCAGAAACCAATCGGCGATGCTCGACAGCCGCTGGAGCGCATCGGCATTCGATACCACAATCGGCTCTTCGCTGAGATTGCCGCTCGTCATGACGAGCGCGGTAAACTCCGACGCCGATCCCGGTGAATCGCTGAAGAGCAGGTAATGCAGTGGCGTATACGGGAGCATAATACCGAGCGTGTTGTTTCCCGGAGCGAGAACGTCCGGTAGATTGTTGCCACCTGCATCTTCAGGCGAGAGGCGGGACAGAACTACGATAGGCCTGCGCAGATGCTGAAGCGCGGCCTCGTCAGCAGGGGATACGGCGCAGATGCTCTTGATCGCTTGCAGATCGCGCGCCATCAGGGCAAAAGGTTTATCGGGGCGGCGCTTTCGTCGACGCAATTCAGCGGCCGCGGCGGCGTTGCTGGCATCGCATGCAAGCAGGAAGCCGCCCAATCCTTTGACGGCCACGATCTTGCCCTCCCGCAGCAGTTGCCTCGCCATGCGAATCGGTGGAAGCGAATCCTTGCCGGTAAAGGAACAGTCGTCCGGTGAAGCGCCGCTCGGGACAAGACATAGCGAAGGCCCGCAGACCGCGCAGGCGTTCGGTTGAGCGTGGAATCGCCGATCGGCTGGATCGCCGTATTCAGCGCTACACTCTTTGCACATCACGAACTCCGACATCGTTGTCTTCGGGCGATCGTAGGGAATGTCACGGATGATGGTGTAGCGCGGGCCACAGTGGGTGCAATTGGTGAAGGGATAGCCGAAGCGCCGGTTGGAAGGATCTCCGAAGTCGCGCCAGCAGGCATCGCAGGTGCCGGCGTCTGGAGAGACCAAGGCGAATTCACCGGGCTCCTCTCGGCTTTCAAGAATGTCGAATCCTTTGCGCCCTTCGGGCACAATTTCGGAAACGGTTAGATCTAGAATCTCTGCGAGTTGTGGCGGATGGAGTTTCAGGCTATCGATAAATGTTCGAATTGCGGAGGCGTCGCCCTCGACTTCTATCGTCACGCCCGATGAAGAATTGAAGACGAACCCGGCCAGTTCAAGTGACGTAGCAAGTTTGTAGACGAAAGGTCGAAAGCCGACTCCCTGCACGATGCCTCGAACCAGAATGTGGTGCCGTGTCTTCGAGCATGGGAGATAAGACTGCATATAGGCAATTCAGAATAGCCGACTTCCGGTTCGGATTTCACAAGCAAGAGAGTTGCTTTCGTTCTGTTCGGCTGGCAGCCATTTCTCAATGGGGATACGATCTCATTGAGGTTTTCTGCATCTCCTTCGAAATCTGCCGAAGGGAGCGTTGCGTGAGACCGCTTATTCAGCGCACGAACCGAAATTTGAGGCTTTCGTTCGTGTCCGAGGGATGCCATCGGGAGAGATACACAGCTGTATCTGCTCGGGAAAGGATGACAGCGTCGGCTCCCCGTAACCGGGTGGCATAGTTCGCGTGAATACCACTGTGCGCCGCCGGTCCAACGAATCGATACTTTAACACCACGCGCCAATCCGGCCACGAGTTTATAGCGAAGCCTCTCGTCACAAGCTCCATGGAGGAGTTCGAAAATACTGATGGGAGATTGCGGTGATGCGCAGCCAAAAGCTCTCTTCCAAAGGGAGGAAGCGGCTCAATCTCCTGTGTCACGTCAGGTGATACCGATTTCAGCATCGTTTCGCGATAATCCCGCGTGCGCAGCAATGTCGACCATGTCTCTGCAGCTTCCGGCGACAGCCGCAAGCCATCCAATAGGGCGGCAGTCCGAACGTTTTCCGGTGTGAGTAAACCACTATTGACGGAAGCGCCGCGGTCGATATAAATGATGTTGCCCCTATATGAATCCAGATACGACCTTCGGATTGGTGTGATGTCCTGGACAGGAAGCCCTGAATAGAATGTCAGAACTAAATGATCATTTGGAGCCGCGTAGAGTTTTGTTGTGCAATCCATAGGCATGCTCTTTAACTGGTCGAGCACGACAGCATCCGCTTTCCAGTCACCGGACGAAAACCCCTCGTGGAAATTCAGCCTGTGGCCCGTCACGAAGAAAATCACGAACAAGACCAAGGGAGCCAGCAGTACAGAACACCGCGGTGTCAGGGCACGGGCGATGGCCCCAGAGCACACGGACGCGAGGAGGAACAGCGGTCCCCAGTAACTCAGGTTTAACCTACTTGTGTCGAAACTTACGGCGGGCACGAATGCGACAAACGTCACGTATCCACAGATGCCCCATCCCCCAAGAAACAGCAGGACCGGCCCGAGTTGTCTTGCGGGGGCGGACACACGTTCAGAAGCCCGCGGCTTCATCAAAGCGATCCAGGCGGTCAGCAACGCGATTAAGATGCCGACTACCGCCGAGAACACGTGAACAGGAGGATATCGCCAAAAGTCGCCGGGAAGATTCAATAGCGGCCACGCACGAGGGATGTGCCCCTGTTGTCGGTAGAACCCCGTTGCGATGAACCACGGCAGCGTTCCTGCGGCCACAAGTCCGGTGAAAATGAGCAGTTTGCGTACGCCTGCTTCATGACGGCGGGCGATCAGGGGGGTTAGCAACAGACAAAAGAGCCCCGCCGCAAAGAAACTTAGCAGATGTGTGTAAAAGAGCAGCACAAATGCGAAGGCCGTAAGATAAACGTGTTTCCACTTGCCGTTCTTCACGAATAGCCACAGCGAAACAACGCATGCCGTCGTGAGGGCAACCTCGGCAGAGTAATAGCGGGCTTGGCGGGAGATGGCAAGATGATACGGGTAAATAGATCCCACAATCAGTCCTGCCCAGGCTGCGTCGGCACCATAGAGCAGCCTCCCTCCGACAAAAGCCACCCCGAGAAACAACACTCCAAAAAGAACCGCGGGTAATCGCGCCGCCTCGGTACGGCGCATGCGTTCACTTAAATCATGCTTTACCAAACATGTCCCATTTGCTTCATCCGGAGTAATTCCGTGAAGTAAAAACGATCCCGCTATGGCGTACAACGGAAGCCAGCCGTGATAAATGGCGACATGCTTGTCTGAGTAACTCAGATCGCGAAATTCGTACTCCGCGTTCCCGGGCCACGGTTGGATCAGAGTGTTCTCATAGATTGGAATGCCAAGATATGTATCTGTCGGATAGCCGTTTTTGACAATCGTCAGCGCATTGATCGAAGACTCGGCTTCATCCACCCAAAACGGTCGATCATTCAGATAAAGCATGCGAATGGCGAAAGATGCGACCAGCACGAGAGTGACCAGCGAAGCTTCGATAGTCCGTCTCTTTCGAGTTGAAGGGTCTTTTGCCATACTCAAATACTCATTACTCTCCTTTGCGGGTTGGGCCCCCGACGGATGCGAACGATTCTCCACTTCGGTTTGTCGCCTGCGGAAGTGGACCTCGACGAAGCTCACTTTCGGAAGCTGCAAAGATACAGAGAGACGGCGAATGTGAGCGTTCCCGCCGCGAGAAGGGCTATCAGGCGGATGGGGCGATAGATAACAGCGGTTTTGGTAATAATCCCCAAGAAACGGAGGCCGTCTCGGCCAGCCTTCAACTTGGAATCGCCCACACGCTCGTAATAGGGCATATCAATTTCCACAAGATTAATGCGAGCTCCGCGATCGAGCAGCGCACGTGCACTCATCGCCGGTGTGAAGTGCAGACCGCTGGGTAGGGGACGCAATCGGTTATAGGCCTCTCTCCGCACAATGCGCATGCCGCTGGCAGTGTCGCGAATGCGACGTCCGGAGAGCAGACTAAGCAGACCGGCGAAAATCAGATTGCCGGTCTGTCTGAGCAGTGGCATTTGGGTGCCGGCGGTCAGCCGGCATCCGAGTACGACGTCAGCGTGTTCGTTCCACAAAGATCGCGCGAGGCTGGCGAAAAACCTGGGATCGCAGGTGCCGTCAGCATCCAGAAAGGCGAGAAGGTCAGCATCCGATTGTTGCCATGCTTCTTGAATGGCCGCCCCATATCCCCGATTTTTTTTGAATACGATGAGTTGAACATCCGGAGCGTGTCGGCGAGCCAACTCGACTGTCCGATCTGTAGAGCCGTCGCTAATGACTGTGATGGCGACCTCTGTAATCGGCGTGTTGCCGATAATCTCGTCCCGCGCGTCGAGACAGCGCTTGATTATGTCTTCGATGCTCGCTTCTTCGTTCAGAGCTGGAATAGCGATGAGTAGCTTCATTGGATTACATCCATGCGCAAACTCTTGCACGCAGATAACCAAAAGCAAATAAAAATTCCGTTGATCCGGCAGGCTCCTTCATCAGTAGGACCGAGAACCAGACGGTTGGGCGGAAAGTTATGTACTGAGAAGCAGAGTAATTGCCTCCCATCGCAAAAAACTATGCAAACTATGCAAAAAAATGGGACTCCCATACCATGGACCGTCAAAGTTAGCCTCGATTTGAAAATAGATCTCTGAAAAAGCGGTCCTTAGTTTGGTCTTCCATTTGCTTTCAAAGGAGCACAAGAGTCAAGCAACGTACAGGGTGACGCCTCGCATGGTCACCTTCGGGTAGTTGCGATTCTGACGGTGGCTCGGTATTTGGTCGATCAGCATCAAGACCGCGCCGTCCACTCAGTGGAGCACCATGCTACCCCCAGCAACACTCTGACCCGGCGAGGCGGTCATCATTCCGCAGGAGAGAACATGAACAACTTGGGCTGTACTCGTATATTGCGGCTGGACTTAAACCAGAATTCCGTGAGTTTGTTGTGAGAGTCCTGTTGGTAGGGGGAGCCGGATACATAGGATCCCATGTTGCCCTGCGCCTTAGCGAGCGTGGCTTTGTCCCAGTCATTTACGACAACTTCAGCACTGGCCACCGGCGGTTCGTAGATCAATTTGAAGTCATTCAGGGCGAAATGGCCGATTGCGAATGTCTGCGTCACGCCCTTAAGAATATCGACGCCGTGATTCATTTTGCGGCCAAAGCCTATGTCGGCGAATCCATTCTCAAACCCAGGGAATACTACACAACCAACATGACCGACGCCTTAACTCTGCTCAATGCAACAGTAGACGCAGGAATAAGGAAATTTATCTTTTCTTCCAGCTGCGCCGTGTACGGAGTACCGGAGCAGCTGCCTATCCGAGAAACAACCCCAAGAATTCCAATCAATCCATATGGACAGACCAAGGCGGCTTTTGAAGATGCCTTGAGAAGCTATTCGGCAGCGTACGGCCTTAGATTTGTTGCTCTTCGATACTTCAATGCGGCTGGTGCAGACGAGTCGGGAACGCTGGGGGAAATGCGATCGACGGAAACCCACCTCATCCCACTCGTTTTGAAAGCAGCGTTACGGCGCTCCCAACAAGTGAACATTTTTGGGAATGACTATACGACCCCCGATGGCACTTGTATTCGTGACTATATCCACGTCAACGATCTCGCGTCTGCGCACGTCAGCGCTCTAGAGTTGTTGTTTAACGAAGGGGAGTCTGATGTTTTCAATCTAGGAACTGGGGTTGGATTTTCTGTTTTGGAAGTTATTGCGGCAGCGGAAAAAGTATCCTCCTTGCGTGTTCCACGGGCGATTCTCCCCAGGCGCACTGGCGATCCACCAATACTCGTTTGCGATGGAGAGCATGCGCGAAGGAAGCTTCATTGGTCCCCTCAACGTGGTTTGATTGAGATACTTAGAACCGCATGGAAGTGGCAGATTGCCAATCAGGCCGACGATCTGCTCTCAACCCCACTTCGGCAGTCCAGTGCCCAACATCGCCCCTTAAGCATCTACCACGCTCAGGATGCCTATCAATCGGCCGGACGGCAGTCCGTTAGTGATAAAGGTGCGAGTCGCTAGACCGAATTTCGTCTATCAATCTGCCCTTTACCTTCGGGACACCATCGATATCTATGTTTACTTGCTGTGTCGCGCTCCAGGGAGATGTTTCTCTCTCTTATCTCTGGATTATTCTCCAGATGTTTTATGAAACGCACTTTAGCGATTGAATGCCCGCAACTTGCCTTTTCGTGCAATGCCCCTGGACTTACGCACGACTAATTCGGTCTCCAAGGTATATCCCGCACCCTTATGGCGCTTGAGTTTGAGCATCTTTTCCAGGGCGACGAAAGCTTTTATCCCGAGTTGTTCGCGAGGTGCGTTTATCGTCGTGAGTGGCGGCCGCGCCAGAAAGGCGAAGGAGATATTGTCAATGCCCAGGATGGATATATCCTCAGGTACTCTGACGCCAGCTTCCTCAAGAGCGTTCATCGCCCCCATCGCAATGAGATCGCTGCCACAGAAAATAACAGCGGGCATTTCTTTTGCAGCGAGTACTCGCGTACAGCCGAAGCGCCAGCATCCACACGATAGTCACTGTTTGTGATTGGAAACGGCGTCATGCCTCTTTCAGTTAGTCACGGTCGCGACCGCTCTCTATCCCATGATTGCCGTGGTTCTCGCAGTCGTACTTCTTCGTGAGCGGTTTCGATTGGTTCAGGTAATTGGGCTGGGATTTGCCGTAGCTGCGATTGTGGTTTTCTCGCTATAGGAGTGTAGAGATGCATGTTCCACCTTGGTTTTGGTTTGGTCTAGTTACGCTCTTATGTTGGGGTATCGCCGGGTTACTACAAAAGCTCTCGACGAACCACATCTCCGCAGAGTCTTCTCTAATTTGGCTTGTGGTCGGCTTCCTGTTATTCGAGCCTTTTTTTATCCCGGTAAATCCGTATTCGCCTACTCTGCTGAGAATCTTACCTGGGCGCTCTTGAGCGGTGTATTAAATGCACTGGGTGCCTGGGCGCTCTTTGCCGCTTTGAAGAGTGGCGGTAAAGCATCTATTGTTGTCCCGGTTACTGCGTTGTACCCTCTGGTGGTCATCGCACTCGTTCCTTTCATCTTGAAGGAATCGATTACGACTTTCCAGCGCCGCCTTATCTCCAAGTAGTCGGATGTTGGCGAATCAATGAATGGACTGGTATTTCTATGCAAGGTCTTTATTTAGCCTAAGCAATCCAGGTTTTACTCATATCGTACGAGGCTAGGTACGATCCGTAGGAAGTCAACGATATTTCAACGAAAGAATGTCGAGGTATGTTCGTGATGAAAAAGCAATGGTTCGCAGGGTGTTTGTTCCTGGCAATTTCGAGTGTTGCTTCAATGGCGCAAGCTGTTCCTGCGGACTATGGGAACGATGCCCGGATCGACGCCCTGCTGCACAAGTTGACTCTCGAAGAGAAGATGAATCTCATTCGCGGCGAACGCGAAAATCCTGCGACCTATCAGGGCCAAGCAGGATTTCTTCCAGGAGTGCCGAGGCTTCATATACCGTCGCTACGATTCTCCGATGGCCCCCCGGGAGTGTTGACGCGCGTTCCTGCACAGGCTGAGACCGCGACAATGGGCGTCGCTGCCACCTTCAGCATAAAAGATGTGGAAGCAAATGGTGTTGTTATTGGACGTCAGGCGCGGTCGCTTGGGATAGATGTTGTGCTGCAGCCCTTCATCAACATGGACCGCGACATTACCTTTGAACGTGGCTACAACACTTTCGGGGAAGATCCTCTGTTGACGGGAGCGATGGGCGCTGCAGAGATTCGTGGAATTCAGTCTCAAGACGTCATGGCACAAGCAAAGCACTATCTTGCTTACGACTCTAATTCATACAACATGTTCGTCGATCAGCAGACCCTGCACGAGGTCTATGCCGCACCATTTGCAGACGCGGTGAAAGCAGGAGTGTCTTCCATAATGTGTTCGTATAACCGCATCAATGGATCATTCGCGTGCGGCAATGCAGACATCCTAAAGACTTTGTTAAAGGGACAACTCGGCTTTAAAGGCTTTGTTACATCAGATTGGGGAGCAGTCCACAGCGCCTCCTTTATCAACAATGGATTGGACATTGAGATGCCCGGCTTTAATGGCTTCTTCGAAACGGGTCCGGAGAGAAAAACCCTACATCGGAAGCCGAACGATGGGGCCATGGGCGGCATGGAGGTAGGGACGATCCCGGAGGAACCACCCGCAGTAGACCATTCAGGAGCGTTTCCAAAAGATTCAGACCACATGAAAATGCGTGATGCTTTGAAGGACGGCTCCGTCACAGAGGCTACGATCACAACTGCAGCGCGCCGTGTCCTCTATGAAATGGATAGGTTTGGATATCTGGATGGCCATCAGAAGCATACGATCACACCACAGGACATCGAGAAGAATGCATCGGTCATTCGTCAGACGGCGGAGGATGCGGCGGTTCTATTAAAGAACGATCATGCACTTCCATTGAAAGCCACTGAGTTGCAATCAGTGGCACTCATCGGTCCCGGAGCCGGCCAGGTCGCTGCAATCGGTGTTTTCGGCGAGCGGTCAGGAGGTTTAACCGAAAGGCAGATCGGGCCGTTGGACGCGTTGAGGAAGCTTGCGCCTGGTGCACATATAAGCTACTCCGTGGATGACGATATGACCGGTGTTCCCATCGAAGCATCAATGCTCTCGCATGATGGAAAGCCAGGCTTGTTGCGTACGGACGGTACGGGAACCACGACAGTCGATCCGCAACTCGACTTCACCAATAGCAACCATAAAGCGCTCGCTGCGAATGGAACCTTCACTTGGAAAGGCACTTTAACGGTACCCAGCGAAGGTGTGTATTGGATTTATCTTCAGGCACTCGGAGCAAGGGCGGCTTTGCAGATTGATGGAAAGGGAGTCGGTCGAACTGGGGCAAATCAGGGTGATGTCCACGGAGACATTCAACAAGCTACACAAGACAACATCTTTCCTACAACGGATGGACTTGACAACGTACGCCGAACAGTTCGATTGACTGCTGGATCGCATGACATTAAGGTCGAGGCTAGTGGCGACACGTCAGACAATCCAGAGCAGGTGCGGCTCAATTGGCTCACACCCGAACGGCGACTCCACGACCATCAAGCTGCTATTGAGATTGCAAAGAAGGTTCATACACCAATAGTGTTTCTATGGACGCGCGGCGAACCGAACTTCGGGTTACCAGGCGACCAGGACAAACTCGTCGAGGAGATCGCAGCGGTGAATCCCAATACGATCGTGGTTCTAAATGTAAGCCAGCCAATCGCCATGCCATGGCTCAGCAAAGTGAAGGCCGTGCTACAGATGTGGTGGCCAGGAGACGAGGGTGGTTGGGCGACTGCGGACATTCTGCTCGGGAAAGTGAATCCTGCTGGTCGGCTGCCTTTTACGTGGGCTAAAAAGATCGAAGATTACCCAGCGACAGATCCTGCTTATCCTGAGCGTTCGGCCAAAGGCGTCGCCGGCAAGACCACCTTCTCCGAAGGAGTGGATGTTGGCTATCGTTGGTTCGATAAGCAGAAGATCGAGCCTCTTTTTCCGTTTGGCTATGGTCTGTCCTACAGCACCTTTAACTATTCGGATCTAAAGGTAGCCAAAGCCGCGGATGGTGGGCTCGATGTCTCGGTGCGGGTCAAAAACGTCGGTCCTCTGAAGGGCGATGAAGTCCCTCAAGTGTATTTGGACGCCCCTTTGCAGCGTCCGGAAGGAGTTCAATTTGCCCCTAAGACGCTTGCTGCTTTTGAGCGTGTCACGCTTGGCGTTGGCGAAACCGAAGAAGTCAGAATGCATGTTGCGCCTCGTAGCCTCGAGTACTGGTCCGTCGCCGAGAATCGCTGGGTCCGATCAGGGGAGAGGCGGGTACGTGTCGGTGGATCGTCAAGGGACCTGAAGCTCGAATCGGTCGCGAAGTAAGGTGACGTTTGGTCGCCGAGCGCGGGGGAAATTGAGCCTCTTTTGGATTTCAGGTTTTTAGAGAACGTGAAGGATAGATAATGTTGCCATGGTCGAAAGGATTTGGTTCCAATGATTACTGATAGGCAAAGAACGGTAGGGATCTCGCGCAGACGCTTTTTTCAGACAGGTTCGCTGGCGGTTGCGGCTATTGCGGCACGAAGCCGTTCAGGCTGGGCTGCAGAGCTTCCACTGGGAACGCCACTTGCAGAGTTTGGCTATGGCGATGTCTCGATGGCTAGCGAGGCGCACGAATCGCAGCTAATGAACACGCATTCGGTGCTGATGGCACTGAGTGAGGATAGTCTGCTGAAACCGTTTCGGCAGATGTCCGGCATGCCTGCGCCCGGTGAAGACCTGGGTGGTTGGTACACTTACGACCCGAACTACGACTATCGTACGGGCTTCGATAAAGGGTTTGCTCCTGGTTGCACGTTTGGGCAATGGATATCGGCTCTCACACGTGTCTATGCCATTACGGGAGAGGAGGCGACACGCCAGAAGGTGCTGCGGCTTAATCGTCTTTACGCCGAAACCATTACCCCGAACCTCTTCGACAAGAATCGTTTCCCGGCGTATACCTACGACAAACTCTTGCTCGGGCTGCTCGATTCGCACGTTTACGTGAAGGACCCGCAGGCGCTCACAATTCTGGAGAAGACAACCGACACAGCGCTTCCGCGGATGCCGGGGCATGCGGTTGAACACGACCAACCGTGGCGCACGGATAAAGACCCTCATGACGCCTCATGGACCTGGGACGAATCGTATACCAATTCCGAGAACATGTTTCTCGCTTACCAGCGCGGTGCTGGGCGGCGGTATTATGATTTGGGTCTGCAGTATCTGGACGACAAGACGTGGTTCGATCCCTTGTCGCGCAATGAAAATGTCCTTGGTGGAAGACATGCGTACAGCTATGTTAATTCGCTGAGTTCAGCGATGATGGCGTATCTGGTAGCCGGTAGTCAGAAGCATCTGCACGCGGCGCGCAATGCATTCGCCATGCTGCAAGAGCAAAGTTTTGCAACTGGAGGATGGGGTCCGGACGAGCAGTTGCGCGTGCCGGGCAGCAACGACGTTTACAACAGTCTGACCAATACGCACCATAGTTTTGAAACTCCATGCGGTTCCTATGCGCATTTCAAATTGACACGCTATCTGATGCGTGTAACACGAGATGTTCGATACGGTGACAGTATGGAGCGCATGATGTACAACACCGTTCTTGGCGCACTGCCATTGCAGGAAAATGGCAAGAACTTTTACTACGCGGATTACAACTTTGATGCCAATCGGGAGTACAAGGAAGCGCATTGGGCGTGCTGCTCCGGTACGCTGCCGCAGGTGGCCGCAGATTACCGGATCAACATGTATTTTCGCGCGCCGGAGGCTGTGTATGTAAACCTCTATGTGCCTTCGACGCTGCGATGGAGCGAAAACGGGGCTGCACTGTCGCTGACCCAGGAAGGTGAATACCCGTATGAGGATAGAATTGCCTTCACGTTGACCAGCTCTCAACCCACAGAACTCACGCTTCACTTTCGCATTCCTGAATGGGCGGAGGGAGCGCAGATTTTCTTGAACGGAACACGGCAGAAGGAGCTCGCGATCCCGCGACAGTTTGCTGCGATTCGGCGCGAATGGAAGACGGGGGACCGCGTGGAACTGGAACTGCCGCTTAGGATGCGGCTCGAAACCATAGACGCGAAGTACCCCGATACGGTGGCACTGCTCCGCGGCCCCCTCGTCCTGATGGCAGTGAAAAGGGAACACGCGGCTCCGTTGCCGAAGATTACGAGGGAGCAGCTATTGGCGGCGAAGCGCGTAAGCGAACGGCAGTGGGAGGTGGCTTCATCCAACGGGCCAGTGAGTCTGATGCCGTTTACGTGGTTGGGTTCGCGGCCGTACACGACGTACTTGAAGGTGAGTTGACGGACCATTGGCACGAGCAGCGGACACAAACAGCAAACAACGAGACCGAAGAGGTCAACCGTCACCAACCCGACAAAATCGGATTGGAATGGGAGGACATCGACTTGAAGGAGGCAGAGATCACAATTGTCAGATCAATGGTTGATCAAGTCGAAGGTCCGCCAAAAGACTCTAGCCTCACGGCGTCCAATTCCGATGTCTCTCGAACTTGCATCCTCCCTCAATAACTGGAGAAACTAGACCAGTTATGCCAATACGAACGATTGGGTATTCGCCAGTCCTTCACCTCTCGGCGGAAACCATACTGACCGGATGCCGTCTTAAAAGGCATGTCTTGCCAGCAGCAAAAAAGGGCATGAATCGCGAAGCGGATGGGCTGGCACAGCTAGGCTGCAAAATTAGAAACGCGACTCTCGACACCAAGCGTTGATCGTGCAAATTGCGGTCAGACAAGACTACGATTGAAAAATCCCTCCTCCCCTTCGCTAAAAACGAAGGATGATGAGGCAAACTCGTGGCTTGATCATATGACTTGTTCAAGTGGGATCGGAATCGCTAGATAGCCGAGAACCATAGTGATCTTCACACTCAGAGAAGGCGCATACGAGATGGTAGAAACTACTAGAAGGTATGTAATCTACCAACAATTGGTCGTCAATGGTGAGTAGATCATTCCATCCACCAGGGTAAGCCGATCTAAGAAAAGTCTGGTAAAGAATGGTCAGCCACCTGTCGACGGAGGCATATCCATCGGTGGCTTTCCCGGAAAGCCCGGCTTTAATGGCCTCAGTATGAGGCCAAAGCCGAATGAACGGATCAATTACCACGCCGTCATCTCGAACCGCGCTCCACAACCCTCCTTTTTGAGAGCGTCCGTATATCGTAGCGGTGCTCCTCAATGCCTCAATACACGGAGATAAGGCGCAATCGAAGATTTGGCTGTATCTACTAAGGAGCCAAATCCACTCATAATGGTGTCCGGGTTCGAAAAGGCGTCCCCTATCCCCCTCGACAGGCAGCCAGTTAGACCTAAAGTATTCTGTGAGGATCCCTGTTGATGGTTGAAAGAGACGCGTCTCGAGAAGAGAAACCACCTTTTTACTTCGCAACCTGTAGTCATTCTTCGGTGCTACTACGTATAGCGCCAGAAGAGCTTCTAGGAGGTGCATGTGCGGATTTTGCCGAAGTTCAGACTGTGAAGAGTTGGGCAGACTGGATACATAACCTCCGCAACTACTCGCCATCGACGAATCCATAAAGCGCAGCGTATCGTCAGCCAGAACTAGGTAAAAGTCATCACCAGTGGATTCAAATGCAGCCGCTAGTCCGAGAAGCACAAAAGAGTGAGCATATAGGTCTCGAGTAGGATCAACGACAAGACCAGAATTATCGACCGACATGACCCAACCCGGACGACCATCGGCCTCGTAATAGTCCCGCACCATCGAGCGCGAAGCTCTAGCCACGAGATCACCTGCGCCAATCATCCAATTGTTTCGCTCGGCAGTCGCGTAAGAGTAAATTTGTCGCGCTTGCACCATTAGACGACGGGGCATATCACGAATCGGAGCCCCCTGGAGGCTCAGTCTCTCGTGGAATACGCTGCGGTCCTGATCAAAGCCGACTTGAGACCACAGTGGAAGCGCCGTATCGGTCAGCCATAGACGAGCGGTCGACCACGGGGTCATGTCCCTAGCTCTTATCGTAATCTTGTCTTTCACCTTGCGCCCCCCATGGACAGAATGTAATTGTGGTCTGGGCGAAAGAATAACTGCAACGCCAACAGTTTAGTCTCCTCGCGTCAGCTCTTTTTTGAAATTGATACCAATATCAAATGTGTTCCACGATGCACCGCTTGCGGCAGCCATGTCAAGAAGAATGGCAAAGAGTTTTATGCTGTCATCAATGATGAATACATAAAGGGAAGGTCTCCGCTTCAGTATTCTCTTGACATTGGCCAAAGCGAGAAGTTAAAGTCCGATTGACATGTTTGGAACCGATACCAATTCAAGCCGCCTATCTATCTTGACTGTACGCCGCACCTCTCCAGTGCGTGCTTTTACTTTGCAGCACTGGAAGGAACGCGCCCTCCGCTTTCTCCGCCCCGTATCCGCTGTGGGCCTGTTCAGTGTGCTCATATGCACCCCTTCCCTTGCACAGAATGCAACGACGCCAACACCAACGGAATGGGCACCGGAAGCGTCGCACCTTCGGTTGCACATGATTGGCAATTCGCATGTGGACGCGCCGTGGCTATGGCCTTTGTCCGAGGCGACGGCGGTTGTGCATAGCACCTTCCGTTCCGCCCTGGAGCGCATGAAGGAAGATCCAGAACTGACCATGACCACCAGTTCTTCGCAGTTTTATGAGTGGGTGGAGACGACGGATCCTGCCATGCTGGCGGAGATCAAGGCGCATGTGAAGTCCGGACGCTGGGATGTTGTCGGCGGATGGTGGGTCGAGCCGGATGTGAATGTACCGAACGGAGAATCGCTGATCCGTCAGGGCCTCTATGGTCAGCGTACCTTGGAGCGTATTTTCGGACGCCACGCGAATGTCGGTTATAACCCGGACTCCTTTGGCCACAATGGCAACATGCCGCAGATCCTGAAGCTGGAGGAGATGCCGTATTACGCATTCATGCGGCCCAACGCGCTTGAAAAGCCGGGCATTACGCAGAATTTGTTTCAGTGGCAGGGAATTGACGGAACACGCGCGCTCACGTATCGGATTCCCCTGTGGTATCACGACAATGCCGATGTACACGACCACATGGTGCCAACGGTAAAGGCACTTGCCGGCCAGCCGCAAAATACCTTCATGGAGTTTTTTGGCATCGGTGATCACGGGGGTGGCCCTACGAAGGCAAATTTGCAATCCATTCGTCAGATCCAGAAGGAGCCGGGCGCTCCGCACATCTTCTATTCAACCCCGGACAAGTACTTTGCGGAGGTCAGGTCAAAGCTTCCTGCGGGTATCCAAGTGTACAGCGGCGATCTGCAACATCATTCTGTGGGTACCTACACCGCTGGTTCCCAGATCAAGAAACTAAACCGTTCGACGGAAGCTGCCCTGCAAACGGCAGAGAAGTTTGCTGCGCTGGGCGCGGTCTCCTGGGGCGCACCGTATCCGAAGAATGATTTTGCGACGGCCTGGAAGCGCGTTCTGCTGCTCCAGTTCCATGACAGCATGGCGGCAACCACAATTCCGGAGCACGAAGACACTGCGCGCGATGGTTACGGACGGGCACGCGACATCGCTACGGACGCGCTCTATGCGTCGGTGCAACGTCTGGCATGGCAGGTGCCGACCGTGGATCCGGACTCGCAGTACATCGTCGTCTTCAACCCCCATGCATGGAATGCAAAGCTAAACGTGGAATACGATCTCGCCTGGAAGGATCAAACTCCCACCCGCGTGGAAGATGAGACCGGCAAGGCGGTCCCATTCCAGTGGATTCCAGCAACATCCGTGATCAACGGTCGTCAGCGGCTGGTCGCCACTGTGGATATGCCACCCATGGGCTACCGTCAGCTGCGGGTTCGCAAGCCTGCTGCGGAAGACATTCCTCTTGCTGTGAATGCGCCCAAAGTTACGGAAAACACACTGGAGAACGAGCACCTCCGTCTCAGCGTGGCACCTTCCGGCACTATCAGCCTGTTCGATAAAGATGCGAACCGTGAAGTCTTTGCAGACGCGAATAACGGACTACGCGCCGTAGTGCTGGATGACAACAACGACACCTGGGCGCATCAGGTACATGTCTATGACAAGGAAGTGGGCTCCTTCCAGCGGAAGGACCTCCGCATTCTCGAAAGCGGTCCGCTTCGTTCGCGGCTGCGGCAGACGCTGACCTATAACAACTCCACGCTTCGGTTGGATTTTATTCTGTATGCGGGCTCGCGGAATGTTGAGGTTCGCGCAACGCTGGATTGGCATGAGCATCTGAAGCTGCTCAGGTTTTCTTTCCCGGTGAATGTATCGAACCCGGATGCAACCTATGAAACGGCATACGGCGCCATTCATCGCGACAATCGCGGAGAAGAAGATCCCGGACAGCGCTGGATCGATGTTTCCGGACAGGGCGATGGCAAGCTCTATGGCTTTAGTGTGATCAATGACGCGAAGTATGGCTACAGCGTCCGCGGAAACGATCTAAATGTTTCCATTGCTCGCTCCGCAGTCTATGCAAACCATGAACCGCGTCAGCTGATTCCGGGAACGGACTACACCTGGATGGATCAGGGCGAGCAGTCCTTCCGCATGCTGCTGGTGCCGCACAGTGGATCATGGCAGCAGGCTGGTGTGGTTCGATCCGCAGAAGAACTGGTGGCAGAGGCTCCGATCATGTACCAGGGTATACACCCCGGTACGCGCCCCGGCGCCGCAAGCTTCCTTTCCGTCGATGCTTCTGACATTGTCGTGGAAGCCGTGAAGCAATCTGAAGATGGCGATGACCTGATCGTGCGCTCGTATGAGACGGATGGTCATGCCTCTCGCGCGACGCTGCAATTTCCCGCGCTAAAGAAGAGCTGGACCGGGGAATATCATCCGTACGAGATCAAGACTCTTCGTCTTAATCCACATACCGGAGCGATGAAAGAGGTTGACGCGCTTGAGCGGTGAAGCTGGGCACTTGTGCGCAAACATCGATACCCAGCAAACCCGTAAGACGGGGTTGCTGGGTATCGACATCGGAGGGACTAAGACCGCCATCGTTCTTTCGGCATCTCCTCCTAATGTGCTCTGGCGCGAGGAGTTTGAAACTCTGCCCGCTTTGGGTGCGGAACATGCAGTGCGAAGGATCTTGACTCTGGCGCGTCGCGGGGTAGAGGAGACCGGCTGCATCTCAGCGGCAATTGGAGTGAGTTGCGGAGGTCCTCTTGACCGCGTACGCGGCATCATTCAGAGGCCGCCAAACCTGCCCACATGGGATGACATCCCCATCAAAGATATTCTGGAACAGGAATTCGGTGTGCCCTGTTTCGTGGAAAATGATGCGAATGCGGGAGCGGTTGCAGAGAACCGGTTCGGCGCAGGGAAAGGCTGTCGGCACATGGTGTTTCTTACCATGGGAACAGGGCTTGGCGCCGGCCTCATCCTGAACGGTCAGATCTTTCATGGCGCAAATGCCATGGCGGGAGAGATCGGACATGTCCGGCTTACCGACTCCGGGCCGATGGGGTATGGCAAAACCGGGTCAGTCGAGGGCTGGGCCTCCGGTGGAGGCATGGCACAACACGCAGCCTCGTCTGTTCAGGAGGCGTTGCAGGCCGGAAAGTTCACCATGTTGGCAGAAGCGCTTCCGGATATTACAGCTCGCGATGTGGGACAGGCCCTGCTAGCAGGCGATTCTGTCGCAGCGCAGATCGTGCGTCGCACGGGATGGCGGCTGGGGGAAGCCCTTGCCATTCTTGTGGATGTTCTGAATCCCCAGCGAATTGTGATTGGAGGCCTGGCGCTCCGGTTTGGCGAGGCGCTGCTGGAACCTGCGCGGCAGCGGATGAGGGAAGAAGCGCTTGCCGACACGGCTGCCGTATGTGAGATTGTTTCGGCGGCGCTTGGGGAACGCATTGGCGATGTGGCCGCGTTGTGTGTAGCGATGGGCCTGCACACCAATCCGGATGCAGCATAAAGCAAAAGCCGGATTGGTGTGCGGGAAATGACGCGCTTCGTGCGTTTGAGCTTCGCTTAGACACGATCGACGGTGGATGAGAGAGTGCTTCGCTCAACAGGATGCCGAGCGAACTTCTGTGACAGGCTCGCGGCTATCTGGACTCTCCAGACGTTGTTGCAACTGTTCCAAGGTAGCCCCCTTGGTTTCAGGATAGACAAACAGCACCACGAAGAATTGCAATGCGCACATGGTCGCGAAAAAGTAGAAAGGAGTAGCCCGTGAGTAGTGCGCCACCACCCATGGAAACAGTCCGCTCACAATGGCATTCATCACCCAATGCGAGCCGCTACCAAGACTCTGTCCCTTGGAACGAACCAACGTGGGGAAGACTTCGGCGATGTAAACCCAGATGACCGCTCCCTGGGAAAGCGCGAAAAATCCGATGAATGCTACAAGGAGCCACACAATCCATGTGGGATGCATGCCAGAGTGGAAGAGAAGTGCGACTCCTAGAAGGCAGGAGAATGTTCCCACGGAGCCGATCAGAAGAAGCGTTTTGCGTCCCAGTTTATCGATGAGTGCCATGGCGATGAAGGTAGCAACCAGGTTCGAAAGCCCGATGAAGATTGATTGCGAGAAGGACGAGACCCGGCTCAGTCCTGCGGCAGAGAAGATGTCATTTGCGTAGTACAGGATCGCGTTGATGCCAGAGAGTTGATTGAACAATCCGATGCTGACGGCCAGAAAGATGGGCAGTCGCAGCGAGCGGGTGAATAATGGAGCCGCTGCCTCCTGTCGCTCGTGCCGGATGGACGAGCGGATATCTTCCAATTCCCGTTGAGGGTCTGCAGATCCCATCTGACGGATGACGCTTAACGCGTCCTCCAGGCTGTTTTGAGTGATGAGGAAGCGTGAACTCTGCGGAATGGTGAACAGCATGAAAAAGAAAAGCACCGCCGGTACAAGGGCAACGCCCAGTTCCCATCGCCATTCCGTTGCACCTAGATTGAGCGTAGCGATGTACCAGTTCGAGATGTACGCAACGAGGATGCCAATGACAATGTTGATCTGGAAGGCTCCCACGAGGCGGCCCCGCCACTCCGCAGGCGCAAGTTCCGCGATATAAACAGGGCCCAGAACGCTGGAGCCGCCGATGGCCACTCCTCCAACGAAGCGGGCAATCATCAATGCAGGCCAGCTCCATGCGAAGGCACAACCAAGTGCGGAGACAACGTAGAGTACAGCCAGCACGCGCAGCACGTTGCGTCCGCCAAAACGCTGTCCTACCGGACCGGCAGCAATGCATCCCAACACTGTACCCCACAGAGCGATGGAGACCGTGAGTCCCAGAGTCTCCGGTGTGAGATGAAAAACTCGCTGTAATTGCCCGGTGGTTCCCGAGATCACTACCGTATCAAAGCCGAAGAGCAAACCGCCCAGCGCACCCACTACGGTGCTTCGTAAAAGTTTTCCGGTAATCTGCACGAAAGTGTCTCCATTTCAGTTATTTTGGAATTGATTCCAGATTGGGGCAAACAGTGTAGCGCGTTAATCATGCGTCTGGCTAAATTTATCTCTGCACATGGCCGGTATGCGTTTCGGCCCCATGCAGACTTTTATCTACCATGCTGTGTACTGGGGCCACCGATGTTCCTGTCAAGGTGATCAGCGCATGGCCAGTTTGCCATCGGTATAAACGAGAAGGCGGATGCCATTTGCATCCACCTTCTTTCTTGCTGTTTTACTTGCCTTCTTGTTGTGGGTTTATCTCATGCCATGCGTGGCTGCCGCGTGATGGATAAACAAGACGCAGAGTATTGATGGAGTAAGGACTCGCGTCGAAGTCGACCTCGTTGCCATGCAGGACCACCCGCGCGCTGGAGTCGGTAACGGATTGTTCCATCAGGTTGGTTTCCACTGCTTGTGTGGCACCGGCAGGCACGGTGATCTTTGCGCGTGTCTTTTCCCCGGCCCATTCGTAGAAGCGAAGGATCAGGCTATCGTCGTCTTCGCTCTTCTTGATTGCTGTCATAACAAGATTATGAGACGCGATGCGGACGAGGGAATGATTCGCAGGAAGATCGCCAGTATGCGAATCGGTCTGAGAAGCCTTCATTGGATAGTTGAACTCGTAAGCACGCAAAACGGTGTCTGCCTGCTTCCATGAAGCGGCGTGTGGATAAAGAGAGTAACTGAAGTGGTGATGACCACGATCAGCCGTGGGATCGGGATAAAGCGGCGCACGTAGCATCGATAAGCGAAGCGTGTTACCAAGCGCGTCGTAGCCATACTTGGAATCGTTGATAAGGCTGAAGCCGTGCTCGTTGTCGCCTAGGTCGGCCCAGCGCTGTGCAGGCACTTCAAAGCGGGCGGCATCGATCGGATTATCGCGAGTCGTGGGGCGTTCAATGCTGCCATACGGAATCTCGTAGGTTGCTGTTGAGCTGGTTGCGGTAAGTGGGAAGCTGGCTTTGAGCAGGATGTGGGTTTCGTGCCAATCGATGTCGTTCACCACATCCACACGCGGCGTATTGGCGTAAAGAGTAATGTCCTGTACGAAGGTGGATTGGCTCCAGTGACGTGTGATGCGGATAACCTCGCGTAGCGGACCATGTTCGACGGTTTCGAGGCCGGTGAATTGGGTGATGTCAGTTTCCTGCTTGCTGTATTCCTTATCGATGTTCCATGCATCTTCCACGCGGATGCTATCGAGATTGGCTTCAGTGAGGCTGCGACCCGTGTCAACGAAAGTTTCCAGCTGGTTACCGCATTGGCCAGGCGCGATGCTCTCGAACTTCGCGTCCTTGCGATAGAGACTGGTGATACATCCCGTTTTGGGATCAAGCGTAACGCGCAGGAAGCTGTTCTCAAGCGTTGTGCCATGCATGGTGAGATCGCTTACAACATCGCGCCGGCCCGGAACAGCGTGCAATACGGTATATCCAATCGCAGGCACACTCTTCGGCTTCAGCAGCAAATGATAGGTATTGGTTGGCATATCGTGCGACAGCATCTGCATGGGTACAGGCTGGCCGCTGGCATCAAGCACTGTGATGCCGTTGGGCGTTGCTTGCGGCATCTGCACCGCTGCGGTGACTGTGTCGGAGCGATCCCAGCTCAAGCTGTTCCACACGATGATAGGAACACCAGGCTGTGCCGCGGTGTTGATATGACTTTGCAATTCGCGCAATGCGTTGCCCGTAGCCTCGTTGGCAATGCGATGCACTTCATCGTAATCGTGCTGCGCATCTTTGTAGGCCGCAGCGATTGCCGTTCCTGAAGCAACATCATGGAATTCGTTGAATGCCTTTTTCTTCCATGCCTGGGTAAAAGAGTCCCCCGGATAGCTGAGGCCGCCGAGCCATGCAAGAGAGGAATACTTTTCTGCATCAAGCAGCCACTGGTCGCTGTGCCGCATGTTCGCTTTCTGTGTGCTCTGGGTGGTGTAGGTGCCCCGATGGTGTTCGAGATAAATTTCATCGTTCCACACGGGCAAGCCAATTTTGCCTGCGGCTGGTGCCGGAAGCTGAGTGCTGCCTTTGGCAAGCGTTTTGTAATTCCACACGGGCAGGGCGGTAGTGGAGATGTGCGAGATCATGTCGTCGAAGAAAGCCTGTGAGGTGCGGAACTCGACTCGCGGATAGATACGGTTCGTGTTGGACCAGAGAATGCCATTTTGAACGGCTGTGCGGGCATCGTAGAGATTAAGGCGGCCAAGGCTGGGACCATAAACATGCATGAGTTCCTGCTGGCCAGGATTGAGCTGATTGGCGACGGCAACATCGTTTGCCATTTCGATGACTTCGGTATCCTGCACGATATCGTGTGGGAAGTAAGAGAGCACCCGGCTGCCATCCGGTGAATGCCACCAGAAGAGTTTGAGAGGAAGCTGATTGGTATCGTTGTAGCGAAGCTTCTGCGTCACAAAGTAGTCGATGCCGGATTTCTTATAGATCTGAGGAAGCTGCCAGTTGTAGCCGAAGGAGTCGACATTCCAGCCGATCTTGACGTTGAAGTTAAATTTCTTCTTGAAGTACTGCTTGCCTAGCAAAAGCTGACGGACCTGCGACTCTCCGTCGGTCATGTTCAGATCGGGTTCCACCCACATGCCTCCAACTGGCTCCCATCGCCCTTCTTTGACACGCTGTTGAATCTCGGCGAAGAGAGCAGGGAACTTCTGTTCCATCCACTCGTAGTACTGCGCACTGGATTGGGAGAAGATGTACTGCGGATATTCATGCATCATCTCAATCGCGTTGGCGAAGGTGAAGTGGACCTGGTCGACACCTTCCGAGGCGGTCCAAAGCCACGCGGCATCAATATGCGCATCGCCAGTGAGTTGGATAAGGAACTTCTTGAGTAGTGGCCGAAGTGGCTCCAACTCGTTTTGTGCCTCGTTCAGTGAGGCATCGAAGGCGGCTTGATCGTTGCGGTCAAGCGCCCTGAGGTTGACAGCAGTCGCAGCGGAATCAAGAAGCTTCTCCTGCGCTGCGCGTTGATTAGGATCTGTGATGAGGACCGGAAGAATCTGCGCAGCGGAAGCAAGCTCAGCGGCAAGCGCAGTGGGGTCAGGGCGATTGGCCCGGAAGTTGACATGGATGAAAGCGCCTTCAAAGTGCTTGATCTCAGTACTGGGCGGCATCTTCACGGCTATCAGAATTTTGTCGCCGGGTTTTGCATCCTCGATCAGCGTGCGCGGTCCAATGTATGTTCCCTCCGTGTCGAGATAGCCGTTGTAGTAGATCATCTCGTAGAGATAGCCGCGGCCCGGACCGTAGCCTCCGACGTCAACTTTAAGGGTAATGCGTGTGCCGGTGAGGTCATACCCATCGAGTGTCTTGGGGACTTCGATCCAGCGGCGCAGCCAGATCTCTTCCTTGGGTGCGGTGAAGGGGAGATGGACTGTCTTCCAATTGGAGGTGTCGAGGTTAGGACGTTCCCCGTGTTCGATAGGACCCTCATGGTATTGCCAGTCACGCGCGTCCAGGGAGGCAAACGAGGACAGGCGCTGAACCACCGCTTGTCCCTGAGGAGAGAGCTGGTAGGCTGACGCGACGTTCGACTGCGCGAGCTGCGGCCTGGTGAGAGTTGCAAGAAGGGCTAAGAGGGCAAGAAGGCGCGGCGTGAAATACATGTTGAGCGATCCACCTATTGCTTTGGGGGTAAGTTGAAGCATCGGGCTGCTCGTCATCAGCAGTGACTGCATGATGCACTCAGTGCCCATGGAATGGCAAAAGGGGCGGAGAAGCCATCGGCCCTTACCGCCCCTCTGGTTACGGAGGCCCACAACACCTGTGGTTGCAGGTGCCGCGGGGTTTTGGTTTGTGGTTTAAAACTCAGCCTTGAGAGAGAACTGAACAAATCGCGGCAGGTTGCTTTGGTCGCTTACACCCAGGATTCTTCCAAAGTTGGCGCTGTTCACGTCAGAGGTTGGGCCGTTGAAGAACTGTGGTGAGTTGAATGCGTTGATGAAATCCGTCCGGAAGACCGCATTCACCCGCTCGGCAACACGAATATTCCTGGCCAACGAGATATCCGAGTTGTGCACACCTGGCAGACGAACACTGGCCAGGCGCGTCTTCCATGTCTGCAGTTGATATGCCTGGCGGACTGTCCAGACAGGCGTATCACCGGATTGGCAATACTGTGTTGCACCGCTGGCTAGCTGAGTGCAATTGTTGAACCACCGGGCCAGAGTTGGATGGGCCAACCTGGGATTGCCCGTTGGAACGGAGTTTGTACTGTTGGTCAGGTCGAGCGGCATACCTGCCTGCAGACGCGTCAGAGAGCTGACATCCCATCCACTGATCGCCCAGCGAACAGGCGCTGCAAGATGCGATCCAAACGCGCGTCCCGTACCGAAGGGCAACTGCCAAAGAAGGCTGATCTGCATATTGCGCGGAACGTCCCAGGCTGCGATGACCTTCTGCAATCCTGTGTCTTGCGGGTTGGAGTAGAGCTTCTGATCCAGCTGCTTGGACAACGTGTATTGCACGGTGAAGTCCAGTCCGTAGGATAAGCGCTTTTGCAGAACGAACTGGCCGGCATCGTAGCTGGATGTTCCGATCGGAATGAACATTTCGGTGATGCCGCTGGTCCCGGTGATAGTGCCAACCAGGAACTGCGGATAGGGAGCAAGAAGCTGTTGCCTCTGAACTGTTTTGTTGTTCAGGGCCGTTCCGGGTAGCAGACCAGCGAACGGATTCGCCACGCTCTGCGTCAAGTAGGTCGCGCCAAATCCAACTGCGCTCAAAGGAACCGCGTTGATCTGGTGCGAGACAGGAAGACGCCCGAAGCGGGCTCCTACATACGACATGGTCAGCAGGAAATCCTTCGGGAACTGATGCTGAACTCCAAAGGAGAACTGTTGCACCGTGGGAGCTTTGCCGTTAGGACTTGCAAACGAAAAGCTCTGTCCCAGGTATGTCTTCAGTCCATTGGACGCATACGATGGCGACTGGACACTGCTGTTGGGGAACGGATCGGTCAGAGTGTTATAGGGAATCCCGGATTGAACCGAGGTCACCATGTTGGTCGTGTAGCTGAAGCCAGGTGCTTCTCCCGGATCGTTCATAGCCTGTCCATAGAGGAGTCCATATCCACCATGAAACACAGTGCTGTGACCTAGTTGATAGGAAGCGCCAAAACGCGGTCCCAGGTTACCCCATCTCTGGTTCGTGATGCCGCGCTGCTGACCATTCACGCCGGCAAACAGCAGGCCGCCATAGAGCGTCTGTCCTGTGACGGCAAGAGGATTGACGACGGTGGGATCAAAGGTCGCCAATCCGTTAAATCTATCGGTAATGGTTCCCAGATAATCCCAGCGGATTCCCAAATTCAACGTCAGGTTCTTCCTTACACGAATGTCGTTCTGGAGATACAAAGATGTCATCTTCATCTGACGTGTCGGGTAGCTGTTCTTATCGATCGTGCCCGTCTGTGGCGTGCCAAGCAGGAAGGATGCAAGGGCATTGCCGGATGTGGAACTGACGGACAGAGGAGTGGCACCGGTAAACGTCTGATCAAAAACAAATTTGCCAGAGCTGGCGCCAGGACTTTGTACGTTGTTTCGCAGCAAGCGAAGGTCAACTCCTGCACTCAAGTTGTTCGTCCCCGCGGATTTCGCAAGGGACGCACCAACGGTGTAGTTATAGCTCGTTGTCGTGTTTGCCGGAACTGCGCCTGCTCCGTTGTAGTTGGCCCAAGTGAACTGCGGAAACACGTTCGCCGACTGCCCTACATAGTCCGATGCGAAACCGAGGGCGCTGGGACCGGTCGTGGTGTCCTGTGTGGGGATGCTCGCTGTCTTGTAGCGTTCAAGGCCAACACGTGCATTCAGCACGGTGGTCGGGTTCAGAACTCGGGTAAGCTGTACCGTCCCGTTATGATTTTCGCGCGTGAAGGGATTGTTTGAAGTTGTATCTGCGGCGTTCAGCGTAGAAGTCGTCGAATAGCGGAAACCGCGTGCTTCCTGTAGCGCGTTGCGTGAGTATCGTCCGAAGATACGCGTAGCCGGGTTGATTGCATAATCAACCCGAATCATATGCTCCGGGAAAAAGTCTGTAAATTTGCGATTGTTAGGACCGTTGGTCAGATTGTTCAGCCCGGTAATGGGAATATTCTTCACATTGCCTGCCGGAAGCATCGCCAGTACTTTCAAGGCAATTGGATTCATCGGGTAGCTAAGATTCTTGAGGTTGTTGCCTGGAACCGCTTTGCGCCGCAACACACCGTTTGTATCGGTGTATGTGGAGTATGGATCATAAATGACTTGCAGGCTGCCATTCGCGTTATAGGTCTGAGAAAAGTCTCCGACCTTCTGAAGGTCTGTCGGAACAGAAACGATGAAGGGATCCGGGATCACCTGCCGAAGATCCTCGTACGTGTACATGGCGAAGAGCTTGTTCTTAATGATCGGCCCGCTGAGGCTGAAACCGAACGTGTTTACATGGGATGAGGAGCGCGGGGTGTGGGTGTAATTGTTATTGAATGAATTGGCATTTAGAACGGTGTTCTGAAAGTACTCCCAGGCAGAACCATGAATCTCGTTGGTACCGCTTTTAGACAGCATGTTGATGACACCGCCAAGCGTCCAGCCATATGCTGCATCGTAGTTGGTGGTTTGTACACGTACCTCGCTCGTGGCTTCCTGCGTCGGGATGTAAGAGGCCGTGGACGCGTTCTGGAGTGAGCTCATACCATCCACCAGAATTTCATTCGTGCCATTGGGCGATCCGTTGATCGACGTTCCAGAGGTGCCCGCGGTGTCGAAGGCACGCAGTCGCGTGTCGGCAGTGGTGACAACGACGCCGGGAACGGAAAAGACGGCCGAGATCGGGTTGTGGCCCTGCGTCGGAAGAGACAGCAGCTTCTGTTGGCCCAGTTCCGTTGACTGCGTGGCTGTCTCGGTTTCAAGCTGTGCCGTTGCTGCCGTTACAGTCACGTTTTCGTTCACACTGCCAGGAGTGAGAGAGAAGTCAAGCGTCGCGTGTTGTGCAACCTCAACATGAACTCCGTTCCGGATGCTCGTGTCAAACGAGGGCTGCTGCACGATGATGGAGTATTGGCCAGGATCAAGAGAACTGACGTGATAGTAACCATCCGGACCAGAGACGCTGGTCGTGGATACTCCTGTCTGCACATTGCGAATGGTGATTTTGGCGGCGGCCAAGGCAGCCCCTGTGCCGTCCGTTACCTGTCCATCGAGTGTTGCCTGGGTTCCCTGGGCAAAGAGCGGAACCGCACAAAGGAATATAAGTGACGCTAGACCTGGGAGAGTCCACCTACGAAAATTCATTTAAACCTCCAGTAAAGTTGTGCGCGTAAGAAGTTTTTGCTTATAAAGCTGTGGGAATTGCTGTCGATAACTTCATCTGCGAGTTTGAGCTGTTGACTGCCTTGCTAAAGCTGACAAAAACTGGTGCCCCCCATCGCAGGCGGACGCCGTTCCGTGTGACGCGTGTTCTGTGAGGGACGGCGTTTGGCAGCGACACAACTGTGGCAATGGACTGGATGTATTCATCACGGAAGTGCATAAGGGCAGACCTCAGGAGCTGCATTCTCAGAGCCTTGGTTCTTTTTTTGGAATCGGTACCAATATTGGATATGATCCACGATGCTCCCCTTTGCACAAGCATGTCAAGAAAAAATGGCAGAGAATTTCGCCACTACACTTGATGGCCAATGAACGCAGGTCTCAGCTTTAGTATTTGATTGACCTAGCGGGAGAGACCGGCGGGCTCCCGCTAGGTCCCTAATGGATGGAACCCATACCAGTTTGCGGGGCGTCAGCCGGACGCTGTCCGCTCGGGCCGGGATGTATCCCCGCACTGCCCCACCACAGTGCAATGAGACGGTGAGCCCCAAAGGCTCTGCTGTGCGAATCAAAACTTACTGTAACGGACTGGTCATTTCCGAGATCACCGTCGTATCGCAGCTGAAGAACGAGCCTCCAGCGGATCACTACGGCGCCGCGTGAGTGCTATCCGGTCATCCGCACGGAAGGGGGTCTATCTTGCAGCCATTTTGGAATTGGTCCCAAACAGGGGCAACAGTTTAGCACCTCAGTGATGCACCGGGCGAAATGTTCTCCTTACGGGACATCGCGTCAGCGCTTGCGAAGTGGCTCAACCTTTTTCCCGGAAGATTTTCGGGATTGCAAGAAAGGTTCGCGGCACGATCCGCGGACCACAAGCTCCACATTCATGGTGACAGTGCGGCGCTTTTCCCGGTAGGTTGCCATCGCTTCAAACAACATCTCCGCCGCTTTGGTTGCAATGCCCACCACGGGCTGTCGCACCACCGTGATGGGCGGTTCTAGTGTGTCCGCAAGGTCGAAATCATCGAACCCAAGGAGAGAGACCTTTTCAGGAATTGATACGCCCATCTCACGTAGAACTTTGTACGCGTGAATGGTGAGAGCATTCTTGATGCAGAAGATGCCATCGACGTTTTCACGTCCGGAAAGGTGCCGCCGGAGTACATTGCGAACGCCTTCTAGATCGTTCACTTCCAGTTCCGCGATGTAGGGAAGACCGGCTGCTTTCATCACATCGCGATATCCGCGCACCCGTCTTTGGCTGGTGAAGAGTTTGCTGTCGCCCGCGAGGCAGAGGATTCGCCTGCATCCGCTGTGCAGCAAATGTTCCGTGGCCATCTTCGCTCCTCCATGGTTATCGATGAGCACGGTCGACGCGGCATTGCCGGGAAAGGGCCGGTCAAAGCACACAACCGGGAACCCTGCATGCTTGAGAAGATCGGCATCCGCAGCGTCACTCGGTGCGAGGAGGAGGCCGTCTACACGGCGCTGGATGAGGGTCACCATGTGTTCGCTCTCGCGTTCCGGCAGATTATCGCTGGAGGCCAGCAGCACGAGTGTACCGTGGGCGCGCGCCACCTCCTGAACCGCTGCCGCGGTCACCGCAAAAAAAGGGTCGGCTACGCTTGGGACAATCAGCCCGATGGTTTTGGTGCGTGCGCCTTTCAGGCTGCGGGCAGCTTCGCTTGGATGATAGCCGAGCTCGTCAATGGACTTCTGGACCCGGTCTAGCATCTTTCGGCTGACGTTCTGGCCGCCGTTGATTACACGGGAGACGGTGGCCGCTCCGACGCCGGCGTGGCGCGCCACATCCAGTAGGGCCGGAACACTGCGTCTCTTGATCACCAGAAATTTCCTCTCTGCAGATGGCTGGTTTGCGTTTCTGCCATATGCAGATCTCTATCTACCATGCGTCTGTTGCTCTCATTCCGAATCGGTTTCTGCAAAGGCCGACCGACCGTCAACCCTAGACAAGTCATCACTCTTCCCAGGCCAATTAGTATAACCAAAGCCAATTGGACACCAACAGGGCAGGGTGTTGCAATGCTAAGTTGGCCAGAACGAGATCATCATCCAGCTTCGCCGTATCTTTAGACCCTGTCTTCGGTACTTTGTATAAACCATGTCCGCGGTACGTACTGTGGGCGCTGCCCTGGCGCGTCGCAAGGGTCTCCCCATGATTTCTGCGAAAATTCACGGCGCTGCGCTCGCCCCTTCGGGGGAGCGCGATCCTCCCTGCACCTTGCCGCCCTGCCTTCGCCATGAGGTGTTTGGCTAGTATATGCCGCGTTCCATGCGGACGTGCAAAAGCTAAGGGGCGGTCCTACATAGCTAATTTCTATGAGAGTAAGAACTAGGATGGCTCGCTTTGGGAAACGGTCGAGGCCGATCGTCCTTCGCCTTCGCGACTATGCATGTACTTTGTTGGTCGTCGTCGTGGGGACGAAAAAAGCTGCACTTTGGCAAATCGGAGATGGACCGATTTGTTTCCGTACTCAAACGGAAGATGGTGTGCACTATGCATTCTGGCAGCCAGACGAGAGGAGGCGAACGTAACAGAATTTGTTACAGATCCAAATGCTGCTGAAGAATTGAACTTTGGTACTGGCTCGCCCATCCATCCATCTTGGACGTTGTTGTATCTAGCGGCAGCCCCGAACATCTTGCCTTGGATTTCAAAGCTGGCGAGGTTCATGCTGTCATCTTTACCGTTCTGCTTCCTCATCTCTATCGCAGAACAGAAGGGTATTTCGTCGATCCGAGGAGGAGATGAAAACCAAGGGAGAGTTTGTGTGGGTTTTGGAGATCTCCGGGACGGCTCCGGCTGCACACTTTACAGGCGGCTACAAAGACGCGAGCAGCGAGCGCAGCTACCCATGTATCTCCGGTTGGCGGGGGCACACTGAAAGGCAATAGACAGAAGTGGTGCGGAGCCGCGTGTATGTGGAGGACGACACACTTAAAGCCGATGTGGGCCGCGCCACAGTTGTCGACCTGCCGCCGGAAGAGACGACTCGGCGATGGGCGATTACGACGTCGCAATGGCTGATGATGAGCGCGGTGCTGCACGGGGTTTCGCGCGATGCGATGATGGCACAGCACAAGGCTAATCACAGTCAGCGCGGATGAAGCAATGATGGCGAAGTCGCGTCCTTTGAGGCAATGGGGATGGCCGTGTCGTTATGCGGTGTGACCGGCCAATAAAAAAGAGTGGCTTGGCACAAAAGGCGCACCCTTGTGCCAAGCCGCTTTACCACATCGCTCGACGAAAAGTGTCCTCGAAAGCGTGGGCTGCCTGAACTGCTGCCGTGACTTCAGGTAAGTGTTTGTTGATACCAGCCGCCAAACCAGGTGCGGAGCCTGGAGACTTGGGCTTCGCGTTCAGTGGAGAGCGGGAAGGGATAGCTTTCCTGCGTGAATTCGCGGAAGGCACTGGTGACTTTGAGCCCCCATGGCGTGGGGAGGGCACCCAACTGCTCGAGGAACTGCTCGAGGAGAGCGCATTTGCCGGAGAAATCGCCTGTGCCCGCTACGGCGAAGAGCGTAGACATAAGCTCGGGAAGTGTGCAGGCTACGCCGGAGACGACGCCGTCGCAGACGTTTTCGGCGAGGGCCTCACAGAGGGCACCGTCGTTACCGATAAGACGGGCGTGAGGGAGGCGTGCCGATGTCATGGCACGGACGATATCGAGCGAGCCACTGGAGTCCTTGATGCCGGCGATATTGCGATGCCTCGCGAAGAGCGCAAGGACCGTGTCGGCATAGAGGCCCGAGGTAAATTGCGGCAAATTGTAGAGCAGGATGGGGAGCTCGACGGCGTCGGCTACCGCGGAGATGTAAGCCGCCAGATCGTCCTGGCGGTAGGGGAAGAAATAGGGCATCGGGAGGAGTGCGGCGTCGGCTCCGGCGGCCTGTGCAATTCGTCCCTTGCGTATGGTGAGAAAAACGTCTGCGGCTCCAATGCCGCAGAGAATCTGGGCGCCGGGGGCATCGCTGCGAGTCGTTCTGGTGAGAAGTTCGAGGTCGGCGTCAGAGGAGATCGTAAATTCACCTGTTGCACCGTTGATGGCATAGCCGGCAAGGTCGGTTTTGCCGAGTTCTGCGAGCTGCTTGCGATAAGAAGTGATGGCCAGCTCGCCGGTAGCGCTGCGAGGAGTGAGAAGAGCGGCGTATACACCATGAAAATTGATCAAAACATTCACCTTGCCAAACGCGTGAAGAAAGGCCGCAGCTGACGGCTTGAGGGTTAGGGAATCAGAAGAGCGAGGTCCACTCACGTGGAACCGGGGCTATCGTTCCGCTGGTTCAAGCCACTATACACATCATCCGACATTATATGTCGACATGTTGTATGCACTTATTAAAAAATAATTGTGCATCACTGAAAAGGGCTTATCTCTTCTCAACTTGCTGGCTTGTGATGGCCGGGCTGAAAGGGTCGCGCCTGCTGGACGATTCTCGTGAGCCTTCTTCGAAGAGTAGTGGACTGTGGAATGTCGACAGCATATGTAATGTTGCACTATAACCAATGTGCCCGCGGCTTCTGCTCTGCGGATTCCGCGAAACGAAAAAGGATGACGAATGGCGAATATGGCAACCAGAGCTGGACGAGGGTCAGGTAATCCGCGGACAAAATGGTTCACCATCGGCCTGCTGTGGTTCGTCTTTCTGTTCAACTACGCGGATCGCCAGGCGATTTTCTCGCTCTTTCCGTTGATTAAGACCGAGATGATGCTGACGGATGTGCAACTAGGCGTTCTCGGCTCGTGCTTTATGTGGATGTATGCGCTTTGTGGACCGTTCACGGGATGGATGACGGATCGAGTTTCACGCAAGACGCTGATCCTCGGAGCTCTGGTGTTCTGGTCGGTAGTGACAGGCGCGACGGCGTTTGCGCATACATATCACCAGATGATCTGGTGCCGGGCGCTGGGCGGCCTGGGTGAGGCGTTCTATTTCCCTGCTGCAATGGCCATGATCAGCGACTATCACGGACCCAAGACACGGTCGCGGGCGATGTCACTGCACCAGACGGCGGTGTATGCGGGGAGTATTGCCGGCGGATCGATCTCTGCCGTAGTGGGACAGCACGGTGGGTGGCGGGCCAGCTTCCTGCTCTTTGGCGGATGCGGCGTGGTGTTGGGCCTGGTGTTGAGCTTTCTGCTTCGCGAACCTTTGCGTGGGCAGTCGGAGCTAAGGGCGGATCAGCACGCGAAGAAGAAGAAGACGTCGACGGCGCTCAAGGAGATTCTTGGAAATCGCATCGTGCTTGTGCTGATCGGGATCTTTATGGGAGCAAACTTTGTAGCCGTGGTGTTCCTGACCTGGCTGCCCACTTTCCTGTACCAGAAGTTCCACATGAGTCTTTCGATGGCGGGGTTGAATGCCAGCTTGTATCTGCAGGCGGCTTCTCTGCTGGGTGTGATTTGTGGGGGCATGCTGGCGGATCGCTTTTCGAAGAAACGCGGCGGCGGCCGGCAGCTTGCCCAGGCGATCGGGCTCCTGCTCGGTGCGCCATTCTTGTTTCTGACAGGGTGGACGTTGTCCGTGCCCGTGCTGGTGATGGCGATGATCGGGTTCGGTTACTTCAAGGGTTTGTATGACGCGAACATCATTGCCGGACTCTACGACGTGGTTGCGATTGAGAATCGCGGAACGGCTGCAGGGATCGCGAACTCGCTTGGATGGCTGGGCGGAGGGATGGCGCCCGTGATCATTGCGTTGGGGTCCGCGCGCTTTGGCATGGGAGCCTGCATCAGTGCGACGGCGGGAATTTACCTGGTGATCGGCGTGGTGATGCTGCTGACGGCACGGCATCTGCAAGGGATGCGGCGCAGGCAGAACATCGAGGGAGTGGTGGTTCCGGCCTAGAAGTTCAGGTCGGAGCAGCTCTGTTCGATGCTGCTGGCGCGGCGGTTACGGTCGAACTCGTCGAGGCGCTCCTGCTTGCTGATCTGGATGTGTTCGGCTAGGCGCAGCGTGGCGAGTTCGGGATCACGTTCGACAATGGCCTGGATGATGGCCGCGTGCTGCGCGTGGATGTGCTTGAGCTTGGCGACACCGTAGCCGAGGCGGCGCATGGCGAAGATGCGGATCAGCAGGCGGGTTTCATCGACAATTTTGCGGATACGCGGATTGAACGAAAAGGCCATGAGAAGCGTGTGAAAGCCGCGATCTGCGGCGACGAAACGCGACATCTGCTCGGCGTTGAGATGCTCTTCGCCGGATGCCTGCAGCTCTTCGACCAGGGTCAGGATGCCATCGGATAAATGCTCAAGCCGTTTAATGTCTTCCGGGGGAAGCTGCTCCCGCGTCACTTTGGCGACGACGTAGACTTCGAGGGCTTCGCGGAGTTCGTAGAGGTCGACGATATCTTCGCGGGTAAGGCGCACGACAACGGTGCCGCGATTGGGCGTCTGCTCCAACAGGCCTTCGGAGACCAGTTGGCTGATGGCTTCGCGCACCGGTGTACGGCTGCTCCCGAGTTCCTTAGCGAGGAGGAGTTCGGAGATTGCACCGCCCGATGGGAGAGTTCCCTCGGCGATGCGGCTCTGAATGTACTGGTACGCCTTTTCGCGAATCGTGGATTTCGGCTTACCCGATTTCCCTTTGATCTTAGTTCTCATTAGTTTCCGGCGAGAGATAAAGATTGCGCACAAGAAGCAGCATACACAACAAGTATGCGCTTCCTGGATAATTTTGAATGGAACACAAAGTATGCGATCTGTCGACGAAGGATCGACCTAGGTGTTTTTAATCTATCGGGCCCAAATGCCTGATCCAGGGAGTATATAAATCTCTATATTTCCTTCACTGAAATTTGCATTCACCCTCGCAGCGAGAGTCTCCCTCCACCAGCGCTCTGGGTCTCAACGGGAGATAGATACAACATGTATTTCATATGTAGACAACAGATATGCAAGTGCGTATAGTTTTGTCGAGTCAAAATCCGCCCTCTAGCCGGAATGAAGTTTGTAGAAGCCGGGCGACGCGAAGGCGAATCATGAAAAATCTACGCAACAGGCGCAACCCATCCGGAGGGGTCTGTCACGAGCCATTCAAGGAGATTTCAGCTCCTTTGCCCGCACCCCCATAGGACCAAAACCTTAAGGGCGCATTTGGGGCACGGTCCACACCGTGCTCCACTTTTTACAAGGAGATCAGAACGATGAAGCGTAGATCATTTCTACAAGGGATGGCAGCAACCGTTGCCATCTCCGGGATAGGCCGGGCCGGTTTATTGCATGCGCTTGAATCCGGATGGACGGAGATGAATAACGTCTCCCTGGTGCTGCCTGCGCAGCCGACGAAGCGGGAACGGGTGGCCGCAGAGATGATGGCCGACGAGGTCATGAAGCGTTGCGGTGTGGAGTGGACGATTGGATCTGCGGGCGCTGTGAAGATTTACCTGGGGACACGGGCTTCATGGCATGGGCTGGGAGATGCCGTGGCATCGGTGGCGGCAACAGCCGCGAAGCTGCCTGCGGAGTCCTATGCCATTGCCAGCGCGCATGATTGGATCGCCGTCTGTGGAAGCGATGAGCGTGGGCTAATCTTCGGCGCTGGCAAGCTGCTGCGCATGTGCTCGCTGGACCGGCGCAGCGTTGCCGTGAGTATGAGGGCGCTGAACCTGACAAGCTCACCGCATTACGCGATTCGCGGACACCAGTTGGGATATCGTCCGAAGACGAATGCGTACGATGCGTGGACCGTCGAGATGTGGGACCAATACATTCGCGAACTGGCGATCTTCGGCACAAACACAGTGGAGCTGCTGCCTCCAATCTCGGATGATCTTTCGGATAGCCCGCATTTCCCAATCCCTCCCAAGAGGATGCTGATCGAAATGTCGAGGATTTGTGACAAGTACGGGCTGGATGTGTCGATCTGGTATCCCGCGATGGCAAAGGACTATAGCGACAAGGAAACGCTTGAAGCAGAAATTCGCGATTGGGCGGACGTCATGCACGATATGCCGCGGCTGGACATCGTGTTTGTGCCGGGCGGCGACCCAGGGCATACGGAGCCGAAGTACATGCTGCCGCTACTCGAAAAGGAAAAGATAAATCTGCGCAAGACACATCCACAGGTTCAGATGTGGATGTCGCCGCAGTCGTTCAACGCAGAATGGCTGACAGAATTCCACACGATAGTGAATGAGCCGGACACGCAGACGTGGCTGGATGGAATTGTGTTTGGGCCCCAGAACCGCAGCTCGATTGCAGAGCTGCGGAAGGCACTTCCGGCGAAGTATCCGATCCGGTTTTATCCAGACATCACGCACAGCATCCAATCGCAGTATTCGGTGAACAACTGGGATATTGCGTATGCGTTGACGGAAGGACGCGAGATCATCAATCCAAGGCCTGAAGCGGAGGCGGCGATTCTGCGCTCGGAGCTGAAGTACACGTCCGGTTTTGTGAGCTATTCGGAAGGCTGTAACGACGATGCGAACAAGTTCCTCTGGAGCATGCTGGCGTGGGACCCAGATATGACCGCGGCAGCCGCGATGAGGGATTTTGGACGCTACTTCATTGGCGCTAGAGATGGTTCGGGGTTTGCCCAGGGGCTGCTGGACCTGGAGAATAACTGGATCGGGCCGCTGGCAGCGAATGAGCTTGTAGACGTCACGCTGCAGAAGTTCATGTCCATTGAGCGGAGTGCTTCTCCGTTTGTGCTGGAGAACTGGCGGTGGCAGCAGGCGATGTTCCGCGCGTGCTGTGACGCGTATGTGCGGGAGCGGCTGCTGTTTGAGAGCGGGGAACTGGCGAAGGCAAAGAGCGTGCTCGGCAGGATTGAGGACATCGGATTCGCATCGTTGCCCTGGGGTATCGGAGCAGTGCCGGCGAGGGAACCTGCAAATGGCATTGATCCGCAGAATCTGATTGAAAACGCGATGCAGACGCTGCGTCAGAGCACGCTGCAACCGGTGGCTCCGGCGCTGCGGACACGGATCGCGGAACTTGGCTATGCGCTGCTGCAGAGCATCCATCAACAGCTTGCTGTGGAGCGCTTCCAGGGTGAAGCGGTCGATCGCGGAGCGCCACTGGACACAATCGATCATCCCGTGACAGATGGGCCCTACTTCCTGAAGCAGCTTGGCGTGATCAGCAAGATCGAAGATCAGGAGGATAAGATTGCCGCGATTCGCGCGCTTCTGGATCGTACGAATCCCGGGCCAGGTGGCTTCTATGATGAGTTGGGCAACGTGGGCAATCGGCCACACCTGGTGATTGAAGATGTGGAAGGTGATTTCGATTTCCGGCGGTCGCCCCATGTGGGCACAAGCTATCCCGATCCTTATGGGGCGAATGCGCCGATGGCGTGGAAGCACTGGGCAGAAAGCTTGTACGAGGCTCCGTTGAAGATGCACTACAAGGGACTCGATCCGAATGTGGAGTATGCCTTGCAGGTGGTGATTTCGGGCGATTCCCGTGGAGTGAAGACGAAGTTGATGGCGAATGATGCGGTTGAGATTCATCCGCTGCAATTGCGTCCATGGCCACCGGCTCCGCAGACGTTTGCTGTACCCCGTGGAGCGACAGCGAGTGGCGAACTCCGATTGACGTGGACGCGCGAAACGGGACTCGGTGGCAATGGGCGCGGATGCCAGTTAGCGGAAGTGATGTTGAAGCCTGTCACGAAGAAGGGAGCGTAACAGATGGCGGAGGAGTATACGGCTGGAGTACACCCGGCGTCGCCCGATACATGGAGCGTGGTGCGCGAACGTTTGAATGCGGGCGAGTATGTCATAGGGATGACAGTGGCCTCTAACAACCTTGAAACTGCGGCGTATGCTGCTACGCTGGGCTTTCATTTTCTTTGGGCCGAGATGGAGCACTCATCGCTTTCGTTGGAATCGCTACGGAACATGGTGATGGCGACACGTGGTCTTCCGGCACCCATTTTTGCTCGGGTACCGTGGGCCGAGTTGTGGATGGCGAAGCGGGTGCTGGACCAGGGGGTGCAAGGCGTCATCTTTCCGTTTGTGTCGACGCCGGAACGCGCCATGGTTGCGGCGCAAGGATGCCACTATCCGCCGTTTGGGCGGAGAGGATCGGGTGCGGGCTTGGCGGTCTCGACGTGGCCCGCTCTGGGGAGTTATTACGACTCCGCCGATGCGAACGTGCTTGTAGTGTGCGTCATTGAAGAGGCTGCCGCAGTGGAGACAATTGAAGAGATTGTTGCGACCCCGGGTGTGGACGTGATCTTTATCGGTGTCAGCGATCTATCCTTTTCGCTTGGCCTGCGCGGGCGCCAAGATGAACCATTGCTGGATGAGGCGATTGCGAAAATTGTCGCGGCCGCCAAACGGCATGGTAAGTGGCTGGGGCGTCCAGCTGGCAGCGCAGCGGATGTGAAGCGCTTTCACGCGGAGGGGTTCCAGTTCTTTCAGTCCGTGACAGAGCTTGGACTGATGAAGCTGGGAGCACAGCATCTGCTTGAGCCACTGGGGATCAAGGACAAGCCGCCAGAACAAAGCACGTTCTACTAGAGATGAATGAGAATAAGAAAGACAAAGAGAATCGGTTGGCACAGCTTTGTGTGCAGAATCGGCAATCCAGAGACGGCCTAAGCATGAGCCCGATAGAGTGCAGCGATGGTGTCTTGAGCGTGTCGTTTGTCAGCTGTCACCGCTTTTGCATCCGTTTCTAGCGTCATGACCGTGACGAGTGCCGCATATAGTTCCTGCGAAGTCTTGACTGACGCTCCGGAGGACTGCAACCTTGTTGCCAAGGTTCTTCGGAAGCCTATTTCACTGCGCTAAACGATTAAAGTAATGGTCGGGACGACTAGATTCGAACTAGCGACCTCACCCACCAACTTGCATTTCCAACCCGTCTGATTCTGGATACGTGGTAAAGCCTGTTTACGTCAATCGACATTGCGTGGCAGCTGGACTAGCAAGCACGAGCCGTGCTGACAATCACTTGATCGCATCGTCGCTTTTGCGCCACGTCTCAGGAGTTGTTCTTAAACGCTGGCGGAATGCCCGCACGAAGTTGACCGGAGAGCTGAACCCAACTAGTCCACCGACCACCTGCACCGGCAGTTTCGTGGTGAGGAGCAGATGCTTTGCCTTCGCCATTCTTTGTTCCAACAAATACTGGTAGGGTGTTTGGCCTGTGCTGTTGCGGAACTCGTGAGCAAAGTGCGAGGAGCTCACACCCAGTTCTTTCGCGATCGTGTCGAGACGCACATCCTCGCCAAGGTTCGCGTTTATGAACTCCATGGTGCGTTTCAGCCTGGGCATGCCCAGGCCGCCCTTCAAAGTCGGTCTCGTGGCTGGGTTCACAGCGTGATTCTGTATCAGCCGAGTCTTCAAACCCACGGTGAGCAGGTCGGCGTATAAGCCGCCAAGGGGCCAGTGATCCCGGGCTTGTTTTCCCATCTCTGACAGAATCTGCCGCAAGCCTTGATCTCTGAACGACCAACCTGCTCTGAACTCCGGAATATACTCGGAGTCCATATCTTGGGCAAAGCTAGCGAGGGAATGTTGATCGACCGAAAGGATAAGTCGCTCAGAACTTCCTTTCCAACGCAAACGATCTCTGGTGCCGGCGGGAATCAGGATCATTGAGCCGGGCTCGGTTCGGGATACGGCGTTCCTCTTTGCCGACCACCACTCGAAATCCGCATTGCCTGATAATTGAAGATGAAGACAAAGGTCAGGATGCTCGTGTTCAGGAATTTCGCTGGGTTGGACCAGGTGCCTTTCGAGCAAGAGATCCTTCCATGGCTGCTCACCCAAGCTTTGCTTCTCCTTATCGCCGAGAAGCGGCACCAAAAGCTTATCCCGCATGACTGAAATGCGTCGCGGCGCTCCGTGCTCCTCCGGAATGTGCGGAGTCCTCAAGCCTTCATTTTCGCAGGAATTGCATATCGCCGTGCCCGTTGGGGTCCGAAACTGAAGCTCAGGAGGAAAGTATGAGAAGCCTGATTGATTTTGTTAGCGAGAGCTTCATCTGGGGAGTCGGTATTACGCGTCCACAACCTTCACAGAGGCGGCGAGCGGCCCTTTACATCACTGCAATCCTCATGGGAACAGTTGTAGCTGCGGTAGCATTTTTCTTCCTCTTCGTCGGACGCATCTAGAGCTACATTTCCTCGCGAAAATCTCTGGACTCGGTGCAGCTTCCGTCTTTCCGTTGTCGGACATCCACCATGCATTCAACGATCCTGCATCCTGCTCGCGATCATCGGAAGAGGCGTATCCACTTAGTTCAAAATCGCGCACTGCAATACCGCCTGCGCCTGACGAAACCAGGTTCGACAAAGGGACTAGAACAGGCAGATACTTTGTCCCGGCGAAGTCCGGCGAGGTTCTCCTATGCACATGAGCGCTGAACAGGTTCGAGCAGGCTTGCGGCGCAGCGAGTTTGTTCCGTTTTTCCAGCCAGTCGTGACCCTTCATACAGGCGAAGTTGCTGGCATGGAGGTGCTCGCCCGGTGGCAGCATGCAAGTCGTGGCGTTCTGCCTCCCGAGGCATTTATCCGCATCGCAGAGCAGGCAGGCCTCATCGGCGAGCTGACCGCCATGTTGATGGAGAAATCCTTCAACGCCGCTAGTATGCTGCCCAACACGCAGTGGCTCGCCTTCAACGTCTCCCCTTACCTCCTGCACGATCTCGCGCTTCCAAAACAGATTCGAGAGGCAGCCAACGCCGCTGCATTTCCTCTCAATCGCGTCGTCATCGAAATCACCGAGAGCGCTCTCCTCGAGGACCTGCAGCATGCGCAAACCATCTCAGCGGAGCTCAAGGCGCTCGGGTGCCGCCTGGCCCTCGACGATTTCGGCACAGGCTACTCCAGCCTGCTCCATCTCCAGTCGTTGCCCTTCGATGAATTGAAGGTAGACCGCAGCTTCGTTAGCTCGATGGCGGAACGGCGGCAGAGCCGCAAAATCGTTTCCGCAGTCGTAGGCCTCGGCCAGAGCCTCGGCCTGACCACGGTCGCCGAGGGCGTGGAAACCGAGGAACAAGCCGAGATGCTGCTGTTGCTCGGCTGCGAAATGGGCCAGGGCTGGCTCTTCGGCAAACCTGTTCCCGCCGAACGCCTCAGCGAGGCAATAACCATGCACCCACCGGTCAGGCTGCGCCCCACCTCCAGCGTCTGGCGGGATATCTCATACAGTTCACCTCCGGGCCAGCGTCTCTCTCACCTGCAGGCGCTCTACGACGGCGCCCCTGTCGGCCTTGCCTTCCTCAGCCCCGACCTGCGCTACATCAGCATCAATCAGCAGCTCGCCGAGATGAACGGTGCTCCGATCCACGACCATCTCGGACGGCTTGTCAGCGAGATGATCCCGGCTGTGTATCCACAGCTTGAACCCTACCTGCGTCGCGCCTTGGCAGGAGTGCCGGTCAATGCCGTGGAGATCACGCAGAGAGCGGCTGACGGTGGGCACGAGGAGGCATTCCTTTTCTCCTACTTGCCAGCCTTCGACGAAGCCGCCGAGGTGGTAGGAATCTCCGTTGCAGTCGTCGATATCACCGGCCGAAGGCGAACCGAGACGGCGCTGCGGGAGAGCGAAGACCACTACCGTCACATGGTCGAGTTGAACCCGCAGATCCCATGGGTGCTCGACGAAGAGGGCATGGCGACGATGATCAGTCCGCGATGGCAGCAGATTACCGGGATGAGCGAAGAGGACTCACGTGGACGAGGATTCATCAGCGCGCTCCACCCGGACGATCAAGAGCGGGTGGCGGAGAGCATCGCACGCTCACTCCAGACCGGAGAGCCCATTGACGTGGAGTGTCGGGTCCGCACTTCCACCGGAGAGTGGCGCTGGATACATTCACGCGGAGCGCCGCGACGTGATAAAGCCGGAAAGATTATCCGATGGTACGGCAGCGCTGCCGATATCCATGCACAGAAACAGCTGGAGGAAGAGCTGCGAAGGCGAACAGGTGAAGACAACTCGCCTAGTACCTATTAGGGTGAGCTTGAATTGTCTGCACGTCCGGGCTCCTCCCAAGGAACATAGGCAAGGAGCACGCTTTCCTTCACTTCACAACCGATGAGGGTCTCCTTCAGCCCTTGGGTAAGTGATAAATCGCCAAGTCACTTTTCGAGGATGAGCCAGCCTGGAAACGCGAATTGGCCTTCCATGAGAAGGCCGAAACACAAATGGCAGCATCGACTCTCCTCTCGAACCCCAACCGGCACCGAGCTTGCATCAAGACAGCTCATCCAGAGTGCATATAGAAACCCGGTGGAGAGCAACATGCGGCACAACGAAACCAAGAACAAAAACAAAACCCCTATGAAGGAAAAAACGACGGGCAAACCTTGACACCAGTGACCTGCTCATAGAAAGTCGTCTTTTCGGCATTGCTAAGCCCAAAGAATGAACATTTTGCTCCGACCTTTCTGTTTCTTCTGGACCCATCAGAGACCGCACCTGCAGGTCACGCCGTGAGCAGGTGGCATGGTTCCATCCAGAGCCGGGATGCAATGGCCATGGGGGTCGGCTGTTGGGTTGCCGAGTTTCGTCGCAATCCGCTCCTCAAACGATTCCGAGATGAAATGCTCCAGCCGCTCGGCTTCGTCATGAAGCTCATCCATGGGATAGTCGAGCACCTGAAAGAGAAACGTCTCGACCAATCGATGATGCCTCACGATCTCCAGGGCTCGTCTTCGTCCGGCACCCGACAACTTCACGCCCTCGCCGCGCTTATAGTCCACCAGCGACTTCGGATCGCTTGCGAGCTTCTGGAGCATGTTCGTGACCGAGGCGGGGGCAACCTCAAGGCGCACTGCCAGCTCTGAGCCGCCGACTCGTCTGCGTTCGTCGCCGCCAATCGAGTAGATGGCCTTCAGGTAGTCGTCTACGGATTCCGTGTTCCGTTCCCAGTTTGCTCGTTTCGTCTTCTTCAACTCTTAACCTGTCGCTTGCCTCGTGTTTTAGGTTACCCTAAATAAGCGTTAGGTACACCTAAATATGCGCTCCATACTTAAAACTCTCTTTCTGCTGCTACTCTTTTGGTTCCTGCCGCTCATTGGCGCCCGTGCGCAGAGTGGCATTTCGAGCGCCCTAGCCGGGACCGTGACCGACAGCAGCGGTGCTCTAATTCCCCACGCCACGGTTACAGCAACGGACGTAAGTACAAAGGCCGTGCGCACTGGACAAACGGACGCAAGTGGGCACTACCTGCTTTCCCAAATCAATCCAGGCACCTATCAGGTGGCGGTCACCTCCTCCGGATTTGGAGTGGCGTCTTCGGAAGCGACACCGGTCGGGGTAGGGCGTACCATCACGCTGAACTTCACTCTGTCCGTAAGCTCCGCCTCGGAAAGTGTCGAGGTGACCGCACAACAGGGCCTGCTCAGTCTGGACAATCCGAACACGACGACAACGCTCGAAGCGAAGACGATCAACAGCCTTCCAAATCCAGGACAGGACCTGACCTTCGTCGCTCAGTTTGCGCAGGGTGCGTTGATGAATACAGCAGGATCATCCAACGATGCCAAGGCCGCAGGTGGCTATGGCAACGTCGAATTCAATGGGCTCCCCGCAACCTCGAATGGGTACATTCTCGACGGTTACGACACCAACGATCCGTGGCTGGGGCTGAACATCGGCTTGTCGACCAATCTTGTCATTGGCCTCGATGCCGTGCAGGAAGCCACCGTGAACACGAACTCTTATGCAGTCGACCAGGGCCGCTACGGCGCAGCGCAGGTCAACTACTTCACCAAATCGGGAGGAAGCCGCTTCCACGGCGATGTGTACGAGGTGTGGAATGGGTCGCTTCTGAATGCCCAGAATTACTTCCTGCACGCGAACGACTCTCCCGGCAACATCGCGAAGAAGCCGCGGTCCACGGTGAACGAGTTTGGCGTTAGCGTCAGCGGTCCAATCCTGCCGCAGAAGCTCTTCTTCTTCGCTCACTATGAAGGCATTCGCATTGCGCTGCCGGTAGTGTCGCAGGTCACAGCTCCGTCGCCTGTCTACCAGCAATATGTGTTGCAGCGGCTTGCGGTGGGTGGCGTAGACCCAATCACAGGGGTCACGCTGTCAGCGCAGCCAGCGGAAATCCCGCTTTATCGTTCTATGTTTGCGCTCTATTCCAATACGGGCGGAACGCCAGTGCCGGTGAGCACTTGTCCCTTTGACGAGAATGGGACATTGCTTCCTGCGCCTGCTGCTGGAACTCTTCTGAACGGCAGCGGCTGCGCGAATCAGCGACAGGCGTCCTTAAACAACAAGGATAGCGAAGATCTGATCGTGCTGAAGATGGATCAGACAATCAACGAAAAGAACAGCGTCTGGTACCGGTTTCAGCAGGATACCGGACTGCAAGCTGCCTATACCGATCCGATCAACCCGATCTTCAATGCCTTCTCTCCCCAACCACAGCGCACCCTTGTCCTGGGGTACACACACCTCTTCACGCCTAACCTGGTGAACCAGATCAATCCCGGCGCAAGCTGGTATGCGAGCGTCTTCGAGCCGAACAACTTCGCTTCCGTCCAGCAGCAGTTCCCGATTGTTCTCGCGGCAGGAACTTCCAACCTCCCTTTCACCACGATCGGCGGCAATGACCAGACCTATCCGCAGGGGCGCAAAGTCACGCAATGGCAGGTGAACGATAACCTGATCTGGACGCTGCATCGCCATACGCTGAAGTTTGGAATCAATACACGCCGCGTGGACGTGAGCAACTATGACCTCGGGCAAGGGACTGTACCGCTCGTGACGGTGAACGATCTCGCTCAGTTCACCTACGGAGCGGCTTATACAGCGACACAAAGCTTTCCAGTGCGAACACGGGAGCGCGTCGCGAATGGCAACTTTGAGTTCTATGCGATGGACAGCTACAAGCCGTCAGCCAGACTGACATTGACTGCCGGGATGCGGGTGACCTGGAATACGAACGTCGTCAACGATCAAGGCCTTTTCGCGCGTTCGGCGGGCTCGTTTCTCGACATGCAGCACAGCAACGCGCAGCCGCTGAATCAGGCGATTCTTACGGGTATTCATAATCTCTTCCCAGCCACACCGCTGTTCATCTATCAGCCTCGCGTGTCCATCGCGTATCAGGTCGAGCCGCACACTGCCGTTCACGCGGGCTTCGGAGTTTTCAGTGACATCATCCCCGCGCAGATTGCCGATCTGGCTTCGACCAACGCGCCTTATGCTCCCAGCTTTGTGGGTGGCCTGGCCGGACAGGTCGGTGGCGTGGCCATCTTTCCGGGGGTTCCGGGCAGCGCAGTTGACGCTCTTGCCTCCGCGAACAAGGCCCTGCAAACGAGCTTCAGCACCGGCGCTCCGCCGTGTACTGGCATCGCTTCTGGAGATGCGGTTTGTCCGCTGGCGGTCGGGCTTAACACCTTTCCAACCGGCACTCTGAAGACTCCCTTGTACTACCAGTACAGCGCCGGGGTGGAGCAACAGGTCGGCGGCAAAGGCGCAGTGCGTGTGGACTTCGTCGGCACTCGCGGCCTTCACGAGCCGTATCAAGTAGAGCTAAATGGCTACCAGAACGTCTGCGCAGGCTGCTTTTCACCGTATGCCTATAGCCATCCACTCGATCAACGCTTCGGCAGTGTGAACGAGTTTCGGACAGATGCGAACAGCAGCTACGCCGGGCTGCAAACGAGCTATACCCAGCAGATCGCCGGACTCACTCTGCGCGGTAACTACACCCTCAGTCATTGTCTCGATGAGGTTTCGAACGGCGGGCTCCTGTCGTTTTCCAGCCAGGGAATCCTCTCGCCTCTGGCCGGCGAGCTGAGCCGCAGCTATGGAAGCTGCGATTATGACGTTCGCCACAACATCTCTGCATTCGGCCTCTACCAGATTCCCTTTCACTCGCATCAGGCGCTCCTGCGCCAGATGCTTAGCGGATGGGCTTTCTCGGAAACGGCCTTCTTCCATACGGGATTGCCCTTCACGATCCTCAGCCAGCCATATACCGCGAATGGAAACGGTGTCTTCCAGTCCAGCGGTCCGCAGTTTGCCCGGCGTGTTCCTGGGGTACCGCTCTACCAGAGATCCGCCGTCAGGGGCGTCACTGTAGCTGGTACGCGGCAGTGGATCAATCCGGATGCATTCGCCTCGGTCGTCGACCCTTCAACGGGAGCCTGCACGGGTGGGGACTCGGTGGCCAACTGCCAGTTTGGAGATTCGGGAAGGAACACCGTTCGAGGGCCACATTTCACGGATTCCGACATTTACATCACCAAGACTCTCAAACTCCACGAGGGCGTAACTTTCCGCTTCGACGCCCAGATGTTCAACGCCTTCAATCACGCGAATTTTGCGCTGCCCAGCAACGTGGAGGCCGGTGTGCCGGGCTCTCTGATCCCAGCTCGCTTTGGAACCCTGCAAAGCACGATCTCACCGCCGACAGGGCTGCTCGGCGTCGGACTCGGCGGCGATAGTTCGCCTCGCATGATTGCTTTCCAAGGGAGGATCGAGTTTTAGACGGCGACCTGCAGGAAAGCGCTGCCAAGGATCGATAAACGCGCTCATCTTCAAGAAGTCATTCTGGATTGATGCGAAATCGCGAAGGCCGTCATTGAGGGCATTGCCCTGTTCCCGCAAGTTGACGATAGCGGACTGTACTGACAATGCGGCGGAGTTGAATGCGGGACCGGCACCACGCCTGAAAGCGCTGCGTCGGTCCTGCCTTTCTGGTTGGTGGGCTAGAACTTGAAGCGGTAACGGATCTCGGCGAAGGTCTCGCGCGGGTCGTTGTAGTGGAAACCGCCGAAGGTGAGGCTGTTATCGAGCAAAACGCGGCGGTTGGCTACGTTGACTGCCGTAACGGAGGCGGTGAGGTTCTCGCCGAAGCTGTGGCCGATGGAGAGATCGAAGGTAGTGTGCTGAGGTAGATAGGCATTGGGGTAGGGCGTGGTGGGGTCCGGGTTGCCGTTGTGGAATCCGGAGCCATAGTAGACGTTGGTAGAGACGGTGGTGCGGAGGGGAAGCGTCGCGTTGAACCCTACGTTAAGAGTGTTGCGTTGGTCGTGGTCAACGGGTGAGTAGTCGAAGCCGGCGTCGCAGGAGGGGTCACCGATGGGGGTACAAATGAGGCCCCCAGTGATGTTGCCGCGCTGCTCAGCGATCTGGTTAGAGTAGGCGAGGTGAGCCTGTCCCAAGTGCCAGAGTCGCGGTGAACGAAGGCTGAGTTCCCAGGCGCGGACAAGTGCTCCGTCGACCGTGACTGGAAAGTAAATACTAGAGTCGCCAAGGTTGGAGTGATCAAGGAAGTTGTTGATGCGGGTTTTGAAGGTGTCGGCATCGAGGAGCCAGCCGCGAAATGGTATTTGTACGCCGAACTGGTGCTCTTCGTCGCGCTCGCCGTGGAGGGAGACGAAGTCGGTGTTGTTGGCCTGGGCAAACTGCACGATGGGGCCCTTGGCGGTGAGCAGCGGCGGAGGCTGATAGAAGCGACCGTAGAAGCCTCGGAAGACCCAGTTCAACTTAGGAATGCGGACAGCAACGCCGAATCGTGGGTCGGTTTCATTTTCTGCGAACTGGCCTTGGAAGTGGGTCTGACGAAGACCCGCAATGAGCGTAAGCCACGAGGTCGCCTTGTAGTTGTCAGAGACGTATTCCTCGATGACACCTCCGGATGCGGAGTCAGGGGTCGAGAATTTGGGACTTCCACTCCCATCGTTGAAGATGGCGCCGAAAAGATAGTTATCGTGCTGGCCGAAGGAATAGAAGCCGGCCTGCAAGGTGTTGCGAGCGATCTGAGTCGTGATGGAGGCTTGGCCGCCGCCGTAGGTTGAGGAGCGGTTGACCGTAGTTGCTACCGGGACATCATTGGGATTCGATTCATAATCGGCCTTGTTGTAGTGGAAGAAGGGTGAGACCTGCAGGACAGTCGAGGGATTGAAGGTGCGGAGCCAAGAGAAGGCAGCCGTGCCGTCGGTCTCGTGCTGACCGTCGCGAAGACCACTAGAGTCGTACTGCTGGTTTTCAAAGCTGTTGGGATCGGGGTCGTAAGGGATCTGGAAGTAGTCCTGGCGAAGTTGCGTGACCAGACGGAACTGGTCCTTTGGGGTGCGGTTATAGATGAAGGATGCGAAACCGCCGTAGCCGTTACTGGCGTCGTGCAGCACCTGGCTGACAGGTGGCGCAAGGCCGTAATCGCTACGGTTGCCGTTGAGACTGGCGTAATAGGCGAACTTTTCGGTATGGTCGCCAAAGTTGATCTGGTCGTTGGTCTGGAAGAAGTTACCGGCGCTAAGAACAAGCTCAGCCTCGCGGTTGCGCTCGAAGCCGGTGCGGGGAACCACGTTGAAGACCCCGTAGGTGCGATCGCCGACATCGGAGGTGTAGCTTCCGCGTTGGACTTCGATGTAGTCGATGTCCTTGGGATCGATCTGTGCGCCGAGGTTGCTGGCGATGTTGGTGTTTGGGATCTGGACACCATCGATGAGCCAACTGACCTGGTGCCCACCGCGCATGTGAAGCATATCGTGGGTCATGTAAGCCCCAGGGACGTAGTCGGTGATCATGGCCATGCTGTTGGTGCGGTCTGCACCAGGTGTCAATGCGATGTCCTGGCGGCTGATGAGAGCGGTCGGGGTAACAGTGTTGATGTTGACCGTGTTCGTGTCGGTCGTGACAGTTACGGCCTGCTGCACAGCACCGAGTTGTAGTTCGAAGTGCAGGATGGGTGAGGTATCTGAGGCGAGCGCGAGGGTTTGCCGGACGCTGGCGAAGCCAGTTTGAGACGCCGTAACGACATAGTCGCCGAGCGGAACCGCTGGAATGGAGAAGGAGCCATCCTGGCCAGAGAGCGTGGTTTTAGTGAAAGCAGAGTTGGCCGCGTGAAGTTGGATGTGAACTCCCGCGATAGGGCGGTGCTGTGGATCATGGACGACACCGTGAACCTGACCGAAGATCGTAGCGTGGGCGGCGGGACTGCAAAGCAGTCCCAGAAAAATAAGGCAGGCAATAAAACGGCGCATAAAGCGACCTCCTGATCACAGGAACGTGACTTGTCGAAATCCAAACACTGGCAGCGCTCGCTTAACGGCTCCAAGGAGTCCGGAACGGATGCTGCCAAAGGGCAAGAATTAGCCGAGGAAGGAAGGTGGTCCGCGCTTTTGACGTGACCGGTCGCGAGAAATCCGCCACTTAGATTCCGTTTGAGCTATACCGCCAGTATGGGTTAGAAAAGGAACGAAGATGCTAGCCGAAGTTGCAAGCGACATCGGGTCTGAATGCATCGTCACAACAGTTCGCGGGCAATACGGGCACTTTTCGACAGGGGCAGTGAACTGCGTTCCCGTCTGGGCCGAGTTGCCACGGTCAGCCATGTTCATCAAACAATGATGCTTTCCATTCTTGCGACAGCAGATCGGCACACTCGCATCTGCATCTCTCATGGAAGCAAGGAGAGGCGAAACAAGAGGGAAGCTGAACAGTGCCAGCAACAAAATGGAGATGAGCTTACGCAATACCCTGATTGAACCTCAAAAACGTCCCGACTGCAACGGAAAGTCCGTTATTCGGCAGCCTCGTCGAGTGCGGACAGCGCAAGTATCATCAAGCCATGCCCCGCCCGTCGCTAACCCAGCTACTTGCAACCGTTACTCTCGGCATAGGGTTGGCTCACTCAGGATCAACTCAAACGTCAGTAAAACAGGTTGAATTATCGGGAGTTGTCCGCGACCAGTCCGGCCGATCTGTAATCGGGGCTGAGATCGAAGCCGCTGGCAAGACAACGTTGACAGACTCCTCTGGAGCGTACTCTCTGGCCGTCGTTCCCGGCCTTACGAAACTTGAGGTGAGCCTGCATCACCAGACTAGCTTCCGCATTGCGCTCGATGTGACACAGGATCGAACCTTCGATATTGCGCTCAGGGAGAACGATAGCGTGACGGTGCGGGCGGACGAAAATGCGCTCACACCCGATCCTTCGACCCAGGGATTCTCACGTTCCGATCTGCTCGATGCCAATCCGGGACGTCCTGGCGTTCCGCTCTCGATTCCCGGCTATCCGACCGAAACCGCTTCGGGTGGCATCAAGGCTCCCCAGTATTTCGCGCCCGGTGTCGCCGGCGACCACGGTGAGCCCATCGCGCAGTTCTTTCAGATCGGCGGGTTTCTCTTCCAGAACAATCTCACAGCGAATGCACATGGGAACGGCTATGCCGATCCCAACTTCGTCATCGCCTCCACCGTCGGTGGCGTCTTGGTCGATAACGCGGCCTACAACGCCCGCTATGGCGACCATTCCATCAATCTCGCGATCACCTATGACGTGAAAGACCGGCTGCCTTCGTTTGTCCAGGTAACAACGGACGGGCGCGATGGAGCCATCTCTGCAGGTTGGAGTCCAGAGAATATTTCGAAGAGAGGATGGGTCGCCGTTGAAGCTCTCTTTGGCAATGGCTTCCTGAAGCGGGCCGAGGAGAGGCAGCAATATAAGATCAATGCCTCGCGTACCTGGGAGATAGGAAAGCACGAGCTTACAGCCTACGGTCTGGGCTATTACGGTTTCTCCAGAATTCCTGGTCTAATCCCGATCAACACATTCGTCCCGAATGACTCCATTGACCTTCGACAACTCGACTTGACGCATACGAGTCTCGCGCTCCTCGCCGATCACTGGCAAATCTCGGAGAAGAGCGCACTGACAACGGGAATCTACTTTCGGACATACAGCCTCAAGTTGCAATCGAACTTTGGCGATGGTCTGATCCGTCAAAGCGAGTTCCGGACCGTGCAGGGCGGCAACGCAACCTACTCCGATCCACTCGGCCAAAACTGGCTTCTTCTCGTCGGCCTCGATGCACGACGCGATGCTCCGAGAGGTCTGGACCTCGCCAAAGCGGATGATGCAGGCCAGTTCCAGGCTGTGACCAGCAATGATTTGACGATCACGAATGTCTCGCCCTTCGTCGCTGTGACCGGGCAAATGCTACCGCAGCTTCAGGTCTACCTCGGACTTCGGCGGGACCAGATCCGTTTCGGCAATCGCGATAACATCCAAGCCGCAAACTCTTTCGATGCGTGGCCAGGGACAACAAGTCCTAAAGTAAACTTCACCTTTGGCAGGGCCGATGCTCCGGTTCTTCCTCAAATTGCTCTGAGCTGGGCGAAGGCTTTCCATGCCAATGACCCTCGCATCGGCGATGGCTCTGGTCGCGGAGATCTCCTCATTCCGGCCCGCGAATATCAACTGTTTGCGACGAAGCAGGTGCTTGGGAATGAAGTACGGCTGACGCTGGCGCACATCACCAATTCGGCAGAATTGGCAAAAATCGACCCCGATACTGGACTCCAGGAAGATGTCGGTCCTTCGATCAACCGCTTTCTGACGTTTGCCATCCGCCGCCGGATGAATCGTGGTTTCCTGCAAGTCTCATGGTCCGCGGCAGACGCGAGAGACAGGCGGCTTGGGCAACCGATCCCGGAGGCTCCGCGCACGATCATAGATGCCGTAGGCGGGCTTCCGCATCGTGGCAATCCGGAAGTAATTCCGCGTTACAAATCTCAATTGATGACAAATCGCCGATACACTCATTGAGAACTCCCCTCACATACACCCACGCGGCTGACAAGTGATGTGGAGTGCGTGGTGGCTACTTAGGTGCGACTGGCGGTTCGGCTTCGTAGTCGTCGATTTGGATATCCATCGAGATTCGCCGGACATTTGTAGACGGGCTTCGCTTCTTGGACCCTTATGGACCCACGGATGGACCTTTGAGTCCAGAGCTATATGAATAAGTAATTGAAAGTAAATGGTCGGCACTGGTGGACGATTTTCGAACTTTTCCTGACCTTGAGGTAACGTAACCACGATCCTATCTTTTGGTAGCGGCCTAGCCCCATCGGCCGTATTGGGGAACCGAACTGACGACCTCGACTCCGCCGTCAAAGGGAATAGGGAATAGAAGGATGCGACAAAGAACGTGTATAGAATACCGCCGACCGATACCGTTCCGAAGAAGCCAGTGTGCTGATGGCCGAAGTTGAGGTTGCAAAACTGTCTGTGGCCGGAAATACCGCAGTCAATGGATGTGTACCGGCCGCAAGAGAGGAGGTGACTAAGGTGGCTTGGCCCGAATTATTGACAGTGCCCGCGCCAGGCATTCTGGACGCGTCATAGAAGCTGATCGTACCGCTCTAACGGCGGAGGCACCTGCCGTAACCGATGCAGAAAGAGTAACCGCCCGGCCCAGGTTCCCAGGATTGGGAGAGGCGGAGAGGTTTGTCGTGGTGGCAATAACGTTTGATGGAATGATCGTCTCGATAAGGGAAGCCGAGCTGGGCAATAGACCCGACATGCCGCCGAAGCTCGCCGTAACAAGGTAGCTGCCTGCAACCAGTGTGCCAACGGTGTACGTAGCAGAACCAGTCGCATCCGTTGTGAACTCTACTGGAGTGCTCGGACCAACCAGGAGGACGGGAGGTCAATGAGCGTCTTCTCGTCGATTCCGCCAATGATACAGGCTCAATACTTTCGATCGCCTATGGGGAATCTGAAATTGAGGCCATCAGCACCGGTTTGGCACCAGGCCCACAAGGTGGCAACTTCCTCGGAACGAACCTGCTTAATGTGCCGGCAAACGGTATCGCAAGGGGCCCTAAGTCCGCATTCCGCTTTGCGAAAAATTACTTTTCTGCGGAGCTCACCCATCACGAGATATCCGTGTCGAAGGCATTTATTGTCCGGTCCAATACCAGGGATCGTTTGAGTCCTCTGACCCATTATTGAACCATATCTGGGAGACAGGCGCCTATACCGCGCATCTCTGCATGCAGGATGACGTTTGGGACGCTCCCAAGCGTGATCGTGGACGCTGGAGCGGTGACCTTGATATCTCTGGCAGAGTGATTTCCGATGTTTTCGGCGATAGTTTACTGCTGGAGGATACACTGCGCAATTTGATAACAGGACCCGATAGAACGACTACGGGTATACCCGACTATACAGGTCTGTGGATCACCACGCTCTACGATCTCTATCTGCACAGCGGCGACCGAGCTTTTTAGCGACGCAGCACGACAACATTGTGAGCCTTCTTGAAGGCATGGATGCAAACCTGGATAGTTCCAACATATTTACAAACCCAAAGCATGCGTGGATGTTCGTCGATTGGTCCCAGGAATGAGCACCTACACGAAGGACGCTCGCATCGGTACGCAGATGCAGTATGTGCGAGCCTACGTGGCTGGTTCAAAGTTACTGGCGGAACTGGGAGATGCGGCGACACCGGCGAAGTTTGCGGCACACGCAAAGCGGGTAGCCGATGCTGCTATTGCAAGCTACAAGAATCCGAAGACCCAAACTTACGGGAGCACCTGGCATCTCAATACACTCGCGGTCCTGGCATTGGGTGAGGAGTCAAACCATGCGATTTGGGATAGCGTGCTCGCAAAGGTCAAACAGGACTCTCCCACAGATGAAGTCGTGAGCCCCTACTTCAATACCTATGTGCTGGACGCGATGGCGAAGATGGGCCATCGCGAAGATGCACTGATGTGGATAAGGAAGTATTGGGGCGGTATGCTGGCGGAAGGAGCCACCAGTTTCTGGGAAGCCCATGATCTCCGGTGGCAGAAAGCTAATCCGCACCTTGGCCTTCAGGCAGATGGAACCACGGGATACTTCATTTCCATGGCCCACGGCTGGTCGGCAGGACCGACGGCATGGTTTCAGAGAGAAGTGCTTGGGATCAAACCTACATCTTCTGGATTCAAGTAACGCTCGCACCTATAACGTCGGTCCTTATTGCGGAGATTTATCCGAATGGCGTTCGTTCCCGCGGCATATCAGTATCTATCAGCGCTCTCTGGGTAGCCTCGTTCCTGCTCACGTATACCTTTCCCATATTTTAAATAAACTGCTATGCCCCGGGGGAGTTTTTTCTGCTCTATGGGTCGTGTGTGTAGGCGGAAGTGTGTTCGTTGCAATGGCAGTGTCTGAAACTAGAGGTCGATCTCTCGAGGACATCGAAGCAACGACGACATAGCGTGGTCAATCGCACATGCTTCTGCCCGGCTCATGCCCCCTGAGAACTGTACGCAGCGTGGGCATGCTGCTACTGCGAGAGATCGTCTTCACCTTTCGATTGGAGAACGACGAAAGGTTACTGCGAAAAATGACGTGGGTGCGAGCCTGAGAGTTAATCGCAGGTTTCCTTGTTTCAGCAAATGCGCCAACAGGTTTTCGTATGCCACTTTTCCTTGAGTGTAAGGTCGCTGATAAATCGATGCCAGGACCTTGCCCTCTTCGATAATCGGGATCAGCTCCTGAAATAGATCCGTGGTTACGATCTGTACTTTTCCCAGCAAACCAATTTTGTCGAGCGCGTCTAGGACGGGAAGGCTATTTGCAGTGATGAGCTGGAGACCGTCAGGGCGATCTTTCCTCTTCATCAAAGTGAGCGTTTGCAATCGAAAATCGTTGATCTAGATTGAGGATCCAGCCGGCGAGGTCGTTTTATAACTCAGCCTTTCGACCATCTTGAGGACACTTGCTTTCGTACCTTGCTTACGCCGGCTCGTCCATGGAGAGCTCGATCAGCTGGCCCAATCGAAATCTTGAGTGCTCCTGCAATGTCCTTGATGCCTGCGACGTTATCTCTGGTATTCATGGATTTTCTCTGCACCTCATCTTTCCTCCACAAGAATGGAGCCGACTGGCGTTCTCGTTACCGGAAACATCGCATCTCGTAATGCAGCGCCCATAGGCCTGCATTCCTTAGTCTGGAGTTGGGTGGGGGCCCGCAACTGACATTTGCCAAACCCATAACTCCGATGAGGGGAATAGGAAGAGGTCCAGCAAGTACGGCGACCACCCTATTTTCAAGGTCAGCTATTTTTACAGGTGGAAGGAAATATTCGCTCTTGACAATCCGATGTTCGTGTGGAATCGTTCTATCCGGCAACGTACACGGTATCGAGCGGAAGTGACTAGACAGATGTCAGACAGGCTGCTTACTTGAGTCTGCCTTTCATTGAGGGCAAGCTGCATCCGCTTTCGACGATGTTTGGTTTGTAGAAACGACTACCTGGTTCATCTTGAGGAGGCAGTACAAATGAACGTGATGAAAGTTGTGACGAAAGAAGGTTGGTTAGGGATTTGGTTGACGAAGTCCGTTCCCATCTTTCTTCTCGTATTGATAGTGTCTACAGCCACCCTATGGGCTCAGAGCGGTATCGGTTCCATTCAGGGAACGGTGCAGGATTCGAGTGGTGCTGCTGTACCGCAGGTTTCAGTCCATGTAAGCAATGAGGCTACCGGTGTGGCGGTAGACACCATGTCGAATGCCACAGGTTTTTACTCGGTCCCGTCGCTGTTCGTGGGAAACTACACGATCACGTTCATCGCCCCTGGAATGAAAAAGTACCAAACCAGTATCGCGCTGCAGGTGGCTCAGGTCGCTGTCATCAATCCATCTCTTTCAGCGGGCGAGGTATCGCAACAGGTCACTATCTCGGCGAACGACGTGCAACTAGCCACCTACGATAGTGGAACCATCAGTTCCACACTGGATAATTCCCGCATTATGGAATTGCCAGAAAACGGACGCAATGTGCTGAACCTGACTCAGCTCACGACTCCGGGCCTGGAAGTCGGGGGTCAGCGAGCCAACGGCAACCTCGCCGAGGCACTCGAGTATGTCGAGGACGGCGCGCCTATGCTCAATCGCAACTTTGGCGGTGAGGGGAATTCTACGCAGGCGCAACTGCCAGATCCGGATGCGGTGGCAGAGGTTCGCCTTGAAACCACCAACTCCAATGCACAGTTTGCTACACCGGCGACAGGCATTATCACCACAAAGTCGGGCTCGAACGGGTTTCATGGTTCCCTTTTTGAAACGGCCCGTAACAATGCGATCGGTATCGCCAAGGCACGCCAGAATCCCTCGAACTACTCCGCTCCTCATTACGTTCGCAATGAGTTTGGTGTTTCATTGGGCGGGCCCATCATCATCCCAAAGCTCTACAACGGAAAAGACAGATCTTTCTTCTTCTTCGCTTTCGAGCGCTATTCTCTTCGCAGCTATACGAACGAACTTGTCACTGTTCCGACGGTTGCCATGAGAAATGGTGATTTCAGCAATGACTACAACAGCGCCGGCGTTCTACAAACTCTGTACGATTCCACCACGAGTAATCCCGTAAACTTTCAGCGTACTGCCTACGCCGGCAACAAGATTGACATCAGCCGCATCAGCCCGCTGGCGAAGATTCTCTATGCCATCACTCCTCTGCCGACTTCCGCCGATAACCCACTGGTGGCGAGCAACTACAACGCGCCTGCGCTCAATAACGCGACAGCCCCGAACGCGACGTTTCGACTCGATCATCTTGTGAATGAAAGCAATCGCCTGTTTCTGCGCTATACCCAGACCAAGATAACGACAGCGGCGCTGCGGAACTATCCTTCGAATTCACCGCAGACTATTGCCGGTGCCGGTCTTCCCGCAGGCGCCAGCGGTCTGCAGGAGATTCCTGTTACGACAATCAGCAGCGCCCTTGGGTATACCCATATCTTTTCCCCAACATTCGTCTCTGAGTTCGTTGTCGGTAATGAGTGGTTTAATCAGTATGTCCAAGGCGGCGGTAACCCATACCTGGATTATGAACAGTTGATGGGGCTTCCCAATAATTTCGGAGAACTCGGATTTCCGAACATTAGCGGCGGAATCATGCCATACGGCGGCACTCAGTTCAATTACGGCGTCGCCCAGATCATCACCAACGTGGACGAAAACCTTACCAAGATTATCGGTCATCACCAGGTCCTGTTCGGCGGTCGATACCGGCATGAGCGGTTCGGCTCTCTTCCAGACCGCACCAACGACACAGTGAGCTTCGGCGCTTATGCCAGCGCTGATGTTGATCCCACCTCGGGAGCAAATTACACAGCCAAGGCGAACACTGGTGATGGGAATGCCGATCTGTTCCTCGGCGCCTCCAACAACTACGCCGTCGCAAAGAGCGGACCCTATGCCCACTACCGTGATATGGAGATCGATTCCTATATTCAGGACAATTTCCACATGACCAAGAATATTACGATCAATGCCGGACTTCGCTGGGAAATCCATCCGGCGCCGTACACCAGGAACGGTACAACGGAAAGTTTCGACATCGCACGTAAGGCCATCGTTCTTGCAAATCCTTTGCAGTTCTACATAGACAAGGGATACACCACGCAAGCGATCGTCACAAACCTCGAAAAACTTGGCGTGAATTTTGAAACGCCGCAGACAGCGGGAATCCCAAACACCATGTTTTTCAACGATGACTTTACCTTCAGCCCTCGTCTCGGAGTGGCATATGCGCCATTCGGCGGCAGGCATGGCACTGTTTTGAGAGGCGGTTACGGGCGGTACATTTATCCAATCCCTCTGCGCAACTCGCTGGTGCAGACAGGTCATGACTCTCCCTTCACGGCCAGCTACTCCCAGAGTTACATCACGGCAAACCAGTCCCCGGACGGCTTGCCGAACTACCTCTTACGTACTCCTCAGACCGTCGTCGCTGGATCCAATAGCGCCAACGTGGTGAATAGCGCCTCCATCAACTCCATTCAGCCCGGCATTAACCTCATCACGCTTGACCCGCATTTTTCGCCAAACTATGTAACCCAGGTGAATGCCACGGTAGAGCAGCCTATCAAATGGAACTCCGTTCTGCGCGTGACCTATCTTTATGATCACGGCTCTGGACTGGGGCAAAACAATCTGTACAACGAGCATCCGTCCACCTATGTTTATGAAACCGTAAACGGTGTAGTGCCTCCAGTTGGCACCTACGCTTCGGTAGCGACCGGCCCGTATGATCAGACGACCTATGGTGGAAGCGCTGCCGTGATCCAGAAGACGGGCTATTCAAACGACAACTCTCTCCAACTGAACTTCCAGCGCCTGACGAAACATGGCTATGGATTCCAGATCTTTTATGTGTATTCCAGGGCGTTCCGGGTTGGCGGCAATTCGAGCCGCGACGGTTTGATTTACCCTGCAGCGGACTATGCTCCGGGGGCTCTACCTTCTACAGACTTTGCGAAGCTTAATCGATTTGAGAACTATCAAATCGACACGGCGATTCCCGAGCATCACGTTGGCTTCAATGGGCTGGTGGAGCTTCCGTTCGGCCGAGGTAAACATTTCTTCTCGAACGCAAACGGATTCTGGAATGAGGTAATTGGCGGTTTCCAAATAGCGGGTACCGGCCAGGTCATCTCTCAGAATTTCGCGGTAGCAGCGACCAACTGGGGCCCAACCAGCCCTATTCGGCTCTACAAGCATTCCCACCGGATTACTGACTGCCGCAGTGGCGTATGCCATCCAGAAAACCTTTGGTTCAATGGCTACATCGCCCCCACGTCCATCAACGCTGCAACGAAAGGAGTCAGCGGTCTTCCCTCTGGTTACATGCCATATCAAACCCCAATCAATAATGATCCCACTGTGACTGCGCTCTATGGAACCAATAATGTGTCGGTGCACCTGAAGAACGGCAAAAGCACTACGGTTGCATACAGCCCAGGACCCTCGGGAGTGAATCCGTTCTCTCACACAATTCTGCCGGGTCCTTTCAACTACAATGCCGATCTCTCACTTTTCAAAGTGTTCCCGATCTCGGAGACGGTAAATTTCAAAATCAATGTGGATGCCTTCAATGCCTTCAATATCCAGGGCTACATCAACCCAAACGCCACGGATGGCACTCAGAATTTCCTCACTTCGTATTGGACGCCGCGTCAAATTCAACTCACGGCCCGATTGACCTTCTAAGTTGGCAACCTGAGTCAGCTCCGGGGCAGTGCACGCCCGGAGCTGTCTTGATTACGATTCGCAACATTTGCGTGGAGCTGAGATGAAGGAACATTCGACTGCAACGTTAGTCACGAGGCGAAGTATCTTAGGTGGCATGGCTGCAGGTGCTACCGCAGCGTTTTGGCCAGGCCCCCTTGTTGCCGCTGTCGGAGAACAGCCCGCAGTATCCAATCCGGTCCATGATGCCTTCGCAGCGGCCAAACCCGGAAGCATGTCTCTCCCGTTCGCTCTGACATCGCCTTCGGGCAACGTGGTGCTTACGATCAGCCTCACAAAGGGCAACGTTACGTATACAGTTTCGCTGATTGGACGGGAGGTGATTTTAGCTTCATCCTTGGGCCTCAAATTGGATGGCGCTCCACCCCTCGACTCTCATTTCAAATTGACCAAGACAAGTCAAACAGAACACCGGGGATCGTGGAAGCCACCTTACGGTGAGCGCGATAATTTTCCGGATAACTTTAATGCAACGGAAATTGAAGTTCAGGAGGAGATACCTCCAGGCCGAAGACTGAGGATAGAGTTCCGCGCTTATGACGAAGGAATTGCGTTTCGCTATTTTGTCCCCGCACAGCCTGGTTTGCAATCCATGGTGATTACTGATGAAAGGAGCGAGTTCCGTCTTGCGGACGGCGCCTATGGCTGGTGGACGCACACCGCGCAGGGCAACTATACGCGCTCTCTCATAGCAGATGTCCCGGGAGTTAACGAGCGGCCCTTCCTCATCGAACTGTCGAATGGACTTTGGGCAGCGATTGGAGAGGCCGCGCAGGATGATTATCCTTCAATGTTTCTTGCCTCACTCAATTCGGAGCATCACTCCTTGGTTGGCAAGCTGATGGGGACTGCGGACCACCATGCGCCTTTTTCGAGTCCTTGGCGCTTCATCCTGGTTGCTGAAAAGCCACGCCACCTGCTCGAACACAATTACCTTTTGCAAAACCTGTGCCCACCATCGAGGTTAGCGTCCACAAACTGGATTCTGCCCGGCAAGGTGATGAGGGAGATGACCCTATCGACACGTGGTGGTCGCGAACTAGTTGACTTCGCCGCGAGCCAGAATATTCAGTACATCGAGTTCGATGCCGGTTGGTATGGCGATCAGGACGATGAAGCGGCCGACGCGACAAAGATCAACGTCGCTCCTCAAGCGATCAATGCCAATCCGGACTACCGCGGCCTGAATCTTCGTGAAGTCATTGACTATGCAAGGTCCAAGAACATCGGTACGATCCTCTATATCAACCACATCGCTATGGAGCGCCAGTTGGATGTCCTCCTACCGCTTTACCGACAGTGGGGCGTTGCCGGCATCAAGTATGGGTTCGTAAACGTCCATACGCAGCCTTGGACTCGATTGCTTTACGACGCAATCAAGAAAGCCGGAGAATATCGCTTGTTTCTTGATATTCACGATGAGTTCCGTCCCACAGGGATGAGCCGCACCTACCCTCATCTTCTTACCCAGGAGGGCATACGTGGCAACGAGGAGTTCCCTAGCGCCGCACACAGCACAACGTTACCCTTTACCCGAATGCTGGCTGGTGCGGCAGACTACACATATTGCTGGTTTGATCCGAGACTCAAGAATACGTGGGCGCACCAGATGGCACTCGCGGTTGTTCTTTACAGTCCGCTTCAATTCATCTATTGGTACGACCATCCGACAGCCTTTAGGACGGAGTCGACAGGGATGGAATGGTTTCGAGAACTGCCGACTGTCTGGGATGACACGAAAGTATTGGATGGCCACCCGGGAGACTTTGTCGCGATTGCCCGTCGCAAAGGGAAGAGCTGGTTTCTCGGAGTCATCACCAACGATAGCGGCCGCGACATGAAAATCGACCTCGATATGTTGCAGCCCGGACAACAATACGCAGGGATGATTTTTTCAGATGGCAGCGGTCCAAAGGATATCCAGAAGAATCAACGGTCATTCCAGCATGGCGACGTTTTGAAGTTGACACTTCAGCCCAGAGGAGGCGCAGCTATCTGTTTTACACAGGCCTAAATTCAGAATGCGGTTACGCAAAATCAGCGTGCAGTTCGTTGTGAAAATACTCCGAGAGTTCAGGGTGAGAGATGAAGAGCTGTTCAAGCAGTAACAATAGCCGCGTCTACGGTCCTTCGGCGTCAGCAGGCCGCATGTTTCAAGTTGCAACCATAGCTCTGTTTCTTTTCGCCAGCATCAGCTATGCAGCCGACTGGCCACCGACATTGGACAAGGCCAACACCGTTACTAAGTCTAACGACGGCCGAATCATCGAACGTTATACTCACGGCCCGCGTGTCCAGTGGGGATATGCCGTAAGCTCCAATGCAGGCTGGGACTATCCAGCAGCACAGGAGAGCGGAGCGGCTGAACAGAACCACAACAGCTTCTATGTGATTTCTCCGAAAGCGCCGCAAAAAGGCGCGCCGCTCTACGTTGTCCTGCACTCTGCCAATCGGACAGCCTACGATTACCTCGGCTATGCAGCGCTTGACCGAAAAATAGATGAAGGCAATGATCCAGCCACGGCAATGACCAATGTGCCGGAGGGCTTCTATGGACTGTACCTCAACTCGACTAATGCTGAATGGTGGGGCTGGACCCAGGCGCGTCAAAATTCAGCGAAACATATTGACACACCCCCTGCCGCTGAACTCCGAGTGCTGGACACGATCGAGTGGGTGGTTCAGCACTACGGAATCGATCGCAACAGGATTTATCTGAGCGGAGTATCCATGGGGGGCAATGGAGCCCTTGGCATCGGGATTAATCATGGTGACATCTTCGCCGCGATGCGGGTTACCGTGCCGGCAGGAACCGGGTTCGCCTCTTATAGCATGGGCGGTTTCGCTCCCTCACCAGATGTAATAGCGCCACAGGCTAAGCGAGACGCATGGATCGCTAAGGCTTCGGGCACCGACAATCCCGATCCTCCAGTTATCGTTGATTTTTCTTCCCCCATCGATAGTTGGTCCATGACGCAGCCCGCGCTTGTCCAGGCAGCAGTGGACGGTAGGTTACCGCTGGTCCTAAGCTGGGGCCCCTTTGGCCATACAACGTTTGCATCGGCCATCGCAAAGAGCCCACTATGTCAGATCGCGTTAGCTTTTCCGTGGCTTGAAATTCGCAAGAACGAAGCATACCCGGTGTTCACGCATGCCTCATCCGATCAGCAATCTCCTTGGCTCCACGGTCCGGCAGACTTCGATGAGTCCGGACAGGTGAACGCGTACTTTCGCTGGAAAGATGAAGCCGACAGTCCCCGCGAGTTTTCCATGCTGTTGTGGATGGAGCATCCGCTGGTTAAAAGTCCACCAGCTTCTATGCCGGATCATGCAACAGCGAACGTTACATTGCGGCGTCTACAGTACTTTACAGCGGTCGCAGGCAAAGCGTATTTGTGGAAGCTATCTAAAAATGGTCGTCTCTTGGCATCGGGGGTGATAACAGGCGACGCTACCAACCTTTTAACCATTCCCGGTGTTCCATTGACCATGCAGCCCACCAAGTTAATTGTGACGTTCAAGTAGCACGTGGAGATCCTCATCCCCGATCAAGGCCGTTTGGAGAATCAACAATGCGTTCGATCAATCGTAGACAGGTAGTGGCTGGCCTGACTGCAGGACTTGGTTATTCACATCTCTCTTCAGTGTTTGGACTCGCACCGTCCAAGCTGCGGGACTACGATATCTTGCCCAGCGAGGGCATCGTAGCTAAAACCTATCTCAGTCCGATGCTCACGCCGGAGTTCTTAGCCAACAACCTGATCTCCGCTTCTGATTGGCACCCTTATCCCAAAGCAGCTGAGCGTGAATCATGGCAAGGCGTGCCGCAGGATGTTCGTGAAGCTATCGTAAAACATGGAGAAGCCATTCTGGGAACGCCGTGGCCGACTTTGCCCGCGACGCTCTTCCTCGAGTTCAAGGAAAACGGAAACAGAACGGACTACGAGCGACTCTTCTTTATGAGACGTCAGCGGCTCTCAGAGTTGGTGCTGGCTGAATGTATGGAAGGGAAGGGTCGCTTCCTGCACGAGATCGCAAATGGAGTGTGGCTGATATGTGAGGAGTCCTTCTGGGGACTTCCAGCACATCTTACCGCGCAGAAAGCAGGGGTTGGGCTGCCTGATGTCACAGAACCGATCATCGATCTCTTCGGCGCCGAAACCGCCGCCACTCTCGCTTGGACGCGATATCTGGTCGGACAGGGACTCGATAAAGTGTCTCCACTTATCAACAAGCGGATCCAGATGGAAGCGAATCGCCGGATTCTGGACCCTGGTCTTAGTCGGATAGACTTTGCCTGGATGGGATTGAGTGGTTCGAGACACCGACTCAACAACTGGACACCGTGGATCAACTCAAGTTGGCTGGAAACAAATCTGCTCCTTGAAATGGACCCGGCGCGACGTCTCGCGGCTACAAGTAAAATCTGCAGCAGTCTCGATCGTTTCCTGACCGATTATTCGGTGGACGGAGGTTGCGAAGAGGGACCAGGTTACTGGCAGGTTTCTTCGGGGTCGTATTTCGATTGCTGTAGTGCGTTAATGTCGGCTACCGGTGGCAAAAAGGATTTGTTGTCGAATCCTTTTGTGCGGCGGATGGGGCATTACATCGTGGATGTACATATAGCTGGTCACTATTATGTGAATTATGGCGACGCACATGCGAAGCTGGACCAATCCCCAGAACTTCTATATCGCTTCGGTACAGCAACAGGCGACCGTGCACTGAAGGCGTTTGGAGCATTCAACGCCGCTGAATCCGTAAGTCCAAACGGTCAGGGGCGCCTGGCGAGGGAAACCCCAAATGTTCTCACGGTCGCCAAAGCGCGAAATTCGCCGAAAGCAGACGCGTTGGGGAGGTCCGCCTGGTACCCGGCGCTCGGTCTTATGACGACACGCGAAAAAGTCGATAGCGACGAAGGTTTTTACCTGGCCGTACAGGCCGCCAGAAACAACCGCAGCCATGGGCACTGCGATTCCGGTAGCTTCATCATCTTTCATGATGGAACTCCTGTCTTCATCGATGTTGGCGTCGAAGCCTATACCGCAAAAACCTTCGGCCCGAACCGCTATAGCATTTGGACCATGCAGTCGGCATATCACAACCTGCCAGCCGTAAACGGCGTCATGCAACAAGGTGACGACGATCGATATCGCGCTTCCGACCTTCATTATGTTTGCGACGATGCGCAAACGGGCCTTTCCATGGATCTGGCAACTGCATATCCCGCTACGGCAGGAGTGCGACGTTGGCTTCGCAGTATCACTCTCGAACGAAACACGCAGCGGATTCGTCTTAGGGAGAATTTTCAACTGGAAGACGATAAACCCGTGACTCTCACGTTCATGACGCCAAGAAAGCCGACGATGAGTTCGCAAGGCTCAATCAGTCTTGGTATGCCCGACAAGCGAACTGCAGACGTTCATCTGATATTTGATTCGGCGCTGGTAAAACCCAGCATCGAAACGATTGCCCTAGTGGATGAAGGTTTGCAGAGGACGTGGGGCGCGGAAATCTATCGAATTCTCTTCACGACGGTGGCTCCCATAGAAAGAGGAAATTGGCTGTTTGAATTTCACGCATGAGGAACAGCCCATAACTAGCGGCCGGCCATAGGCAGATCGCCGAAGAAAGGACGCCTCCACATTACCTCTTTCGTCTATCCTCTCCAAACAGCCGCGCAACGGAAGGTCACCGCGTGCGGAATATCAGACCGGGACTGGTATGCCCGTCCTCACTTTATCAGCGGTAACGGGCTTCATTTATGATGGCTCACGTGTGAAGATGAGCAGTGCTCCCACTAAAGCAGATGCTCATTATTGGCTCAGTGAAGGTGACTTGCTCATCTCTCGCAGCAATACAAAACCGCTTGTTGGCCACGTCGCCATTTATGACGGCATACCAGAAAAGCTATCTGCTGCGATCTGATTATGAAGATGAAGGTTAATCCAGAAAAGGCCTTGAACCGATTCGTCTACTACTGGCTACGTTCGAGCGAAATGCGTGAATATATATCAGCTCTCGGGTACAAGGGGCCAATGCGACGCCCCACGCGGGGGCGACGCCCCGAACTTCTTCCACAGCCCCGCATGCTTGAGTTTCAATCCACGCCCCCCGCGTGGGGGCGACGGCACATGTCGTAAATAGCATCATGCGCTACAGATAGCTTGCCACAAATGCGATGCTGACTCCATCTGCTGACGTATCAACCATCCTTTCAAAAGCACTCAAGCGGATCTCCCTGTTACCGAGGCACTTAACTAATTCGCGGACGTCGCAGAGAATCTGTGCCCGCTTAGGGTTCGCGCGAATGAACGTGTTGGTGGAGGGTTCGAGTACCCGAACCCTCCACCAACACGCTGGTTTTCTCAACTTTGTGGCGCTATTCGAGAAAGAACCCTGCCTCTTCTTTAAACCGTTGATCGAGCTGCTCGAAGCTGAACCTGGGCTGAGCAACGAAGCCAAGAAGCCGGAGGAATGGGCGCGGCTGCTTCGCCGATATTTCGGAGAACGTTGGGATGACAGTAAGAAGCTCGGGTACGGAGCGACCACCAGATGCTTCCGTGTCCACGCTGAACTTCTCGCCACCCGTATCCTCGTCGAGAAAGTTCCGGATTCCGCAACTCAAGGTCGTGGGAACCTGTACCGGTTGCAGTTGAAAGGTGACGTGCTAGAAAAGCTCACACCGGCGGCCTAGCCTGCAGAGCCCCTTCAACGTTAACCGAGGACGATCTTAGGGCCTGGAGTCAGCAACGGATCCAGACCGGGCGGTCCCCCGTCGGGATGCAAGCGGAACATCTCGTCCTTTCCGTCTCTCCTGTCGATGCCAGAACTCATAAATTAAATGCCATAAGAGATCTCAGTGCGGCACGATTCCGTTCATCATGCTCCAAACACTGGCAGAGCTTTTCTGATTGGATGCCAGAATCTGCGCCAGTCTTCAAGAAAATCACCCTTAAGCTCTTCGCCCTCAAAGTAAAGACCACCACGAACTGGCTCTGCCAGACTTGGATGAAGACATACGAGCCAAATCGGGAAAAACGGATAATCGTAAGGCAAACACCTAAAGCGAAAGCTGATCTCATTCGGAATGTCGGCTCCGCTGGGATTGCTATAGCGGATGATCACACACCGGTCGTCTCCCCAATGGCCGATATCGTCGCTGACGGCCTCCCAACGATGCTCATCGTGACTAATATAGTCGAGCACCACGGCCAACTCCTCCAGGTCGACGACAAACCCTACACCGAGTACAAAAGAATCACTCATGATCCACTCCTCGTAAGACCCCGCCACCGATGACACGTGGATGCTCAGTGGTCGGGTGCCTCTCTACTTACAACCTCACTTGGTCGCACCGCTTTGTGGAGTCAGAAAGAAGAATTTTTCCCGAGCAAGGTTCTACATGTTGTTTGCTGGAACTTCTTAAGGAAATTCGAACCCATAAGCCCAATCCGGGGAACTCATCGGGTATTAGCCCTTGTGACGGGTGTGGAAACAATACGGGCTCAAGAAGTTATGCGGACGGAGTCGGGCAAGTGCACCGGTCTGTTGGCTCCCAAATCATCTGCTCCAGGACTACTAAGTCAAGTTGATCTGCGAGTGCTCGCTGACTTCTTTTCATTGCTCCATGAATGGGATACTCTGCAGTCGATCCAGGTACCTGTCGGGTCATCTTCCAGTGAGCGAGAACCAGCGTGATATCAGCCATAATTTATAGCCGTGTCAGCAGTAGAGAACAGCAGCAGGAGGGATTTTCCCTCGGAGCTCAGGCCAAATTGCTCCGCGAGCATGCCGACCGCAACGACATGACAATCCTCAAAGCATTCGAAGACGTTGAGACAGCGAAGACATCGGGCCGGAAGCAGTTTAGTGAGATGGTGAAGTGGCTGAAGCAGCACCCATCGTGCCGCACGCTTTTGGTCGAGAAGACGGACCGCCTGTATCGGAACTTTCGTGACGCCGTCACCCTAGAAGAACTGGATATCGAGATTCACCTCGTCAAAGAGGGACAGGTTCTGTCCAAGGACGCCAAGTCCAATACGAAGCTCATCCACGGCATTAATATGGTACTGGCTCGGAACTATTCGGAGAACCTCAAAGAAGAAGTGAAGAAGGGTATGCGGGAAAAAGCCTCTCAGGGCATCTATCCCGGCCACGCACCATTTGGATACCGAAACAACAAGGCCGATCGAACCATCGAGGTTGATCCAGTCGATTCACACATGGTCATCCGGCTCATGGAGCTCTATGCGGCCGGTGCTCATACATTGTCCACGCTATGCAAGGTGCTGAAAACGGAATTCGGCAAAACGATGAGTCGTGGCAACATCCACCTCATCTTGAAGAATAGGTTTTATATTGGATTCTTCGAATGGGCTGGAGAGACCTATCGCGGCACGCACCAGCTTTTCATCGATCCCAAGACCTTCCAGAGAGTGCAAGAGGTGCTCACCGGTCATAACCGCCCAAAGTACTCGAAGCAGGAGATTGCCTTTCGTGGACTAATGACATGCGCTCACGATGGTTGCATGCTGACCGGGGATGTCCAGAAGCAGAAGTACGTCTATTACCGCTGTACCGGCAATCGCGGGAAATGCGTTCTGCCGCGCTTCAAAGAAGAAGTTTTATCGCAGAGACTCGGAGAACCACTTCAAGGTTTACAGGTGCCGCCCGTGATCGTCGAGCAGATCGTTGCGACGTTGCGTGAGGACCAGAATCAGGCCGATAGCAGGCTGGAGAATGAGAGAGTACGTCTGACGTCCCGGCTCACGGCCATCCGAAATCGCATGGATGCCGCGTACATGGACAAGCTGGACGGCAAGATTCCCGAGGACTTCTGGGAACGCAAAATGACTGATTGGAGAACGGAAGAACAGCAGGTGAAACTTGCTCTCGACGGTCTCGCCAGCTCCGAAAACACCGACAGGGCACTAGATGCGCAAAGAGTGTTCGAACTCGCGAATAAGGCCTATTTGCTGTATGTTTCGCAGGATTCTGCGGAAAAAGCCAAACTGCTCAGAATGATGTGTTCGAACTTTTGTGTAGATGCCGTAAGTGCCACACCTACATACAGATACCCCTTCAATATGATCTTCGAAAGGGCTAAATTGGAAGAATGGTCGGGACGACTAGATTCGAACTAGCGACCTCACCCACCCCAAGGGTGCGCTCTACCAGGCTGAGCCACGTCCCGACTATGGTTGCGCGTCTGCCCAGGCGGGCGACGGCGGGGTATGTTGCAGAACTAAGTGTACACGAATGACGCTCTTTTCGCGCCATTCGGTTAGTGGGAGGGAGCGACGTATTCCTTCGGCAGCGAGCCGCCTTCGCCGAAAAAGAACTCGTTCATCTGTTCCACAAGGAACTCTTGTGCCTCGCGTGTCCAGGGCTGGAGACGATATTCATTCAACAGCATCTTCTGCCGTTCGACCCACTCTCCCCACGCCTTTTTCGAGACATTCTTATAAATCTTCTGGCCGAAGTCCGAGTCGAACGGAGCTTCGTCGAGGCCTTCCATTTCAGCCTTGTATTTGGTGCAAAAAACCATGTGCGCCATTTAGATTAAATCTCCTTGGAAGTCTCCATTTTACGCAGTTTTTTCCGCAGGGGACAGTCTGGCTGCTTTTGCGTTGAAGCAGCCGTTTTAACAACTACGCGGAACGTCATGCTGCCGGTCTGCCTGTTTGGCTAAAACCGCCATAATCCCGCTATCTCAACCGAGACCGGCGCTTTTTGGAGAGCAAGCCCATCAACCCGTTCAGGCCTTTTTCCGCTTTCCCTTGGACTTCTTATTTCGCACCCGCTCTTTGCTTTTGGGTTTACCGGAGCGGTTCGGACTGGAATGAGCGCTTTCCTTTTTTGAGGCCGCCTTACCTTTGGGCTTGCGTAGAGATCTGGACGCATTCGCTGTGTCCTCGTCCGAAGGCAGCAGTGCGAACTGAAGGCGCCTTTGCTGGCGGTCGATCCGGTCGAGCAACACGTGGACGCGCTGGCCCATCTTGAAGACGCGGCCATTACGCGTGCCTACAATCTGCCGATCGGTGTCGCGAAAAATGTAACGATCGTCCTGAAGAGTGGCAATCGGTACCAATCCTTCGATGAAGAGATTATCCAATTCCACGAAGAAGCCATACTTCGTGCAGGAGAGAACGATCGCATCGAAATCCTCGCCTACACGGTCCTCCATGAAGCGGATCTTCTTCCACTCGATCAGTTCGCGTTCGGCATCGTCGGCACGGCGCTCCGCCTGACTGGATTCGGTGGCGATCGCAGCTAATTCTGACGCTGGAATGGATTCTCTGGCATTCAGTTTCGTGGCTTCCTGCTTTTTGCCGGTGACTGATGCGCTCATCTCGCGCCAAGGTTGAGGATCGGTGCTTAGGATGGCTGCGCCTTCGGGGTTCGCACCGGATTGCAGAAGGTCCCGCAGTAAGCGATGAACGATCAGATCCGGATAGCGCCGGATGGGTGAGGTGAAGTGTGTATAGCTGGGAGAGGCAAGCGCGAAGTGGCCCACGTTCTGCTCGCTGTATCGGGCTTGCTTGAGAGATCGCAGCATAAGGTAAGCGAGGATGCGTTCCTCCGGCTTGCCTTCGATCTTCGCCGTCAGTCGCTGATACATCTGGGGAGTCACGGGAATCGACTCAGCAACCTCATGTGTCTTTGCGGTGCGGCCGACTCCGCGTGTCGCCCGCTTATCCGACTTCATCTGGACTCGTTTCACAGGCAAACTGCTGAACCCTAGCGAGTAGCCAAACTGGCTCGCCGTCTCTTCAAAGTCGACGATGCGCTTCGGGTCTGGCATCTCATGGATGCGGTAGATACCTGGCACGCCCTGCGCCTCGATCCAATGCGCGACGCACTCGTTGGCTGAGAGCATGAACTCCTCGATCAGGCGGTGCGACCAGCCCCGCTGCGAGTGGACAATGGCCTCCATGTTTCCATCGGGATCAAACCGAATCACGGGCTCCGGCAGGTCGAAATCAATCGAGCCTCGGCGATGACGCTTCGCATTCAGTTTCAGCGCAAGCTCGTGCATCTGCTCAAACTCAGGCACCAGTGCAGCGAACTCGGATCGAGTGGCCACGTCTCCATCGAGCACCGCCTGAACCTGCGTATACGTCATGCGCCGCGCGCTGCGGATGATGCCCTCACACAACTCGTAGCCAAGCACCTCGCCACGCGCGTCGATCTCCATCAGGCAGCTCAACACCAGCCGATCTTCATCCGGACGCAGACTGCACATTCCGCTCGAAAGCTGCGACGGCAGCATAGGAATCGCGCGGTCGGGAAAGTAGACTGACGTTCCGCGTAGCCGCGCCTCAAGATCGAGCGCCGTGCCCGGTCGGACATAGTGGCTCACGTCTGCGATATGAACCTGAAGCTGCCAGTTACCATTTGCCAGGGGTTCGACCAGCACAGCATCGTCGAAGTCCCGCGCCGTCTCTCCGTCGATGGTTACGATTGGCAGTCCGCGAAAATCCCTGCGCTGCTCCAGTTCATCCGCAGGCAGAGTCTCTACCGTCTGCGCCGCTGATGCCGCAGCCTCGTCCAGTACATTTGTCGGAAAGGTATACGGCAGATGATGCTTGCGAATGACGATCTCAACATCGACGCCAAATGCATCCGGCGGCCCCAGTACTTCAAGCACGCGTCCCCGCGCAGGCCGTCCCGGAGCGGGAAAATCCGTGACCTCAATATCCACCGCAAGCCCTTCGAGCGGCCAGTGCGGATCAAGCTCCTCCGACCAATGCTTCTGCTGCGCCTGCGCCTCTTCGCCCAACACGCGGTGCGGCGTCTGCTGCGGCGTCCCGGCAATCTCCGCACCCTCCGGAATAAGAATTGCCTGCGTCATCCGCTCATCCAGCGGCGTAACGTAGTTGCCGTTGACAAGCGGCGCATTCTCCCAAGAATTGGAGCGCCCTCGCGACCGCGCATAGTGAAAGATGCCGACCACCGTGGGATTACGCCGCGTCAGTATCCGCGCCACTCGGCCCGACCGCCTCCCATCGCGCCCCAGCGGAGCCTCGTCGACAAGAACCTCGTCTCCCTGCATGGCCCCGTTCAGCTCATTCGGAGGAATAAATAGATCATCTTCGCGGCTGGTGCTCTGGTTAGGCCGAACGAAACCATATCCATCGCGGTGCAGATCGATCTTCCCCGCCACCAGGCGATCGCGGGTCGCACGATGTTCAACCGGCTGCTCCACATCACGCGGAGCCCGGGCCGTCTTCTCGGGAGCGGCAGCAGGCAAACTCCACTGCTCCGTGTCAATCTTCACCAACTCGCCCCGGGCAGTGATGCGCGCAAGCTGCTCCAGCAGCAATCGCCGTTCGCGGCCCCCGCCCAACCCAAGCTCGCGTATCAGTTGCTTGTATCCAGCGCGCTGTCCTGCTGAGCGTTCAATCCGGCGAATCAGTTCGCGATCTGTCCGTGGATAGGGAGTCTTAGGCATCTGAGGTTAAAGATATAGGACGACCGCTTATTTCCCTGGCTTCGACATCTCCGCCGCCTGTTCGAGCGTTGTACCCGCAGGCACCTGGGTAAAGTCCGTCTGCACCTCATCTTGCTGCTGGCCAATGTTCTTAAACAGCAGTGCTTTACCGACGATATGGACATGTGTCTCGGTGATCTGCCACAAGCCCGGCTTCAACTCACGCCGTTCCACGCGAAAGGTTCCACCCTGTTTTAGTCTTCCCAGCAGACCCCAGCCGAAGGTAATATCCTGCGTCAGCTTTCCGCTGATCGTCTTGATGCGGTGCTGCGTCTTATCCACGACCAACTCGCCCGCCATCGTACTAAGCACGCGCGATTGCATGTCCGGCGGATTGAAATCAGGGTTCGGAGTAAACGTGAGTGTTATCGAGTCCCCATTCTCGTTTGCTATCTTCCATCGAAAGGCCTTCGGCAGCATGTTCAGCAACTCGGCCGCATTTTTATCGTCCGATGCCCCATCCTTTTTTTGTTTCTCCAGCTTCTCCGGATCGTGGATGAAATTTTGAATTCGCGCGTCTTCAGCCTGCATCTCCTCCGCGGTCAGGGGTCTGCCATTCTTCTCGACCAGGCGCTTTACTGAACCCTCGGCAGTCTGCACCACATTGGAGACCTTGTTCGCATCACGCTGCTCGTCGCGATATCTCCAGAGAGTGTGATCGTTGCGGCTGGCGGCCAGCTCAGTATTCACGGCCGTCTGCACAATCTGCGTAGCATCCTGCGCCTGAAGCGTCGCAGCGGTAAAAAGAACAAGAGCCAGACAGCAGAAGAACTTCGAGCGAATCAAATTACGCATAATGGTAGGATGCCATCTTTCCACAGAGGTTTGCGCCACTACCACGCGATGACTCAGATGGCTTAACCCCGGCTCATTCTGCAACCGTTACAGCTTTGGCCCTTTTGCCCAGCCGTAACGTAAGCCTTACAGGCAGCGACTCCAGTGTGAGCGTCGCCTCGCGGTGCACCTCAGTGCCTACGCGAACTGCCCCCTCAGCAAGCTTCCGCGTAGCCTCGCTCCCCGACCCGGCAAGCCCGGCCTGTGCCAGCAGCTTCGCCATCCGCACCGTATTCGCATCGGCTCCGGCGACGGAGCTATATTCCACCGTTACCTCTTCGAGATCATTCGCGACCTCGCGCTGCTGAAACTGCCTGGTCCAGTTCTCCGCCGCCGCATCGGCCTCCGCCGCCGAATGAAAATCGCCGGTAATGGCATGAGCAAGATTCTTCTTCGCCTGCATCGGATGCAGCGCACCGCTGGCGACATCGGCCTGCATCTGTGCAATCTCCGACTTACGCAGATCGGTCAGCAGCATCCAGTACTTCCACATCAGCTCATCGGAGATCGACATCAGCTTGCCATACATCTCCGAAGCCGGTTCGTGGATGCCGATCGCATTGTTCAGCGACTTCGACATCTTCTGCACACCGTCCAGCCCTTCAAGAATCGGCACCATCAGCACAATCTGCTGCGGCTGGCCAAAGTGCTTCTGCAGATCGCGCCCGCGCATCAGGTTGAACTTCTGGTCGGTCCCGCCCAGCTCCACATCGCTCTTCAGCTCGACCGAGTCGTAGCCCTGCGCCACCGGATAGATCATCTCGTGCAGCGCAATCGGCTGCTCCGCGTCGAAGCGCTTGTGAAAGTCCTCGCGCTCCAGCATCTGGGACACCGTGAACTGCGCCAGCAGCCGCACCATATCGTAGTAGTTCAGCTTGTCCAGCCACTCGGAGTTGTAGCGAACCTCGGTCTTCTCGGGATCGAGAATCTTGAACACCTGCTCCTTATACGTCTCCGCATTGGCCGCAATCTGCTCCGGCGTCAGCGGCTTGCGCGTGACGTTGCGCCCGGTCGGGTCGCCGATCAGCGCCGTCGAATCTCCGATCAAAAAGATGACCGTATGCCCAAGCTGCTGAAAGTGTCGCAGCTTGCGAATCAGCACCGTATGGCCAAGATGCAGGTCAGGCGCGGTCGGGTCAAAGCCCGCCTTGATGCGCATCGGCTTGCCCGCGGCAATGGACTGCTGAATGCGCTCCTTGAGAGCGTCCAGCGGAAGAATCTCGGCAGCGCCCTTGGTGATGAGGTCAAGCTGGTCTTCAAGCGAAGGAAACATGGACATATTGTTCAAGTATAAAGATGTTTCACTATCTATTCGCTATTACCTATGCAAGTAGTGAACGTGTCCATCGGAAAAAGTTCGGCAGCGTCTAAACCCCACGCCGCCCCAGTTCTTCGACCCGCGCCAGCCATCGCCGCCGTCCCTCCGCACCGACTCCCTCAACATTGCCATAGATGATGGAGCGAATCGGAGACACGCCCATAAAACGCAAAATATTACGCAGGATCTTCAGGGCATGTGCTCCAAACCACCAACGATAGACAACACCCGGCATTCCCATGGTGATGATGACACGCGCCGACTTGCCTTTCAGCAACTTCAGGAACTTGCCTTTTTTTGACGACTCAACCAGATCAGGTTGCAACACGCGCTCAAGAAAGCCGTTCAGGATTGCCGGCTGCGTGCCCAGCCACAGCGGAAAGATCAGCACTAAATGATCGGCCTCCATCATTGCGTCGTGTGCTGCCTTAATATCCGGTTCGAGAGGCTGCACCCGTTCGAAGCCCTCATGCAGAATGGGGTCGAACTTCATTCTGCTGGTGACGAACAATTTCACGGCATGTCCACCCGCCCTGGCCCCTCGTGCATAGCTTTCCCCAAGAGCCTCGCAAAAAGTTCCGGTGCGTGCGTGACCCACGATAACGACAATGCGTGCCATCGGAAGAGATCCTCTCTCTTGATTCTCCCTTCCCACGGAAAAGGCATGCCGTGACGTGAATCACAGAGTAAGGCCTATCCCATTCGTGCTCTCCTGTTGTATGAACAGAACACGCGGCAGTGCGATCCATCCCTGAGCGAGAAGGAAAGGTACGACAATACATTAAGATCCAAAGCCAATATGCCGGACCGCAGACCCAAACCCGACCGCCCCACCCCGCACAAAGATAAGCTCTGCAAGACCTGTCGCCGCCCCATCCAGTGGCAGAAGAAATACGAGCAGGATTGGGACATCATCAAGTTTTGCAGCGAAGCCTGCAGCGGCTACCACCCCGGCGAAAGGGACGCAGCCCTTGAAGCCGCCATCCTCTCGCTCCTCGCCGAACGCACCGCCGACGGAGACAAGACCAAAACCATCTGCCCCTCCGAAGCAGCCAAACTGGTCAGCGGCGACGCCCGCGACAAGGACAAAGCCACCCGCCGCGATTGGGAGGCCCTCATGGAGCCAGCCCGCGCCGCAGCCCGTCGTCTCGTCGTCGCAGGCAAGATCGAGATCACCCAACACGGAGCCGTCGTCAACCCATCCACGGCCAAAGGCCCCATCCGCCTCCGTCTATCCACACGTCATCTCGACTGAAGCAGGCATAGATGAATTGAGCCATTCAGCCGGGGGGGGTGTACATCAATGTTCCACGTGGAACAATCAACAGCAATCCGTGATATAGTGCGCGTCTTGGCAGCGCATGTTGTGTGCCATTGAGGGTGCCCCTCCAAGCCACCTCATATACTCACCCCATGGACGCCGAACGCATCCGCGCCTTCCTCCTCAAACTCCCCCATGTCGTCGAGACCATGCAATGGGGCGCAAACCTTGTCTTCTGGACAGGGGATAAGGCTATCGGCGGAAAGATGTTCGCGCTGGTCAATCTCGACGGCGATGGCAGAGCCGTCATCTCCTACTCCGCGGGCGCAGAGCGTTACGCCGAGCTACTCGAAATCGACGGCATCTTTCCCGCGCCCTACATGGCCCGCATCTATTGGGTCGCCGCCGAGCGCTGGAGCGTCTTCCGCAATCCCGAATGGGAGCAGCAGCTCCGTTCCGCGTACGACCTGACTCTCGCCAAACTCCCACCGAAAACCCGGGCCACCCTGGCGCTGCCAAAGGCAAAGCAAAAGCAGCTCATCGCCGAACGCCGAAAACTATTGGCTGCACGGTCAACAACCTCACCAAACTAAAAGCCACCCAGAGAAGGGTGGCTTTCAGCTACATCCGTATCTAAAAACTATGCGCCTACAGGTTCGGCTACCTTCACATTAACCGGGGTAAGCCAATTGTGGCGGTCGGGCTTCAATCCGTTGACGATGCTGAAGAACTCCTCATGCAGCGCGCTGGTGATGGGGCCCATAGTGCCGTCGCCCACCAGGATGCGGTCGACCGAGCGGAGGTGAGTAACCTCGGCGGCGGTGCCGGTGAAGAACGCCTCGTCAGCGATGTAAAGCATCTCGCGGGGCAGCGCCTGCTCGACGACTTCGATGCCAAGCTGCTTGGCCAGCGTGATGACCGAGGCGCGGGTGATGCCGCTGAGCACAGAGTTGGCGAGGGGCGTGGTGTAGAGGATGCCGCCCTTAACGAGGAAGAGGTTCTCGCCAGAGCCCTCGGAGAGATAACCGTTAACATCGAGCGCGATGCCCTCGGAGTAGCCGTTGACCTCGGCTTCCATGCGGATGAGCTGCGAGTTCATGTAGTTGGCGCCAGCCTTGGCAAGCGAGGGCATGGTGTTGGGCGCAAGGCGGTTCCAACTGGAGATGCAGACGTCGGCGCCAGCATTGCCGGGAACGTATTTGCCCCACGGGAAGTTCGCGATATAAACCTCGACCGGAGACTTCAGCGGATTGACGCCGATCTCGCCGTAGCCTCTGAATGCAATGGGCCGGATATAGCAGGGGGCGATGCCATTGGCTTCGACTACATCGACGACGGCGGAGCAAAGCTGGTCGACCGTGTAGGGCACGGGCATGCGGTAGATCTTGGCGGAATCCAAGAGCCGGGCCATGTGTTCCTGAAGGCGAAAGACTCCCGCACCTTTGGGCTGCGTGTAACAGCGGATGCCTTCGAAGACCGAAGACCCGTAGTGAACCACGTGGGACATGACGTGGATTTGGGCTTTATCCCAGGGAATGAGATTTCCGTTATGCCAGATATTGTTGGTGGTCTGAAGGGCCATGCGATTCGCTCCTGACGGCTGAAAGTTAATTATAGCGGGGTGTTGAGGAGGCCGTGGGAGAATGAGGAGTGATTCTTGACGCCCATTCGATGAGCCTGGCCGTACTGGAGCGGTCGGCATACGTGCGGTTTTCGGTGCTGGCGTTGAGCTCGATCTTCTTCCTGGTGGACCCGTTTGCTGCGTTGCCGACCTTTCTGGCGGTAACGGCGGGGGATGACGCAGGCCGTCGGCGGAAGACGGCCTGGAAGGCTTCGCTGACGGCGCTGGTGGTGCTGAGCGCGTTTGCCATTGCGGGTCAGTACATCTTCAAGATGTTCGGGATCACGCTGCCGGCGTTCGAGATCGCGGGTGGCATTATTCTGCTGCTGATCGGTCTCGATATGCTCGAGGCGAAGCGTTCCCCGACCCAGGAGTCGACGGAAGAGGCGACCGAGGCGCGGGCAAAAGAGGACGCGGGCATCGTTCCGCTGGGCATCCCGATGCTCGCCGGGCCGGGCGCGATTACCAGCGTGATGGTGCTGGTGGGCCAGGCACAGACGCGGTGGCAGATGGCGGCGATTTTGATCTCCATCTTTATTACAGCGTCGATTTGTTATTTGGTGCTGGGTAACTCGGACAAGGTAGCGCGAGCGCTGGGCGATACTGGCGTGCGGATTCTGGTGCGCATCATGGGTCTGCTGCTGGTGGCGCTGGCGGTGCAGTATTTTGTGAATGGTCTGGTGGACCTGGGTGTGATTGCCAAGCCCTGAGTGTGGCGTTTTGTGTGTCGCCTGGTTGATTGTGATTGGGTATAACAACTGCGGCTTGGTGCCGGTCAGTCCTGCCCGGTACTTTTATGAATACCGGGCGGGGTTGTAGCTTCCTTGGATCGACTATTTCTATTGGTTAATTTGCCAGATGGTCAGGGTCGCGGTGTTGTCATCGACGGCGGCGAAGGTGGCGACGTCGTCTGAGTTATGTACCGCAAGCCCGAACGCTCCTCCTTGAGCAGGATCGACGGAGAGCTGCTTCACAAACGTTCCATCCTTCGTGAATTCAACGATCTCGCTGGGTTGAGCGGGATCGCTATTGATGCCGTCGCTGTTGGAGACCAGCAGGTGCCCGTTCGGCGCCTCCGCCATGGCGAGCGCGCCGTGCAGGTGAACGTTGTCCTGATAGACAATGCGTCCCACTCCTCCATCCGATGTACGCTCGCTGGCGTTCTTGACGGCGAAGACTTCGTTGTCGCCAGTTGAGGCCACATAAAGTATGTCGCTTCGCTCATCGTAGACGAGGCCCGTGGGCGACACGACAAACGTTACCGGGTCTCCACGATGGATATAGCCGGAGGCGATTGTTTTGGAATGCGTCAACGTCAGGCCGGCCGCGCTCACGGTGAAATCAAGACGGCTGACTGTGCCAGTCAAGGCATTCGCGATGAATGCGATGGCCTGGCCTCCGTGGTCGACGAGCGCCATGTCCCATGGACCCTGAATCTCAGGGCTGGTGATGGTCTGCTTTAACTGCCCATGGTTGTTAACCACCAGCAGTGAGCCCGGGGTGGCTGTGGCGATGGTGCCATCGGTACTGGGGAAATTACCTACGACGACGAAACCGGCCTGAAGGGTGCCAAGCGCCGTCGAAAGACCAAGTGGAACTTTGCCCTGGAAGAAAAGAGACTGCTTACCCATCCTGGAGATACGAACGATGGTGGTGCCGGTTCCCTGAAGATTCATGGAGTTGTTGAAGTTCGATACAAGAATGTCGCCGTTCTTTAAAGGGCCGGAACCGATCTGGAAGTCGCTTGTGATGAAGGCGACTCCATAAGGATTTACATCTCCATTGGCAGGAACGGTTGAGACGCTTCGCGCCGGACCGGGAAGGAAAGCGTTATCTGCATTGTTGTCCTGACGCTGGGCAATGCCAGCGGTCGTGATGAGAAGAAGCAGGCCCAATACAGCGGTTAGCTTGCGCGCATTAGGAGAGTCAGTCTGGCGTACTGCGGTGGGGCAGACTGGGCAGGAGGAGAGAGTATTCATTGGTTTCATAACACCCATCCTTTCCTTTTAATCAGAAACGATGCTCGTTGTTGTGAGCCGATGTCAAGGAGAGAAGGGAATTGATCGTGATCAAACAATGTGGCGCCTGACCTGATTTTTTTGGTGCGAGTTTTGATTTGGGGTCATCCAAAGACCATCGCGATTTTATTCGGAGGATACATGGAACAACGTTTTAATTATTTCAAGGCGGCGCCGGATGCTTATAAGGCGATGAGTGCTCTTGAAGCGTATCTACATGGGTGCGGGTTGGAGGAAGGACTACTTCATCTGGTCAAGCTGAGGGCATCGCAGATCAATGGCTGCGCGTTCTGCCTGGACATGCACTCGAAAGATCTGCGTGCAGCCGGAGAGACGGAGCAGCGGTTGTATACGCTCGATGCGTGGCGGGAGTGCCCCTGGTATACCGATCGGGAGCGCGCGGCGCTGGCCTGGACCGAAGCTTTGACGCTGGTGACGCAAGGGCATGTGCCCGATGCGGTGTATGAAGAGGTTCGAAAGCAGTTCAATGAGAAGGAACTGGCCGACCTGAGCCTGGCGATTACGACAATCAATGCGTGGAATCGGCTCAGTATCGCGGCACGAACGACGCCGGGGACATATAAAGTCGGAGCCTATAAAGCGCACACCCAGTAGATCGCAAGCCCGCAATTTCGTTTCAATTTAGCTGCCACGAGGATGCAATGACAGCAGTAGAGACGGTTGCACTTGCAGGCTTATTAGCCGGTACGCTGGATATCACCGCTACTTCTACACTCTTTGCCCTGCAAGGTCTCTCGATCGAGAGGCTTTGGCAGGGCATTGCGAGCGGTGCTTTGGGTAGTCCGGCCTTCAGCGGCGGTAAGCGAAGTGCTACTGTCGGATTGCTTTTTCACTTCGTGATTGCGTTGATCGTCGCTGCTGTCTACTACGCACTTAGCCGCAGGTTGCCGGGATTGATCGAAAGCCCGTTTGTCTGTGGCGCTGTTTACGGCACGGTCGTTCATGTGGTGATGAGCCGCATCGTGCTGCCGCTGTCCGCGGCTCCTAAGCGCGTGTTCTCTGTAAAGGCATTTTTGATCCAATTGGTCATTCACATCTTCTTCGTAGGGCTTCCAATCGCGCTTATCGTCAGTCATACGTCCCGATAGAGACTTTGTATCTGTGCGCTCGCCTCTTTAGCTATTTGGATTGGAATTCTGGTATGTTGGGCGCGTTGAACAAATGCGCTCAGCAAGAGTTCTGGTGTGTGTAAGACGAGGGGGAATAGATGCGGCGGAGAGATTTTCTGGGTTTGGCAGCGACGGCTGCGCTGGCGGGTACGACTGGGATCGCAGATGCAATGGGTGGTGCGGGAGCGAGGGGTACACCGGTCCGGATGGGCAGGACGATGGAGTTGGGCCTGGTCATCTCGCCCTTTCAGGGCCCTGAGGAGACAATCAAGCGGGTGCACGACCTGGGCCTTGCTACCTGCTTTCTTTCTCTCGATGGTTATATTGGCAAATTTACGCCGCAACTGGCGACGCAGATGCGTGGATTGCTGGACCGCTATGGCGTAAGGGCGACGACGGTAGAGGTGGTAGGGCCGGGAAAATTGGTGTGGGATTTTATGCAGGGACCATCGACCATCGGGCTGATTCCGCGTGCCACGCGCGCGGTGCGGATGGACGCGCTACGACAGGTCTCCGATTTTGCGAAGCTCGTGGGCGTGAACCAGGTGCAGACCCACTGCGGATTCATTCCCGAAGATCCTGCCGATCCGCTCTATGCGGAGGCAGTCGTCGCAATTCGCGAGGTGGCGAAGCATTGCGCGGGGAACGGACAGGAATTCTTGATGGAGACAGGGCAGGAGACGCCGACAACCATGTCGCGGATGCTGCGCGATGTGGCGCAGCCGAATCTCGGCGTCGGACTCGATACGGCCAACCTGATTCTGTACGGCAAGGCGAACCCGGTGGATGCAGTGGACATTCTGGGGCCGCATGTGAAGAGCATTCATGCCAAGGACGGCAGATGGCCGACCGACCCCAGCAAGCTCGGCGAAGAGGTTCTGATTGGCACCGGCCTGGTGGACTTCCATAAAGTATTCAGCAAACTCCATCGACTGGGTTACAACGGCGCGGTGACAATTGAACGCGAGACCTCGGGACCGCAGCAGATTGCCGATGTACGTCAGGAGAAGGCGTATCTGGAGAAGGTTCTGGCTGACGTGATTGGCTGACGATTGCAGATAAAAAAGGGAGAGCGCATGAAGGAGATGGACAGGCGGAAGTTTGTGAAGGCAGGGGCTGCGGCATCGGGACTCTTGCTGCTGAAGTCGAAGACGGCGTTCGGGTACGAGGCCAACTCGGCCGTCCGAATGGCACTGCTGGGCTGCGGCAATCGCGGAACATCGGTAGCAAGTTCGTTTGCACAAAACACGACGGCGCGGGTGGTCGCGCTGGCCGACATCTTTCCCGACAAGCTGGCGCTGGGAAAGGCGCACTTCGACAAATTGAACGCAGGGCTTGGCCATGCGGCGATTGAGGACAGGTTGACCTTCCACGGCCACGAGGCGTTCATGGAGCTCGCGCACTCGAAGGACGTGGACATGGTGCAGATCTCGACGCCGCCGTGGTTTCATGTGCAGCATCTGGAGGCGATGGTGGACGCGGGCAAGCATGTCTACTGCGAGAAGCCGGTCGGCGTGGACGTGGCCCAGTCAAAGAAGGCGCTGGAGATTGCGCAGCGAGTCAGCGGCAAGCAGAGCGTGGATGTGGGCTTTCAGGTGAGGAGCGCTCCGCCGATTGCCGCTGTGATCGGAAGGGTAAAGGACGGCGCGCTCGGCAAGATCGCATCGATCTCTGCGAGCTACTATGCGCCTGCGTCGACGGAAAAGATGGCACCCGCTGGTGCCTCGCACGACGAATGGCGGCTGCGCAACTGGTTATGGGACAAGGTGCTCTCCGGAGACATTCTGGTCGAGCAGAACATTCACATCATTGACCTTTGCAATTGGGCGCTGGGCGGTCATCCCCTGAAGGCGATCGCCACTGGAGGGCGCAACATTCTGACCCATGCGGGCGACTGTTGGGACAACTATCAGGTGACCTACACCTATCCAGGCGATGTCCACGTGAGCTTTGCGTCGACACAGTTTGGTGATTACGGATTTTTTGAGGCCGGGATGCGGATCTTTGGAGCCGAGGGTTCGGCGGATGTCCCATATGCCGGGCCAGTCCGAATTCTTGGCCGATCGGCATGGTCGTGGCAGGATGCAGCCGCCGCGCCAACGGAGCCGGGTAAATTCGCTGCCAACGGGGAGTTCAAGGACAACCTCGCATTGGCGGACCGCGAAAAGGACCGTAGCTTTATCGAGAGCATTACCTCAGGACAATTCCACAACCAGATTGCCGCCGGCGTGGAGACAGCGCAGAGCTGCATGCTGGGCCGTATGGCCGCTTACACCGGCCGCGAGGTGACCTGGGAGGAACTGCAAACCCACGGAGAGAAGTTCACGCTGGGAATGGACGTGAACCGCTTTAGTTAGTGGACGAGCAAGCCCAGAGCGGCGACAACCATACCGATGGCCCCAATTGTGAGGCCGAGATAGAAGTAGGATCGGCGCCGCGTGAAAAGCGTAATGGAGGAGAGGACGACCGAAATCTGGAGTAGGGCTTCGCCGAGATCGTAATGTGAGGCCCGTCGTTCCGCCAGGCTGACCTCTTGCTCGTATTCATGGGCCTTTTCCTGTTCTTCGGCGAGGTCCGTCTTCCATTTCGCAATGTGGGCTTTATATTCCTGCAATTTGGCCACTGCGCCAGGGGAACTGGCAAAGGATTGCAGCTGGATGAGGTCGACGGTCACGGAGAGGCTATCCATGCGGATTTTCTTGGCCTGGTAGAGGTTCCACTGGTCGGCGACACGGGATTGCATGAGAATCGCCTCGGTGTGGCTGCGGTGCCCGAGAACCGTGACCATAGCAACGAGGACGGCGAGAATGGAGATTGCCAGCGAAATATGGGTGAGGGATTCACCCTTTTCTTCGTTTGCTTCATGGAGTTGCTTGGTGAACTCCTGCATTTCTGTAGGTTCCATGATGGGGATTCTAGCTTGAGAGTGTGGTTTTTTGTCTACCAGGCAAAAAAAACAAGATGTTTCAGAATTCTTAAGGCCCCGTCTTTACTGGGGATAAGCTGGTTTTCTACAGGAAAGCCGAGTTTTCAACAGGAGAAAAGGTTGCATGAAGCGGAACGCACTGCTAATCTCAGGAAGTCGCAGAAACGCAGTGCTTACAAAGAACTGAAAAGCGCAGAAACACAGTGCTTGCAAGGAATTGAAAAGCACGGTACTCTGAATAGGCAGTAAGAAACAAAAGCTTCTCACCTTAGCTCTAGCAACAACATGAGCGTGTAACAAAGGGATGATGGAGCGCAGTCCAAGTGTTTGATCGGCAACGAGCTAATGGCCAGCCGGTAACCAAACCCAAGCCACTGCAATTCAATAGTTCAGGAGCTGAGTGCTCCGCGATCGCATTGTGATCGTTAGGATGTTTTGAGATATTTGTGCTGTGCGAATAAGATTCGTTTGAGGCTTTTCGAGGTTGAAGTAAAACTCGAAAAAAGCTAAAAAAAAGAAGTTGACAGAAGCTTGAAACTTCGATAATCTTAGAAAGTTCGCTAAAACGTCAAACGCTGCCGAGCGGTACTCTAAAAGGCTGACACAAAGCCAGTAAGAAATAGAGAAGCCAAGGTAAGCAGCAAATACAGACGACAACAGCGCATCAAGTTCGAGGACACAAATCTGGCTTATGCCGATTTCGTCCTTGATCCAAAGCTGCCCGCTTAGGTGGATGCAGTCAGGATCTTTGACAACATAGTTGAACGTGCCAGTCGTGAGATGATACGAAATTTGGTTTAGTCATTCTCACTAGTTATAAACCTCCGGTCTTTCGAGCACCGGGGGCGCTTGAACCATCCCGACCCCTGTCGATGGATGGCAAGCAAACCAAGATTAAACGAGAGTTTGATCCTGGCTCAGAATCAACGCTGGCGGCGTGCCTAACACATGCAAGTCGCACGAGAAAGGGTAGCAATACCTGAGTAAAGTGGCGCACGGGTGAGTAACACGTGAATAATCTACCTCCGAGTGGGGAATAACTGAGAGAAATCTTAGCTAATACCGCATAATACTTACGAGTCAAAGCAGCAATGCGCTTGGAGAGGAGTTCGCGGCAGATTAGTTAGTTGGCGGGGTAATGGCCCACCAAGACGATGATCTGTATCCGGCCTGAGAGGGCGCACGGACACACTGGAACTGAAACACGGTCCAGACTCCTACGGGAGGCAGCAGTGGGGAATTTTGCGCAATGGGGGAAACCCTGACGCAGCAACGCCGCGTGGAGGATGAAATCCCTTGGGATGTAAACTCCTTTCGATAGGGAAGATAATGACGGTACCTATAGAAGAAGCCCCGGCTAACTTCGTGCCAGCAGCCGCGGTAATACGAGGGGGGCAAGCGTTGTTCGGATTTATTGGGCGTAAAGGGTGCGTAGGCGGTTTGGCAAGTCTTGTGTGAAATCTTCGGGCTCAACCCGAAGCCTGCATAAGAAACTGCCGGGCTTGAGTATGGGAGAGGTGAGTGGAATTTCCGGTGTAGCGGTGAAATGCGTAGATATCGGAAGGAACACCTGTGGCGAAAGCGGCTCACTGGACCATAACTGACGCTGAGGCACGAAAGCTAGGGGAGCAAACAGGATTAGATACCCTGGTAGTCCTAGCCCTAAACGATGATTGTTTGATGTGGCAGGTACCCAATCCTGCCGTGTCGAAGCTAACGCGATAAACAATCCGCCTGGGGAGTACGGTCGCAAGGCTGAAACTCAAAGGAATTGACGGGGGCCCGCACAAGCGGTGGAGCATGTGGTTTAATTCGACGCAACGCGAAGAACCTTACCTGGGCTCGAAATGTACATGAATCCGGCAGAAACGTCGGCGTCTAGCAATAGACATGTATATAGGTGCTGCATGGCTGTCGTCAGCTCGTGTCGTGAGATGTTGGGTTAAGTCCCGCAACGAGCGCAACCCTTATCTTCAGTTGCTACCATTTAGTTGAGCACTCTGACGAAACCGCCTCGGATAACGGGGAGGAAGGTGGGGATGACGTCAAGTCCTCATGGCCTTTATGTCCAGGGCTACACACGTGCTACAATGGCCGGTACAAACCGCTGCAACCCCGCGAGGGTGAGCTAATCGGAAAAAGCCGGCCTCAGTTCGGATTGGAGTCTGCAACTCGACTCCATGAAGCTGGAATCGCTAGTAATCGTGGATCAGCATGCCACGGTGAATACGTTCCCGGGCCTTGTACACACCGCCCGTCACATCACGAAAGTGGGTTGCACTAGAAGTCGGTACGCTAACCGCAAGGAAGCAGCCGCCCAAGGTGTGATTCATGATTGGGGTGAAGTCGTAACAAGGTAGCCGTAGGAGAACCTGCGGCTGGATCACCTCCTTTCTAAAAGAGAACGTCTTGGCACACTTCAGCGCCCTGCGATTGCAGGCAATCTAATTTTGCGATTAGATTGAGTTGATAGTGACGTTGCCAAGAACCATCTGCAAGCGCTTCGGTGATTGTAGATGAGCCTGAACTAAACCTTCTTTTTTTCGATATCTGTCAACACCGATGGTCAATGGCGGCGTAGCTGCCATGCACGTTCAACTGTGTCCTCGAAACCTTTCGAGAGAGCTCGATTTTTGATTCTTTATGAATCAACAACAGAGCAGCCTGCGCATCACGCCTTCGGGTTCGATGCTGTAGAGTCGGGCCTGTAGCTCAGTTGGTTAGAGCGCACCCCTGATAAGGGTGAGGTCGGTAGTTCGAATCTACCCAGGCCCACCACCTTTATCTCAACTACGAGTCTGGTTTAGACTTGTAGCCATGGGGCTGTAGCTCAGTTGGGAGAGCACCTGCTTTGCAAGCAGGGGGTCAACGGTTCGATCCCGTTCAGCTCCACCATAACTACTCGATAGAGGTTTCACCAAGCGATGTCTGCTTGAGGTTGAGCCTCTGCTCTTAGATAAAGAGCGAGGTTGAACCTTGAGCAGGAATGTTCAAGCCGCCTAAGGGTGCGATGCGACAACGTAGCAATACGATTCGCTCATGATTTTTGACAACTGAATAGATTGGGTAAATATAACTACAAGGCTGAGCAGCATGTCTTCGGGTAGTTTCCGAAGAAAGCTGTCAATCAGTATTGAGTGTCTTTAGAATAATTTTCGTGTTACCGGTCTGATTCTCGCAAGTTGAGATGAAGGACTGTACGACACAGGCGTGGACTATATATCAAACGTAGATTGCTCTATGTTGCAGAGGTTTTCACTCTGCTGCGTGCGAGTAAATTCTATGGTCAAGCTACTAAGGGCGCACGGTGGATGCCTTGGCAGAAACAGGCGATGAAGGACGCGGCAAGCTGCGATAAGCTTCGGGGAGCGGCACACACGCGTTGATCCGGAGATTTCCGAATGGGGAAACCCACCTAGGTAAAACCTAGGTATGTCCTACTGAATTCATAGGTAGGAACAGGCGAACGGAGGGAAGTGAACCATCTCAGTACCTCCAGGAGGAGAAAGAAACCTCGATTCCGATAGTAGTGGCGAGCGAACTCGGAACAGCCCAAACCCGTTGCATTTCGGTGTATCGGGGGTTGTAGGGCCTGCAAAAGTAGAGTTACCAATCTGGTTGTTAGCTGAATCTTCTGGAAAGGAGATCCAAAGAGGGTGACAGACCCGTAGGCGAAAACGATCCAGACTCGAAGCAGGTACCTGAGTAAGGCGGGGCACGAGAAACCCTGCTTGAATCCACGGGGACCATCCCGTAAGGCTAAATACTCGTTTCTGACCGATAGTGAACCAGTACCGTGAGGGAAAGGCGAAAAGCACCCCATTGAGGGGAGTGAAAAGTACCTGAAACCGTGTGCCTACAAGCAGTGGGAGGACTATGCCCGTAAGGGAATGTCTGACCGCGTGCCTATTGCATAATGAGCCGGCTAGTTATTCTTGTCAGCAAGGTTAAGCGTGAGCGAGCCGCAGCGAAAGCGAGTCTGAATAGGGCGATAAGTTGGCAGGAATAGACGCGAAGCGGGATGATCTACCCTTGGCCAGGTTGAAGATGGGGTAACACCCATTGGAGGACCGAACCGGTGTTTGTTGAAAAAAGCTCGGATGAGCTGAGGGTAGGGGTGAAAGGCTAATCAAATTCCGTGATAGCTCGTTCTCTCCGAAATAGCTTTAGGGCTAGCGTCGGGTGATTTGGATTGGTGGTAGAGACATGGATGGACTAGGGGGCTTTCCGGCTTACTGAATCCAATCAAACTTCGAATGCCAATTACAACCAGCCCGGCAGTCAGACTGTGGGGGCTAAGCTTCACAGTCAAAAGGAAAACAGTCCAGACCGCCTGCTAAGGTCCCAAAATTACAGTTAAGTGGGAAAGGAAGTCGGAACTCTCAGACAGCCAGGAGGTTGGCTTAGAAGCAGCCATCCTTTAAAGAAAGCGTAATAGCTCACTGGTCAAGAGGTCCGGTGCCGACAATACAACGGGGCTAAAACTGTATACCGAAGCAGCGGATGCACATCTTTTAGATGTGCGTGGTAGGAGAGCATTCTCTCGTGGATGAAGCGTAACTGGGAAGATACGTGGACATTAGAGAAGAGACCCTGCCGGCATAAGTAGCGATAATGAAGGTGAGAACCCTTCACGCCGAAAGTCTAAGGTTTCCTGAGGAAGGTTAATCCGCTCAGGGTTAGGCGGTCCCTAAGTCGAGGCCGAAAGGCGTAGACGATGGAAATCCGGTTAATATTCCGGACCTCCCAATACCTCGTTATACGATGGGGTGACGCAGAAGGATAAGCAGGACCTCCTATGGCTATGGGGTTCGATACGCGTAAGCTGGTTTCTCTAGGCAAATCCGGAGAGACTTAACAGTGAGGCGTAAAGCAGTAAGCCGTATGGCTGAAAGCTGCTGATTTCATGCTGCCAAGAAAAACCTCTAAGGAGAGGGATTGGGAACCGTACCACAAACCGACACAGGTAGACGAGGAGAATATCCAAAGGCGCTCGAGTGAAAGCTTGTTAAGGAACTCGGCAAATTAGACCCGTAACTTCGGGAGAAGGGTCGCCACTGGGGTGCAAGCCCTAAGTGGCCGCAGTGAAACGCGAACGGCGACTGTTTAACAAAAACACAGGTCTCTGCAAAGTCAAAAACGACGTATAGGGGCTGACTCCTGCCCGGTGCCGGAAGGTTAAAGGGAGAGGTTAGGGCGCAAGCTCGAAGCTTTGAACTGAAGCCCCGGTGAACGGCGGCCGTAACTATAACGGTCCTAAGGTAGCGAAATTCCTTGTCGGGTAAGTTCCGACCTGCACGAATGGAGTAACGATCGTTCGACTGTCTTAACGAGTTGCTCGGCGAACTTGTAGTACCGGTGAAGATGCCGGTTACCCGCAGCTAGACGAAAAGACCCCGTGCACCTTTACTATACTTTTACTATGAGTTACGGCTCTTGCTGCGCAGGATAGGTGGGAGGCTTTGATACCGGACTTTTGGGTTCGGTGGAGCCAACGGTGAGATACCACCCTGCGAGTGTTGTGATTCTAACCTGCTCCCGTAATCCGGGAGAGGGACATAGTAAGACGGGTAGTTTGACTGGGGCGGTCGCCTCCTAAATTGTAACGGAGGCGCGCGAAGCTACACTCAGGTCGTTTGGAAATCGACCGTCGAGTGCAAAGGCATAAGTGTGGTTAACTGCGAGACCTACAAGTCGAGCAGATGCGAAAGCAGGCCTTAGTGATCCGGTGGTTCTGTATGGAAGGGCCATCGCTCAACGGATAAAAGGTACGCCGGGGATAACAGGCTGATCGAAGCCAAGAGTTCATATCGACGCTTCGGTTTGGCACCTCGATGTCGGCTCATCACATCCTGGAGCTGTAGAAGGTTCCAAGGGTTCGGCTGTTCGCCGATTAAAGTGGTACGTGAGCTGGGTTCAGAACGTCGCGAGACAGTTCGGTCTCTATCTGCTGTGGGCGTAGGAGATTTGAAGAGGGCTGTCCTTAGTACGAGAGGACCGGGATGGACGAACCTCTTGTGTTCCAGTTGTCCTGCCAAGGGCACGGCTGGGTAGCGAAGTTCGGTTGTGATAACCGCTGAATGCATATAAGCGGGAAGCACGCTCTAAGATGAGATCTCCCAACCCAAAAGGGAAATGAAGGGCCCAGGAAGACCACCTGGTTGATAGGCTGGATGTTGAAGTGCAGTAATGCATGTAGCTTACCAGTACTAATCGCCCGTTCGGCTTGTCCATAGAATTTACTCTACGCAGTGAGAAAGTCCACTGTTCTGGAGTCATTCAATACAAGCTTTGTAGTTATATCTTTTGGAAACTACGCAACAAGTAACAAACGTCTAAAACCCAATCTATTCAGTTGTGGAAGATCGCGAGAGCGAAATTTCAAAACTTTGCCGGTGAGTTTACCGCGAGGGTCACACCCGTTCCCATCCCGAACACGGAAGTTAAGCCTCGTTGGGCCGATGGTACTGCACGCGTAAGTGTGTGGGAGATTAGGTGATCGCCGGCATAATATAGAAGCCTCATCCTTTCGAGGATGGGGCTTTTTACTGTCTGTAGCCTTCTCACAATCTGGCCACGGCGGATGCGGAGTTTCATCTTTAGCTGTGGTGGCTCAAGAGATTGTTCCTGTTCAGGGCTGAATGGGAAGCTGCGGAGTTCTGATAGGAGCGGGCATAAGCCCACTCTCGCAGTGCGGTCTGGATGAAGCGTTCTGCCTTTCCGTTGGTACGTGGGATGTAGGACGGGTGAAGCGGTGCCGGATGTGTTGACGGTGGAGCACCCTGCGGAAGGTTCCGTCGCGATAGCAGGGACCGTTGTCGGTAAGGACACGGCGGCAGGAGAAGCCGAAGCGAGAGTAGTAAAGGCCGGTCATGCGGAAGAACAGTTGGGCCGAGGCACTGGTCTGATCGGGCAGGATGGCGGCGAAGCTGATGCGGCTGTGATCGTCGATGGCGATGTGCAGGTATTCGTAGCCTGCGCCGCGGGTTTCGCAGGTGCGGTCGCCTTGGACGCGATGGCCGGGGCTTGACGATGCGGGCCAGGCGCTTGATATCGAAGTGGATGAGGTCGCCGGGCCGCCGGTACTCATAGCGCACGGCCGGTGGCGGAGGATCGAGGGAGCGCAGGCGGTTCATGTCGCCCGGCAGAGGATGCGGCTGACCGTCGCGCGGCTCAAACCCAGAGCGCGAGCGATCGGCCAGCCGTTGTATCGCAGCCGGCGAAGCGCCAAAACCTTTTCTATGAGAAGAGAAGAAGTGGCGCGTGGGCATCGCCGCGGACGCGAGGATCGATCGCCTAGACCGGTTGCCCCGAACTCGCGGCACCGGCGCACCCACTTGGCTGCCGTCTTCGCTGTGACGTTGAAGCTGGCCGCGGCCAGCTTCAACGTCAGCCCCTGCTCAATAACCCTCTGCGCAACAACTCTCGACTATAAACCGTCAATCGGGCATTCTGGTGATAGTCCATTAGATCCCTCCGGGAACACTGATTCGTCGCAGAATCAGCTTCTCGCAGTCAGATCGAATGGACAACCTCTTGAAACTTCACAGCTAAAGGATAGACCCCTTGGTCGGCGGCTTTGAATCACAATGCTTGTGAGGAGTTTGGCGTGACTGAAAATTCCGTCACTTTCCGAGCGAAGAGGAGGTGGGCGGGATCCCCAGAGGTGCCCAGAGAGACTAATGCTGGATGCGTGGGGTCCGGCAAATGGCGGCTTATCACTAGAAAAAGGCTCACCGCTTATCCTGTCTCGGTTGAAAGGCGACCACTCTCTTGGCGATCGGTGCTGTGCACAGTCCATTCCATCACCGGGACATCGACATGCCGCGATGTAGCGAGGGTGTTGTGCGAGCTGCCCGGGGCTGCTATTGCGGTTGAATCTTTCGTTTTCACTCAATGATAGGCGTGCAAGTTGCCAAACCGAGGCGCGCCGTTGACTTCAATCAAGTCATTGCGGTGGTTCGCCCGACGAGTTGAAGCGCAATAGACCTTCAGGCTATTTATTGGTGAGAGCTATTGGCTGAGGAGTTGGATTTCTGTTTCGCCTCACGCTTTGCCTGTGCCGCCGCCTCGTTCGCTTGGGCTTTGGCTGCCTTGATCTCTGCAGCGGCAGTGCGCTCCGCTTCTTTTGCCTGCGCCTGCGCTCCTTCGATCGCGCTTCTTGCCTCTGGCGGAACCAGGGTTAGCTTGGGCGGTGCAGGTGGAGTGGGAGGGAGTGGCAGAACGGTGGACTTTTTGAGTGAGACGTTACCGTGGCTGGTGGTCAGGCGGAGAGTGGAGCCGCCGTTGCCAATCGTGCCGGTAAAGTTTTTACGGGTATCGGTGCCTTGGGTGGAGAGCGAAAAATCATTGTCCAAGTCGCCGTCCGTGGTTTGAGCGTCGATGGAAAAGCTGGAGTGCTCGGGAACGGTGAGGGTGACATCGCCGTTGCGATTCTCGATCGTCACATCGCCCAGCGGCGGAGCACTAGTGACATTTACAAAGCCATTGCTATTGGTGACCGAGACATTCCCCGCGATACGATCAAGCGTCACATTCCGGCTCCGTGTGCTGAGCGTAAGCGGCCCGACGACTTCGCTGGCGGAAAGGTCGGCATTGTTGCTGATATCTGCCTCGCCATCGAGGCGGCCGAGTTGCATGTCCGTGCGCGTCGAGTGGAACTTGATCGATCCGCGGATGTGTTCGAGGTGAGTAGATCCGAAGAAATCGCCATTGATACTGACCGGCGAACTGAGATCGGAGAGGGTGAGGTCCTGGCCGCGGCCTTCGACGATGAGCGGTCCGGTAATACTATGGGCCGAGAGAGACGAATCGCTATTGTTGATATGCGCCGAGACAGCGCCCGTGATGGCGCTCAATTCGACGTCTCCATGATTCGCAGTGACCGACACCGTGGCCTTGATGGAGCTGACATGCACGTCGCCGTGGTTGGCGGTTACATTGACGGCGGCAGCCGGAGGTGTAGTGATCGTCAAATCCGCGCGGCCTCCAGGCAGACGAGGCACGGCAAGCGTAAGGATATTGCCATTGGTATTAATCTGCGGGTTGAGTTGCTGTGCCTTGCGGTCGGCGTCGGAGTCGGAGCGGCTATAGATCTCCCTGTGCATGGCGACGTGGATCTGGTTGTCATCGCTGGTTCCGGAGATGAAGACATCGCCGCGCGGGTTATCGATAGAGATGGCGTCGCCGGCTGGAAGGGCTTCGGTGAGGGACTGATCGCTCTCATGTTTATCGCCGAGAAACTGATCGAGGTCGTTTTGATTGATGCCAAAGCTATGCTCGAACATGGTTCCAGAGCCATGCTGAAACCCGCTGAAGATCACGCCGGCGATCACAAGCAGCAGAAGCAGGGAAAACACTCCGCCGCCCATGCCGCTGCGATAGACAGGGTGAGAGGGATCGGTCTGACTGTAGCGGTCATACACCCATTCCCCAAACATCACGATGCCAGCGCCGATGAGCAGGACCGGCCACCAATGACCGTACCACTCCCATACCTGATGGCCGTCAAGGCGGCCCATCTGAACCAGCAAAAATACAACACCGATGGTGATGATGATGATTGGCCCGACGATGGAGCCATGCCGCATGCCCCGGGTCCGGTTGCGGTACGCGGCTGCCTGGGCGCGAAACATATCGCGCTGCATCCGGGCCTGTTCCTTCATCACGCGGCGTTGATACTTCCAGTCATTGCCATAGGGAGGCCCTGGCGGCGGGTAGGGTGGAGGATTGGTGGCCATGGCTTATTTCCCTTCCTGGTCGTGCGTGTTGGAAGGAACGACCGAGGTCGTCGTCGTTGGCACAGGCCCCGGCGGCGGCGCGGCCGGATAGGGATAGGGGTAAGGAGCCGCAGCGGCTGCGCTGAACGCAGCCCGTTGCAAAACCGCCATGACGCCCGCAACGATGATGAATAGCGGCCAGCTTCTCCCCCAGGAGAGGATATGAGAGCTGTCCAGCAGAAAGAGCACACCGACCAGCATGATCCAGATTGAGCCGCGGAGGGCATGGAAGAGACGAAACTTGTAGGCGGCCGTCCCGTCATCGGCAATCGATCCGGTATCCGTCATCTTGCGAACGAACTGCCACACGCCGAACCCGATCAGCAGCAGCGGCACAAACCAGTGGATCGAGTGGCCGTGGAACAGTCCGGAGTTGCCGATAAGAAAGATTGCGCCGAGGGCAATCAGCCAGATCGCGCCTGTGGGGAAGCGGTTGCCGCTATAGGGAGGATTGAGATCCGCCGGAGGGGTAGCCGCACCGACGAAGGGTGTTCCCGGCGCCACATAGTTCTCCCACGGTGCGTCCCAACTCGGAGTTGGGGGAGGAGGAGTGTAAGGCGGATACCCCGGCGCAGGCGGCGGATAGCCTGCGACTGGGGGTACTGTCGCATCTGGCGCTGAGGCCGATGTCTGTCCGCTCATGCCTCCGTGTATTCCACCCGGCCACGCCTTGCCGAAGCCGAGACGTTCGCCCAGATCATTCAGCCCAAAGGGATTGGGCAGCGGCGTGCCGTCGCGGCGCGCCTGCGCGGTGTGATGAGCTTCGATGACCTGATAGAAGACCCAGCCGGCGATGAAAAGACCGAAGATACCATTTTCTCCCGCCAGGCTCACCAGGACGGCAAAGACGATCAGATGCACAATTCCCTTGGCATACTGGCCGTTGTACATCGCGCCCACGCCGGGGATAAAGCCCAGCAGTGCAGCGAGGCCGGGATTCGGCTCGTCCACTGCCGGCGGCGGAGGGATCGTTCCGTCAACAGGATAAGTCGCGCCGGGGATGGGACCGGCAGCGGGGTTAGGAGCATTCGCTCCGGCTAATTTGGCGACAAGGCAGGGCTCGCAGAAGACCGCTGAGCCGACAGTGCGGGTGCACTCCTGGCACAGGGGTTTGCCGCAGTTCTGGCAGAATGCAATTCGTTCACGATCAGGATGGTTGGCGCAGTTCATACTAATTCCCCTTCCTGCAGGTACTTCAAAATACTGGGAGTAAAGACAACAAAAGCCTGGGTGGCGGGGACGGAGTCTGGCCGTTGCAATGACTCGGCGAACTGCACATTACCGCTTGAAGTTTCGCGGCGGCTGGAGCCGGGACCGGGTTTGGAGTGGGACTGTTTGGAATCCGATTTTGGACTTGCCGGTTGCTGGTCGTCTTTCTGCTGACTGCCGGGCTGCGTTTTACTTGGTTGCTGGTCCTGTTCAACAGCCGGGGCAGGCGCGATGTAGGGCGCGTCGTTATTGCTCGAGCGTTGCAGATCGCGAACCCGGGACTCGAGCTCGTAGACGACCTTCAGGTTGTCGTAGTAGCGAAGAACGTGCGCATTCGCCTCATAGAGATTGCGTTTGATACTCGAAGGCCGCAGGTCGCTGAGGTGCAACTGGCTGACGCGAACGCCGGTAATGTTCAACGTAAGCGCAACAGAAAAGAAAGCCATGGCGGCGGTCATCGCCAGTCGGGGCTGCAGTAGCGTCTGGCCGATCGAGCGCAGACCGAAACCTGCAGCGAGACGGCTGCGGAAGGGCAGAACATTGCTGGAGCCGTACGTCCCCGCAGGTCGCATCGCAGCAACCGGCATCGGGCCGCCATGCCCCAGAAGAGTGCTGGGCTGCCACAGACCATGGCCCAATCTCTGTTTGCCGGCTACAAGCTGGGGTTGGCTCGCAGGCTGGGCGTTGCAGGTCTGGGCAAGAATGCGCTCCAGCAGCGCCGCGGAAGGCTCAGGCCGGGGCGACTTCAGCATCGCCAGCCAGTCCGCACCTCGCTTGGCGTCGGCAAGCATGTCGCTGCAAGTGGAGCAGGAAATCATGTGCAGATCGAAGGCTGCCTGGTCCGCTGCGGAGAGCGTGCCGTCGAGCGCGTCGGCGAGCATTGCCTCGCACTGGGCGCAGTGCTCAGATTCACCCGTCTGAGGGGGCTGTGCGCTGCCAAATTGGTTGAAGTCTGCCACTTACATCACCTGCCTTTCTATCAACTCCATTACTGTCTTTCTATACGCTGTAAAAGCTTTGCAAGTTCCCCGCGGCCGCGACTGATGCGGCTTTTGACAGTGCCCTCAGGAATGCGGAGGACCTGTGCTATCTCCTTGTAATCCATATCTTCCAGATCGCGCAAAATAACGGCTTCGCGAAGCTCCGGCGAGAGCTGCTTAAGTGCGCACTGTATCTGGTTTTTCAGCTCCATCGAGGCGACGTACTGCTCCTGCGAGGGGCGGTTATCGGCCAGACGATCACCCATCGTCGGGCTGCCATCTTCGCCGTCGAAGCTGACGTCCAGCGAGTCGCTGGCACGATCCAGCCGCGTCCGCCGAAAGTGGTCGACTAGCAGGTTGCGCGCCAGCGTCGTAATCCACGTCTGAAAGCTGCCTTTCTGCGTGTCGAAGCTGGAGAGATTTTTGTAGAGCTTCAGGAAGACGTCCTGGGTCAGGTCTTCTGCGTCCGTGCTGGAGCCGGTGAAGCGGTAGCAGATGGCATAGATACGCCGGTGCTGGGAGGTTACGAGCTGCTGCCAGGCATGCGAGTCGCCGGCCATGCACTGGCGAACCAGTTTGGCGACAGCTTCCTGCGCGGCTTCCTGCTCGGGTGTGCGCTCCAATATTGCCTCTGACGTCTTAAGTGGTGGAAGAAGTGTACCTCGTGGTGCAGGCGTCGAGGCGTTTTGATGTAAGGTTCCGTGCCCGGAATGGGACACTGTGCGAGGCATCGATCTACGTCCGACAGTCCGGCCCGGCACTGGAATCGCAATGTGCAGAACGCCCATGGATGCCTGTACGCAACGGCATTCACAGTAGTTCAACATGGCGGCGCCTTATTTAGTTCAGCGCAGCTTGATGTCCTCTCACTGGCATGAACGGACTGCGGCAACGGACAAGTCGATCTCCCGTGCAGTGCCTCAGAATGCTGTCAAGTCCCGGAGGATGTTGAGAGACTTGGCATGGTGTTTGTAAGCTTCGCAAAACAAGAACCTTACCTTCCTGAAAATAAATCTACAGATTCTGCAAATCAGTTTCACTCCATTTGTTAAACTCGAAGCAGAAAAGAAATAAGTCAGGCCCAGCGACCATTGCTGGGCCTAACTTATTTAGATGCAAGACTTTAGACACTAACTCGTTTGCAATGAATACTTTGCGAAGATCATCCACTCCAGATCATTGAATCCAGAGACTTTATCAAAAAGTACCCCCCGGGGGGATCCCCTTTGCGGCTGCTGGCTGCCAGTTAGGGCGTGGGCATGGAGATCACGCCGCAGGCTATCCGGTTACCGGCGTTGCCCGTGGGGTCGGTCTTCATGTCATCTGCCTTCTCGTGGATCACGATGGCCGTGCCCGCAAGAATGTTGTTGGCCTCGCCCGGAGTCATGGAAAGATCGGCAACCTTGAAGCTGATCGAGCCCATGTGGTCTTCACCGATGGAGACGTTCTGCGGCAGATCGCCGTTGTGGTGGCCCTCCGGGTTCATCGTTCCATGCTTCTTGCCCGCCGGGTTGAAGTGGCCTCCGGCGCTCTTGAAGTCCGGCGGAGTGCAGACCGGGTGCTCGTGAATGTGGACGGCGTGCTCGCCAAAGGGAAGGTTCTTGAGGTTGAGCTTGATGGAGAGCTTGCCGTCCTTGAGCTGGCGGAAGGTGGCCGTGCCGGCATCCTGTCCCGCGCTGGTCTTGATGGGTACAACCAGCTTGTTACTGGATTTGGCGAATGCGGGCGCGGCTGCGAAGGTGGCTAAGGCCAGTAGGCCAATGGTTATGCGCATGAAGTTGTCTCCTTGAAGTGCGATGTGGGCCTGCGGCTGCTGCCGGATGTGTCCTGCCAGTTTAGAACGTCACCCTCCAGTGTGAGATCAATCGTCCTTGAAACCCGAACTGTCGTACTAAAAATCAGCCCTGTGTATGGTTATTAGATGATCTCGTCACGAGTTTATTCTGCGTCCAGATTTGCGATGTGTCTCGCGTTTGCCTCAACCCTGATTTTGTTGCCCGCCGCCCGAGCCCAGAGCGCGCCCGATGCGAAACCTGCTCCGGCCAAACCGGCGGAGCCCAAGCCGGAATTCGCTCCTTTGCCTGCGGATGCTCATGTGGAGCAGACGATGGAGCTTGATGGCAAGCCTCTGCACTATACGGTCACGGTGGGAACGCTTCCTGTGAACGATAAAGAGGGCAAAAAGGTCGGCGAAGTCGTCTACACGGCGTACACCGTGGAGGGGAAAGACCGCCCCGTCACCTTCGCGATGAACGGCGGCCCCGGTGCTTCGTCGGTCTATCTCAACCTCGGAGCGATTGGCCCGAAGCGGGTCGCGTTTGGCGGCGAGGGTGACAGCCCGTCCGATCCGGCGACATTGAAGGACAACCCCGGCACCTGGCTCGATTTCACCGATCTGGTCTTCATCGATCCCATCGGCACCGGCTACAGCCGCTCCCTCGTCTCTGAGGCCGAGACCAAAAAGCTCTTTTACACCACGGTTCCCGACATCCAATATCTCTCGCGGATGGTCTACGACTGGCTGGTAAAGAACGGACGTCTGAATTCACGCAAGTATTTCGTCGGCGAGAGCTACGGAGGCTTTCGCGGCCCGCGTGTGACGCACTATCTGCAAACACAGCTTGGCGTGGCCCTGAACGGCGTCGTTCTGGTCTCGCCGTATTTGAACCCCACCGTCGAAGACAACGGCGACCTCTCTCCGCTGCCCTGGATGATGACGCTGCCTTCGATCGTCGCCGCCCACATGGAGCGAGAGCACACGCTGACGGCCGAAGCCATGGCTCCAGTCATCGCCTACACTCGCAGCGACTACGCCGCAGCGCTGTTGAAAGGCCGGTCCGATCCGGCGGCGACGCAGCAGATGATTCAGCATGTGACCGAGCTTACCGGACTCGATCCTGTCTTCGTGAAGCGCGCCGGCGGACGCCTGGAGACGCAGGCTTATCTGCGCGAGGTCTATCGCTCCGAAGGAAAACTGGGCAGCCGCTATGATCCAAACGTCACAGCGTGGGACCCGTTTCCAAACGATCCGGATCAGCGCAGCAATGATCCTATTCTCGAAAGCATCGTCGCGCCGACGACCACGGCGATGGTCAACTTTGTGACCCAGACGGTAGGTTGGAAGACGGACGCGCGCTACGAGGCGCTGAGTATGGATGTCAACCGGCTATGGGACGGCGGCGATGAGCTGCGGAAGGGATCGGTCGAACAGCTTCGAGAGTCGGTGGCGAACGATCCTAAGATGCATGTGCTGATTGTCCATGGATGGAACGATCTCTCTTGCCCGTTCATGGGTTCGGTGCTTACCGTCGATCAGATGCCGGTGATGGGAGATCCGACTCGGGTGCAGGTCAAGGAATATCCTGGTGGGCACATGTTCTATAGCCGTCC